>NZ_CP090439.1:1322440-1983660 GCF_021441885.1 Vibrio maritimus
GTGCTGATTACATCATTCTCGACGGTAGAGGAGGTGGCACAGGTGCAGCGCCTGAAATGTTCCGGGATCACATTAGCGTGCCAACGATTCCTGCACTTGCAAGAGCTCGTCGCTATCTGGATCAACAAGGTATGAGCGGTAAAGTAACGCTCATCATCACAGGTGGGTTGCGAGTACCAATGGATTTTGTGAAAGCGATGGCGCTGGGTGCTGATGGTGTGGCGATTTCGAACAGTGCGATGCAATCCATCGGCTGCGTCGCCGCTCGAATGTGCAATACCAACAATTGCCCTGCTGGCATCGCAACACAAAAGGCCGATCTAAGGCAGCGACTAAACGTCGACAAAGCCTCTCACCAGCTAAAGAACTTCTTTGAAGCCTCGGTTTCTTTGATGCAGGTAATGGCGAGAGCGTGTGGTCACAATGAACTCGGTCAGTTCAATAAGAAAGATTTGGCGACATGGAATCGAGAAATGTCGCACTTGTCGGGGGTCAAGTACTCCGGCTTTGAGTAGAGAGCCAATCAATCTAGTTCACTAGACGACTCGTGGGCGAGGACAATGTTTGTCCTCGCTTGGTTAAATTAGCTTCATATCTTACCAACTCACCTCTTAATTTTGTAAATAATAACTGTGTTTATATACAGTTTTTGTTAGGCTGTGTGCTATCTGGTTTTAAATAGAATGATGCCCATGAAAGTTGACTATCAGCAAAAATTACAACCTGTCATCCGCTATCTTGAGCAGCACTTTGATCAACCTCTTAACTTAGAGGTTGTGGCTAAGAAAGCGCACCTGTCTCCTTACCACTTTCATCGAATTTTTAAGGTGGTGACGGGAGAAACCCTTAATGACTTTCTTCGAAGATTAAGACTAGAGCAAGCTGCGAATACATTGTTTTACAACAAGCCAGGTGTCACAGAAGTGGCGCTAGACCATGGCTTTGGTAGTTCGCAAAGCATGGCGAAGGCGTTTAAAAAGTACTTTGGGATAACACCGACACAAATCCGAGACTGTGATGATTTGGAGCAATACGCTCAGCTCATGCGAAACAGCAAGATTGGACACCTACTTCGCAACAATGGACACGAGTCTGAAAGTGCGACTCCTTATACTGATTTCGAACCTTATAAGTGGAGTACCCAAATGGAAATTAGAATGATTGAATCAGGTCAGTTGGCGTTTGTTCGAGTAACAGGACCTTATGGTAATAATTATGAACCAGCGGTCGACAAGCTATACAGTTGGGCGGGTCCAAATGGACTTGCAGCGCAGACGAACGTGTTCATCTATCACGACAATCCAGAAATAACCCCAGCAGAAAAGTGTCGAACTGATATCGGCTTACTGCTTGATTCCTCCGTCGATACACCCGCTGGCATTGAAATGACAGAGTTCGAGGGAGGCAAGTATGCATGCATACGAAAAACCATCACCGACAAATCTCAGTATTCAACAGCGTGGGAAGAGTTAATGGCGCAGGTCGTAGAGCAGCAGTTAGAAACGGATGAGCGTCCTTGCTTTGAGCTATATCACTCGTACGACATTCAAACGAACGTTGCTGATGTCAGTTTTTGTACAGCAATAAAAGCTTAGCAATAGCCGGATTAAAATAGCTTCGTTAGCTAATACTGGTAAAAACACCGCGTCAATTTATTCGCGGTGTTTTTTTATTTGCTGTTGACCTGTCTACAGCTTTATAGTTTACAGTGCCAACCATCAATCGGAGAGGACGTTGTGGTGTATCGGATATCAGAGTTAGCCGCAGAAGTGGGCTTGTCGAGAACAGCGCTGCTCTATTATGAAAAACAGAACCTTATTAGCGGGAAACGTTTATCCAATGGTTACCGAGTCTACAGCGATAAAGACGTGCAACGTGTCCGATTGATCCAACAACTGCAAGCTGGTGGTTTGACTCTGAAAGAGTGTAAAGCGTGTTTGGAGGCGAAAGTCGACCGAGCATTGTTACAGAAACGCTTGCAAGTATTGGATGATGAGATTGAGCAGAAGCAGCGCTCGCGTGATCTGTTAGCCGCTATGTTGGGAGAAGGTGATCTTAAAGCATGGCATGAAGGGCTAGATAAGTTAGCGCCAGATGCCCATCTCGAATGGTTAATTAATCAGGGCTTTAGTGAAAAAGATGCCCTGAGATTGAAATGGTTATCAAAAGACATGAACGAACACGAACTTTATATGGCTGACTTCATGACGGTATTCGAAACGCTTGAACGTTGGGGACCGGGAAGTGAGCAAGAAACACAAAAGGCACTAAACGCAGTACCAAAAGCGCCCAAAAACCTGCTTGAAGTTGGTTGCGGAAAAGGACTGGCAACCAAAGTGCTAGCAGAAAACAGCAATGCAACTATTACCGCAATTGATAATGAGCAGTCAGCGCTGGATCGACTTACCGAGCGTTTTGAAGCACTTGGTTTAGCTGAAAGGCTTAATACCGTTGCTGCAAGTATGACAGAGCTACCATTTGCGCCACAAAGTTTCGATCTTATATGGGCAGAAGGCAGTGCTTACATCATGGGAGTAGAAAAAGCCCTATCACAATGGAAGTCTTTCTTAACGGACCACGGATACATTATGTTGAGTGACATGGTTTGGAAGACATCGACGCCAAGTGAAGCGTCAGTGGAGTTTTGGAATCAAGAGTATCCCGATATCCAACAGGTAGACACACGCCTTGAGCAGATTAAAAATGCGGGCTACCAAGTTGTTGACCACTTTCCGATGAGCCGCGAAGCTTGGATGAACTACTATGGACCACTGAGTGAACGAGTCAAAGAGCTTGAACCAGAGATGTCTGAAAAGGCTGCATGGAAAGACATCAAGCATGAGGTAGAGATCTGCACTCAATTTGCTGAAGAGTTTGGCTACCATATGTTTATCGTTCAAAGACAGTGAAATTAAGACTGGTCTTTAACTTCTACTCCCAGAGCCCGGCCTCTAATAAACTCGTCATCCTCACGCAAGTGAGGATCTCCTAAAGCGTGTAGCTAACTGAAAGGTATGGACCGAGTCACGTAAATCAGTTTTGCACACGTTGAATGAGATCCCCTTTTGCAAGGGGATGACGATGTTTTGGGTTGCTTTGAAACTAAAAGTGGGACAGATGTATCTCAACAATTCAAGGCATTGTTGTAACTCTATCATTCCAAAATATTATACAAATCATAATATCTGATAATTTCACGTACTTTCCCTTTTGTCGTAATCTAGCGCCAGTTGGAAATCACCATTTCGCTTATGTGGTTAACTCAACCGATTAAGGGTGAGAGTCTGCATAAGATTCAGGCGAGGGTTAATATGAAAGTTTTGCACACAATGATTCGCGTAGTGGACCTAGATAAGTCCATTAAATTCTACTCAGAAGTTCTTGGCATGAAGGTGTTAGACCGTTTCGAGAATGAAGAGTATCGCTATTCACTGGTCTTTGTAGGCTACGAGGGTCAAGATGCAGGCTCTACCATCGAGCTGACTTACAACTGGGATACAGACCAGTACGACCAAGGCAATGCATGGGGACATATTGCGATTGGTTGTGATGATATTTATGCGGCATGTGAGCGCATTGAACAACTGGGTGGCAACATCACTCGTGCACCAGGTCCAATGAAAGGCGGCGAAACTCACATCGCGTTTGTAAAAGATCCTGATGGTTACTCTATTGAGCTAATTCAATCGAGCAAATAATAGAGAACATATAGAGGTTTATGATTATGACAGATTCAATGTTTCAACCAATTCAATTGGGTTCACTTACTCTTAAAAACCGTATCGTGATGCCACCTATGACTCGCTCTCGCGCGTCACAGCCAGGTAACGCAGCGAACGATATGATGGCTGAGTACTACGCACAGCGCGCCTCAGCAGGTCTTATTGTTGCAGAAGGCACACAGATCTCTCCAATGGGTCAAGGCTACGCTTGGACGCCGGGTATCTATTCTCAAGAACAGATCGCTGGCTGGAAAAAAGTGACTGATGCAGTACACGCAAAAGACGGCGCTATCTTCGCTCAGCTTTGGCACGTAGGTCGTGTTACACACCCTGATAACATTGGTGGTGAACAGCCTATCTCTTCCTCTGCGCTAAAAGCAGAGAATGTGAAGGTTTTCGTCGATAACGGCACCAATGAGCCGGGCTTTGTTGATGTGGTTGAACCTCGAGCAATGACAAAGCAAGATATCAAAGATGTGGTAGAGCAATACCGCCAAGCGGCATTAAACGCTGTTGAAGCAGGTTTCGATGGTATCGAGCTACATGGTGCAAACGGCTACCTAATCAACCAGTTTATTGATTCAGAAGCGAATAACCGCGATGACGAATATGGTGGTTCAATTGAAAACCGCCTACGTTTCCTAGATGAAGTGGTTGCTGCTGTTGTTGATGCCATTGGTGCAGATAAAGTGGGTGTTCGCCTAGCGCCATTTACTTCTCTAAACGGTACTGTCGATAAGACACCAGTAGAGACTTATACCGCGGCTGCACGTGTACTTAATAAACATAACGTAGTGTACATGCACATTGCGGAAGTGGATTGGGATGACGCGCCTGACACACCAGCTGAGTTCAAAACAGCGGTTCGTGAAGCGTATCAAGGTACCATCATTTACGCTGGTCGCTATAACCAAGAGAAGGCAGAGCAGGCTCTGGCTGGTGGACTTGCTGACATGGTTGGCTTCGGTCGTCCATTTATCTCAAACCCAGACTTACCAAATCGTATCAAGCACGGCTACCCGCTAGCTGAGCACAATCCAAACACCCTGTTTGGCGGTAACGAAGTCGGTCTGCTTGATTACCCAGAGTACCAAGCCTAAGTTCACAAGCCCGAGGCTAGGGGGCTTCCCATTTAGGGAATGACGCCTTGGGCTTGTCTCTCGCTCCCAGCTATCCTTTTCCTTTCTTGCTAATTCGCTTCCAAAGTGACTATTCACATTTGATCGCTTACAATCTCGACAACTTCCTTAACCCTTTCCAGTACGATGAGCTTTGTTGAACTTCAAGACAAACTGGCGACCTTCACTGCTTTAGAACAAGTGTTTGACTACTTTGAGGTTGAATACGATCGTAAGTTTCTTGATGAATATCGCCTGCCGCTTCTAAAGCGTTTCAACGGCTATCTTTTGATGCAAAAACCGGAAGACTGGTTTGCAGCGAGAAGGGTGCTTAGAAATGCGTATTGTAAGATCCAAAGAGGTCGATTAGACCCTGCAACACGTTCTGCCTGCAGGGGATGTACGTCTTGTATTCGACGCTAAAATCTAAGCTTAGATTCAGTCAACTTGGCTATAAATAGAAAGTGTGACAACAAAGTTCGAAACTCACTTTTGGATAAAAGTTTCTTGTTGATTCCACCCCGTCCGCTCACCAGATATTCGTCATCCTCACGAAAGTGAGGATCTCCTACCACGTGTAGGTAATTGAAAATATTCGACTAAGTCACGTAATTCAACTTTTCAACGCGCTGAATGAGATCCCCTTTTTCAAGGGGATGACGGTGATTTTTACTATGGTTTGAAGCACCGAATTGGGTAGTTTTGAGTTACGTTGATCTACCCTGTTAGCACAGGTCCGGACATAAATGCTCTGCATCCATTCATTTCTAACATACCCCATATAACCGTCATCCTCACGAAAGTGAGGATCTCCTATAGAGTGTAGGTGACTGAAAGTATTCGACTAAGTCGCATAAATCAACTCCGCGACGCGCAGAATGAGATCCCCTTTTTCAAGGGGATGACGATGATTTTTGGTATGGCTTGAAACACCAAAAAGGCCCACACCCCAGTAACTATCTCTAGTTAAAAGCGTGTGAGCCTTTTCGTTTTAGACTACTTGTAGATTACTTATCGTCGACGTTAACAAACATCATAGTCAGAGCAAATGCCAGAGCAAATACCCCCACAACGCCAAGTACTGCTTGAATGAAGTTCTGTGTGCCGCTTGCTAGGTATGCAGGAAGACTGAACACAGACGATAGAATGTAGCTTGTTAGGTGAGTATCAATCGTAACAGAGATTGCGCCGACAACACCTGCCGCCAAGCTCGCAGTAAACAATGCCTTTGTGTACTTAGTTAGAACACCGAATAGAGCTGGTTCAGTGATACCTAGAATTGCGGTGATACCAGAGCCTACTGTTACTGACGACTCTTCTTTAGAAACATGCTTACGCTGTTTGTACCACACGGCCATAGTTGCACCAGCGATTGCTAGGTTGCCAAGACACATGATTGGCATCAGTAGATCTTTTCCGTACAAAGCAAAGTTGTTCAAGCTGATTGGCGTCATGCTGTGGTGGATACCAAACACGATAGTAATTGGGCGAGTAAGACCGAACACGAAGCCAGTTAGCGTTGGTGAAATCTCTAGAAGTGAGCTCACGACCCAGCCCGCACCGTTACTTAGCCACATACCCGCTGGAGCAACTAAAGATAGGACGATTGTAGACGTCACAGTAAAGGCGAGCAGCGGTGTAAATACCGGTTTTGCTGACGATGGAACGAATCGGTCAACAAACGGTGTCACTTTTGAGAGTACCCAAACTGCTAGGATGGCCGGAACGATAGCGCCGCCGTAGTTCAGTAACTCTACAGGAATTACGCCCATTACCGTTAGTTCAGGTGCTGCGCCAGCATCTTTAAGTAGCGCTGCTTTTTCAACCAGTTTTGGTGCCAGCATCGCTGATGACACAGCTAGAGCGATGTACTCGTTAACCTTAAACACCTTAGCTGCTGAGAAAGAAACCAGCATAGGTAGGAAAAAGAATACGGCGGTAGAGATTGAACGGAAGAAGTAGACCGTATCGGATGATTCTGAAATCACATTGGTTGCGATAAGGCCAGACAGCAGGCCCATTAACATACCGGCACCAGCGATGGCTGGTACTACTGGTCCGAAAATACCCGCAACCACGCGCATTGCACTTTGGAACAGCTTACCTTTTTCGACTTCGAGAGTTGGCTCTTCGGTACTCGTGCTGACACCAGAGAGCGCGTTGTACCATTTCTCCACATCGACACCGATGACAACTTGAGTCTGTCCCTGTGCTAGCACAACGCCTCGCACACCAGGGATTTTCTCAAGGGCATCTTTCTTTGCCAGTGACTCGTCCGCAAGCTTAAAGCGCAGGCGCGTCATACAGTGGGTAATGTTTACGATGTTGCTCTCACCACCAAGCGCCGTCACTAGCACTTTTAGGTTGTCGTTGAAACCGTTTTGCTCACTATTATTTTTCGTTGTTGAGTTCACGTCATCAAGCGTTTCAGTCAGTTGCATAATGGAATTTCCTGCCGTTATTTGATGGGGACATAATATCCAGAGGGCGTATCTACCCCAATCGAAAAAACAGAGAGATTCGTCACATTAAATGCGTCAATTCATTAATTTTAAGCTATTTTCATCGATTGGTTCGTTTTTCTTTGCAAAAGTCCATCGATAACGAACCAGTCAAATTTTGCCATAAAATAGCGCTTGAATTCTGTTTTTTTTCGCTGTTAGATAGAATGAAATTTCTGACCTAGAGCCAATATCGTGAAAGAAAATCTCATTACAAATATTGAATGTGTGATTACCAAACCAGACCGTCATAATCTAATTACTGTGATTGTGGAAACTGAATCGGGTGTGACGGGTTATGGTTGTGCAACATTTCAGCAACGTCCGCTTGCCGTAAAGACAATGGTGGATGAATATATTAAGCCACTGATTATTGGTCGAAATGCAAATAACATTGAAGACCTGTGGCAAATGATGATGGTTAATTCCTATTGGCGTAATGGACCAGTGATTAATAATGCGATTTCTGGTGTGGATATGGCGCTCTGGGATATTAAAGCAAAGCTTGCAAATATGCCGTTACATCAACTGTTTGGCGGCAAATCAAGAGATGCGATTCAGGTCTACACGCATGCCACTAGCGACACGATGGAAGGCCTGTATGAGCAAGTCGATCAGTTCCTAGAACAGGGCTATAAGCACATTCGTTGTCAGCTTGGTTTTTACGGTGGCGTGCCAGAGAACATGCACACAACAGAAAACCCAACGGAAGGCTCGTATTACGACCAAGACCAGTACATGGCGAATACACTGAACATGTTTAAGCTACTTCGTGAGAAGTACGGTAATCAGTTCCATATTCTGCATGATGTTCACGAGAGGTTGTTCCCGAACCAAGCGATTCAATTTGCCAAGCAAGTTGAGCAGTATTACCCGTACTTTATTGAAGATATCTTGCCGCCGAATCAAACTGAATGGTTGAGTAACATTCGCAGTCAGACCTCGGTATCGCTGGCTTTAGGCGAGCTGTTTAACAACCCAGAAGAGTGGAAGTCGATCATCATTAACCGTCAGATTGATTTTATTCGCTGCCATGTTTCGCAAATCGGTGGTATCACACCTGCATTGAAACTCGGTCATTTCTGCGAGAGCTTCGGTGTGCGAATTGCTTGGCACTGCCCACCAGATATGACACCAATTGGTGCCGCCGTGAACACGCATATGAATGTCCATCTGCACAATGCGGCCATTCAAGAACACGTGCATTACAAAGAGAATACGCGCCGCGTGTTCCCGAATGCAGCAGAACCAAGAAAAGGTTTCCTATACGCGTCAGAAAAGCCGGGTATTGGCGTTGAAATGGATGTGCAAGCAGCGAAAGACTTCCCGGTTGAATATCGTCCACATGAATGGACGCAAAGCCGATTGCCGGATGGCTCAATTCATACGCCATAGATTGACTAATATAAAACGACCGCTAATTTAGCGGTCGTTTTGATCTCGGTATTGCAAGCTTTCGTTATTAAATTTGGTGTGATACGTACATTGATAGTTAATATCGAGAATATCACTGACAATAAAAGCCTCTCCCGATAAAAGAAAACCTCGATTGGTAATATTCATAGCCGACGTAGAACGTTTGCATTCTAGTAACTTAGCATCTTCTGAAGATAAACTAACGGCTTTATAACTCGTTAAGTAGCTGTCTATTTCTAAACCCAATGAAAGCGCGAGCTTTTGCAGCGAACTTTCAACAATAGTGTCATTCATTTTAGGGAATAAATGTACTGGTAGAATCGTTTCTTCTATTTGAGTGATTTTATCTTGAACGAGTCTTAACCGTTTGATGTGCCACAAGTAATCATTTTCACCTATAGAGAAAACTTGCATCTCGTGATGAGTAGGTACTCGTTTATTAAGCTGAACTTTTTTATAGGAGATCTGCTCGAAGCTATTTTCTGTTATCGAGTTATATATGAGTGGTGAGCCAATCATCGCTGTGTTAACAAAATACCCCGACCCCGTTTTGGGTTTGGCTACACCAATTGCCTCAAGTTTCGATAGGGCCTTTCTAATAGAGAATCGAGATAATTGATATTTGTCGGCGAGTTCTCTTTCAGAAGGCAGTTTGTGTGTGATAACACCTTGGCAGATTTTACTGATCAGGTCTTGAACCAGCTGTTCATGCTTTTTCATTATAGGCTTTATGAATTACATCAGATGGTATTAATGATAGCGACGAAAGAGGGATATTGGCAAACCTATTGAGGTAGCCATTGAGAGTTTTGAGGGGTCAAGCGAGATTTGAAGCCAAGTGAGGTTCACTCACTTGGCTACGAGGTGCTACATGCACTTATTCACTGATACAGCGACGGGATTTGCTTTCTCGTCAAACTTAACTGACCAAACGTACTTTCCAGCAGTTTCGATGACCGATTTAGTATCTTTGCCATAGCCACCCCATTTAAGTACTTTTGTCTCTCCTGGGTTAAGTGTACGGCCTTCAGCGGTGTATTGTGGTTTCCAGTCTGAAGCTGCGTACTGCATGCTGAACTTACCTGGTTTTTCGTCGATCACTGCTTGATACAAACCGTCTCCTTTGTGCTCGAACTTACGTCCGTCGACGTGTTTCCAGTTTGAATCGGCAAACGTACCGACTACGAAAAGCTGTTTGCTAACAGGACCTTTATCAGCAACCGTTGGTGCGTCACAGGCTGCCATCGCGGCGGTATCGACGCCTGCTGGAGCAGCCGCCACAGCAGCTGTCGTTGTTGCAGCACTGTCATCCGCGGATGATGTCGCTGGGTCAGACGCACAGCCAAACATTAGTGCACTTATCACTGCCATAGACAGAGCAGATTTTATTGATGTCATGGTTTGTCCTTTTTTATTTTTGGTTAGGGCGAGCCTAGGATATTCCTCACCCAAAAATAGCTACTCATCCCCCTAAAGAGGTGAAGGGGGATGAGTACAAAGGGTGAGAGGAATAGGTCACAAAATGTGCAAGTTTTCTTGCTGCGTTTTGTTGGCTGTTTTTGAGATAATTCTGATTTTTATCGTTAACGACAGGTCTGTTTAATATAAAATTCTAAGACTGTTCTCTTATTGAGGAAATATAACCAAATATTACAAACTGATAACGGGATCGTTTTTGGTAACACGAAGGGAGTGTGTTTTCTGGTATTTGAGGTGTGGTGATTTTGCTAAAAGGTGAACCAGTAAGAATTGCGTCGCGTAAGTAAAGAGCGTCGGAAAATCAGGAGAGAACCATGCGAAGCACTATAATCCTCGTAACCAGTATGATCGTTTCATCAAGCCTTTGGGCTGCCGGCTCTGGCTCGAGCAGCAACCCTCTCAGCCGGGCTGAGCGGATATACAATCAGGGTGTTGAGTTGATGATGGACAAGCAGTTTCTTGATGCAGAGCGAAAATTTCGAACAGCCTTGAAGCGAGATAAAGACTGGGCGGAAGCGCACAACAACCTAGCGTATACCCTAAGAAAGCAAGGCCCAGACCATTACAATACGGCGATGTTTCACTACAACAAGGCCATAGCTCTCTCTCCAAAAATGCCTGAACCTTACATGTATCGAGGTGTATTACATGTTCAGATGGGCAATGCCGCACTCGCGAGAGAAGATCTAGATACGCTGAGACAATTGCGTTCACCTTTGGCGGATGAGCTGGCATTTGTTATTGCCCAGGGTGAAGAGAAAACGCCCGAGCAATTTTTTGGTGTGTCTGAGAAAGTGAAAGGCTAGGGCTCGCGTGCGAGCTAGGGAATCTGTCGTGTGATACTGAAAGTTGCACATCCATTGAAATGAGCAAACTGTGTGAGTTCAAGCTCCAGACTGTCCTTGAATGCAGTCTGCTTGTTCGCACTGGGCTCAATGTGGAGCGTTATAACTTCTAGGTGTGCCTCTTTCCTGTGGGCTTTACAATCTGCTCTTGCAACCAATCGCCCGTCCCACAATATCGGTAAGACAAAGTAGCCATGTCGCCGTTTGGTCGCGGGGACGTAGCACTCTAGAAGGTAATCGAAGTTAAAAAGCTTGCTCACCCTGTCGCGCTGAATGACAAGATTATCAAAGGGGGAGAGGATGCGTGTTTGTTTTCGATTCAGCCTTTTATCCAATAACGAAAGGGATTGAGGACGAGTGAAATAGATCTCTCCATTCACTGATACCTTATCTATTTCTCCCTCCTCAATTAGCTGATTTATCGCTTCATTGACGCTCGCTTTCATACCTTTTTGTAGATAGGTTATTTCTGCCAATGTGGCTAGACCATGAGTCACAAGCGAGTTAATGACAAGAAACTTGGCGTACTCTAGCGCCGAGGGAGTGGTTGTATTGATACTAGATGGCAGTACACGTTCAGTTAGATCGTAAACTTTATGGAAGTTTTTGCGTTCAGTGATCATTAAATCACCTTGCATATACAGCATTTCAAGCGCTTGTTTAGTTGGTTTGCTCTCCCATCCCGTTTTCTTTGTGACCGTAGAATCGAAGTCTTTCGCCATTAATGGCCCCTCTGATGTGATTCTCGCGAGTACCTCCGACATCAGCTTAGGGTTTTTCCTAAACCAGTGATTTTGCTTGTCTGACTTGATGGCGTGTTTTCGAGGTAGTGAAAATTGAAAATTTGCCATATCCAGATACGAAGCAGCATGAGACCAATACTCGTATACCAAACGTTCTTTCACCATCCGATCTAAGTGCTCTGGAGCGTAACTATGATTCCGGCTCCATAAGGTATGGTGGTGAGCGCGTTGCACCACAGAGATGGTATCAATCTGCACATAGCCTAACGTCTGCATCGATTGCACGCTTTTTTGGTAAGCGGTACCAGTTAGCTTTTGAGCCGGGAGCCCCTGAGACAGCAGAGCAATTTTCTGAGCCTGTGCGAGAGATATAGACTGCATTACATAACTTCCAAGCTAGCCATTAAGAAAACACTGTTGTTCGCTTGTTCTTTATGTAGAACCAAGCACTGATAGCGATAAACAGAAACGCAAAGTAATAAACGAACGATGACAGAGAGGCAATGAAATCCACGTGTTGCTCAATTTGTTGTTCCGTGTAGTTTTGGGAAAGCAGTTTGTAGTAATAGGCGTAAAGCATGCCGATAAACCCATAGCCAAGATTAAACATGAGTCCCTTAAAACTAAGTACAGTGGCTCTGTTGTGCGATTCGGTCTTCTTGTTCAGGTGATAGCTGATGAAAATGTTCATCGTCATAGTGATGAAGATTAATGCTAGTGCGGGAATGACTCCGTAGATAGGCCAGCCCAGACTAAGGCAATAGTAGGTTGCGATTGTGGCAACTCCCATTGCTAGAATGAATCGTTTTGGTTCCATTTGTTCAGCCAGTCTACGACTCCTTCCTGCGAGTAGTATTTGAAACACACTGATTCCGGCGCCAATAAAGCCGATGTAGATAATGGGGATCTCAATCGCTCGATAATATTGACTGTTCATGGTGAGAAACATGCGCGAGGTATGCTCGAATAGGCTGTAGTAGAGCAAAATAAACAGAACGTAAGGGGTTGATAGCACCCACTTCCCAGTATTCATGGTTAGTTTAAGGCTCGCCATCGTTGTAGCGAGTTTTCCGCCTTCTGCCGTCTTCTCCTTTTTCTCTTCTTCCATACTAAATGCAGCATAGATAGCAATGAGAGCGACAATTAGAGTGGCGAAAACTGGAATACGCATGATGTCTTGTGTTGACTCTGGCCTGTTCATCCCAAGCGCTTCAAAAATCGGAGCCATAAAGTTCACATCGTACATCGCCGCACCAAGCAAGGTAACGACAATCCCTACGCTTGAGGCAATGCGAAGCTGCATTTGCAGAACTTGGGGCCAGACTTCTTCTTTACCTTGATCTTTGAGTGTGTCGTACGCGAGTGCTTCGTCGGCACCACTTGCCAATGACATAGCGAGCCCACTCAACACTCGATTAATCAAGAAAACCATGAACACTACGTTGGGGTTCTCTGTCGGAACCAAGGCTATCATGGCGATTTCAACAAACATCACGAGCGAGGAGAGCACGACGAGCTTTTTACGACCTAAGGTGTCCGCAAATGCGCCCGATGGCACTTCTGAAATGACAATGGTCGCCGCCCAAACGACATTGAGCATGGCAAACTGTGAGAGGGTAAGACCGTAATCCAAGTAGAGTAGTGTGAAAACTGGGTAGTAAAAGCGTGCAAAGTAACTGCTTCGGAACATTAAGAAACAGCGGACGTTGCGAACTTGCAGGATCTCTTTGACGGTCATAATGAATAGATACTTATTGTTATATAGGAATAGGTATAAACCTATTTGCTCGATAGGTAAAAGATTTCACTTCAATAATAGCTACATTAGAAAGATCAGTCATTTACTGCTATAGCTGATTGTATGGTCTGTTCGAAATTATCAGCTTTAGAGTGAATTATGGATCCAATAACACAGGGTGTTCTCGGCGCGTCTTTGTCGCAATCGGCGAGTAAAAAGCAAAACATAGTCATTGCTGGCGCTCTGGGGCTTCTTGCTGGTATGTCGCCTGATCTCGACGTTTTAATTCGCTCTTCAAGCGATCCTTTGCTGTTCTTGGAGTATCACCGCCAGTTTACCCACTCTCTACTTTTTATCCCCTTTGGCAGTGTTATTTGTGCCTTTGTTTTGTTCCACGTGTTTGCCAAACGTTTCGGCTTTTCATTCGCACAGACTTGGTTTTATTGCGCTCTAGGATACGGTACCCATGCGCTTTTGGATGCGTGCACCTCTTACGGTACTCAGCTTCTCTGGCCATTTAGCAATGATAGGTATGCGTGGCGGGTGGTGTCGGTTATCGATCCTATGTTTACCTTGCCTCTTTTACTGCTGGGGGTTATCGCAACATTAAAACGTAATCCGTGGTTCGCCAGAATCGCCATGATATGGGTGCTAGCTTATCCGCTTGTTGGAATGGTCCAAAGGGATCGTGCTGAGGTTGCGGGCTGGCAACTTGCCAAGGCGCGTCAACATCAGGTTGTTGAGCTGGAAGCCAAACCGAGTTTTGCCAATATCCTAGTGTGGAAGGTCGTTTATGAGACCGAGGATCGCTACTTTGCGGATGCGGTGCGAGTGGGGAGGACAGTGAAAACTTATCCGGGTGAGTCCATTAATAAACTGGTTATTAACAGAGATTTTCCTTGGTTAGACCCAAACTCGCAGCAAGCGAGAGACGTGGAGCGATTTCGTTGGTTCTCTCATGGTTACTTAGCTCAAGATCCCAATAACTCATCCCGAATTATGGACGTTAGATATTCGGTTGTACCTAACGAGTTTAAAGCGCTATGGAGTATTGAGCTGTCACCGACGGCTTCAACCGATGAACACGCCAATTACGTTACACACCGAGGCAGTACTTCGGAGTCGAGACAAGTATTTTATGACATGCTGTTTGATAGGTGAGTGTATTTTATCGGTCGGTGCGCTTGAGATAACGCTTGCCACATCTATTGCGCTCTCGGAACTGGAGATGTGCCAAGAGCGCAATAGTCTTAGTGAGCGGTTTTATTTACCATTCAGCTTAAGTGCTGAGAAGGTTACGCTGTTGTAATCGCCATTCTTCTTATCTGTCGCGAAGTCACCCGTACCTGCACAGCCTGGTCCCCAAACAGGGTGTTTCTCTTGGGTGCTACATTGACCATAAGCACCTGCCTTAAAGTAGAAATCATCTTCTGCATAGCCAGTTGGGAAGTCTTTCTCATCGATGCCTTTGCTTAGGTCGATTTCGTACTTCACGGTATCGTGTCGTGCAGTTTCGAACGTTAGATACATCATGGTGCCTTTCACTTCCACTTTGTAGCTGAACTCTTCTCCAAGCTTAATACCTGCTTTACCTGGCTCTGCTGGGTTTTCCCATGTGTTACCCCAAACAGGGTAAGCAATGTCAGCGCGATCAGGATCAGCTTTGGCTAGGTTGCGCTCATAGTTCCAGAAAACGGAACCATACTCGTGATCAGGAAACTTCTTGTAGAAAATCTTCAGCGGTTCGTTACCGTGGCCATAACCCGTTTTGGCTTCTATCAACTCGTTGTGTTTTTTAGCGTGAATCTGACCAACTACCACAGAGTGTGCAGGGTATTTTTCAGGGAATTTCGCATTCAAAGACACGTGATTGACTTTCAACGTTGCCTCAAGCGTCCCGCCCACGGCGCTGTAGCTTTCTGCATCAGGGTGGCTAGAGAGAGCCCACTGGTTTAGCTTGTCGTTGGTGAGAATGTTATCGAAGTTCGCGCCACGTGGCATTTGACGAAGTTCAGAACGCGCATTCTTTGAGTTCTTGGTGGTGATGGCTTTGTTGTGTACTTCAAAAACTAGGTTGCCATCTTTATCGAGATGGAAGAAGTCCTCATGAGAGTAGCTAAGCATAGCAACCCCCTCAATTTCATCGACCTTACCATCTTCATTAATGTCAGATGGGATCGTGATCTTCCAGTTTCGCATATCAAATTTATCGGCAGGGACGGGATAAGAAACACCATTATTGGCAACATCAGCCAGTGTGGTTAACGGCAAAGACAACAGGATAGATCCAGCAATGACAGTTAACTTTTTCATTTTCTACTTCCATTGTTATGTAATATTGTCTTACATAATATGACTGAGTAGTTGATTGGAAAGTAGCGATAAATTGATGTGTGTAGAGGATCACAGAACCGAATCAACGTTGTATTGAATATCGGCGTCAGTTAACAAATATTGTTCTCAGGCTAGTTTTTGTAAGGTGATAATCGAATTTGATTTCAGTCATAGTTTGGTCTGCTTTGAATGCTCTGTACTTTGAATAGCCGATAATCAAATAAAGACAAAGAAATATAACTTGTAAGACAAAAATTTGGCTGGGAGTTTCAATAAGGCTCTCTAAGAGCCAACATAAGTCTATCGTGGCGCGTAAGTGTATAGTCGCATGACTTCAAGTTTCGTCTGATTGTGGTTTAATGGCTGCTATTAAACGCCGAGAAAAAGCAGTAGGTGAGTCAGTATGGTTAGATTAACAATTTTAGATGGTGGCATGGGGCGAGAGCTAGAGCGTATTGGCGCGCCTTTTTCACAGCCTTTGTGGAGTGCGCAAGCTCTAATTGAAACCCCCCATTATGTTAAGCAAGCTCACCAAGCTTTTATTGATGCCGGTGCTGAGATCATCACGGTCAACAGTTACGCTTGTGTTCCGTTTCACCTCGGAGATGAGCTGTACGAAGAACAAGGCGCCTCACTCGCGGGTAAAGCAGCACGGTTGGCTCATGAAGTCGCATTGCAGAGCGAGCAAAAGGTGCAGGTAGCAGGTTCACTGCCACCTGTATTTGGTTCGTATCGCCCCGATCTATTTGAACCAGAGCGCGGGAAAGCAATAAGCATTGAACTGCTACACGCACAAGACGAGTATGTCGATTTGTGGTTGGCGGAGACAGTCGCAAGTATTGCTGAAGCGAAAATGTATGCTGAGCTCTTCAGTCTCACCGATAAACCTGCGTACATCTGTTTTACGCTACAGGATGAAGAGGATCAGCCTGCAACGCTACGTTCGGGAGAGTCTTTGAAAGACGCCATCGCCTTATTGGCAGATATTGACGCACAGGGTGTCTTTTTTAACTGCTCGATCCCAGAAGTGATTGAGCGAGCGATAGAAGTGGTCAATCAGGTTACCAACCAAGTGGGTAAGTCACTTGAAGTAGGTGTATTTGCTAATAGCTTTACGCCAATCAAGTCGGGTCATCAAGCCAATGCATCGATTCAAACTGTGAGGCATTTTTCTCCGCAAGAGTACTTGGTGTTCGCGAAACGCTGGCATGCCCTTGGCGCTTCTGTCATTGGTGGCTGTTGTGGCATTGAGCCGCGCCACATCGATGAGTTGACGAAATGGAAGCAGAGCTTAAATAAGGAGTAGGTCTACATGGAACGTGTTGGAAAAACGGCCTTAATCGTTGAAGGTGGCGCGATGAGAAGCGTCTTTTCATGCGGCGTGTTGGACCACTTTATGGCAATGGACTTTTCGCCTTTTGACAGCTTTTGGGGAGTATCGGCCGGTGCGAGTAACTTGGCTGCATACCTAGCTAAGATGCCACTAAGGAACAAGCGTATCTATCTTGATTACAGTTTGAGAAAAGAGTTTGTATCGCTCTCTCGTTTTATCCGAGGCGGCGACATGATTGACTTAGACTGGATGTGGGAGATTACGCTTAAAGAACTCGGTATCGATAAGCAAACTTTTGATAGCGATACACGCCCATTTTTTCTTGTTGTGACGAACAGTGCAACGGGTCAGCCGGAATACCTCACGCCGGACTCTGAGCTATTAGCGGAAACAATGAAGGCGAGTAGTGCGCTACCCATTCTTTATCGTCGAGGTGTAGAACTCGACAATGGTCATTTTGTTGATGGCGGTGTGTCTGACTCGATTCCTATCCAAGAGGCGATAAAACGTGGTGCTTCGAAGATCATGATCATACGAAGCCGAGATAAATCGTATAAAAAACCCAAGCCAAAACTAGGCGCTAGCTATCCTCTGTTTTTGAAAAAAACGCCGGCCCTTATTACCCCAATGCAGACGATTTATGAGCGCTATAATCAAACGCTTGAGCTTATCGAGCATCCTCCAGAAGGTGTTCAGATAGTGGAAGTTTGTCCGCCAGATGGGTTTTCGTTGAGTAGGCTAACACAGAGTAAGGGTGAACTAGCGAAAGCGTATGAGTTGGGCGTGGAAGCGGGTAAACATGCGATCACTGCCTGGGACAAGGAAAGCAAGTAAGTAGTGGTTGAAATTTCATCAATGCAGAATAAAAAATAGTAATCAAAGTTAGTAGCTAAACGCCGTAGGCTAGTCAAATCACGAATAAACTGACGAGCTTACGATGCTAGTACAACAACTGCGAACTGATATTTCCTATGCACTACACAAAAATTTCAAGGCTGGTGTTGCTCTTCAGTGCTTTGCATTATTCATTGCACTGAGTTACTTATATTGGCCGCAATCTCACCTCGTTTTTGACGTCATGTCTCAAACCAAAGCTAAATATGGCTGGGTCTATAGTGCAATAGCAACGGCATTATTCGGTGGGATTTTCCCTTTGCTGCTACTTAATGCATTGGGATATAAAAGTTCTCGTTTTGGCGCCGAATTGCTCTGTGTCGCTCTATTTTGGGCGTATAAAGGCATCGAAGTAGATCTGTTCTATCAATTGCAGTCTCACTGGTTTGGTGATGTGCTGAATGTTGGCACTGTGGTCACTAAAGTGGCAGTTGATCAATTTATTTACTCTGCATTTTGGTCAGTGCCAACTATCGCAATCTTGTACTTGTGGAAAGACCTTGGTTTCCCCAAACGCGGCTTTTGCCAGTACATCGATCGTGACTTTTGGTTTCGTCGAGTATTCGCCATGACCATTAGTAACTGGCTAATATGGATACCCGCAGTTAGCGTGATTTACATGATGCCGGTCGATCTACAGCTTCCTCTTTTTAACATAGTTCTACTGTTTTTTGGGCTGTTAGTGGCGGTATTGAGTAAGAATGAGCGTGAGATTTAAGACGCACCTTGAATACGAAATTGAGTAGGTGAGTTTTGACTGTCTGTAGAGCAATCCTCGTCACACCATTTACGAATCATAGATACGAGCTGCTTTTTCTCCGCAGGCTTCGGGATGTAGTCATCCATTAACTCATCGATCGATTGGCGGGCATCAGGTCCGCTTTCCCCAGAGAGGGAAATAATAGGCACAGAATGGTTGAACTTTCGAATTTCTTCGCAGGCTTCAAATCCGTTCATATTAGGCATTCGAATGTCCATGAAAATAAGATCAAAGGTAGTTTGCTTCGCCTTCTCAATGGCTTCTACCCCCGATGCTGCCAGATGCACATCGACACCTTCTAGAACTAGGTAGCTTTGTACTAAGAGTCGATTCACGTGAGTATCGTCAACAACGAGTACTTTCTTACCTGTTAGTGACACCTTTTTCTTGAGAGCGCCAGCTTCACAAGCTTTAACGAATGAACGCCAGAAACTGTGTTTACTAGAGACCGACAGTGCTGCATCAAACACATTGTCACTTGGGCTAAGCTCCTCATGAAAATATGAGCGGCAATACAATATGGGTAGTTCACTCCCGTGTGCAGTACTACGAACCGCGTTGGCTATTTCAGATGCTGCGGATGGTTCGCAGTCGGAAATCAGGACAAAATCGACTGCTGAGGCTTCGATTTGACCTGTCGCCTGATCGCTGTTTTGGCAGTAATGAACAGAAACGTCAAAGGCATCATCAAAATATGGGTCAAGAGGTCTCTGCTGTGCGGCGGGAGAGACGACTAGCGCACACTTGTTCGATAGGTGTGGTTGAAGATTAGAGCGCAGTTTCGTTTCAAACTCTGAATCATCTACTGAGGGAAAAGAGAGTTTAAATGTAGCGTAGACACCTTGTTGGGATGTGCAGCTTATGTTGCCTTTGAATGCCTCCATTACTCTCTTGCAATAGGCAAGTCCAAGACCCGTACCCGAGTCTTTACCATCGGTAAACAGGTCGTCAAAAAGGTGTGGCAGGTTTGACTCTGGAATACCAGGACCATAGTCGGTAACAAGCAAGGTGTTTGCGGTTTTTCCTCGGCTCAGCTTGATGTCTATTTTACTTTCTGGATACTGCTCAAAGTAATACGTCGCATTCTTAAGCAGGTTAAATATGACGAAGCTAAACAGCGTATCGTCTCCCCAAAACACAAAGTCTTCGAGGGTCAGACTGACGCGTTGCCTATTTTCCGGTTTATTGAAGCTGAAGTCGTTGATGGCTGAAATGGTTAACTCACTAGCAGAGTGCAAAGAGAAAAGCTCCGACTTAAGTGTATCGCCGCGTATCTCTGCCAACATAGCATCAATAAAGCGTGTTCCAGATAATACCGCTCGTTTACTCTCGTTAAGTGCTTGATGGAGTTCTTTGATCTCCTCTGAGCTCTGATTCCCCAAGTCGATGCTTTCTTTGCCAAGCACTTTGGTATCGATCTGGTCAAAGTGATATTTGAGCTTGCTGAATGGGTTACGTATTTCGTGGGCGATTGAACCCGCAATGATCTGGCTCTTACGTACTTTTTCTTCGGCGATGATCCAACGGCTAGCCTCGTTGAAAAGAGCATGCAGTCCGACCTCTTGGTCCGCAGTAATTAAAGGGTGCTGTTTAGACTGACGCGCAAGATAGAAGTGGGTAACCTCTTTGCGGCTTCCAAAGATGGGGAGGACCAAAGACACGTTGTTGGCGGAGATGAAACCGACGATCTCGGCAATCTTGTCCCGACCGCCCATATGGTTGTCGAGAATATACTCCAGTTCTTCCTTGATGATGATTCGCTCGCCTTTTGCGAAAAAGTCCAGAAGTAGGGCATCTTTGTCCGCCAGCACTTTTCTTATGTAGCCGCGCTTAACTCCTAATGTTTGATTGAGCTTATCAACCGCATCGTCGCACGAGAATCGAAACTCAGATTCAAGGCTAACTAATTGGTCAATGCTATTACCTGCTTTGCCGTAAAGGAATTGATTAAAGAACCAATAAACCTTCTTGAAGAGCTTTTGATAGAAAAGGCCAGTGATCACTATCCAGCAGAGTAGAGCGATGTTTTGATGACCACCGAAATCCGTGATTATGAGTGCAGGAGCTAAGAAGATGGCGATGTTAGTTAAAGAACTTACGCCGACCAGTGTGATGTATCGACCGCTATAGAATCGATTACACAGTAAAGCGTAACCAATTAATGTCATCTCGAAGACTGACAAGGTGGGGGCAACCCAGACCAGCGAAAAGTCGTCAAAGAAGTAGGGTATAAAGATCATCACAATCAAGGTAGAGACCATAAATAGGATGACACCACCCATCATGTAGCCAGATTTCAACTGTGTTAACCGAAGCTCGCTCTTCCATGCTCGCAGAAAGTTAATAAAAGTCAGGCAGATGATGAAAGGAGCGGTAAGGAAAAAGACCGTGTTGTAATCCCCGAAGCGGATTAAAAACTCGCCTGCTGCACGTGTCTCTACGCTAATGACAGTCATCCCAGGAATGATGTTCACGATAAGGGAGTGGAGCGACAGTCCCACCAAAAGTACTAACTGTAATCGAGATATTTTCCGGCTTTTAGACTTGGAGATGAGCTTACAGGAAAACCAATAAGCAGAGAGAATCGCAAAAGCACAAAAAATATTCGCGCCGATAGCCATGTACCAGGCAACATCACTGTCATAGTAGGTGAGCAAATCAGATTGAAAGTAAGCGTTAGCGAAGATCCAACATGCGATGAAAAAGGTGTACAGACAGTAAGGGAGGTAGACCGATTGATCTACTCCAAACTGGTTCTCTGCCATCTTATATGACATGTAAACTGTCCATATAAGTACACCAGTACCGATCAAGTACATGATCAGTGCTGGTGTATGGGACAGAGCGTATCCTAGAATTTCATGCATGATGCAAAAAGTGTCTTACTTCTTTTCCGTGCTGACAAAACCTTCTTATAGTACTGCTTATAGTTGCATTCTCCAATAGCTTTAACCATAGGTGCACTTAAAATTAAGCCCTTGTAGGTTTGTGGTGCGGTCGGATTAATTTGTTGATAAGTCATAGGGACATAACAATCGTTGAGTTCACTATATAAATTTACAGACTGAAAAAAATAGAGCAGCGCGGGTTGTTCGGTAATAACATACACTCCTTTTATGCCTACTTGCTTCATAAATATAGAGATATACTTAATTGTCAAAAATAAGATGTTATTGAGTTTACTGACTGGGGCTCCTATTGCCATTCTAATCAACTCACAACAGTCTCGTCCATGTTTTACGTTTTGAATAAAGGATTGATCTAGGCCTTTAGGGTTAGTTAGGTTAAGTTTATTGGCTAAGTTATCATTAAAAATACCTGAAAAGTCTAGTGCTTTTATATTTCTATCCTCCAGTGAAACAGTCCAATTATCGGATTGAAAAAATGGATTGAAAGCCAGCCAATCATTTTTTTCGCGCCAGCGTTGAATTTTTGCCGACGATACCAAGGTTTTGTGACCCTCGTCGTCTTGTTGGTACAATATAAAATGTTCACCTTTAGACGACAGCTCTAGTTCAGATAACATTTCATACCAATGCTGTTGCCTTACAAAGGTTTCAAGATTGATCAGAGTATTGGCACTTGATAGAGATAGTGACTCGTCTGCGAACTGAGTCCGAAAGCGTCTTTCATCATTTTCAATGTTCTGCACCAGCTCTGCCACGTACCCATCTTCTAATTCGCACCTTGCCAGTAGAACCGCCTGCTCAGATTGCTTGCTCCACTTCAGTAACACATTGTCTAGCAGTAAGGTGTATCGCTTATACTCTACCCAGAACTGCAACAACCCACCAAATAGTGAGAGTGATTGAAGTTCGATGTAGTGGTAGAAGTTGGGAACGCCAAAAAGCGTGGTGTCTTCGACCAGTGCCGACATAGTATCGGAGTTGTATTTTGCATCTAAATTTCCTTCGTAATTATATGAATTATCGAGATTATTTAACTGTTCCAATCGTTTACTGACAATTACCTCAAAAACTTTTCTATCGTTGTTGGCCACAATATAGTTGTGGACTTCCCTCAAAAATAAAGTTTTAACGTCTTCGGTTGATTTCAGATTGGTGGTATTTAGCGCTAGGGGTTGAGTGCTAGTAATATGGAACTCAGACATTTCTTTTCCTCTTTTGTGATTAACTAAAGAAATTGTATGCACTGAGTTGCGAAGATCTTTAGAGAAGAGTGAAATGTGTTGCTAAATATGTAACTTGGCGCGATGTCTGAGTTGTTGCTCGAATATCTTTGTTGAGTATGACTGCGGGATTAAATGAAAGTGTTAATAGAGAGCTAGCTCATTTCTATGTGAACTTTCTTTTTGTTAGAACTGACAATAAAAAGGCGAACCAAGTGGGTTCGCCTGTGAGTTTTTCAATCGTTTATTTATATCTCTATTACTAATGCTTGGTAAGGCTTAAGCATCATATTATGTAATGAACTCAAGGTATTAGAGTAATTATTAATAACGGTTGCTTTTACGCCGTATTCGTAAGTTCTCTCTAAGGTCTGGTTAGTAAAGTTAGCGATGGTGAGCAGTGATTTGTCACCAAATGTACGAATGTACGCGTAGACATCGCTGTCTTCAGGGTCGAGTAGTGTGTGGTTCCCATACACAATAACATCGCCATACTCCTCGCTTTTTCGCAGGGCAATAAGTTGGCGGTAGTGATGGTAGATAGACGTTTCGTCGTTGACGGCTTGCTGTGCATTAATATCGACGTAATTGTCATTGACGGGAAGCCAAGGTGTACCGGTCGTAAAGCCGGCGTGTTTTGTGTCATCCCATTGCACAGGAACACGAGCATGGTCTCGAGAGAAGTCGTTGAGAAAGGCGATGGCGTCTTCGTCGGACACGCCGCGCTCCATCATTTTCTGATAATGGAACTTCGCCATAAGATCGTTAAACTCTTCAATATCATTGAAGTGTTTATTGGTCATGCCTATCTCTTCACCCTGGTAGATATAAGGGGTGCCGCTCATCATATGAAGCACGGTACCAAGCATCTTGGCGCTGATGACTCGATATTCGGCACAATCAGAACCATAGCGAGATACGGTTCTCGGTTGATCGTGATTACTCCAATAGAGACTGTTCCAGCCTTTTTGGTAGAGGTCGTCTTGCCAGCGCGACATGATTTCTTTGTACTGAACTAAATCGAAATCTTTCTTGACGGCGTTGTGTTCTTCTCGGTCGATGCTGACGTGCTCGAACTGGAAGATCATGCTAATTTCATTACGGTCAGGGTGAGAGTAGTAACGCCCGTCAAGCGTTGTGGTGAAAGGTGTCTCGCCAACAGTGAGCACATCATAATGCTTAAGCACTTTGTCATGCATCTCTCGAAGATATTGGTGTACGAGTAGGTTATTTGACCAATGCTCCCATCCTGCAACACCTGAATCAAAAATCGTTGCATCTGGGTAGTCTGAAGGTTTACCTATCATGTTGATGACGTCCATTCTAAACCCACCCAAGCCTTTTTTAAGCCAGAAGTGCATCATATCGTAGACGGCTTCCCTTACTTCTGGGTTCGCCCAGTTTAAATCTGGTTGCTTATTGCTAAACAGGTGTAGGTAATATTGCCCTGTGTTTTCATCGAGCGTCCATGCTTTGGGCTTAAAGAACGATTCCCAATTGTTAGGCTCGCTGCCATCCTCTTTTGGATCTTTCCAGATGTACCAGTCACGTTTGGGGTTGTCTTTACTACTTCTGGATTCGATAAACCATGGATGTTCATCTGAGGTGTGATTGACGACTAAATCCATGACTATCTTGATGCCACGCTGATCGGCTTCTTTCAAGAGCCTCTCCATGTCTGCCATGGTCCCAAATTCTGGGGCGATCTCTTGATATCCAGAAATATCATAGCCGTTGTCATCCATTGGTGACTTGTAGACTGGACTTAGCCAAATTACGTTGACGCCTAATCCTTTGATGTAGTCAAGCTTCTTAATAATACCTGGGATATCGCCAATCCCATCGCCATTAGAGTCATTAAAACTTCTAGGATAAATCTGATAAACCACGGCGTCGTGCCACCAACGTTGCTCTAGTTGTTCCGTGCTCATGGAAGTGTTCTCCTTAGCAAGTGAGGTAAGTTCTAACTGCTGCTGCGAATAATGAGTTCCGATTCCAGCTGAATAGATTCGTAGGGTAGTTGGCCAAGCGCCATCTGCGCGGCGATTTGACCTTTTTTGGCAATAGGTTGCTGAATGGTTGTCAGTTCGGCTTCGGCAGACTTGGGAATGCCGTCGAAGCCTACGATTCGAGTATTAACGTTGAGCTCTTTTGCCACTGATAGCGCGGCAAGAGCGATCTTGTCACTCATACAGAGCAACACATCGACTTCTCTAGGAGCGGTGAGCGCGCCTCTTAGCATGGTCTTGAGCGTGGCTTCTTCAAGGTCGTGGATCTGCCAAACGTTCTCATTCGACAATGTGATGCCGTTTTCTTCGAGCGCTTGTTTGTAGCCATTAAAGCGACAACGTGAGACGGATTCTTCACTGGAATACAAATTGTCGAGATTTGCCAACGAGAGCGAGGTAGATGGCTCAAGTCTTAGACCTAATATGAACACATTGTCGTCGCTGCCGTGGATCGCGTGCATCGCGATATCGTAGCTAGCTTTGTGGTTATCAATGTTAATGGACGGGATATCGGGTAGTGAAAAATCGACGGCGACCACGGGCTTATGTTGTCTTAATATCAAATCGATAATGTTTGAGTCGACAGGCTTTCCATAGACGATGAAGCTATCTGGGATCGTCTCTACCTGGGTGTTTTGATAGTTTTCTCTGCTCGGAGGAAGCAACAGCATGTTTACGTGTGCTTCATCTAGGGTTTTGGAGACGCCGGCCAAAAACTCTGTGGCGACAGGGTCTGTGAAGTTGTATGCCAAGTTGTCTGCCAGCAAGACCCCAATGACACCTGTTTTACCTGTCCGAAGACTCCGCGCTGTGATGCTTGGTCCGGTATAACCGAGTTTTTCGCACTCAAGAAGAATGCTTTCTCGCAGCGCCTTAGACAGCTGGCTAGGGCGATTGAAAGCATTGGAGACCGTAGCCGTTGAAACCCCCAAATGGGCGGCGACAGTTTTTAGAGTCGGCTTCTTACGCTGCATAGCAACCCCTGATTGTCCCTAAATTGAACCAAGAATAGCGAGTGATATTGACTAATTCTAAAACGATTAAGTAAGAATGAAAATGCGACTTTTCGAGGTGGAGTGAATAGTTTGATCTTTGTCATCTTGTTGAAAATAGAGCGACATAAAACATGATCGACGACACAAGAACTGGTTAGAAAGTGGTCTAAGTGTCAATAAGGATTTATGGTAGGTAATATTGGCTTAACCGATTAAGTTATTTTGTTGTGCACGCTACCAATCCGAAAGCCAAGGACTGAAGAGACAAATAAAAAGTATCTAAATACATGGAGTCTTGCTGATGAAAACCTCCCTACTTGCTAGTGCGATAGCACTTACGATTTCTACCTCCTCTGCGTTTGCTGCTGATCTCAAGTACACACCTGGCGAAGATGCTCGCTTTAACTGGCAGAGCTACGAAGAGCTCAAAAAGACGGATCTAAAAGGTGAAACTGTCACCATTTTTGGACCTTGGTTAACCGAAGATAAAGAACTTGTTGAAAGCGTCATTGCGTATTTTGAGGCGGCGACGGGAGCAACAGTGAACTACTCTGGCTCTGACTCTTTTGAGCAACAAATAGCCATTGACGTCCAAGCGGGTAGTGCGCCGAATATCGCTATTTTCCCTCAACCAGGTCTTGCTGCTGATCTTGCTTCGAAAGGCTTTCTAACGCCACTGGATCCTAAGATGGGTGAGTGGATTAACGATAACTATGCTGCGGGTTCTTCTTGGGTTGATTTAGGTACGTTTGCAGACAAAGACGGAAAAGATCACTTATATGGATTCTTCTACAAAGTCGACTTGAAGTCTCTGGTTTGGTATGTGCCTGAAAACTTTGAAGATGTCGGGTATGAAGTGCCTGAAACGATGGAAGAGCTAAAAGCGCTGACAGAACAAATCGTTAAAGATGGCGAGACACCTTGGTGTGTAGGGCTCGGTTCAGGCGGTGCAACTGGATGGCCAGCAACAGACTGGGTGGAAGATATGATGCTCCGCACCCAATCACCTTCCGATTACGACAAGTGGACCACGAACGAGCTTAAGTTCAACGATCCTAAAGTTGTTGGTGCGATTGAAGAGTTCGGATGGTTTGTAAGAAACGACAAGTTCGTCGATGGCGGTGCACGCGCAGTCGCTGCGACTGACTTCCGTGATTCGCCTAAGGGTCTGTTTACGTCACCTGCGAAATGTTACCTACATCGCCAAGCCTCGTTTATTCCAAGTTTCTTCCCTGAAGGTACAGAGCTAGGGACTGATGTCGATTTCTTCTACTTCCCCGCTTACGAATCAAAAGATCTCGGTAAGCCAGTACTTGGTGCAGGTACTATGTGGAGTATCACTAAAGACTCCGAAGCGGCGCGTGCTTTCATGGCTTTCCTACAATCGCCAATTGCTCACGAAATCTGGATGGCTCAATCTGGGTTCTTAACACCGCATAAAGGCGTCAACATCGACGCATACGGCAATGATACCCTCAAGAAACAGGGTGAGATCTTGCTAGATGCTACAACGTTCCGCTTTGATGGCTCTGATTTGATGCCTGGTAAGATCGGCGCGGGTGCATTTTGGACTGGTATGGTGGATTACAGTGGCGGTAAATCCGCTCAAGACGTTGCCAACGACATCCAAAAAACATGGGATGCACTTAAGTAATAAGGCATAGTCAGGTGAAACCGATAGATGCAGTTTTTAGTGTGTCTATCGGTGTTCACATTTCACACCTTTGTTAGGCATCAATAAAGCGAGGTAGTGATGGAACAGCTTTATTCCTCTCTATTTATCATGGTGTTAGGCGTAGCGAGTTGCGTCGTGTACTTTTTCGGCAGTAACTTCTTGCTCACCGTTATTTTCCCTACCAGAAACGTATCCAACCAGACGATGGCGAAGAACCTAAGACGCGCAGCCGCGATTCGTCCTTGGTTGTTCTTGGGTCCAGCGCTTGCGTTTTTAACTCTGTATCTTATCTATCCTGTCTTCGAATCTTTGTATTTGTCATTACACGACCGAAATGGCGACAAGTTTGTCGGAATGGGTAACTATACCTGGCTATTTAAGGATCCTGAGTTTAGAGAGTCTCTGTTCAACAATCTGTTGTGGTTGCTGGTGGTTCCAGCTGCGTCGACGTTTTTCGGCTTGGTTATCGCTGCATTAACTGACCGAGTGAGTTGGGGAAATATTGCTAAGAGCTTGGTCTTCATGCCTATGGCGATCTCTTTTATTGGTGCGTCGATCATTTGGAAGTTTGTGTACGACTATCGTGCGCCGGGTTCAGAGCAGATAGGGATATTGAATGCTATCGTCGAGGCATTTGGTGGCACAGCTCAAGCTTGGATAACCATCCCATTTTGGAATAACTTCTTTTTGATGGTCATTCTTATCTGGATTCAAACCGGTTTCGCAATGGTGATTCTAGCGGCAGCACTTCGAGGTATTCCAGAAGAAACGGTGGAAGCGGCTGTCCTTGACGGCGCGAATGGTGTTCAGATTTTCTTTAAGATCTTAATCCCACAAATATGGGGCACGATAGCTGTGGTCTGGACCACGATTACTATTCTTGTGCTTAAGGTGTTCGATATCGTCCTTGCGATGACTAACGGTCAGTGGAGCACTCAGGTGCTCGCCAACATGATGTTTGACTGGATGTTTAGAGGAGGCGGTGACTTCGGCCGTGGCGCTGCGATTGCTGTCATCATTATGATTGCAGTGATTCCAGTTATGGTCTGGAACATGCGCCAAGCGAGCGCACAAATGGAGGACAGATAATGACAAGTAAAGCTGTTGCTCCTACACCGACTGAACCAGATAACGCCAGATTTAGCTTGAGTAAGCTTCGCCGCTCGCCGCTAACTATATTGGTTCATTTATCTGTGCTTCTTATCGTGATTCTGTGGACGCTCCCTACCGCAGGCCTACTTATTTCATCATTTAGAGACAAAGATCAGTTGGCTTTGTCGGGCTGGTGGACGTCCTTAACTGCATCCGAGCAAAACCTCGTCGCACGGACAGACAACCCAGATACGCAGGTTCAAGAGGGCGATGTCTATGTGCTGTCTGGACAATTATTGGTGGATGGCAGCCCAACAGAGATCATGGCATTTGGTTTTTCATCTCGAGAGCCGACTAAGTTCATGCCAGATGATGTTGCACAAATGCGTAAAGATGGAACGCTCACTGTTACCGAAGACGGTCACTATAAAATGACATCGCCTGAGCCTTTTACTGGCAAGCGCGGAAAGCGAATCTTCTATACCGCAGTGGTGCCTCCTAAGTTCGGGTTGGATAACTATCGTGAAGTATTAACTGCTGAAGGGATAGGGCGCTCATTTATCAACTCGCTGACGGTGACTATTCCTGCCACCATCATTCCAATTCTTATTGCAGCTTACGCTGCGTATGCCTTGTCGTGGATGAAAATGCCAGGGCGCAATTTATTGATCGCACTCGTTGTTGGTTTGCTTGTCGTGCCATTGCAGATGTCGTTGATCCCGCTGCTGCGTTTGTATAACGATATCGGTGCATTCTTTGGTGTTGGGGCGAAAACCTACATTGGGATTTGGTTAGCGCATACGGGGTTTGGTCTTCCGCTCGCGATTTATCTATTGCGCAATTATATCTCTAGCTTACCACGTGAAATCATCGAATCAGCAAAAGTCGATGGCGCGACAGACTTTGAGGTCTTTATGCGCATCGTACTGCCTTTGTCGTTCCCCGCGTTAGCGTCATTCGCTATTTTCCAGTTCTTATGGGTATGGAATGACTTACTTGTGGCGACCGTGTTCTTGGGGACAGGTGAAGAGCATATGGTTCTAACGGCGAGATTGCGTGAACTATTGGGGTCTCGCGGTGGTAACTGGGAAATCTTAACTGCATCGGCGTTCGTCTCTATTGCTGTGCCGCTATGTGTGTTCTTTGTGCTGCAACGATATTTAGTTCGTGGACTACTTTCTGGTTCTGTTAAATAAGCAGTTCCTGATTCAACGATGTGACTGATTTTAAGATGAGATTAGTGAAATGACAGGATTATCTTTAACAAACGTTAAAAAATCATACGGTGAAACTCAGGTACTGCAAGGGATTGACCTCGAAATCAGTCAAGGAGAGTTTATCGTATTTGTAGGCCCGTCAGGCTGCGGTAAATCGACATTACTTCGCATGATTGCTGGGCTTGAAGAGATTACCTCCGGTGAGGTGTGTATTGAAGGCGCGAGAGTCAATGAGTTACCCGCTGCAATGCGTGGTATTGCGATGGTATTCCAAACCTACGCGCTATACCCCCATATGACGGTGTATGACAATATGGCGTTTGCGATGCGAATCGCTAAAGAGTCAAAAGAGGCGATACATGATCGCGTGATGGAAGCTGCGCGAATGCTACAACTTGAGCCATACCTAGATCGTTTACCTAAGGCACTTTCGGGTGGCCAACGTCAGCGCGTGGCCATTGGTCGCGCGATTGTACGTCAGCCGAAGGTGTTCCTTTTTGATGAACCATTATCTAACCTAGACGCCGCGCTGCGTGTTCAAACTCGTATTGAAATCGCCAACTTAAAAGAGGCGCTAACTGAAACGACGATGATCTACGTGACGCACGATCAGGTCGAAGCGATGACACTGGCCGATCGCATCGTCGTGCTCTCTGCTGGGCGTATTGAGCAAGTTGGCACGCCACTAGAGCTGTATACCGACCCTGCAAACGTCTTTGTCGCGCAGTTCATTGGCTCTCCAGCAATGAACATTAGTCAGGCCAGGATGGAAAAAGCCGGGGACAAGTCATTAGTGACGGCAGAAAGTGGCCTTAATATCGAAGTGCCAGTGCAGTCGGAAGAGTCCCTAACGGGCTCGAAACTGCAACTTGGTATTCGACCTGAAGACTTTTTGGTGGCAGAGCCAGCCGACGCATTGATGTCTGGGAAGGTGCTGTTTGTGGAATCATTAGGAGAAGTCACTCTGCTTCACATTCGAGTAGAAGGGCATGAAGAAGCCGTGGTAGCAAAGCTGCCGGGTATTTTGGACTTTCATAAGGGAGAAGAAATTTACCTGAGAGCGGACCCAGAGAAGATTCATTTGTTCAATGAAGATGGCATTTCGCTCAAACACTTATAATCAGAATATGAACAGTTCCAAAAGCTCTCGCATCGTCGGGAGCTTTTGGGTTTACACCCCTCGATTTCAATATTGCTAACATCTTTGCGGCAAATAGCATAAGATACACGCCCTTTACCCAGCACTGAGCCATTTTTTGTAATGACAGATACTACAACGCAAGCGACATTTGCCAGCCTTGGTCTCATTCCAACCCTAGTCGAAAGGCTAGAAGCTTTGGAATATAGCCAGCCAACGCCAATTCAATCACACACTATCCCTCAAGCACTTGAAGGGCGAGATATCGTAGGTGGTGCTAATACTGGCTCTGGTAAGACTGCTGCGTTTGCGTTGCCGATTCTTCAGAAAATCTGTCAACAAGAGACATCTGCGAATCGTCGTGGTAACTATGTATCTCATCTGATATTGGTTCCAACTCGTGAGTTGGCCTCACAGGTCGCTTACAACGTGAAATCTTACTCTTATCACTTAAGAGATAAGATCAAAACGGTTGCGGTGTTTGGTGGCGTTTCAGTTAACCCTCAGATGCTAGCACTTCGCGGTGGCGCAGACGTTATCGTCGCAACACCGGGTCGCCTACTGGATTTGGTTTCAAGTAATGCCGTTAAGTTGGACCAAGTGAAAACGCTTGTCCTAGATGAAGCAGACCGCATGTTGAGCCTTGGTTTTACCGAGGAGCTCAACAAGATCCTGGCACTACTGCCAGAGAAAAAGCAAACACTGCTGTTTTCTGCCACGTTCCCTGAAAAAGTGACGAGCCTTGCTACAGGTTTGTTGAATGATCCCGTTGAAGTGCAACTTCAAAGTGCAGAAGCCAGTACCTTGGTTCAGCGCGTATTCAGCGTTAACAAAGGTCAGAAGACTGCGGTACTTGCGCACCTCATTAAAGAGCATCAGTGGCGACAAACTCTGATTTTTGTTAACGCTAAGAATGCTTGTAATCATTTGGCTCAAAAGCTGTCAAAACGCGGTATTACGGCGGAAGTATTCCATGGTGATAAAGGGCAGGGTGCTCGTACTCGCGTGCTGGAAGGCTTTAAATCTGGTGAGATTCAAGTGTTGATCGCGACTGATATCGCCGCACGTGGTCTAGATATAGAAAAACTGCCAGTCGTGATTAACTTCGATCTTCCACGCAGTCCTGCTGACTATATGCACCGAATCGGTCGTAGTGGCCGCGCGGGCGAAGTTGGTCTGGGCTTATCGCTTATTGATTACGATGATTACCACCACTTCAAGGTGATTGAGAAGAAAAACAAGTTCCAGCTAGAGCGCGAGCAAGTTAGGGGCTTTGAAGTAGAAGACGATCAAAGTGAGGCCTACTTTGCTCCAATGAAGCCACGTGCAAAACCCGCTGGCACTGGCAAAAAGAAGAAAAAGCGCAGTCAATAAAGTTAGTTTGGTGGGGAGTAGCGAAATCGGTTTCTGAACCACCACTGTAATTAAAAATTATAAAGCCTTACTTGAAGCATCAAGTAAGGCTTTTTTGTATTTCTGTATCCAGAATAGCGTTATCGGCGTGGTGGACGTCCACGAGATGAACGCTTCTTAAATGCTGTAGCCGCTTTCGCCTGTGATTTAAGAATCGACTCAACAGTGAGCGCCATTGGCTCTTTTGGTTCAAGGCCGTGCGGGAAGGTACGTGCTCTTGGTGGAATGTTGTATTCTTCTGCGCTTGCTCTTGGCATGCGTTTAAAGCGATAGAGATAAAAGTTCTCTAACTTCTCTCTCGCCCATTCGGTTTTCTTTAGGTACTTCACGCTACTAGCAATCGATGGCTTAGTATTAAAGCAGTTGAAGCGCATGGCGGTATCGAGAATGTCCCAGCCGTAAAAGTCGACTAACTCTTGCAACATGGTTTCTAGTTTTAACCCATGCAGTGGGTTGTTCTGTTGCAGCTCGATTCTTTCTTCGTCAGTCATCATTTCAGGGTCTCACTCATTCTAAGACGGAGTTAAGCAAAGTATGTAGTGCATGTGCTTCTATAGCAATGTCACGTCAATTTTAAATGGCTAAACCGCTTTCACTTTTAATCGGTTTTTGTTGTCGCGATTGGCAATAACTTGTTGGTGGTCATCAATGGCTCCGATCGTCTTAGCCAAGCGATCATATAGAACCACGTTGACCGTCGCTGCAAGGTTCATACAGCCATTTGTTGGTACGTAAACGACGTGATGGGCTTTATTTACGAGCTCCTGTGGCAGAGAGCCATCTTCAGGTCCAAATACATACAGGGCTTTCTGAGGGTGCTTAAAGCGAGGCAGGGAGCTCGCGCCTACAGCGAACTCTACACACACGATTTGAACATCATCAGCCAGCTCTGCTGTAAGATCTTCTTTTTCCACCAAGGCAATACGCTCTTGAATGTTTTGCGTATCGGTTTGAAACCTTACGGCTCGGCTATAACGTGTGCCGTTGTAGCGAACTTCATCTGCGTTATAACATCCAGCTGCACGCATAACGGCACCTACATTAGTTGGGCTCTTTGGATTGTGCAGGCCAATAGTGACCGTGGATTCTGTTGCCATTGCTGTTTTCAACTTAATTTGCATGGTGGTTGGAGGGACTTCCTCGAGAAGGGGCGGATTATGGCTCTAATAAGAGTAAAGTACTAGAGCCAAAGCCTATTATTTTTGCTAGCAGGTTACATCACGCAGACATTCTTAATGTTCGCAGCGCATACAGTCAATAAAGACTTCCATTGCTGGTGTTAAACACTTTCCAGCATGGTAACCACACAAAGGCGTGATCATTTGCGGAGTGTCGGTAAACGGTAGCTCTTGCAAGCTACCTTCTTGTAGCTCTTTTTCAACGGTAAAGCGGGGTAGGTAAGAGATGCCTATATTACTCTCGACACAGTTTTTAATCGTGTTGATGCTGCTGAGCTCAATCATGTTATCGATGCTGATGTTGCGCTCTTGGATGATGCTCTCGAAGCTATGTCGGAACAGACATTTAGCGCCATTACTGATGAAGCCTGAGTCGATGTGCTGACCATCTTGCTGTAAATCCATACCTTGCAATAGTGGGGATGCAACGAGCACCAAGGGCTCTTGCTTAAACTCATGAACCTTGAGCGATTCATCATTGCCTACACGATAAAACACCCCTAAATCTGCTTTATCGGCCATCAAATCATCGCGAATTTGATAGCAGTTTTGTGACTGCAGCGAGAGTCTGACTTTAGGTGCACGGATCCGAAACTCCTTTAATACATTTGCCATTTTATAGGCGAGTTGAGTCTCAGCGATAAGCACTTTCAGTTCGCCGGTCGGTTCAGAGCTCTCTTGCTGAGCAGTACCTTCGATGTTTTCCATCACACGAGTCAGCTCATAAACATGGGGAAGGATCTTCTCTCCAGCCTGAGTGAGGACCATTTTGCGCCCAATTTTCTCGAATAATTGCAGCGACAGATCTTGCTCCAACTGTTTGATTTGAAAGGTCACAGTCGACTGTGTGCAATAGAGTTTCTGCGAAGCTTTAAGAAACGAACCCTCTTCAACGATGGTTTTGAATGTGAGAAAACGTTTTAGGTTCATCACCCAACTCCCAACATAATAGTTTCAATTATTAAAACTCTAAGTTTGAATATATTCAATTTTTTAATTTATTTATGGCGAGTATAGTGCAGAAAAAACAGGAGAGATAGAGATGAGTGCCATCTATACCGCCTTTTTCACCTACGTCATCATTACCTCGATAACGCCAGGCCCCAATAACATTTTGTCGCTGAGCGTCGCCACTCAATATGGATTAAAACGCGCAGCAAAGGTCATTTCGGGCATGTTCTGTGGTTACATTGTTCTGATGTTGCTTTGTGGTGTGTTCACCTACCATATGATTAACCTCCTGCCAGCCATTACTCCTTGGTTAACATGGATAGGCGCAGCGTATATCATCTGGTTGGCATGGGGGATAGCCACGAGTGAGGTGAAAACCGCATCGGAAGAGTCTGAGGGCATCACAGCCTTAGCGGGCTTTGGTTTACAGTTCGTGAATGTGAAAATCATTCTATATGGAATCACATCCATCTCGACTTTCGTACTGCCATACACTCAAAACATCTACTGGATATTTGCAGCGAGCCTATTGCTGGCGCTTATCGCGTTGGTCAGTAACCTAGTTTGGGCGTTTGCGGGTAAGCTGCTTCAAACACAGTTTCAGAAATATGGTAGAGCGATCAACGTGATCTTGGCGACGACGTTGCTTTATTGTGCGACACAGTTGTTTGTTTGAAATGCTTGATGCAAGACAGGTAGAAAAAAGCCTCTACAATCTCGCAGAGGCTTTGGTTAGTAATAGTAATTCGAACAGAGTATCCCTCTATAGGCTTGAGTACTGCTCGCATCCTTCTTTATTTGTATCAAGCACTAAAGTACCTTCGACATCATACCAAGCTTGCCCAATCAGAAATGCTGCTGCACCAGACTCAATTACAACGTCATTCAACGCAACAGCACACGGGTTTTGCTCGATCGCTTTATCCATTGCCTCTTTTACGTTCGGTATACCGATTGGGAAAAGAATTATTGGTGTTGCATCTGAGCCCTCTACGCGCTCACCTTCAACGAACCCTGTAGAATTCATGTTAACGTTCTTTGAACTTGCAACAGTCATATCTGCAATGCGTTGGGAGCAGCCCGACAATGTTAATGCTGATACAGCGGCGATCATTAATACTAGTTTTTTCATTCTGATATTCTCGATAAGTTTTGTTTTTAAGGGAGCTTGGCTCCGAAGTCTTTTGTGAGATTAACTATCTCCTCATTTGGCTGGCAATTTAATGGTATGGCATTCTGTTTACAAGTGTTTTATTGGTTTTTTTTTGTTCGCTTTATGTAACTTATTAATTTTTTTAAGTTATCGCTAAGAGAGCACTACGAGGGTAAGAGTTGGAAAACTGGTTTAAAACAGTTTAAGAAAAGCTACAATAGTGTAACTGCAGTCTAATAGCGTCAGATACTCATTCATCTAGAGCCCAAAAGAAGCCACATATGTCCAACAACCAAGAATTCACCGCAGAATACACCCTCAACAAAGCTTTTTTCGCTGAGTGTTACGATCAAACCAGTACTCCAACGGAGTTCCCGAAATCATACTACAAAGCTGCACTGTTTCTTCTCTTTGGCTCAGTGTTGGTTAAGTTTGAGTTACTGCCTAACGGCTATTTGGGTTGGTTCTTTATTGTTTTGAGTTTTGTCGAAGCTTTAAGCGTTTATTTTAAAAGAGGCTGGTGGGTGTGGCGTCAGAACATTGGTTCGAGTGCCGGCAGTAAAGTGGAGCTCAAGGTTGATGGCAAAGGTGTGACGTATAAGAGTGGTAAGGTTAATAACACCATAGCATGGAGTGATATCGACCAGTTGCAACAAAGTGATTTGGGATTCATTATTCACATAGGTAAACAGCGTCAGTATGTCAGCAAATCTTGCTTAAGTGATGAAATGATTGCGTTTATGGCCGAACAACACGCCGAAGCAAAGACGAACTAGTTTGTGCATGAAGAGCATTAAGATGATGAAGCGAACCCTGAGTGGTTCGCTTTTTCAATTCTGTCACTGAGACTGTCAACTCGTTGGTAACTTCCAGATTTGGTTCCATCTAAATATGTAAAGCTAATACTAGTAGCTTTGGTCTACGACTAATGTCTAACTCTTTGAGGCTATTTGTTTTTTTTCGTTTGGTATAAGGTACTAGCAACTGTATACCAAGGGTTTCATAACGAAGAATCCATCAGATCTTTGTTGCAGAAAGTAGTTAGAAACTACTCGCTAAACCTTTGTGCAGTGAACCAATAACGTTTGCTGGAACAACACACCATAGAGTGTGAACGAAAGGAATCACAATGAGCAGCACTTTAGAAGCCGTACATGCAGGAACAGAAAATCCTCAAGTCAATCAAGATGAACTCACTTATGAACAACAACATAAACCAAGTTCAGAATTTTCTTCCCGAGAACAGTATTTAGAGCATGAGTTACAAATCATGGCGCCGAAACGCTGGCGCCCCAATTTGCCATTTAAAGATTATCGATTTGAGCTAGAAGATACCATTCCAGCTATGGCGGCTACGATTGGTAAGGTTGTAATGGTAGGGGCCATCGCAGCCACGTTTGCCGGGGCTTTAGGATTGAATGAAGGCTTTGTCTTAGAGAACGTGCGTTATGAATTACTCATAGCCTCTGTGTTCATTATTCTTTTCTCTGGTTTTTTATTGCCGACAGCTAACCTTGCTGGAACACACGGTCCTTTGATCCCTTTAATTCCAATTGTTGTGGCCGCTGGTGGGCACCCAATGGCTTTTGGGTTGCTGATTGGTGCTTTTGGTTTACTACTCGCAATCAGTAAAGGCGGCAGTATGCTGGCAAACCTGACTAGTAAGGGGGTCTGTGGTGGGCTGTTGCTTTACCTTGGCTTTGTTGGAACCGCATCTCAAGTTAAAAAGCTATTCGCTTGGGCTGACGGAATAGGCATGAGCCACATTGCCTTTGTCGTGATCTTTTGCACCATTATTCTATACGCTTTATTGGAGCATTTTCGTAAGCGCTGGCTAGCGGTGCCTCTCAGTTGCTTGCTAGGTGGTACGCTAGCTTTTGCTATGGGTGCGCCGTTCTCTTTTCAAACCGAGCCAGGTTTACCCAATATGAACCCTATGTATTGGTGGGGGGAAGATACTGGCTGGATGCTTGGCTTACCTACTATCGAACACTTCATGGTGGTACTGCCGTTTGCTATTTTGGCTGTGGCTATGTGGTCGCCGGACTTTTTAGGCCATCAAGTATTTCAAAAAATCAGTTATCCAGAACGTACCGAAAAAGTACACATGAACATCGACGATACCATGACGACGGCTTCAATTCGTCAAACGTTCGGTTCGCTACTTGGTGGTACTAATTTCACTTCCTCGTGGGGTACTTATATCGTACCGGCGGCGATTGCTAAACGTCCTATTCCGGCTGGCGCTTTGTTGACGGCACTGTTTTGTATCATCGCTGCCGTTTGGGGCTACCCGATGGATCTCGCGATATGGCAGCCCGTTCTTTGTGTGGCGCTGATTGTTGGGGTATTTGTACCCTTGCTAGAAGCCGGAATGGAAATGACGCGCGAGGGTAAGACCACACAGTCAGCAGCGATCGTTGTGTTTTCTTCAGTGCTCGTTAACCCCGCGTTTGGCTGGTCTCTGACCATGCTCTTGGATAATCTGGGCCTAGTCGGTTGTAAAGAACGCAGCGGTGAACTGAGCAAAATGAGCCGCTGGGTATTGCCTGGAATTATGTTTGTTGTGCTGAGTACCGTGATGGCGTTGGTTGGTCTGTTGCCTGGGATTCCGGCTATCATCCCGAGTTTTCGTTAACCTAGCGGTGGCGGTTATATTGTTGAATCTGTAATAACTAAGTGTTTAAAATTGAGATCGTTCTTTTCGCTATCATAGACTTTAAAGCAAGCCTAGGAGTCCATTTATGCTGCCATCTCAATTGCCCTTGTTTATCTGTGCTGCTCAAGAAGGTAGCTTCTCAGCTGCGGGGCGTAAGCTCGGTATTTCAGCTGCGGCGGTGAGTAAAGGAGTCGCTGCGTTGGAGAAGCAGACCAGTGTTCGTTTGTTTCATCGTAATACGCGGCAGTTTTCGCTTACGGAAGATGGAGCAAACTTGTATAGAAAAGTCGCTCCGCTGCTATCTGAGCTAGAAGAGAGCATCGATGGATTGACAGAGCAAAACCGTAATCCGTCGGGCAAGTTGAAAGTCAATCTTCCAGATAGCTTTGGGCGCAAGTTCGTGATGCCACATATGGGTGAATTTTTGAGCCTCTATCCAGACATTGAGCTGGATATGGTCCTAAGTGATCGAGTACTCGATGTGATTGATGAAGGTTTTGACGTCAGTATTGGTAATCAGATCAATGAAGACAGTCGATTAGTTGCTCGTGTCATTTATCGTATGCAGAGTGGCTTATTTGCCAGCAAGGGATATGTAGAACAGGTTGGTATTCCAACTTCAATTGACGAGCTGAGTGAGCACAACGCAATTATATACCGACCATTATCAAGTGGTCGTGTGTTTACTTGGCCGTTACGTGACATCTCGACACAGGGTAACGACGAGTACATACAGTTTACTCCCAAGGGAAATATCACACTCTCTAATATCAGCAGTGCAAAGTCATTGTTATTGCAAGGTGTCGGTATTGCCTACATGGGTAAATGGCACGTGGAAGATGAAATCAATACGGGTGAAATTGTTCCTATCCTTGAGTCAGCGTGGACAAGCGCCAAGCCAGTCTGGATCTACTATTCATCGCGAGAAAACCTACCAAAACGCACTCGTCTTTTCATTGATTTTATTGTGAGCAAGCTATCCGTCTAGTGCGTTCCTTATCTTTATTGATAATCAAGTTGGTTACACTTTGGCTTTATTTTAAACTTTTGGTTTCAAGTCAAACAACCAATAACCCTCTACAGCGATTAAATGGCGTTTGACATAATGACTCCACATCGGAACACAATAACGGAGTCAGAGATGAAAAAAGTATTAGTATTAGGTTCTACAGGTCTTGTTGGTAGTGCGCTTGTTGAGAAGTTGAAAGGTTCGGTTGAAGTGGTAGAAGCATCATTCAATCACACTGAGAATCCATTTGATATTTCCAACCCTGAATCACTAAAAGCACTATTCGAAAAAGTTGGGAAAGTAGATGCAATTCTATGTACGGCGGGTGTGGTGAATATGTCTGATTGGGCAACTGCAGAAGACTCAGAGTGGGAGTTTGGCATCCAAAACAAAATGATGGGTCAAATTAATACAATGCGTTTTGGTGAAAAATACGTGAATGACGGCGGTGTGATTGTGCTTTCAACAGGTATTCTTGCACAACACCCATTCAAAGGTAGCAGCATTGTGACAACAGTAAACGCAGCGGTAGAAGCAGCAGTGAAGTCAGCGGCGGTTGAAGTGGAACGCATTCGTTTCAATGCTATATCTCCGGGGTGGGTGGCTGAGACAATGGTTGCAATGGGAATGGATCCGGAGCCAGGTATGCCAGCAGCAGATGTGGCGCAACATTACATTGATCTAATGACTCGAAGCATATCAGGTGATGTGGTTGTCGCAGCGAAGTAACCTCTGCATGTTTGTTCGCTAACACATAGACCGTTATTGCACTGAATTAAAGGTGTCTATGTGTTGGCAGTTGGCTAAGCAACTCAAGGAAGTCGACGTGTTTTTTCAACGATAAAGTCGATAAGAAGTCGAACTTGAGATGGAAGATACTCGCGTGATGAATAGTACAACCAAATTGGAATTGTCTCGCCCCAGCAATCTTCAAGTAAAGGTACGACTTTTTCTTGTTTTAGTTCTTGTTCAAACATCCAATTGCCTAAACAGGCGATCCCCGCGCCTAAAATCGCGGCTTCTTTGGCTGCCGAGAAATTATTGACGACGAGATTACCTTTAGGCTCAAGTAAAACGGCATGGTCGCCTTGTCTTAACCGCCATTTGTGCATTTTTCCTGTAGTAAGCGAACGCACAGGCAGACAACGATGGTTGTCTAAGTCGTCTAGCGATTTTGGACTGCCAAATTTATCGATATATGCTTTTGATGCATAAAGCCCTATCTCTGTATGTAGAATAGGTCTTCCGACTAGTCGTGAATCTTCATTTATAGATGCACCAACGCCAAGATCAAAACCCTCTTCGACAATGCTGACGTTTCTATCGTCAAAGCTGATTTCGCATATCACCTCGGGGTATAGCGCCATAAACTCGATGATGATTGGCAGAATGATATCCTGACCAATAGAGCTTGCCGGAAGGTTAACTTTTATTCTTCCTGATATGTGTGTGGGATCGTCAGTTAGCTGGCTGATCACGTTCTGAATAGAGTTGACCGATGGAGAAAGGCTCGCATAAAGCTGCTCACCCGCAGGGGTAAGGCTTAACGAATGTGAGGAGCGCAGGAATAACTTGGTTTGCCACTCTTGCTCAAGCTTACTGATGGCCTTGCTCACCGCAGGAGCCGATATACCAAGTTCTCTGGCGGCCTTAGCAAAGCTGCCAACTTTCGCTACTTGAATGAAGATAGGAAGTTGCGTTGGTAGTGATTTCATTAACCAATAGTTATTTATAGAGTAATTGAAATGAAGCTACAGGTTATGCCTGAATTCGTCAATACTGTATTCAGCCGCACTACATGGCTGATAAATAAGTGTTGCAGCGTGGCTCTTTACTTTTTAGTTATTGATAGGGTTAGTCAAAATCATGAAAAAACAACTTAGTGCGCTCATTTTGAGTCTCTTCTTCACGATATCCGCCGCGAATGCAAATAATGACTTAAATACGTTAAGCACAACTTATGATGCTAAAGCGCGTTATGAGATGAGCGAGAACGACGTGAAGAGTTTTGTTTATCAGTGGTTTGCCGCATTTGATCACCAACGAGAGTCAGGTTATTTCGTTAATCGCATTGCTACTCCGGTTAAGATGCAATATCCGGGTACGCCTATCTCTTCTATCGAAGACTTCTTGGCTTGGTACCAAGGTGTCACTGATAACATCGTTTGGAACAGCCACAATATCGTAAGCATGGATGTGCAAGGTGATCAGCAGTCTGGGTGGACGGTTTCGTATGACGTGCGTTGGAAAGCAAGGTCCAAAAACAACGAGAGCTACGACATGGTAGTACATCAAGATCTCAAAGTTATTCGTGTAGGTGATGCATTGAAACTTGCGAAATTAGAAGCCAAGGTCGTGGAGTAGGGCGGGAAAAATGAAAAAGCTAATTGTTCTCTTCTCACTTCTTGCCGCCGCAATGACAGCTGCATTTCAAGCCTATTGCGCTGATACCATTCACCTTGCTGCTTACCACGGTAACGAGCAGCGAGTGATTGAATTATTGAAAGCTAACCCAGACCCAGATGATAGAGACTCATATGGTGGCACAGCATTGCATGCTGCTATGTTTCAAGAGAATACACGAATTGTCGAGCTGCTGATTGACGCGGGATTTGACGTAAACGCTGTGGGGCCAAGAAATGGTTACACACCGCTACATGATGCTGTGTGGGGAAACAACCTCCCTGCATTGAAAATCTTAGTTGAAAATGGTGGAGATATCTCAATTAAAGGTAAAGATGGTAATACGCCGCTTGAAAAAGCTGTTGCTGAAAACAAACCCGAGATTGCGGCTTACTTAAGTAGCCTCTAGCAGTAATAGGAGAGCACAATGCAGTATAAAACGACGGACTATGATGCACTCATTCAACAATATGGTGAGCGAAAGTTCACCAAGAATGATATCAAAAGCTTCGTTCATCGCGTTTTTTCAATGTATGAGCGTGCCACAGTTGGAAAGGATAGAGTACCTGCCGAGGCTTTTGTTGATCTTGTTGACGAGAGTATTCATGTCGATTTTCCTGACTACAAGATTCGTTCTCGCCAAGAGTTTCTTAAGTGGCATCACTGGATTCATGACTTGTTATTATCCGATGATCACGATATTCGAAACATCGATGTTTATTACTTAGCTAATGGAAAGTATCAAGCGCGATTCGATATTCGGTGGAGAGGGGAGTTTAAGGATGGCTCTTTTACAGATCTCAATCTAGAGCAGTCTTGGATTATGTATGAATCTGATGAACTTGCTCACCCAGTAATTGAGTACTATTTAGCTGTAGTTAAAGACGCAATGCCGGGTATGACTGCATCTGAAGCAAACAATAGCTAGACTTTATACCTATCGAAAAGGAGAGCAGCCAAGTTCGCATTTGGGCTGCTCTTTTTTATCAGTCCTCAGGTGAACTTCCTGTCATTAAACTTTCGTAACGCTTGTTCCGGTATGAATGAGTTCAAGGAATTCAGGAGTGTGATACGAGTATGGTGACTGTAGCGCAGGAGCACTTACGCGGTTTAACGCGTCCACATGCTCTTGACTCAAGTTAAACTCTAATGCATGTAGATTGGCTTCCAATTGTTCAATTCTTCTGGCACCAATAACCGCTGTTGTGACGTTACGATGTTTGATCATCCAGTTAAGAGCAACTTGCGATGGAGTATGCCCTGTTTCTTTTGAAACTCTTAACAATTCAGCGATGATCGCTACTTTTTCCTTTGTCGCTAAGTTAGCAACACTTGGATCAGTAGCCCATGCTTCTGTAAGTCGGCCAGCGCCAGTGAGTTCTCCCTCATCATTGACTTGATATTTCCCCGTAAGTAGACCGTTAGCAAGAGGGCTCCATGCCGTATAGGCGATACCTAAGTTATGACACATAGGTAAGTATTCCGCGTCGTCACCCCTCGCAACCAAACTGTACTGGTTTTGGATAGCAGAAACGGGGTTGAGGAAGCGCTGTTGGGCTATCGTATGAGCTTTACTTACATACCAAGCAGGGAAGTTTGATAAACCGTAGTGACGAATTTTACCCTCTTTGATTAACTGGTCGAAAGTCATTACGACTTCTTCAACGGGTGTAATCTGATCCCAGTGATGTAGGTAGAATAAATCGATGTAGTCTGTTTTGAGTCGTTGTAAGGATTTGTTCACCGAATCAATAATGTGTTTACGCCCATTGCCGCCGCCATTAGGGTCGTTAACGGATTGATTCTGTGTGGCTTTTGTAGATATCACTAGACGATCACGTATACCGGCATCCTCAATGTATTCACCAAGCCAACTCTCACTTTCTCCAAACTGATACACGTCCGAGGTATCAAAAAAGTTACCTCCAGCTTCTATGTAGCGGTCAAAAATTGCACGGCCTTGTTCCTTACCAGTTGACCAAGCATCTCCCCATTTCTCTCCAAAAGTACCTGCACCAAATGCAATTGGTGATACTCGAAGACCAGTGCTACCTAGTAAGCGATACTCTGTTAATGATGGAATACGTGTGTCTTCGTTTTCTTGCTTCGCGAATGCGCCATCCCATTTTGATGTGTCTGTCATGATGCTTTATAACCTTTTGTGTAGAATAACAGCATCAATATAACCATTTGAGAGCTATTGAGTAGCGAAGGAAGGTAGAAACAGTTTTAACGGCTAGTTAAACCATATACAAACGTAACAATCGAAAATCATTCGATCTAAAACTTATAAAAGCGGCTGCGAGCTAGTAGTTCAATCATTAGAGTTAACTCATCGCTAATGAGGTATTGGTCCAAGTGGGATACCAAAGATACTTGGTGCCATGATGATTACACCAAGTTGGAACTGCCATTGATGGTCATCACCCATGCGGTCTGGCACCTTAGCGTTGTAATACGCATTCGCGATGACTTTCATTGGCACCTTCCCTCCAAGCTTGAAGAATTGACCTACTCCAAGTCCTACTGGGATATACCAATCTTCTTCACCAGTTTGAGATAGATACGGTGCCATGTTTACAGAAAAGCCGTTATTCCAAGTGTATCCTGCAACCAACTGTATGCTCTGAGTGTCCAAGTCATCCCCGGAAACAGCCCACAGTTTTTGATACCCTGCAATACCAGTAAATCCGCCTGATTTTGCAAAGGCAAGGCCAGAAATACCCGCCTGAGTCGTGTTGTCACCAAACATCGTGGTGTCAAACTGGGAGGTATTGAAGCTTACACTTGGGCCGATACCAAAGGAAACTTCAGAATCGCTACCAAACTTCATTGGGGTCGCCTGACTAAAGAATGCCTGATAGTTAACCTTACCCAATGCCGTCTCTGTGCCATTGTCGTTGGGTCTGGTATCCCAGGGTAGTTTTACCTTGTTGATGAGGTTTACTTTCTCCGTCAGAGGGTAGGGAGCAACAAGATTTAACTGCAACTCGCTCAAATCAGGAGCGCCATTTTGGCCAGGGAGGTACATCTCATCTGCTATCACTTTTGTAGCGAAAGCGATTGGGTTGCTAGCCTTTATAGATTGCGTACGAGCATCGCTATCTTGAGTAGTGGCATTAGAGTGATTAGACAATAGCGAGAGTGCGAAAAGGGCGTTGGTGATTACATATTTTAGTTTGTGCATCATGTATCTCTTTGTGTTCGTATGAGCCTCCGCTGCATAAGTTCCTTTGTGTGGAGAAGATAATAAGATGTGTGATGCTTTAGCTCTATTGATGGTTGTTCAATTGTGGATTTAATGCTGTTTAACAATAGCAACTCGAGTTCGCTGGGCTATGCTTAGGGTTATGAATATCAAAGAGATAGCCTATGGATTTGAATTTACTTAGAACCTTTGATGCTGTTATGAAATCGCAGAGTGTAAATGAAGCCGCAGAGGCACTGAACATTACCGCACCAGCAGTAAGTCATGCGCTTAATCGACTGAGAGAGCAGTACCAAGATCCAATGTTTGTCCGTCAGGGCAGAGGAATAGTGCCAACCAATTTTGCGGTTGAGCTATACGCGGACATACAAGAACCTTTGAGCCTGCTCATAAACGGAGCTAAATTTCGAGAGAGCTTCGACCCAAAGACTAGCCAGAGGACATTCAGAATCTCTAGCCATAAGGATATTGACCTGTTTTTGGTTCCACCACTTACTCGTTATAAACAGCAACATGCGCCGTTGGTTACGATCCAAGCGGATATCGAACACCTCAATGAACAAGATCGACAAAAAGATCTTAGGAAGCGCAGTGTCGATGTGATTTTGGCGACTGTTCCGCTTAAAGACCATGGTTACCACAATCAAGTCTTATTTGAGCAGGACCTAGTGGTAGCAGTGAGTAAAACTCACCCTCGTATTGAGAGCACATTAACGAAAGAAGATTTTATGCGAGAAGGGCACTTGTTATGGAGAACACAGCGTCAGAATACGAATACTCTAGATTCGGTAGCGATTGATGCTAACTTGCCACCTCGTAAGGTAGTATATTCAACCGGTTCTACATCGACAGCGTTATTGCTTGCTTCTGAAACGGATTGGCTGTGTGTTACCAGTCGATGGCATGCGGTTAAGATGGCTGAAAAGTTTGGGTTGAATGTGTTTCCTCTCCCATTTGAGTCGCACAAAGTACCTGTATACATGACTTGGCATCAATCTCAAAAACACGATGAAGGGCACCAATGGCTAAGAGAAGCTATAGTGACTGCGCTAGAGGATGTCGTGGCGTGTCAAACTTGCTTCAAATAATAAGGGGCGCTAGGGCCCCTGAATATGTTTAGTTCGGTAGAACAAGATTGATATTATTCGCTTTGTTGTAATCGAACATAGCAAAGAAGTCATCCACGCTCTGTCTATTGCCTTTGATCATCAACTTACTAGCATCACCATCTTGTAATAGTTTCAATACTTGAAGCTTTGCTGCCTGGACGGTGGCGTCAGCTTTTGGGTCTTCATTCGCACTAAATATTGCTATCTGGTTACGAACTGTGTAGTTAGCGATTTCACCCGTGTCCGCAACTTCGAAGTTGATTGAAAACTGTTTACCTTGAGCTTTGGTCGCGTTTAGATTGACGCGGAAAGTTTCCAAGATCTTGTTAGTAGGCAGCACTTTAACAATCGCAGGGTTAGAGAAATCCCACGGTACAGAACGGTCGATAGTACCATCTAGTTCTCCTGCATCTGAGATAGCGAAGCCTCTGTAATAAATATTGGTTTGCTGATAGCCCCAACTTCTCAACGCATCTGCTTTGAGATGACGAGCTTCCATATTCTCAGGAAACGCGTTGTTTACGTTGGTCAATACTTCAGCGGCCCAGCCGTACTGTTTATTATCCAAGGCCGTTTTAGCAATCTTGATAGTCGCTTCCACGCCACCCATGGCATTCACATAGTGGTTTGCTAGGGCTTTGACACTCGGTTTTGCTATCTCAGTTGCATCGCCTTGATACCACCCCAGATAACCATCATAGATGTTGCGAACGGAATGAGCTACTGACCCGTAATACTCTCCTAACCAAGGATCATTAGCGAGGTTGGCTGGCAGTACGACTTTTTCGGCTAACTCATCACGCTTGATACCGTGGTTAATATAGTAAATAGACTGGTCGTGAACGTATTGGATAGCATCACGATAGTTTTGAATGCGTTGATTGATGAAGTCATGGCCGACCCAAGCTCGCATGTGAGAACCACTGTAAGTGTCAGCTTTTTCTGCGTACTTCTGCAGTTCATCTATCCCCTTATACCACTCTTGCACATCTCTGTATTTAGTGCCGCGAAGGGTATATAGGTTGGGGAAGGTTTCCCCTTGAATCGTTTCACTACCGTGAACATGGTGATATTGAGGAAAATAGACATCCACTTCATCAGTGCCAGCGTCTCCATATGCAGTAAACACCTCCATATCGATACCCGACACGTTAATTTTCAGAGGCTCATTAGCTTTTACTATGGTGTTTGGCATAAAGAAGGAGACTGGTCCCGCAGTGAAAGTTGCGCCGAGACCAAAGTGTGCTGGGCGACCCTCTGGTGCTGGTGGCAAATACACGCTCGCATAAGCCGTGCGCTGAGTAAGGATCTTACCAGTTACACCCACATCATTAATCAGATTAGGAATAAAGTTCTCCGATGCGATGATTTTTACCTCTCCTGATTCTACTTGCTCTTCTGTCACTCCCCAGCCTGCTGAGCCAAACGCGTGGTCTGGGTGGCGGTGTGTATAGACAACGGCCTTTACAGGTAGATCGGAAAACTGTTGAAATACGTCGTGTACTTTTTTAGCGGCAGTATCATTCTCACCAGGATCAACAATCACCAAACCATCATCGCCCACTGCGACTAGCGTAGAGGCGAGCTGGAAACCGGATACCAGATACAACTTATTGGGCACAATTTCTTGAATTTGAGGAGCCATTTGTTTAGCGAACTCTGTCATCGCTTTGGGGATAAATTCAGAGTCTTTAGTGTACGCATAGCTGTGCTCGGTATCTTTCCACACAGCTTTCGCTAGGTGACTTTGAACAGTTTCATTGGTAAAGAAATCTGGGTTAGTGCTTCGAATTGGAGTAGCATCACTGGCGAAAGCCGAAGCAGCATTGAACGATGTTGCAGCAATAAGCAAAGATGCAGTAATAAGATTCTTATTCATTTTGTTACCTTAAAATTTAAAACGGTTAACGTGTTGACAAAATGAATGTTAAATATCGACGTAGATTTGATCGATGCAACAAGTGTGAAATGTGGATTAAAGACTATTAAATCCACACTTATTATTAATTGAAACAGACGATTAGCTCTAAATACTTAGTCGGTTCTATTCCTAATGCGGCACAATGATGAACTAGCAACCTATGTTCTTGTATTCAAAGCTCGCTCGATAAACAAAAAAAAAGCGAACCACCAAGGTTCGCTTTTCAACTTCTAGGAGTTAACCAACTATATTAATCTTCATAGTTCTCAATCGAAGGACAAGAACAAATCAGATTGCGGTCACCGTAAACGTTATCTACACGGTTAACTGTTGGCCAGTACTTCCAAGTTCTTTGGTGAGAAGATGGGAAGCAGCCTAGTTCGCGAGAGTATGGGCGATCCCATTCATCTTTTGAAAGGTCAACTTGTGTGTGTGGTGCGTTCACGAGTGGGTTGTTGTCTAGTGGCCATACGCCGTCTTTCACTTGTGTCATTTCTTCACGGATAGCGATCATCGCTTCGCAGAAACGGTCTAGCTCTTCTAGATCTTCAGACTCGGTAGGCTCAACCATGAGTGTGCCTGCTACCGGGAATGACATAGTAGGTGCGTGGAAGCCGTAGTCCATTAGACGCTTAGCGATATCTTCTTCGCTGATGCCTGTTTCTTCTTTCAGTGGACGAATGTCGATAATACACTCGTGCGCTACGCGGCCGTTGGTGCCACGGTAAAGAACAGGGTAGTGCGGAAGTAGACGCTCCATCACGTAGTTCGCATTTAGGATAGCGACTTTGGTTGCATCCGTTAGGCCTGCTTCACCCATCATCGCGATGTATGCCCACGAGATTGGTAGGATTGAAGCGCTGCCAAGGTCGGCTGCAGAAACTGCGTAGTCTTCGCCTTCTACACCGTTCTCGATGTGACCTGGTAGGAATGGCGCTAGGTGTGATTTAACACCGATAGGACCCATACCTGGACCGCCACCACCGTGTGGGATACAGAAAGTTTTGTGTAGGTTAAGGTGCGATACATCTGAGCCGATGAAGCCTGGGTTCGTGAGACCAACCTGCGCGTTCATGTTAGCACCATCTAGGTAAACCTGACCGCCAGCTTCGTGAACCATTTCGCACACTTCTTTCACGTGCTCTTCGTATACGCCGTGCGTAGAAGGGTAGGTGATCATGATGCTTGATAGGTTGTCACAATGCTTTTCGATCTTCGCTGCTAGGTCGTCAGTATCGATGTTGCCGTTGTCGTCACACTTAACAACCACAACCTTCATAGACACCATAGACGCTGTTGCCGGGTTAGTACCGTGCGCAGAGCTTGGGATCAGACACACGTTACGGTGACCTTCGCCACGGCTTTCGTGGTAGCGCTGGATTGCGATTAGACCTGCGTACTCACCCGATGCGCCTGAGTTAGGCTGAAGTGAGAACTCATCGTAGCCTGTAATTTCGCATAGCTTCTTCTTAAGGTCATCCGCTAGGGCAGTGTAGCCTGCTGCTTGATCAAGTGGCGCGAATGGGTGGATAGAACCAAACTCTGGCCACGTCACTGGGATCATCTCTGCGGCAGCATTTAGCTTCATGGTACAGCTGCCAAGCGGGATCATACCGTGCGTTAGTGAGAAGTCTTTGTTCTCTAACTGTTTTAAGTAACGCATCATCTGTGTCTCACTGTGGTGAGTGTTAAACACAGGGTGAGTTAGGTAGCGAGAGGTACGACGGCAGTTTTCAGGAATCGCTGCAAACTCGTTGCCAGCAATTTCTGTAGATAGTGTCTCAACGCTTTCTTTTACTTCAAACACAGCAAATAGAACGTTGATGTCTTCGATAGTAGTGGTTTCATCGAAGCTGATACCAATTTGGCCTTCTAGCTGACGAAGGTTGATGTCAGACGCTAAAGCTTTTTGGACTAGCTTGTCTGTGTTGTCACCAGTATTAACAGTGATGGTATCGAAGAAGCTGTTGTGAGCTAGTTCATAGCCAGCTTTCGTTAGACCAGCCGCTAGAATTGCCGTCATGTGGTGCGTGCGGCGAGCGATAGTCTTAAGACCTTCCTCACCGTGGTATACCGCGTAGAACGCCGCCATGTTAGCTAGCAGGGCTTGCGCAGTACAAATGTTCGAAGTCGCTTTCTCGCGGCGGATGTGCTGCTCACGAGTTTGCATTGCCATGCGCAGTGCTTGATTACCGTTGGTATCGATAGATACACCGATAACACGACCTGGCATAGTGCGTTTGTGCTTATCTTTGGTTGCCATGAACGCTGCGTGTGGACCGCCGTAGCCCATAGGTACACCAAAGCGTTGTGCAGAGCCGATAACCACGTCCGCGCCCATCTCGCCCGCTGGCTTAAGCAGTGCAGAAGCGAGTAGGTCAGTTGCAACAGTAACTAGCGTCTTATTTGCTTGGGCAGCAGCGATGATGTCAGTTAGGTCGCGAACTTCACCCGTTGTGCCTGGGTATTGAACGAGCGCACCAAATACATCTTGCTCAGGAAGAGATTCTAACGAACCGACTTGGACTTCAAAGCCGATGAACTCAGCACGAGTTTTCACCACTTCTAGTGTTTGTGGGTGAACGTCGTCTGCCACGAAGAAGACTTTGCTCTTGCTCTTACCCGCACGCTTACAAAGCGTCATCGCTTCAGCTGCTGCAGTCGCTTCGTCAAGTAGAGACGCGTTCGCGATCTCCATGCCCGTTAGGTCCATGACCATTTGCTGGTAGTTCAGCAATGACTCAAGACGACCTTGAGAGATCTCTGGCTGATATGGCGTGTACGCTGTGTACCAACCTGGATTTTCTAGTACGTTTCGCAGAATCACATTTGGTGTGAAGGTGTTGTAGTAACCCTGACCGATAAATGTGCGTTTTACTTGGTTCAAATCCGCGAATTTTTTCATTTCTACCAGCATGTCCGCTTCGCTCATTGGAGCTTCTAGCGTCATTGGTTGTTCTAGGCGGATTTGCGCTGGGACAGTCTCGTCGATAAGCGTGTCTAAGTTTAGAACGTTGATCGCGTCCAGCATCTTTTGTTGGTCAGATTTGTTTGGCCCATTGTGGCGAGCAACAAATTCGTTTTGTGTGCTTAGGCTGTTGAGTAATTCAGTCATGGTTCCTTTACCTTCTCAAAGGTCCTCTGCGAGACCTTTAAAATCGTAGCCCGAATTTCTACTTTGTACGTCATTCCTGCGCAGGCAGGAATCTACTCAAAGCGAGTACCCAACTTAAACAAGATCCCTGCTTGCGCAGGGATGACTCGTATGTTAGGTACATTCGGGCAACGGTTGCGTGTTGCTTATTCGTCTTCGATAGACGCTAGGTATTCCTCAGCGCTCTTAAGGTTGTCTAGCTCAGAAGCATCAGACATTTTCACCTTAACAATCCAGCCACCTTCGTAAGACTCTTCGTTGATAAGCTCTGGGCTGTCTTCTAGTTCTTCGTTGATTTCAACGATTTCACCAGTGATTGGTGCGTAGATGTCAGACGCTGCTTTAACAGACTCAACTAGAGAGAAGCTTTCGCCTGCTTCGATTTCGTCTTCTACTTCTGGTAGGTCAACGAACACTACGTCACCTAGCATTTCTTGAGCGTGCTCTGAAATACCGATAGTCACAGTACCGTCACCATTGTCGCGTACCCATTCGTGGCTGTCAGAAAACTTCAAAGTGTTGTCCATTGCTTTATCTCCAAAAATTAAGGATGTTTTGTTCTTTAAGTGTAGAGTGGGAAGCGAGCGCACAGCGCCTTCACTTCTTTACGTACGCGTTTCTCGACCTCTGGATTGCCTTCTGGGCTTTCCACTAGGCCGTCTAACACGTCACCAATCCACTCACCAATGAGTTTAAATTCTTCGGTGCCAAAACCACGGGTGGTTCCAGCTGGCGTCCCTAAACGAATACCAGAAGTAATCATAGGTTTTTCTGTGTCGAACGGGATGCCGTTTTTGTTACATGTGATGCCTGCACGCTCTAAGGCTTCTTCAGCTTTATTGCCTTTAAGTCCTTTTGGACGTAGGTCAACAAGCATAAGATGAGTGTCAGTGCCGCCAGTCACGATGTCGCAACCGCGAGTTTGCAATACTTCAGAAAGTACTTTTGCGTTCGCGATCACTGAATCGATATAAGTTGAGAATTGTGGGCCAAGAGCCTCACCAAACGCGACAGCTTTGGCTGCAATCACGTGCATTAGCGGACCACCTTGAAGGCCAGGGAATACCGCTGAGTTAATTTTCTTAATGATGTCTTCGTGATTCGTTAGGATCATGCCACCACGAGGGCCGCGCAATGTTTTGTGCGTTGTTGTGGTCACAACATGTGCGTGTGGCAGTGGGCTAGGGTGCGCGCCTGTCGCAATCAGACCTGCGATGTGCGCCATGTCGACCATTAAGATAGCGCCGACTTCGTCCGCGATTTCACGGAACTTAGCGAAGTCGATAACGCGTGGAATCGCACTACCGCCAGCGATGATCATTTTTGGCTTGTGTTCAACAGCTAGAGCACGTACGTCGTCGTAGTTAATCTCTAGGGTCTCTTTGTCCACACCGTATTGAACGGCATTAAACCACTTACCAGATAGTGCAGGGCGAGCGCCGTGAGTAAGGTGACCACCAGCATCAAGAGACATGCCCATGATGGTGTCGCCAGGTTGAAGTAGCGCCAGTTTGACTGCGCCGTTGGCTTGAGCACCAGAGTGCGGTTGAACGTTTGCGTATTCGCACTTAAAAAGAGACTTTGCACGTTCGATAGCAATAGCTTCTACAGTATCAACATGCTCACAACCACCGTAATAGCGACGGTTTGGATAGCCTTCTGCGTATTTATTGGTTAGGCAAGTGCCTTGTGCTTGCATAACTGCTTTGGAAACAATGTTTTCAGAAGCAATTAGCTCGATTTGGTCATTCTGGCGAGCGAACTCTGCTTGGATTCCGGTGAACACAGCATCGTCTGTCGCAGACAAGTTGGTTGAGAAGAAGTTTTCTAGGCTGTGATTTGGATAGCTTTTTGAGTACTGAGCATTCATGGCGGTAAACCTTCCATTGTTCAATCGACGTTTGTGTTTTTCATGGTGTCGATTGCGTCGTGTCTTAGTACTGTAAGAACAGGCAAACTGTTCAAAACAGCGGCGCGAATTAGTCCCAATAAGTAGGACAAAAATCATTCAGTAAACGTGCTGTCGAGTAAAGGACTTCCGTTGACTCACCAGCGCGTAAGTGCATCTCTTCATCTAACAAGCCGATAACATACCTCTGTCAGCTCAAACAATCAATCAGAAATTTCCTATAGGAAACACAGTTTCCGAAAATGTTACCGAGAGCACGCTTTATTTTTATACTTGGTCTTTAATATAGAAGTCGCTTCATGCAACAATGAATTTGCAAAACAGGAAGTCATGAAAAAGAAGGATCGCATGTCAGAAGACATCTATGATGAGTATCCGTCCTTAACGCTGGCTCGTGAGTCAGTGGACGAAAATATAGAGCCTCTTAAACTGGGTGAACGCATCAAGGACATTCGTTCTAAGATGGGACTTACGCTTGAGGAAGCGAGCCAGCGAACAGGGCTTGCGCGCTCGACACTGAGTAAGATTGAAAACGAGCAGATCTCTCCAACTTTTCAGGCGATGCAAAAATTGGCATCAGGCCTGCATATAGACATGCCGCAACTCTTTGAGCCACCAAAGAAAAAGGTCGCAACGGGTCGTCGTGACCTTACTAAGCGTGGAGAGGGAAAACCCCACCCAACACCAACCTATGAGCACGAGCTGCTGGCGACACAATTATCCAATAAAAAAATGATGCCATTTAAAAGCACAGTGAGAGCTCGCGCTTTTGAAGAGTATAGTGATTGGGTAAGGCATGATGGCGAAGAGTTTTTGCTGATTCTGTCGGGTCAAGTGACCTTCTTTTCCGAGTTCTATGAGCCGATGACGATGAGCGAAGGGGACAGTGTTTACTACGATGCAAACATGGGCCACATGCTCATCTCAACCAGTGAAGAAGACGCCCATATTCTTTGGGTGACGGCGAAATAATCATCAGTTGATTGAGTTTCGTATAATGAAAGCAAACGTTTGCTTTGTTGCGAAAATGCTCTGAACTAGCGCGGTTTTGACGGTAAGCTCGTCGAAATGGCGCTTTTTTATTGACTTTAATTCTGTGAATAGGATGTTAAATGTCACATTTTGCGGTGTTTGTATCTTGTTAAATGAGAAAAATACCCGCATCCTTGTTCACTATAGGAAACATGGTTTCCTGGTGATGAACTCTTCACCACTCAGGTTACTCATTTAATGGATACCGATTGAATCCATCGAGCGTGTGCAAGTCAGTAAACTTGCGCAGATAAAGATAGTGAACCACTCACCTTACAACAGGAGCAGGACTCACTGAAAGGTGGTCCAACCCAATGGAGATTACAATGGCTCAAGAACAAGCAACCCAAGATCTATTGAAAACACCTTTGCATGCATTACACGTAAGTGTTGGCGCTAAGATGGTGCCATTTGCTGGCTACGACATGCCAGTACAATACCCATTGGGTGTGAAGAAGGAGCACCTTCACTGTCGTGATGCTGCTGGATTGTTTGACGTGTCGCACATGGGACAAATTCGTCTGCACGGTGCAAACGCCGCTAAAATCCTCGAAACATTGGTTCCTGTCGATATTATTGACCTGCCCGCGGGTAAGCAGCGTTATGCGTTCTTTACTAATGAACAAGGCGGCATCATGGATGATCTTATGGTGGCAAACTTAGGCGATCATCTGTTTGTTGTCGTCAACGCGGCATGTAAAGAGCAAGACATTGCCCACCTTCAAGCGCACCTTGATGAAGGTGTTGAGATGGAAGTGATCGAAGATCGCGCTCTGCTTGCACTGCAAGGTCCTAAAGCGGCTGAGGTTTTGGCTCGTATTCAGCCTGAAGTGGCTGAGATGCTGTTTATGGACGTTCGTAAATTGGATATCAATGGCGTTGAGTGCATTGTTAGCCGCTCTGGTTACACGGGCGAAGATGGTTACGAAATCTCAGTGCCGTCTGAAAATGCCGAAGCGCTTGCTCAAGCACTAACAGAATATGAAGAAGTAGAGTGGATCGGTCTTGGTGCTCGTGACTCGCTTCGCCTTGAATGTGGTCTGTGCTTGTACGGTCATGACCTAGATACAACGACTACGCCAGTAGAAGCAAGCCTACTGTGGGGCATTCAGAAAGTGCGTCGTAATGATGGTGAGCGTGCGGGTGGCTTCCCTGGCGCAGATATCGTTCTGAACCAAATCGAAACCAAAGATGTGGCTCGCAAGCGTATTGGTCTGATTGGTCAAACTAAAGCGCCAGTGCGTGAAGGCGCGAAACTGTTTGATGCCGACGACAACGAAATTGGTATCGTAACCAGCGGCACAGCAGGTCCAACGGCTGGAAAACCCGTATCTATGGGTTACGTGAAGACTGAGTTTGCGGCAATTGGTACGGAAGTGTTTGCAGAAGTACGTGGTAAAAAGCTTGCTATGACGGTAGAGAAAATGCCGTTTGTACCTCAACGCTACTACCGCGGCTAAGCCAACTTAGTTCATAAAAGCATCTTAGAGAACATTCTCTCGGTTTTACTACCCACTTCAAAAGCACCACTGTAAGACAGTGGTGCTTTTTTGTCTGAATTTTGTCATCCTGTGAGAAGCTTAAAAACTTATGGAATTGAAGACGGTTACTATCAGCGGTCACTGATAATAAGCGCCATGATAGGCGTATCGTAGCTGTACACACGAAAGGAGTATCGTTTAGTGTTTCAAAGCTTATTTTCTCGCAGTCCTGTCTCGACTGCTATTTTGACAACCAGTTTAGGTCTAGCATCATTTGGCGCGCACGCAACAGATGCCGTTGAGAATAGTACATCTGTCGCACCATACATTGTGAATGGTAACGTTGCGAACATTGATGACTATCGCTCATTCATCTCACTGTTTTCCGATCCAACAGGCTATACAAACTATTCTATTGAAGGACCGTTGTGCGGCGCTACATTGCTTAATCAAGAGTATGTATTGACGGCAGCGCACTGTTTTTACGGCAGTGACAACAATGCTAAGTGGAACCGACTCTTTACGGTTGCAGTGACTGAGCTTCAAGACTCAAGCGAAGCGGCGAACGCTGAGCGTTTGCGAGTTGCAGAGATTTACATGCACCCTAATTACAAGGATGGCGAGCGTTATCTCTGGTCAAATGACATTGCCATCTTAAAGCTAGCGACACCAGCGACTCGTGGTGAGGTTGTAAACTATGGCTTTTCAAAGGACTATCGAGACGAACCGGCAAGCTTTAAGGCAGTTGGGCATGGTGATACGAGAACTGGATTCGACGATTCCACCGACTTGCTCCAAGTTTCGCTTAATTATGTCACTGATAGTCAATGTCAGGCATTTGGTTTGAGTAACGTGCGTGATGATTACATTTGTTTTAGTGGTGATTACAGCGCGGTGACACAACTCAATGGCGGCACATGCCAAGGCGATTCTGGTGGGCCTGTCTATTGGAATGATAATGGTCGTCAAGTACAAGTAGGGATTACTAGCTTTGGTCCGACAACGTGTGGCGATCCATCAATACCAGTAACTTCTGTGTTTACTGAGGTTGCCGATCATTACGATTGGATTGAATCTGTATTAGGCGGTCACGAAACGGCAACCTATACGATTTCAGAGCAAGATCGTATAGATTTTGGCCAAGCCATATCACCGACTCCGAATGTGTCTACTTCTGGCAGCGGTGGCGGTGGTAGTGTGTCTCTACTATTTGGCTCCTTATTAGCTTTAGTAGGTTGGTCACGTCGCAGGAGACAGTGATTACTTATCTCTATGATTCCTAAAATAAAACGTCGCGTTTTCCACGCGGCGTTTTTTGTTGTCTATAAGCTCATTGTTAAGACTTGTTTAATCGAACCTAACGGATCGTTCGTAACACTCTATACTGAAAGTGAGAGCTAAATCACGTTAACTCCCACAGATTATTCAGAAAAGGAGATTCCGAATGAATCTAAGCGTGAAATCCGCGTTGATTGCATCCGTTCTGCTGCCTTTTGCTTTGGCGGTCGGCAAAGTACACGCCGAAAACGTCGAAGTGGCTCCGATGATTGTAAATGGTACTAATGCCTCAATACTCGATTTCCCCTCATTCGTGAGCCTGTACATCGACTCACAAGAGTATGACGGTCGCTATTCCTCAGGTGCATATTGTGGGGGAACTTTACTTAACAACACGCATGTAATGACGGCAGGGCACTGCTTGTCGAGCTTCGATACCTATGATGAAGGTGCAGTCTTATTTACCAGTGCGGTTGTTGGGTTAGAGAATGAAAACCGCTTTTTAAATGCAGAAAAGCAGCGCGTAGAAGCCGTCTTCTTCCATCCTAATTTTGAAAACAATATCTCTCGATTGTTACCCAATGACATAGTGATCTTGCGACTCGAGCAAGCGGTCAATGATGGCAGTGCAGTGATGCGTGCTACCTCCGCTGAAGCATCGCTATATCGTAGCTTCTCAGCTTCTTTCGTGGCTCTCGGTCATGGGGATGTAGCAACGGGAGTTTCTGGGACGTCAATTCTGCAAAGAGCAGACCTTTTTTGGGTCACTAATCTTACTTGCGCTAACAACTTCACCAATGGGCGCTTCCTAACTGACAAGCAAATTTGCTTTAGCGGCGCGACGTCTATTTCCAATGGATTGAAAGCGGGGACCTGTCAGGGTGATTCGGGCGGTCCCATTTATTGGGATGACAACGGAACATTTAAACAGGTAGGTATTACGAGTTTCGGGCCTGCAACTTGCGGTGACTCGTCGTCAGATGTTACGGCGGCTTATACAGAAGTCGCCGATTATGTTGACTGGATTGACAGTGTATTAGCTGGGCAAGAAGTACCAACGGTCACGGTGACAGAGCAAGACAGATTGGATTACCTTGCGTTAAATGGTCGTGTTATTTATCAGGGTGGAACGATCAGTACGACGGAAGGCGATGGTGGCGGCGGAGAGTGGTCTTTGTGGCTCTCACTCGGCCTACTGTCACTGGCTGTGCTTCGAAGGCGCGAACCAGAATAATAGAATTAAAAAAAGCGCTGCGAGGGCAGCGCTATTAAAATTCCACTATTGGGGGTGAGTGGATGTTTTGCCCAAGTGTCACTCGGGCTTGTCGCAATTAAGCCGTAGCGAGTGCTTTGTCGTCAGCGCGACGCTTTAGGAATGCGTAAGTAAAGCCAGTGACTGCCGTACCTGCTGCAATCGCTACCAAGTACATTAGCACAGGAGAAATTGCACCTGGGATTAGTAGTACGAACAGGCCACCGTGTGGAGCCATTAGCTTCGCACCAATCAGCATAGATAGCGCACCCGTTAACGCACCACCAATCATGCATGAAGGGATAACACGTACAGGATCTTTCGCTGCAAATGGAATCGCACCTTCAGAAATAAAGCACATACCCAGTACGAACGACGCTTTACCCGCTTCGCGCTCGCCCGCTTCGAACTTGTCTTTCGCTAGGAACGTCGCTAGACCCATGCCAAGCGCAGGTACCATACCCGCTGCCATGATCGCTGCCATTGGAGCATAAGTTTGAGAAGCCAGTAGACCCACACCAAAGGTGTATGCCGCTTTGTTGACTGGGCCACCCAAATCGAAACACATCATTGCGCCTAGAAGCACGCCAAGCAGAACAGCATTTGCACTGCCCATGTTGTTTAGGAAGTCGGTTAGACCCGCCATAATGCCAGAAACCGGGCCGCCAACGATGTAAATCATCACAAGGCCGGTGAACAAGCTAGCAATAAATGGAATGATCAAGATTGGCTTGAGCGCTTCCATTGATTGAGGGAGGCTGACTTTGTCGGCAATCAGTTTCGCAGAGTAACCCGCTAAGAAACCAGCCACAATACCACCGAGGAAGCCTGCGCCTGTTGAACTCGCCAGCATACCGCCAATAAGACCAGGAGCTAGGCCAGGACGGTCAGCAATTGAGAATGCAATATAGCCCGCAAGAACAGGGATCATTAGAGCAAATGCGCTACCGCCACCAATAGTCATGAGCGCAGCTGCAAGCGTGCCTTCCTCTTTAAACGCTTCGATACCGAATACAAACGATAGAGCGATGATCAAACCTCCAGCTACGACAACAGGAAGCATGTGCGATACACCGGTCATCAGGTGCTTATAAACGCCTTTCTTCTCTTCTGTGCCACCTGATTGGCTTGCACCAGCGGTGTGTGTGTATGGTGCCGCTTCAACAAATGCCTTGTTGATCTCTTGTTCGGTCTTTTTAAGCGCTAGACCTGTGCTGGTTTTGTACATCGACTTACCGTCGAAACGATCGAGAGGTACTTCGATATCAGCAGCGATGATGACTAGGTCGGCATCGGCGATCTCTTGCGCGGTCAGTTGGTTTTTAGCACCAACAGATCCACGAGTTTCTACTTTGATAGTATGACCTAGGCGTTTCGCTTCTTCTTCTAGCGCTTCCGCTGCCATGAAGGTGTGTGCCACGCCAGTAGGGCAGGCAGTAATCGCCACGATCTTCTTCGCGTTGTTTGAAGATTGTTCAGCCGCAGTAGCTACCGCGACACCTTGCTCTAGTTCGGTTGCTTTTTCGATAGCATCCGTCAGGAACGCTTTTGGATCAGACGTACATTCTGAGATGCTCGCTTGGTAGACTTTTTTACCGACAAAACGCTGTGTATCAACCGGCGTATTTGCTGCAATAACAATAACGTCGGCTTCGCTGATTTGTGCATCGCTAAGCATTTGCGTTTCAACAACACTAGAGTGACATTCGACGTTTGCCTCATGTCCTAGCGCTTTTGCTGCTTGGTCTAATAGACCTGCCGCGATAATGCTGTTTGCTACGCCACTAGGGCAAGCGGTAATAATTGAAATTTTCATAGGTTCGACCTTCGTGTCCATTGCCACAAGAATCTAAGCCAAAGACTTAGGAAAATTAGTGGCTAAGCTTTTGTAACTCTATTTTTTGTTGTAGGGATAAAACTTCGTCCACATCCGAAACACCTACGCCAACTTGACAAACAGCCAGCGCAGACAGAGCGGTTGCGAAAGAGAGTAATTCTGTTTTTGGCTTAGATTGCATGTGTCCCCAACATAGACCTGCAACTAAGGTGTCGCCCGCACCAACGGTGCTAACGACAGACATTCTTGGTGGCTTAGCTTGTAGCCATTCGCCGTTCTCTAGCCACAACACGCCTTCAGCACCCATGGAGACGACGATATTGGCAATGCCTTTGTCAGACAGTGACTCGGCAGCTTCAAGACATTGTTCTTGTGTCGTTAAATGGCGACCAACGAACTGGGATAGCTCTTCATCGTTTGGTTTGATCAACCAAGGCTTAGAGTCCAGTCCTTTTGCCAGCGCATCACGGCTGCTATCGAATAAAACGCGCTTACCGTTTTCTTGAAGAAGCTTAATCCAAACGGCGCATTGCTCGGGCGTAATACCACGAGGTAGGCTGCCAGCGAACACGAAGTAATCGTGCTCTTTCATTAATTCGTTAAGGGTTTGTTCAAATTCGTCGATAGCATCATTGTTGACTTCAACGCCAGGAAAGTTGATATCACTAACGTCACCGTTCGCTTCCACAAGTTTTACGTTGATGCGAGTTGAACCTGCTACGCGAACAAACTTGTCTTGTGCGCCCATGTCAGCGAACAGTTGACAGAATAGCTCTTGGTTATCTGTGCCCAGAAAGCCGGTTACTGTGACATCTGCGCCGAGATCGCTTAATACTTTGGCAACGTTGACGCCTTTACCCGCAGCATGCAATGAGCCTTGATTGACCAAGCTTACTGAGCCCTTGTTCAGCGTGTCTAAGCTACCTGTCAAATCCAATGCTGGGTTAAGTGTGATGGTGACGACTTTGTTTGTAACTGTCATAACCGACTCCTTAGCCTTCACCTAGGCCAGAAGCAATGGCTTTACCAATCGCTTCCAATGCTTCAGCGGCATCAGTACCTTCAGCACTGAACTGCAGCTCGTGACCGTGTTTCACGCCAAGAGCGATAACCTTCATAAGGCTCTTCGCGTTTACCGCTTTGCCATCGCCATTTAGGTTAGACACCTTGATGGACGATTCGAATTTCTTCGCTTCTGCAACCAACATTGCGCCCGGACGAGCGTGAAGGCCATGAGCATTTTTAATCTTGAATATGGCTACGTTGCCATCTGCTGAGTCTGCTGTTTGAACTTCTTCGCCCGTGAAGAAACCAAGGACTTGTTCAGCAGGCAATGAAAGCAGCTTATCTTGCTCTTGCTTGAAAACGACTTCGGTGATTTTGTTGAGCATAGGTTGGTGTGCGTTGTTACACGCTGCAAAGGCAATCAGCCCTTGTACTGGCGTACCGTCAAGTTCGCACTGATTAATCGTAGAAACAAACGCCATACCTGTACGTGTTACCGCTTTATCGCTACTAACCAGCCACAGACCTTTACCAAGGTGGGTAGGGGACTTAGTAACGAGATCAGCAACGAATTCAGCGCCTGCGCCACCGGTGTTTTTAAGTAGGCCACCAGCAACGGCTGCCATCTGAACCATGTCGCTTGCTGGGAAGTTAAGTTGGATTAACGAAGCATCGAAATCTGCTTCCAGCTGCACGTCACCGTTAAGCAGGGCGATGATGTCTTTCTCGCTCTTAGCTTGTTTTAGCTTTTGTTCTACACCTTCCGCTGAAAGGATCTTCGTTAGCTGTTTTAAGATGCCTAGGTGCTCGTCAGACTTCGCCGCGATACCAATGGCAACGTACGCCACATTGCCATCACCCCAATCTACACCGTTAGGGAAGTGATGAACGGCAACGCCAGTTTGCTTAACAAGATCTCGGGTATCGGTAGTGCCGTGAGGAATGGCGATACCATTACCTAGAAATGTTGAGTTTTGACCTTCGCGATTTAGCATGCCATCAACGTAGCCATCTTGTACTAAGCCTTTAGAGGTTAGGTCGGCAGCGATCGCTTTGATAGCGTTAAGTTTGTTATCGGAGGATTGATTCAGTGTAATCGTGTTCGTGTCGAGTTGAAGCATAGTTGCTCACCTGTTTAATTCTATTTAAGAACCGATTCTCGTTTGCTTGACGCTTACTGCTTTAAGCTTAACTGAATCGATTCAGCAAAAATCTCAAAAAAAGTCAGCATGTCCTTTGCTGTTGTCTTGGTGGTCTTTTCTATGGAGCTGTAACTCTCAGGATGCGTAATTCTCCGCATCAGACTTAGCGCCACTCTTGTCTATGTTCACTGTCTGTCCACCATCATTATGGACCAAATTCTAAAACTGTGAACTTTGCTGAATCCTTTCAGCTTTTATACTGAACCGATTCAGCATATAATTCAATTTATCAGTTGGCTTGGAATTCATTTATATGATCCATCGCACAGAAAAGGATCGAAACATGACTCTCGACGAGATAGCGAAATTAGCTGGCGTGTCTAAAACGACCGCGAGCTATGTCATCAATGGCAAAGCTCAAAAGTACAGAATTTCTGAAAAAACACAGCGCAAGGTGATGGCGGTCGTTGAAGAACATAACTATCGACCAGACCACGCTGCGTCTTCTTTGCGAGCAGGGCAGAGCCGTTCGTTTGGTCTGATCATCCCTGACCTTGAGAACACCAGTTACGCGCGCATCGCAAAACTGCTTGAACAGAACTCTCGTAAAGCGGGTTTTCAGATACTCATTGGCTGTTCTGATGATGATCCGGACACCGAAAAGCTGGTGGCGGATGCTCTAATATCACGCCGTATCGACGCGCTGTTTGTTGCCAGTGCTATCGCCGATGCCAGCGACTACTACTTGTCGATTCAGCAGCGCGGTACACCTGTAATCGCTATCGACCGTAGTCTAGATGATGAACACTTCAGTTGTGTAATTAGTGAGGATCATGGTGCCGCTTATGACCTTACGCAGTCTGTTATCGATGAGCAGGTTGAGACAATAGGGCTGATTGGAGCGCTGCCTGATCTGAACATATCTCGCGAACGTCAGTTGGGCTTTGAAACGGCGGTAAAGGAGAAGCAGCTTGCGTCACAAGTCGCTTATGGCGATCACTTTAACAGTGACGAAGGTAAGCGTGTGCTTATGGAGTGGATAGAGCAAGGGCAACTCCCTGATGCGCTAGTTACGACGTCGTACACCCTGCTAGAAGGTGTGCTGGATGTCTTGATAGAAAAACCAGAGCTTATGGGCAAGATTAAAATTGGTACCTTTGGTGATAACCGCTTGCTCGATTTTCTGCCATTACGAGTAAACTCATTGCCTCAGCAGTTCGAGCTTATTTGTGATAGCGCCCTTGAGCTTGCTCTTAACGGTTCTGCTAAACGCTATAAACCGGGAGTTGAACTCATTCCGCGTAAGTTGAAGGTTCGATAGACCAACAGAGACAAATGAAGGCGTGTTACCCGAGCGCAATGCTAATGTAGCACGCCAAATTTTTATTTCCATTTCCGTCACTTAACTGAAATCTTTCTCGATTCTTGTTTAGCAACGCCTAGACTGCTCCATAGAGGTATCTCATTAACAGGGAGTCGCTATGAAATCTTTGGGGGTTGGGCTAGCTTTGCTGACAAGTACGTCGGTATTGGCAAGCGAGTTGGTTATTAATCAGTTGGGTTTCGTGCCACAGGCTGACAAAAAAGTGTTCTGGGTCGATTATGTCGGCGATGTAAAAGCGCCAGAGTCGGTAGAACTTATTTCTGTGAGTGACCCTCGAAAACCAGTCAGTTACTCGTTCTCATACAATAGCCTTCTTCCCGACGGCCAATCTACCATGGTGGCGGATTTCTCTTCGCTCAATGAACCAGGTTGGTACTATTTTCAAAGTGGTGAAACTAAGTCGCCACCTTTTGAAATCAAACCTAGTGTCTATCAAGATTTGCACCAAGCCCTTGTTCACGCTTTATTTCTACAACGCTCTGGTCAAGCGGTGTACTCAGCGCAAACTGGCATGGCGAGACCGCCTAGTCATATGGAAGATGGGGTCATCTTTCGTAGCGATGAGTTTAACAAAGAGGGGACAAAACTCGACGGTGCGGGCGGTTGGTATGACGCAGGAGACTTTGGGAAATACATCGCAACGGCGACTATCACGATCGCTCGGATGCTAGAAGCCTACCGGCAAGCACCGGATTTGTATCCGATTCAAGAGCCCAACAAGATGCCAACAATACTGAGTGAAGCGCTTTATGGCATTGAATGGATGAAAAAAATGCAGCGACAAGATGGTGCTGTTTATCGAAAGCTTTCTGGCGCTGCGTGGCCTGCGAAAATTCCACCTTGGCTAGATAATCAGGTGCGTTACGTTTACGGTGTTAGCACTTCGGATACCGCTAAGTTTGCCGCGACGATGGCGTTTGCGGCTAGAACCTACAAGCAATTTGACGAGTCACTCTCTGAACGTTTTTTACAGGCGGCGAACTTGGCTTGGGCTTATCTGGAATCGCAGCCCGAGCAGTATATAGATTGGCAAAAGGAAGACGATACCGGCTCTGGGCCATATATTCTTAATCAGTATGATAAGGAAGAATCGCTCGCAACCGACCTAGACGACAGACTATGGGCTGCTGCTGAGCTCTATGTCACCACTCGAAATGAAAAGTATCTAGATTTTGCACAGCACGCTTATGACGATCTGGTCGGACAAAGTATCGATATGCTCGATTTCTTTGAATGGAAAAATCCTGCCGTTATGGGTGTTTGGCATCTCATTTTGACCTTAGATTCGCCTTTTATAGACACCATGAAAAGTGACCTACGTGCGGTGGCAAATCGTTATGCGAAATTGGCTGAGCCTTCCCCATTTTTTGTTGCTAACCAACGCTTTGTATGGGGTTCCAACAAAATGGTGGCTGAGGTCGGTATCTTACTAGCTTGGAGTGACCTGGTATCTGGTCGCAAGCAGCATCGCTGGCTAGTGCAGGCGCAACTCGATTACTTACTAGGAGCCAACGCGTTTAACATGAGTTACGTCACTCACTTTGGAACCTATGCCGTTCGTAATCTTCATCACCTGTATCGCATCGGGACAGGCGTCAGTCTCCCAGGTTTTCTAGTGGGAGGGCCCAACATTAAAGCACAGGCAAATGTCGCACCAAAAAATATGGGAATGCAAAGTTATGTGGATGATGAAAAGTCATATGCGGTGAATGAGTTTGCTATTGACTACAACGCAGCACTAATAGGGCTGTTGGCGGTGCATAGTAGCTACTTTGACTAACATTGAAGAAAAGACTGATGCATGCAAACAAAAACGCTCACTAAAAAGTGAGCGTTTTTTTACGTGTTCTCAGATTAGATTACTGCATTGCGCAGTTGATATCTCCGAGCGCGGTACAAATTTCTTTTTCGCGCTTCGCGTCGTCTTCCATCTTAGTACCAATTTCTTGGTTGTTACGATATTCGTTTGATGGGGCACAGCCCGCTAGCACAGCTGCCAACGCTAAGCCCATTACCACTGCTACTTTCGAATTCATCGTGAACTCCTTGTTAATTTTTTCATAAATTTAACACTGAATTCGCGCCGAAACTAGAGATTTATCTTATGTTTGAACGCGATCGATGATTTCTTTACCAGTTGTAATGCAGGCGGATACTATTCTGTTAGTGACTGACCGTTGCTTGAAATGACACCTTGGTACCAGTAGAAGCTCTTCTTGCGTTTTCGCTCCAATGTGCCCGTTCCGTCATCGTGACGATCGACATAGATAAATCCATAGCGTTTGCTCATTTCAGCGGTAGAGTTGGCGACTAGGTCAATCGGCCCCCAACTGGTGAATCCCATTAGCTCAACGCCGTCAGCTACGGCCTCACGTGCTTGTACTAAGTGATCGTTCAAATAAGCGATACGGTAGTCATCTTGGATTTCTCCATTCGCATCGAGCTCATCTCGCGCACCTAAACCATTTTCAACAATAAACAGTGGTTTTTGGTAACGGTCATACAGGAAGTTAAGCAGCACGCGCAGCCCTTTAGGGTCGATCAGCCAGCCCCACTGACTTTTCTCTAAGTAAGGATTTGGCACGCTATCAACAATGTTTCCCACTTCTTTTTGTTTTGGATCGGCACTCGCGCAGCCACTTGCGTAGTAGCTAAATGAGATGAAATCGACAGAAGCGCTAGCAATGGTTTTCAAATCGCCATCTTCCATTGTTAGCTCAATGCCGTTCTCACGGAAGTAACGCAGCATGTAGCCAGGATATTTGCCGCGAGTTTGTACATCACCAAAGAACAACCACTTGTTGTTTTCATGCATCGCGGCAATGACATCATCTGGGTTGCAGGTGTATGGGTAGTTGAGCGCTCCCAATAGCATGTTGCCGATCTGGCCATCTGGGATAATACGCTTACACGCTTGAACTGCTTTAGCGTTGGCTACCAACTGATGATGTATTGCTTGGTAGATCTCTTGCTCCGTGGCGTCTTCTTGCAGACCCACACCCGTGAATGGGGCATGCAAAGACATGTTGATCTCGTTAAAGGTTAGCCAAAGCTTGACCTTGTTTTTGTAACGTTCAAACACGGTTGTCACGTAGCGCTCAAATAGATCAATCAGCCTACGGTCACCCCAGCCGCCATAGTTTTCCACGAGCGCGTAAGGCATTTCGTAATGCGATAGGGTCACAAATGGCGTCATATTGTATTTTGCCAGTTCGTCGAAAATGCGGTCATAGTAGGCGAGCCCCGCTTCGTTCGGTTCTGCATCATCTCCATTCGGGAAGATGCGCGTCCATGCTATGGATAGTCTCAAACAGTTAAAACCCATCTCATCAAACAGAGCAATATCTTCTGGGTAACGATTGTAGAAGTCGATCGCGATATCTTTAATGCCCGGCGTGCGCTCGTCACGCGTTTGGTGTGGGCTTAAAATACCAGAGGGCAACATATCGGACGTTGAAAGTCCTTTGCCATCAAGGGTATACGAACCTTCAACTTGGTTTGCGGCAATAGCGCCACCCCAAAGAAAATTGTCTGGAAACTGAGTCATAGAAACCTCTGGATTGATGAGATTGGTGGGCGCGCTCAGCGTATACGCGCTTGTTCAATATAGACGTAGTATCTGACTTAAATGGGAAGATAAAAAGAGCTTGGTTTTAATAATAAATTTCCCCAATACTGAGTAAGGCGAATATTCTTAGGCTTATTGATGTTCAAAGGCTAATATAAGGAAGTTAACTATCTATTTACTTCCTTATATTGTAAACGTATGAAAGACGAGCGAGCGCTGCAATACTACGAGAGACTGTTGAGTCTTGGTTCGAAAAATCTCGATACTGAACGTTCAGTTTCGAACAATGAATACCACCTGCCTTTGGCTGATGTCGCCGAGGTTTTGTTTACAACAGCACGGCACGCCAGAACTGTTCTGCAAGCGCTTCAGCAGCGAGGTTGGTTAATTTGGAACCCTAAAGTTGGTAGAAACCAACGTTCGCACCTGACGTTGCATTTTGATGCTAAAACCCTGCGTCAGCAGTTGGGTAAAGAGCTGATTGAACAGGGGCAATATGAATCTGCATTTTCACTGTTGCATGGCGATCAACAACAGTTTTCGCAATTGCTGCAACAAACGTCCGGAACCATGGTTCGAGAAGGACAGCTTCATATTCAGCTCACCTACCAACGTGCTTTCCAGCCTATCTTGCCACACAAGCCACTCAGAAATAGCGAGCGGTTTTTGGTTCGCCAGATCTATTCGTGTCTGACGGCGTGCGATCATGAAGGAAACGTATCACCACAGCTTGCTCATCATTGGACGGTTAATGAAAACCATACGGAGTGGCGCTTCTACTTAAGACCGAGACTAGAGTTTCACTCAGGTCTAGCGCTTACCCCAGAAGTCGTCGCAGAGCTGTTCTCTAAACTCAAATCACTACCCGAATATGACTCCGAACTGGCTCACTTAAAAGCGGTGAAATTTGGGCATCAAACCGTCACTTTTGAGCTAGATCGTCCGGATTGCAGCTTTGATGCTTTAGTGTCGGATTTACGCTATTCGATTCAGCCTCCAAAGCAACTGGAGGGTTTAGGGGGGCGAGTCGTGGATGGATGCGGTGCATTTCGCGTCATCGAGCATTCGGATGAGCGCCTGCGGTTAGCAGCGAACGATAGATTCTTCGATCTGCCAGCACTAACCGATACCGTGACAATTTGGCAGCTTGATAAAACGCCAAATGAACGGATTGAACTCGAGTACTCTGAGCCAGAAAGTGGTTCTGCGAAACGCGAGAACCTCAACATTCAAGCTCACACCCAAACTCGTATTGAGAATGGGTGTCTTTATTTACTCTTGAATGCCAATGGATCTCCACACTCGCTGAGCAACTTGCAAAGAGCCTACCTTTGCAGTGTTCTCTCTCCGTATTCGATACTAGAAAACCCAGACCTCAACCCACTCTCAAGAGCTTCTATTCCAGCTCACAATATCTTGCCAAGCTGGACAAAGATTACACGACGTGTCGCCGAAAGAGTCGTGCTCCCAGAGACACTGAGCATAGCCGTGTATGACCACCAAGTGATACTAGACTGCGCGAACGGCATCAAAGCACAGCTAGCCTTGTTGGGTGTAGAGTGCCAAATCAATGTGTATACGCTCGAGACGCTGCACAATAAAGCAAACGAAGGTAAGCTCACAGAAGACATCACCATCGCCAGCTTTATTGTTGATGACAACCTTCCAATATCTGTCTATCGCTGGATGTGCTCGGATGCGATTCTGAGACAAGGACTCGGTGCACCGTGTCTAGAATGGTTAGATACACAACTTAATGAAATCAGAGAGCAACAATACGCAGACTATTACCTCAAAGAGCTAGAGTCTGTTGCGACGAATCTATTGATAGAAAACAGACTTCTACCCTTGTTCCACCACAGACAAACTCTGCGTTGGGGTAGCGTGCTGCAAGGTGTAAAAATCACTGATTGGTCATGGCCTGATTTTCGAAATGTGTGGACGGATGAATCAATCGACACTGAGACAAAGTAAACCTGCCGAACATCTAAAATAAGTTGTTTTTATGAATGAGCCCCAGCCATAGTGCTGGGGCTTTTTGATTGTTTTATTGATAATTTTTTTCAGCATGCATCGCGCTAGCGCCCGCCACAGTTGAACCCATTCGATTCGTGAATGCTTCCCATTTTGTAACAAATTGTGTTCGTTCGTAGAGTTCGCGCCGCTCCATGAGGACGGACCACATTGTCGATGGATTTGATGAGACATCAAAATTAATTGAGACAATCAAAAATGAAAAAAACTTCTTTAGCTCTAGCGCTTTTAGCTTCTATTTGTTCGACTGTTGCAATGGCAAATCAATCTGACGAGAATGCGCCTAGTGATGGTTATGGTCAAGCTGTTAAATCTGGTGTTCCCGGATTTGATAAGTTCTTTAACCATGCTGGCAAAGAGTGTAAAAGCGGTAGTTGGGTTCGCGAATTAGGCGGTTGTGGTACTGATTCTGAGGCGGACGCCAAGTACAAAGAATATCAAGAACGCCGTGCAACTGGTGCGGCTGAATACTTGAACGCACTAGAAAAAAACGGCGGGACGCCTATCACTGGTGCTGATGGTATCTTCACAAAAGATCGTGATGGTAAGGCAATGTCTGCTCATGAGCACATTGTGCGTGATACATATGCAGACCTCATAGATAATTCTCGTCCTGGAAACAAGGTTCTCCGTGAAAAGCTTGGAAATGACTTTGAAAAGGTTAAACAAGAAGCTATTTCCGAGGCTAATAAGCCCGGAAATGAATGGATTAAAGACGCACACTACAATGGTCATCGTTCAACGGAAGAAGGTCGACGCCAAAATGATGTAAATAAAGAGTATAGCGACACAATAGGTCGCTCGATAAATAATAAGGCTCGCAGTGAGCAAAACAAAACTAATATCGAAGCTCTTGACACTAAAGTAAACACTAGTATTGCTGCTGGTGCTGCCGCAATTGCAAAGAATGCGAATGATATCAATGATGTTAAGAACGCTGTCGGTGGCGTTAAGCAGGACTTGAAGGATACCGAAACTCAAATTCGTAAAGACATTACCAAAGCTGCCGGTGAATACGACGAACAAATTCGTAGCGAGTTCGACGCTTGGGAAGAAAAAGCGAAAGAGTACGTTGATTCCAAAGTCGAGAATGGTCAAGCGGGGCGTGACGCCAACAAAGAGAATATTGATCGAGTAGAGACTGACTCTAAAAACCGCGACGCTGCTCAAGACTCTAAAATTAAACACAACGCGAATGAAATCTCTCGTGTAGAGAAGGAGTCTAAAGCTCGTGACGCCGCTCAAGACGAGAAAATCAAAGCCAACACTGATCGTAGCAAGGAAAATGAAACGCGCTCTAAGCAAAACGAATCTGATATTGCTAAGAACGCTGGTCGCATCGATAAAGAACTCGAGAACCAAGACAAAGTAAACAAACAAGCTAAAGCTGACCGTGAAGAAAACCGCAACAAGATCACTGATACCAATAAACGTATCGACGATGAGATTGCTATCGGTGACGAGTTTGCGAGACAGGCTAGCGATGTTGTTGTCTCAAATGCTGATAAGATTAGTGAGAACTCACAGCAAATCTCTAGGAACAGTGTTCGCATTGATAACTTAGAAGATGCGTTAGTTCGTCAAGGTGAGGAAATGCGTGAGCGTTACGATGGCGTTAAAGCATCGACTCACGCGGCAATGTCAGCACGTGCATTTACATCTGAGCCAGGTGAGTTTGCCGTTGGTGCGGGTATTGGTGCTGCGGGCAGTAAGCGTGCATTGGCAATCGGTGGTGCGTATCAATTCAACGAAAACTGGAGTGGTAACTTTATCGGTAGCTACGAGACTGCGGGCAAATACACGAAAAGTGATTTGGCTGTGGGCGTAGGTGCTCAGTACACTTTTAAATAGATTGCCCAGTTAGCCTTTTACATATTCAAAAGCCCCTTCGGGGGCTGTTTTAGTTTGTGGTCATATAAATCGAAATTGAGGATTTATTTGAGAGGATCCCCATCAGGCAGCGCACTATGTAACCAAAGCGCAAGACGCTTCTTGATATTCTGCCCATCGACCTTATCTTCTGGCAGCGGGACGATTTGGCGCACTTCCACTAAGAACAGATACAGCGCTCTCGCTTTCATTGACTGACTTGCCGAAGGGTCGTGGATAGGGTAGCCCTGCATTGCCGCCATTTTACAACCCACTTCAAGTGCCTTTTTGAACAACTTGTCTTCGTTTTCTAATTTTGCTGTCTTTGACATACATTGCCTAGATTGATTTATGGGTGAATCTAAACCCTAGCAGTAAAGTTCTGACTGCGCTGTTAACTCATTCTATTTTTGATAGAAATGACGTTACCGTTTGTAAAAATTCGACGTGTATCGAGAAGGGGAAAAGTAGTAGAAAAAAGCCTCGCGATTGCGAGGCTAGTTAGGCTTATTGACCTTTGATCTGACCTTTAATGGTCTTCTTTAGGTTTTGCATGAAGTCTTTGAAGTGTGGGAAGAAATCTGCAAACAAAGGCTGCTTTCTGTCTTGCATCATTAAAGGACCAAGCAGGCGGATGCTCAGACCTAAACGAGTCGCGGACTGCTCATCGAGACCGCTGCCTTGTTTCATTTTTTCGATGACATTGAACATGTCTTCGCGATCCTCGAACTCGAAAGTCAGCGTTTGAGGCTCACGCTCTGCTTTGGTGCTTACTTCTTCAATAGTAATGCGGTATTGGTTGTGTTTGCTGATAAGTGATTTCATGTGGTTCTCCAAAAATTAGTAACTGAGTTAGCTCTTAAGAAACTTTTCAATCTTAGGTTTTATGGTCAGTGACATAACGATCATGATCGTTAGGCCAACTGGGAGCGCGGCGATAAAGCCGTTGAACCATCCAGTGGTAAAATCTGAAGTGTCAGAAAATCCAATTGTGTTGGCAGCGGTTACGAAAGCCATAAGCGACTCCATAACAACAGCCATGATTAAGCCAACCACCAAGTTGCGAACGTGTTCGCTTTTTTCTGGCATTAGCTTGCCGATAAGTTTGGTCATCAGCGTCATCATTCCCATACCCACAGGCATCATCACCAATGCGGCTAGGGCAAACGAAGACAGCCATTGATGAAAGAATGACTCACCAAATCCGACGTTCATGTAGGTCATCACTGCGGTCAGTGATCCTCCAACTAGGCTCATCATGCTCACCATAACGAGGACTTTTAAAAGGAGAGGTGTTTTCTTGTTGGTCTCTAGAGAGGCGTTTGACTCTAATGGACTAAGTGTTAGTTGTGTCGTCATTTCGATTCTCCAGTCTTGAAATAGCGTTTAATTAAGTTGATAATGTCAACTATAAATTCAGTGGTTGATAATGTCAACTATATTTTTAAAGGATCGATCATGTCTGAAAACACCTCTTTGGAATCTGTCTTTCGTTTAGTTCACTCTTTAAAGCGTCAAATGACAGAACAAATCGAGCAGCTCGACTACGATATTGCACCTATGCATATGCGCGTAATGAAGATAATTACTAAAACGTCACCGTGTACGTCTATCGATATCGCCCACTACCTTGATCGAGATAAAGCTCAGGTAACACGGTTGATAAATGCGCTTATTTCGCAAGGTTTGTTGGTTAAAGCTGCGAACCCTGCTGACAAGCGCAGCCACTTTTTGGAGCTTACTGAATCGGGGCAGAAAGTGATGACGAGTCTGGCGGATATTGACCGCCGAGTTTTCGAGATTATGTCTGACGGGATAAACCAGGATGAATTGGTTGATTTCACGAAAACTGCTGAGAAGATGGCGAGAAACCTTGAACAAGGAAAGGCTTAACAACTGAGTACCGCATTCTCATTTTGAGAAAATTTGTCGTGATTTGACTCTAAGCTTGAGGCGCAAACTGTGTCTCACTTGTTGGAATTGCCTATTTTGATTGACTATGGAGCGGCAGCTGCCTTGCGCAGTATAGGCCGCTCTACAATACTTTCTCTCGCAAATTGAGACGCAAAATGACATTTTGCCAGCTCGACGAGAAAGGACACCCGAATGAAACACATTGTGCCACTTGCCGTATTTTTCGCCTCTTTACCTCTCATCGCCGCCCAATACCCCTCCGCTAATACCGCTATCGTTCTTCCCGGTCTTCATGAAAATGGGGTGGACTTGTCGGGCTCTGCAGTATCTTCGCAAGATGTGATTGATTGGGAAATAAACCACAGTGATCTTGTGTTCGGTTCTTATGCTGGCACTGCGGATAACCAGCGAACGCAAGCCGTGGGTTACATGTACAACCAAAAGCTAGAAATGAATTCCAATTGGCTTGAACATGAACTTAGAGAGAAAGCGGAACAGCAAGGTATAGACTTCGAAGACCTGTTTTTGCACTTTTCTGAAGATACAGTGCTTGCCGAGGTAGATAAAACGCACGGTGAGAATACTATTCTGAATCGTAAACCGATGATAGTTGGCTATACCGCCAACGAGGATCACGCGGGCTTTTGGCTTTATCAAACTCCCCCTTGGGACGCCGATGTGTTCGAGAACTTTGCGTCTGGTGGTGCTTTGTATGTTTATCACTCTGAACCGTTCGATCGCCTAGTGTTGAAGTTTTCCAAATATGCCCAAGGTGGGGAGTTTTGGGTCGAGTATCCAAGCTCGGTTGATGGTAATGGTAAGGCGTTAACATGGGAGCGTTTTACCATCACCAAAGACAAAACCTTAAACATGACAAAAAACCAGAATGTGATTTGGAGCGTTCCAACGGATTGGGTGAGGGCAACAACACACGACGGTTCTGGAGCAAGCTACGGCGGTGGTCAGTACTTTGGCTCTACGTATCTGCGGGATGGTGGAAAATTATATGTCGCGCGTATTCGTTGGAGCGGGAGTGACCCAGAGCATCGTCCGCGTCTAAAAGAGGTGAAGCTCAAAAATAGCTTCCAGACAGTGAAACTAACCGATGCCCCAACGGAAACCACTGACGGAAAAACGATAGAGCGCTGGCGTAAGGTGCGGGGGTTTGATGAGTCAGCGGATCTTGATGGTGACAATTACCTATCGTGGTCTGAGTACAAAAACCGAAGTAATAAGCAAGCCACTGCACGCTTTCGTTGGGAATCTCGAGTCATTCCATTTGGTCGAATGTGGAATCAAAACTCATCTTGGGCGCTGACTAATCTAGCCAACCCGAATTACCTTGCCTTGATGAGCGATTACTATGCGTCAACCTGGTCAGAACAAGGACTGAATGGCGCTTACAACGATGACACAAATAAGCTTCTTGGTCCGAATCAATTTCATGTTTACAGCGGTGGTCGGGTGGCAGAACTTGACGTCGTGGCAGGCTCTGAAGCAGCGGATCAGCTATATCAGACTCAGTTCGCTAAGTTTCTACAAGAACTCTCTGTGCGTCAAAGTAATTCGTTAATCAGTGTTAACGTTGGTACTGCTAACTTATTAGGAAGAAATGGACAACAGGCATTGACCGAAGCCGCGTCACTGTATCTGCGTGAGCACTATGTGTTCCCGTCAACCGGGTTTAGTGGCTACGCTGGGATTGCAAAATACTGGGATAACTCTGTATTTGCGAACGACGGACGTAGTGTCATCTTTCAAGCGAGTACCCGATATGGACGCGTCCAGTATTTTGGTAACTCACAGGACAATTGGCAGCAAGACCAGTATGCAGCGTTGGCGATCTACTACTTAAATAGCCACCCGGAACTTAGCTTTTTTAATCAATGGAACAACGGCTATGTCTACGGAAGTGACAACACATCATCAGACAACTTCTGGCAGTCAGGTGTGCCCAAGAACATGGCATATCAACCAAGCGCGTTACTGGCTGTGGATCTAGGCCAGCCGGCAGAGCAGATCCCAGAAGGATACGAGCCAATTCCTTTGATGCTCTCAACGGAAACTCCTTATCCAGCCGACTTCACTGTTGTCGGAAACACTTCTCAAACCTCAGTAGTACATGCAGACCTTCCAGAAGGGATAAGCCATCTTTTACCAACCTACACCTATTTTCTGTATCAATCAGAAAGCACGGTAGTCACTGGCGGACCTGAAGAGATGGTCCTTGCTAGAGAGTTTACTAAAGGCAAGGTCCTGTATCGAACAGATTTCTTTGGTAAGAGCCGCGACTTCTATCAATCAGAGCCTGTCATTGTCTATTTGGATACTCCGATGAGAGTGGTGGGTGCTGATGGTCAAGTAGGCGACTATGTTGAAGAAGTCACTATTGGCGGGTATCAAGGCCTGTTTCTTCTTTACTAACGTAAAGTGGTTAAAGAGATTTGTTCCAGAGAAGGAAACTGGAACTATAGGAGTTGCGTAGTTAGTTGCGTAACTAGCACGGATTTAGTCACTGTTTCGAACAGATAACTCGCGGCACCTAGGAAAGTGACTATTCTTACTAGTATAAAAACTCTAAATAACAAAGGAGAAAGACATGGATTGTTGCTCACTTGCCATCTCAATGGACATTAACGGAAGTAAAATAGTGCTTGCGTGGGGACCAAACAAAACCACGCAGCAATGTATCGATGAATACCACGCTATCAGCGCTGACCTCAATGCAAAGACCTACCTGTTGACATTAAAAGACCAGAAAGATGCCTCGTTAGAAAAGCCTATCAGCAGCGAAAAGGCGAGTATGTTAATGGCTGAGTGGCATGACATTCAAAGTGGTCTTAATCAAGACTTGGACATCCATTGGTGACAAGTTCGTGTATCCTTCCGTTCTTTTGTTATAGATTGTACATAGGTATATGTATTTATTGGGAAAGGTTGCATGTTCACACTAAAAGTAGATAAGGATTTATCACTAGCTCTGGTACAGCCGAGTTTTGCCGCTCGGTATCTTGAGATTGTTACCCGTGAACGTGACTATCTCTCGCAGTGGCTAGCCTGGCCGCCACACGCAGAAAATGAAGCGTTTTTTCTGAGCTTTATAAGACAATCTCTACATGACTATGCCGATGGAAAATCCATGACCTGCGCGATTATTTATCAAGATGAGATCGTTGGAAACATCAGTTTTAACGTCATAGACTCGTCATTAAAAAGAGTCGAGATAGGCTATTGGCTAAGCCAGTCTATGCAAGGGCGCGGCATAGCCACGCGAGCCGTCTCAAAACTCATTGAAATAGCTTTTCTAGACTTAAAAATGGAGAAGGTTCAGATCTCAGCGGCAAGTGAGAACAAACCAAGCCGAGCGGTGTGCGAGAGACTTGGTTTTACCCTTGAAGGTATTATCACATGTGCCGAAAATTTAAATGGTCGAGTCGTTGACCACGCTATCTATGGGTTGTCACATCAAGCATGGTCCGAGGGTAGAGTTAGCTCGCCAAGTGTTTAAACTGCAGGTCGACGAGCCTTCGATATAGCTCGCACGTCTGTAGAAGTTCTCGGTGATTGCCTTTATCGATCAGGCGACCATGGTCAAGTACCGCAATTTGGTCGGCATGCTGAATGGTGGATAAGCGGTGCGCGATGATAATGGTTGTGCGACCTTGCATTAGCTCGTCCAGTGCCTGTTGAACGTGATGTTCGCTTTCGCTATCTAGGGCGCTGGTGGCTTCATCCAATAATAGGATCTTTGGATCTTTTAGAATCGCTCTGGCGATGGCAATACGTTGACGTTGGCCGCCAGAGAGTCGCACTCCTCGTTCTCCCAAGAAGCTGCCATAATCGTCAGGTAAGTTCATAATAAAATCGTGCGCATGCGCCTTTTTCGCGGCTTCAATCACTTCTTCATCAGTGGCGGTTGCGTTGCCATATCGAATGTTGTGAAACACATCATTACTGAACAGTGCAGGCTGCTGCGGAACCAATGCCATCTGTTTGCGAAGCTCAAGCGGATCGAAACGTTTGATATCAACTCCGCCAAGCGTGACTTGTCCGCTTTCTGGGTCGTAGAATCGTTGCATCAGTTCAAATAAGGTTGTTTTACCTGCTCCAGATGGCCCCACAAGCGCGAGTACTTTCCCTTCTTCGGCAACAAGATCAAGCGATTCAACAGCCGCTTGTGTCGGTCTAGAAGGGTAGTGGAAGACAACTTGATTGAAGGCGACTTCTGGGCGCAATGTATCAGGGGAGAGCACCTCTTCCGTTGGAGCCGTGATGTGACTTTCTACCTGCAGGATTTCAATTAATCGCTCGGTTGCACCGGCTGCTCTTTGTAGTTCTCCCAAGACTTCAGAAATAGTGGCGAGAGAGGAGGCAACCATAATAGCGTAAAACACAAATGCCCCCAGATCTCCTGCTGACATAACGCCATTGATAACGTCGCTGCCACCTACCCACAACATGCCTGCGATCGCGCTAAAGACAATCACGATGACACCAGAGATGAGAATAGCGCGCTGCTTTACTCGTCGTCGACCTATCTCATAAGCGCGTTCTACTTCAGTGGCGAACGAAGCGCGCTCTTGCGCTTCAAAGCTATAGCTCTGCACGGTTTTGATATGTTCAATGGCTTCCCCGGCATAGCTTCCTACATCTGCCATTGAGTCTTGGCTTTGTCTTGAAAGGGCTCGAACTCGTCTGCCATAAAACAAAATAGGAACTAAAATAAATGGCACGGAGGCAAGTACAATTAGCGTCAGTTTGATATTGGTGGCAAATAGCATGACGATGGCACCTACGCACATCAACGCGCTACGCATTGCCATGGAAAATGACGAGCCGATGATGCTTTGCAGTAGCGTCGTGTCTGTTGTGATACGAGACATAATGTCGCCGCTGCCATTGGTTTCAAAGTAGCTTGGGTGCAGCGTAATAATGTGGTCAAACACGGCTTGGCGAATGTCGGCACTCACGCGTTCGCCAACTGATGAGACTAAGTAGAAGCGGAAAAAGGTGCCAATTGAAATGCATAATGTGATGACCAGAATAAACTGGATAGCGTTTTCAAGGTCGGACAGAGATTGCCGCGTGAATCCTTGGTCTATTAGGATTCGAACACCATGACCGACAGAGAGCGTTAACCCTGCGGTAACGATTAAAGCGATAAGTGCCGCAAACACCTTCATACGATAGGGTCGAATAAAGGCGAGTAGTTCAATCAAGATCCCCAAGTTTTTGCGTTGTTGTTTTGTCTCGGAGGGAGTCTGCATGTTTTGCCCTTTAAGATTCGCTATCTGTGATGGATGTCAAAAGAGAAATGACAATAGGAAAAGCATCCGCACATAACTTGGGACGCTAGTTATCTAAAGTACTGTAAAGTATAGAGTATACCTAATGTAAATAGGAAATAGATATGCACCACTCACTGCCACACTTCGAAGATTGGCCGCGCATTGACTCTGCGATTAAGCAAGACCCCTTGATTGAGACAGAGGTGGCTAGACTGGTTTCTCTGATGACAATTGAAGAGAAGCTAGGTCAAATGATTCAACCTGATCTTCGAGGTGTCACGCCCGAATTGGCAAAGCAGTACAAACTCGGCTCCATATTGAACGGAGGAGGCGCGTGGCCGAATGAGAACAAGCGGGCAAGTGCGAGTGAGTGGGTGTCGCTTGCCGATGATCTTTGGCACGCGGTAGAAGAGGCGTATCGAGACCGTCCATTCAGAATCCCATTTATGTGGGCGACCGATGCCGTTCATGGACACAACAATGTCTTCTCGGCGACCGTCTTTCCACACAATATTGGCTTAGGAGCCGCTCGGGATCCAGAACTCATTGAAATAATAGGCGTCATTACGGCCAAAGAGGTCGCGGTAACTGGGCTAGATTGGACATTTGCTCCTACGGTTGCCGTCCCAAGAAATCTAAGATGGGGTAGAGTCTATGAAGGTTACTCAGAAGACCCAGAGATTACTTACTTGTATGCATCAAAAATGGTGAAAGGTCTGCAAGGATCCGCAGAAGAACTCAAAGGTGACCAGCGTGTTATTTCTAACGTCAAACATTGGGTTGGAGATGGCGGAACGCTTGACGGGGAGGATAGGGGTAGAAATCACTATGATGAATCTTCGCTTCGCAATATTCATGCAATGGGCTATTTCAGTGGATTAGAAGCCGGCGCTCAAGTGGTGATGTCTTCTTTCAATTCTTGGGTCAATCTTGCTAACTACGATCACTCACCACAAGACGGCACAGCCTATAATCACAAAATCCATGGCAGTCGCTATCTCATTGACGACGTTCTCAAAAGAAAAATGGGATTCGATGGCTTTGTCGTCACGGATTGGCATGGTCATGCTGAAGTCAGCAAGTGTTCTGATGGTGACGCGACATACGCTATCAATGCAGGTAACGACGTAATGATGGTGCCTGTCTATGAACACTGGATAGCGGTATACGAAAAGGCGTTAGCGGATATTAAATCTGGCGTCATACCCATGAGTCGTGTTGATGATGCGGTGACGCGTATCCTCAGGGTGAAGATGCGTGCGGGACTTTGGAATAAGCCCAGCCCTTCAAAGCGTTCACTCGCGGGTAAGCAAAACATACTAGGAGCTCCAGAGCATAGATCTGTCGCGCGTGAGGCCGTTCGTAAATCTTTGGTATTGTTAAAAAATGAAGGGCAAATCCTGCCGTTGCACCCCACTCAACGCGTGATTCTTACTGGAAGCGGAGCGGATGATATTCAAAAGCAATCCGGAGGTTGGAACCTGACATGGCAGGGCGATGAGAACAGCTTAGATGACTTTCCTGGTGCGACGACGGTTAAAATGGCATTGATCGAAGAACTTGGGCGTGACAATGTCACTTATAGTCCGTCGTTAGATGTACCGCTTTCAAAACAAGATGTCGCTATCGTTGTCATCGGTGAGGACCCATACGCTGAGATGATGGGAGATATCAAACCATGGCAGACGTTGGAGTTTGCCAAGCTGAAGCGCAGTTATCGTAAAGATGCAGAGAAGATCCGTCTGCTTCACCAACACGGAGTGCGCGTGATTACGATTTTATTCAGCGGTCGTCCTCTTTACCTCAATGAGGAGATAGCAAAATCAGACGCTTTCGTTGCTGCTTGGCTACCAGGCAGTGAAGGTGCGGGGATTACTGATGTGCTGATTGCTGACGATGCTGGTAACCCAAGGTTCGATTTTCAAGGGACGTTATCTTACAGTTGGCCCAATACTAAATTAGGCGCGATGGTTAGTCGCCAACCATTACATATCCCAGACTATGATGTTCCAGAGTTTGAACAGTGTCCGAACGGTGAGCATCGACCTCTGTTTGAGTACGGCTACGGGCTTAATTACTCGGATAAACTGCAAACAAGGGATCTCACTAACATTCCTCTAGATACCACTAATGAGCTTGCGGGATCTGCAGACGTCAATACCGAGCATTTGTATGGAGTGAGGGCGTCTATTGGCGACTATCAAATGAAAGTAGAAGATGGCGACCACTCAGAGGGTATAAATGTTTCACGCAATAACGCCCTTCAACTTAGCGCGATTTCTACCAAGCCCTATAACTACCAACAGCAGCAGGATGCCGTTCACGTGAACTTTCTGGGTGGAGATGCGGTACTAACAATGGCAACTGGTGATCAAGAGCCTGAAAACTTTGCTCAGTTCTATGAGTCTGGCAGTATCGCGTTTGATGCAAAAGTCATCTCACCTAGTAGCGAGCCAGTCTATCTCTTCATTGAGAGGCAAAGTAATGAGGTTCGTAGCCAGTTTTCCAAGTTAGACATTACCGAACAGCTTCACGCCAATGACGAGTTTAAAACCGTCGTGATTCCCGTGACTTCGGTTGCTTCTAATTCGGCAGCGTTGAAACAAATCCAAATCCCTTTTGGCATCAAGACTAAAGGAACACTAGACGTTGTCATAGCGAACATACGTTGGCAACGAGAATAAGTTGTCGCTTGGTACTGTCGTTGGACAACAAAGTTTGAAAATCACTTTTGGAAAAAAGTTTCTTGTTGATTCCAACCCCTCCGCTCACCAGATATTCGTCATCCTCACCAAAGTGAGGATCTCCTACCACGTGTAGGTGACTGAAAATATTCGACTAAGTCACGTAATTCAACTTTTCAACGCGCTGAATGAGATCCCCTTTTTCAAGGGGATGACGGTGATTTTGGGTATGGTTTGAAACACCGAATTGGGGCATCGGCGAGTTAGAGCTTGCCTCGACAACATATCTTTGGACATAAATGCTCTAGATCCATTCATTTCCAACATACCCATATAACCGTCATCCTCACGAAAGTGAGGATCTCCTACAGAGTGTAGGTGACTGAAAGTATTCGACTAAGTCGCATAAATCAACTCCGCGACGCGCTGAATGAGATCCCCTTTTTCAAGGGGATGACGGAGGTTTTTGGAGGGTGCGGACAATTTTTGTTATGGATAAGTCGCTTAGTGACGCGCCCGGTTCTTTAGGTATCAATCAGGTCTAAACATTCCCAAAAGACATAGAGCTTTTGTGCTTTAGAAGAGATCTCCCGGTATCAATCACCATGTACAACTCAATCTAACTTATCCGCCTTTTCATTAATACGATTTATCAGTGAACCAAAGTTCACTCCATTCATTGGGGGGATAGATCACGTCTATCCTCTGCAAGCACCATATCGATCTAGTTAAACGTAAAGAGGCTTGCCAATGCATACAACCATCGATTCAACACTGCGGACTGTTATTGAGAGCTATGGCCTACCGAATCATGACCTAGACCAATGCAACCAAGACTGGTTTCCCGGGAATTGGTGGTACTCGACTACTGAGTCATCCATATCTAGAACCGAGGAAAACGGTGTTGCGCATATAATACGTATAGATTCAAAGGTATGCAGACTCTTCCCTTACTTAACTCTGCAAATGGTAAGAACCTGTGTGCGGCATGAAGGAAAACGCGAGAAGGTAACCTCAAAGGTATGGCGTTGGGCTCTCTCTCAAGTCGGTAAAGAGGCGTTTTTACCTGCGTTCCAACAGAAAATAACGAGGTGATTATGGAGTACTTAGGTTATCTGGTTATAACGTTCCTTCTGGGAGTCCCATTCATCTTCGGTAAACATAAAAAGGATGACGAATGAACGAAATCAACCAAGGCCTACAGCTTTTAGGAACCGCATAGATGATAAGGTCTATGCTCAACTTTCATAACGAGCCAAAACGAATTATCGTTGCAAAGACAATAAGTAAACGTGATTGTGTAGCTCTAATATCGGCCTTTAACATGATAAAAGCGAGTAGCCAAATAAAATGGTTCTCGCTTTTTTAGTCAATTATCACGTTCGATTCGAGATAAAAACTACCCAGTAAACTCTTCAGAATCGGGACGATTGGTAAACTGCACACCATTTAAGAAGTCGCACAGCAGTTGGTCTTCACACTGTTTATAGTTTTTGTTGTTTGGCTTGCGGAAATACGCACCAATTTCGTATTTACTTAAACTAATACCAACCACTTCTAGTACGTCCAACACGTCTTCTGCTTTCATGTCTAGCGCAATGCGCAGCTTCATGAAAATCATGTTGTTGGTCAACGAGACTTCTGGCTTAGGTTGCTCGCCGTCTTTTTTTCCTCGCTTGAGGTTAATAAAGCCATTTAAGAATACCGCTAACTCTTGATCCTTCATCTTAACGTAAGATTTGTCGCTTTCATCTTTTAACCAGTTTGCCACTTTATCGTGAGCCACAGTGACTTCGGCCTGCCCGAAAGCTTTCATTATCTGTGCGTTTTTAAGGTTTAACGCGTGTTGGATACGACGTAAAATTTCGTTGTTAGTCACTAGGGATTCCTAAAATGAGTTCTAAGGGTGAATAAAAATCCCATCAATCACATGCGATTTATGGGTGTCTTTATTAAATAGCGTAGTTGACGGTGACTCTAACAGAGAACACGTTTCTTCGGTAGGTTAAAAAATGGAAATGAAACGGCCTATTCGAACTAGTTGGCTAAGTTGGCTAAGTTGGTAAGACCCCACTTTCATAGACACTATGCTGATTAGGAGAAGTAGTTCAAATCACGACAAAAAACATCGAAACGTTTCGGACTTTATTGTCAAGTTTCAAGCTTTGATGTCCACCTGCAGCTACTTCCAGTGGTCGTTAACAAATTGGTGTTTTTGCAATAACCCAATAAGCTCTGAAAGCACTGGACCGTTGGCATGACGACGGGAGACTAAACAACCGACCGTCGTCACCCAGCCACTTTTCTCATGCGCAACGGGTAGGGCGATGAGCTTCCCGTCTTGTATGGGCTGTTTAACCAACATCTCAGGTAGGTTTGACCAGCCGATTCCCTGCAATACCATGTCTACAAGGTTTTGATGTGTGTTCGCATACCAAACATTGGTGCTGATGCCGTAAGTAAACCAAAGCTCCTGTTTATCCGAACTACGATGTACGCATTGGCGATACGCTTTAAGGTCAGAATCTTTGACTATGGGCAGTGTTACTAGGGCATGATCGGGCGCGACAACCGTCAGAAATCTGGCTTGTCCAAGTACGAAGAAATCCATATCCACTCGCAACTCACCGTCGGCATAGACGATGCCTATCTGCGCAACTTCGTCTCGAACCAATTTTTCGACATCAAACGTAGAGGCAGTGATGATTTCGAAGTTGGTAACAGGATATTGGTTTGCAAGAGGAGCAAGAATGGAGAGCAGAGTCTTGCTCATTAAGCTTTCGTCGGCAGCAATCACCAGCTCATGTTCATAATCGTTCGCCAAGGAATCCACTTTCTGATCAAAATACTGTTGCTGGTGAAGTATTGAACGGGCGATTGGCAATAACGCTTTGCCGTTGTCAGTCAGTTCAGGCGTATTTTTCTCTCGACTGAATAGGGTTTGGTCAATCGCGATTTCTAAGTTTGATACTGCCTGGCTAACGCCTGATTGTGCTCGACCTAGTTTGCGTGCTGCGGCTGAGAAAGAGCCGTATTCGCACACGGCAACAAAGACTTTAAGCTGTTCGAAACTGTACATAGCGATTCCAAATCACAGATTTATTTCAAAGGTATCACGATGTGTGATGGTTGTTAACTTTCTATCTAATTTTAGGCAGGCATAATCATTGTCAATTCATTATTAAACAAAGAACAGAAAATGAGGAGTTGAAAATGGGAGTGCTTGAAAGAGTCTTTCATTCAGTATTGTTTGAAGTGTTAGCAGTGAGCTTATCTATTGCGGGTTTAGCCATTTTTACTGATCATGATGTCACTCGACTATCAGGGACCATGATTGTTATCGCGACAATGGCGATGTGTTGGAATTATATCTTCAATCTTATCTTCGACTACTTCGTAAAAGGTGAGCGTGTAGAACGAACCGTGATGGTTAGAGTTGTTCACGTGCTACTGTTTGAAGCTGGACTATTGATAGCCACAGTACCCGTCATGGCGTACATGCTAGGTGTAAATTTATGGCAGGCGTTTTTGATGGACATTGGCGTGACCATTTTTGTTACCGTCTACGCATTCTTGTTTAACTTAACGTACGACCATATTCGACTGTGGGTGATCAATCATCGTCAGGCAACAGCCTAGTTGATAACGGTAGTATCTACAGATGCAAAAAGGGCTAATCCATGGATTAGCCCTTTTTGATTGAGTTCGAATCGTGACTATTTGATTTCACTAAAAGCAATGTGGTGTAGAGTGAGTCCTGGTTTTACAAAAGCAACGCCAACGTCATACCAACCCGTTTCTAGATCGACGATCAAGCCATCAATATCCGTGATTTCGCCATCCGTGCCGTTGGTTGAAAGCGACATACTGTACTCGCCATTAAAACTTAAGCTGCAAGAGGACTGTGCCAGCTCGTTGCGATCGTAGCTCACTTGGATGCTCACTAGATACTTGGCGGCTTTTTCTACATTGATCACTACAGAGGTATCGCTTGACGTCGCGAGCTTCACAGGTTGTTCTATGGTATGCGATTGTCCATCTGGTGCCTGTTGTTTTGCGGTAAATGGTTTAACCGGGTTATACCTCTCGATAGGGCGCTGCATAGCCGGTGTGTTGATTAAGAATCGGCAGATATTCATAGCGCTGCGCTGCAGTTCTCCAAGCGTCAGCGTACCGGATTCGAGTGCAGCTAGCGTGTCATCTTTCATGGCATTGCGCTCGGCGCCATCGTTATCGACAACCATATACAAATCGTTTTGAGCGCGAACCATGTAAGAGGTGAATGTCTTCGCCTCGTCACCACCGTGCACAGGGTGGTTCATTTTTGCCCACCAGTCAGACATGACGATGCCGTCAAAGCCCCACTCTCCTCGTAGAATGGAAGTGTTAAGATCGTAATTTGACGCCCCCCAGTGACCATTGATTGGGTTATAAGATGTCATGATAGTGGTAGCACCACCATGTTTGACCGCGAGCTCAAAAGGCTTGATGTGCACTTCACGAAGAGCACGCTCAGACATGACGCTGTCGACATCAAATCGCGATGTTTCTTGATCGTTTGAAGCAAAGTGCTTGATTGTGCCCGATACGCCAGCTTTCTTTAAGCCGCCTACTTGAGCTGCAGCCATAGAACCAGTCAGTAATGGGTCTTCAGAGAAGTACTCAAAGTTGCGCCCGTTGAGCGGGTGGCGGTGAATATTGATTCCAGGACCAAGTAGAGTATCGATGTTGTAGCTTTGTAGCTCGCCACCAACTAGGTAGAACAGGTGTTCATTAAGTTCGGTATTCCACGTACAACCGAGCAAAGTGCCAATCGGTACTTGCGTGGCTTTATGACCACTGTCCATGCGTATGCCAGAAGGGCCATCCGCTGCTGCGGCTACTGGAATACCAAAATCGAAAAGCGCATCACTAACACCGCCAAATGCCGCTGCAGTTCCCGGTGTTACTTTAGGGCTACACATGCCTTCACCACGGACAATGGTGGCCAACATGGCTGGAGTGAACTGAGCTACAAATGAACTCATTGACGCAGAGCCTGAGGCGACATCTTTGAGTTTAATACCCGTGTCACCTGTGATTTCGATATCGACAGGTAGTCTTTCTGAAATACGCGTTTCCATGCAAATCGAACGAGTCGGGACGGATTCGTGCTCGATGGCGTAAGGCAGAGCATTACTTGTAGCTGCGGGCTTTATGCGCTGGAAAGGGGTGACAGGGGCGGCAGATTCAGATAATTGTTCGATTACCTGCAACGTGTCGACATCAAACGAGGCATCAATGAGCGTGGCTTCGCGAACACTGCCGCCCAGATGGAAGTGATAGCGACCAGCTTCTAATACGTAGCAAGATTTATAACCGGTGCACCCTGAGTCGTCATAAGACGCGAGAGTAGACACAGGTACAATAATGCGCATCAGCTCTGACTCATTGGGAGCCAGCGTTTTTGATTTTCCAAAACCCGCGAGAACTCGTGCAGGTTTGCCGAGCTTACCCTGTGGTGCTTCAACGTAGATTTGTACCACCTCTTTTCCGCGGTGCGTATCACCGACATTGGTCACTTCTACGTGGAAATGAATGGCTCTGTTTTTGCCTGAGCCCTCAATTGAAGAGGATACAAATTTTCGAGTGAAGCGACTGTAACTTAAGCCTTCACCGAAGGCATAGCGTACCGCATCAGGCTTAAACGTAGAAAAGTAGCGGTAACCCAGATAGATGTCTTCGCAGTAAAGGTTTTGATTACTATTACCGAAGTTGGCATGAGAAGGGTAGTCAACGAGCTGTTTAGCGATGGTGTCTGCTAATTTTCCGCTTGGTGACACATCGCCTGATAATACATCAGCAAGCGCGTGTCCTCCTTCCATTCCCGCTGCCCAGCTGTAAAGAATCGCCTTAATTGAATCCGCGTTCTCCATGCTGTCAACCCAAGACATATCGATGATGTTAGTGACGTTTAGAACAACAATGACCTTGTCGAATTGCGCGCACACCTTGTGTAGCATGTCACATTCGGTTTCGGTGAGACGATAGCTGCCAGATTCGTCGGCATTGTCTTGATCTTCACCAGCTGTGCGACCGATAAACACGATGGCATAGTCACTTTGTTTACGTGCTTGTGAAACGACTTCGCTAGAAAGTGGCATTTCCTCTTGATACCAAGGTTCAGCTGCCCAGCCACCACCGCCATCGTCAAATGGGTGTTGCTCTAGCCAGGTTTGATAGATGGATACTAAGTCCATGTTTACCTGGATACATGGATGAGCGGAGAGCCCTTCGAGCGCATTGACACTGTATGGAACATTGACTGCGCCACCTGAGCCTGTGCCGCTGCGTACAGTGTCGATTTGGCATCGACCAAATAGAGAGACTCTACTCATTGACGGTAGTGGTAGGGTGTTGTCGGTGTTCTTAAGTAAAACAATCCCTTCGGTCGCGGCTTGGCGACTGACAGGGGCAAGAGCTTGTCTTGCCGATTCGATGGTAGTCAGGGGCATAAATGAATTCCAATTCCTGTTTTTGTTGGTTGTTATCGTTGGTATGAGAGTTAAATAAACGGGTTCTCGAGCAAAAGTCGCTCGCGTTGCGCTAAGTGCAACGTGTTCTCGATCTCAGAAAAATAGCGCTGGTAGAGGGCTTCATACTCTCCACTCGCAAGGACAATTTCACAGCCTGTCTGCAACCTTTGGGCAAGCTCGGGATTGTCCGCATTGATGTAGAAAACGAGAGGAAAGGGGTACTCGATCATCACGCCACCCACTAGGCTAATGGGGTATTGATTAGCCACTCGACTTTCAAACACTTCGAGCGCTTCATTGGCACCAAAGCAAACAAAATCAAACTCGCCATCAGTTAGGCGTCTGAAAACGCTATCGAAGTCACCTCGCTCGACGACATTAAAGCCATTTTGACGAAATAGCTCGGCATCAACCCAGGTCTCAGGGACGCCGACAGACATCGACTTAATGGCTTCAGTCGTTGAGAAATCGGCGACTCTGTCGTCACGGGCGAACAGTATTCTTTGCCCAAGCAGTTGTTTGGTAACAGAAAGAGCAAGCTCTATAAATCGTTTCTCCGCGAACTTCGCATTACCTTTTACGGTTACAAGAACATCGCTGCCATGTTCTAACACCGCACCTTCTTGTTCGGCCAAAGGCAGGTCAGTTCTGTCATCAATAATGTTTGCATGTCCGTGGCTATCCGCGGTGGCCGTAAGCAATAAACTCAGCACATCAAACTCAAACTGTTGACGATACGCAGATTTATTGCCGTTCCAAAAGCGTACCGATTTTATTGTTGTCACATCTATCACCAAAAGTAAGCGGTTTCTTTTTAGGATAATCAGGATGCCAATGTGGAGATAGTGAGCAGATCACATAACGGAATAATAGTTCCAGAAACTATTATAAGTTACTGTTATTAAAACAATAACGAATCATTACAAGGCGGCTATTCGTTTATCTATGCAAGGAGGTTTCTATCTTGAAGAGGCTTTTTAGCTTGTTAACCTGTGTTACATCGTTAAAGCGATCACACTTCTAAATATGAAAATAAGACTAGAATGATGTGGTTATAATGCACTGATTTATAAGAGTTAATTTCTCCGTTGTTTTTCTTTTGACCAGTTGTGGTTAATTTAAGTTATTGATATTAAAGAGTTAATTTTAGTGTGATCAATGCAGGCTTTTTGGGTCTGGATTTTGTTAAATGCGTCGAGACTACTTAGTATCCTGAGAAAGCGCTTTCTTGAGGTGTTACCCCCGAACTTTTTAGTTCCACTTAAATGGAAATCGCTAAACCCGAAAACAAAACTAAAGGATACAGTGATGCAAAAGAAAACATTCATCGCCTCAGTGATTTGTGGTGCATTGTTTACTGGTAGTGCAGTGACTGCGCAAGCGGAAGAAATTAAACAGGGGGGCACCTTGACTGTGCCAATTATCAACACAGGCTTTGTTGATAACTTCAATCCATACACAGTAAAAGATATTTACAACGGCACCATGTTTGAACCATTGATGGTGTTCAACAACATGACTGGAGAAACGCACTGGCGTTTGGCTGAGTCAGCGGACTACTCAGATGATCTTAAGACCATTACGATCAAGTTGAGAGAGGGCCTTAAGTGGTCTGACGGCAGCCCATTAACAGCAGAAGACGTGGCGTTTAGTTTTGAAATGACGCAAAAAGCGCCAGCTTTTGACCTTAAAGGTATTTGGTCTGGCGGTAACCTTAAGAATATCGATGTCGTTGATGCACGCACTTTGAAGGTTAACCTTGCTGAAGCGGATTCGACGTTCCTTTGGAACCTAGCGGACTATCACATTGTTCCTAAGAAAGTTTGGAGCAAAGCAGAAGACCTAACCACGTTTACCAACCCAAATCCAATTGGTAGCGGTCCAATGACGACGGTTAAGTATCTTAAGCCGCAACAAATGGAGCTTTGCCGCAACGAAAACTACTATCTAGAGAATCGTCCTTACCTAGATTGTATGACGTTCCGCTCATACAACGACAACTCTCAAATCCAGCCAGCATTGATCAAAGGTGAGATTGATTGGGGCTCAAACTTCATTGCTGATATCGAAAGCACGTTTGTGAAGCAAAACCCTGATAACCACCATTTCTGGTATCCAGCGAATGACGCCATCCATCTTTATGTAAACACGAAGGAAGCGCCATTTGATGATATCCGTGTTCGCCAAGCGCTTTCTATGTCGCTTGATCGCGAAATGATTGTTGATATTGCCGCTTACGGTTACCCAACGGTGAACTACAACGCGGGTGGCATTGGTGAGCTATATAAATCAAGCATCGACCAAGGCGTCACAGATAAATATCGCGGCCTAACGACTTACAACCCAGATGAAGCGAAGAAACTACTTGATGCTGCTGGTCTTAAAGACGTCGATGGTGACGGCTACCGTGATATGCCAAACGGCGACAAGTTTGTGTTTGATATCGAAGTAGTAAACGGCTGGACGGACTGGATTCAAGTGGTTCAGATGGCAACTGAATACTTTGATGAAGTTGGTGTGAAGGCGAACGTTAAGACTGTCGACTGGGCGGTATATGACAAGAACCTTAAAGACAGCAACTACAAGATGTCTATCAACTGGTCAATGGTATCGACCAACCCAATCTTGGCGTACCAAGCATACTTCTCATCAGCTTACGTTGGTAAGATTTGGCACGCAGGTCACGGCGTAAACAGCCCTGAAATCGATGCTCTAATCGATAGCTTTGGCAAAACGGGTGACGCAGTTAAGCAGCAAGAGATCATCTCTGAGCTTCAAGAGTTTACGGCACAAAATCTACCGTTCATTCCGCTGTTCTCTAACGCAACTTGGTTCCAATACAACACGAATAAAATCGTTGGTTGGCCAAGTGAAGAAAACCCTTACGTTCAGCCAGTATTTTACGATGGTGGTAAGCGAGTTCTTATCCTAAATAACTTGCACCTTAAGTAAATCGTAACACTTGGGGTCTCGAATGAGGCCCCACATTTAAAAGGTACTGCTATGTCGTTTTTAGCTCGCCGCTTTGGCTTTTATTTCACTGCGTTTCTTATCGCAATTTCGTTTAACTTTATGTTGCCTCGTCTCATGCCTGGTGACCCTGTAGATGCACTATTTGCAGCAGCGCAGGGACGTATGGATCCGGCTCAGATGGATGCTGTTCGCGAAATGTACGGCTTTGTTGATGGCAACGTATTTGTTCAATACATCCATTACATCAAGAGTGTTTTCACGCTCGACCTTGGCCCTTCGGTACTCATGTTCCCAATTAACGTGTCTGACGTCATCGCGATGGCACTTCCTTGGACCATGTTCCTAGCTCTAGGCTCTCTCATTGTTGCACTCATCATTGGTGTCAGCATTGGTACTTACGCGTCGTATCGCCGCGAAGGCTTCTTTGGTCAGGTTGTACCACCAGTATTGGCATTTATCAGTAACTTCCCATACATCGTAACCGCACTGCTTTTGTTCTACTTCTTCGGTTTGAAGATGGAGTTACTACCACTTGCGTATACCTACGACCCTTCACTAGAACCAGGTTGGACGTGGGAGTTCATCGCAAGCGTCGCTAAACATGCTGTATTGCCGGTTGGCTCTATGGTGGTGGTCGGAATCGCGACTTGGGTATTCAACATGCGTAACGCCATGATCAACGTATTGGGCGAAGACTATGTCACCATGGCTGAAGCTAAAGGACTGAGTAGCTTCCGCGTGATGTACCGCTATGCAGGTCGTAACGCCATCTTGCCAGTTGCGACGGCTATCGCAATGGCGATTGGTTTCTCATTTGCAGGCTCAATCATGACTGAGGTGGTCTTTAACTACCAAGGTTTGGGTAACATTCTGCTTAAAGGCATCGTTGCTCGTGACTATCCGCTAATCCAAGCCATTCTGCTTATCTTAGTGACCGCAGTTCTGACTGCTAACTTTATCGCCGATCTTCTATACGTTTGGCTAGACCCACGAATTTCCAACTAGGCCGTATTATGGAAAAGTTAATAGACGCGCATAAATATGACCACGAGTCGAAGCTCGCGGTACGAGAATCTGCTTTCTCATGGAAAAACATCAAATCGAAACTAGGTAAGGTTTACGCCTTCTTCTACGGAAACCCACCTGCGATCATTGGAGGATTTCTACTTACCGTTGTTCTTGCTGGAGCTATTTTTGCACCTGCACTGGCAACTCATGATCCAGAACGCCGCGTAGCACGCCCTCATGTTGCGCCAAACGCTGAGCACGTACTTGGTTCGACACGTAGTGGCCGTGATGTTTATAGCCAAGTGCTTTATGGAGCGAGAAAGTCGCTTACTGTAGCCCTCACTGCTGGTGTTATTGCAATGAGTATTGCGGTTTTGGTTGGTGTTTCTTCGGGCTATTTTGGTGGCAAAATCGATGAACGCTTGAACTTTCTTACTAACGTATTTCTGGTGTTTCCACAGCTTCCGTTACTCATAGTATTAGCAGCATTCTTAGGGCAGGTGGGGTCCCTCGTTATTACCGTGTTGCTCGGTATCACCTCCTGGCCGTGGGGCGCGAGGGTGATACGTTCTCAGACAATGGCGATTCGTAATAAGGAGTTCATTATTTCTGCCGAGGTAATGGGTGAGTCAAAGATCCGCATCATTCTTGTTGAGATCTTACCAAACCTAATCTCTATCGTGTTTGGTGGCTTCTTGGGCACAGTTATCTACGCAATGGGCGCTGAGGCTGGCTTGGGTATCCTTGGTCTTGGTGATGCGACAGAAGTGAGTTGGGGTTCAATGTTGTACTGGGCACAAACGTCATCGTCACTATACACAGGTGCTTGGTGGGAAATGATGGTTCCAGCAATGGCGCTAGCAATCACAGGTGGTGCATTAGCACTGATCAACATGTCGATTGACCAAGTGAGTAACCCGAAACTTCGTACGGGTCCACACATCAAACTGTGGCACAAACTGAAAAAAGAAGCAGATAAGAAGAGAGGCCTACGATGAGCGCATTACTCGAAATCAATAATCTATGTGTCGACTATGTATCGCCAAATGGCGTTGCTCGCGCGGTCAATAACGTCAGCCTGACTATTAAAGAAGGGGAGACGCTGGGTATTGCTGGTGAGTCTGGTTGCGGTAAAAGTACGCTCGCGTTTGCTATCTCTCGTTTGCACAAAGCACCTGCACTGATTTCAGAAGGTGAAATCTTATATAAAGGCGAAGACGTGCTGAAAATGAACGACCGCAAATTGCGCCAGTTCCGCTGGAACGATGTGTCTGTCGTGTTTCAAAGTGCTATGAACTCGCTTAACCCTGTAATTACCATCGGTGAGCAGCTAACGGATGTTATCTTGGCTCACAAGAAGATTCCTTACAAGCAAGCCCATGAAAAGGCTGTTGAGTTGCTATCCATTGTTGGGATTCACGGTGACCGCATGGGTAGCTTCCCGCACCAATTGAGTGGTGGTATGCGTCAGCGTGTGGTTATTGCCGTAGCACTCGCCCTTGAGCCTAAGCTCATCATTATGGATGAGCCAACCACGGCATTGGATGTGGTTGTCGAACGTGAAATTCTTAACGAGTTGTATGACCTTAAAACTAAGTTTGGCTTTTCAATTTTGTTCATCAGCCATGACTTGAGCTTGATGGGTGAAATTGCTGACCGAATTGGTGTGATGTACGCAGGTAACCTAATTGAACTGGGTGATGCTCAGCAGGTGTTTGGTGCTCCAGAACATCCATATACCAAAGGCTTGGTAGCTTCATTCCCTACAATTCACGGTCCAAAAGAGCGTCTATACGGCATTCCTGGTAATCCAGTGAACCTACTCGATATCCCGACAGGGTGTAACTTCCAAGCTCGCTGTGGAGAGTGTTTTGAGAAGTGTAAATCGGTAGAGCCTGCGCTCTCTGCTCTGGCGAATGGTCGTCAAGTCTCTTGTCATCTGGTTTAAGGAAGTAATGATGCAAAGTAACGAAGTCATCCTATCGGTAAAAAACTTAGTTAAAGATTTTCCTCTGGGCCAATCAGTGAAGTCGAACCTAATGCGAGCAGTAAATGACGTGTCGTTTGAGCTTCGTAAAGGTGAAGCTTTGGCAATCGTAGGCGAATCGGGCTCCGGTAAGAGCACGGGTGCACGTATCTTGACTCAGATTTATGACAAGACGGCTGGCGATATCCATTTTAAAGGTGTACCGATCAATGAATACATTGAGCAGAATGGTCAATTGGAATATGCACGTCAGGTGCAAATGATTTTCCAAGACCCGTTTGGCTCGCTTAACCCAGTTCATACCATCTATCACCATATCGCGCGCCCTTTGATGATTCACAATCGCGCAGATAAGAAAGCTATCCCGCAGCTAGTCTATGATTTGCTTGAGCTGGTGGGTTTGACTCCGGTAAAAGAGACAGCAGAGAAGTACCCACATGAGCTCAGTGGTGGTCAAAGACAGCGTGTTGCTATTGCACGTGCTATTGCTGTTGATCCTGAGGTTATCCTAGCAGATGAGCCTATCTCAATGCTCGATGTGTCTGTGCGCCTTGGTATTTTGAACCTGATGGCTGACTTAAAAGATAAGCACGGCATTTCATTTATGTACATCACCCATGATATTGCGACTGCTCGCTACTTTGCAGAGAAGACAGCCGTCATGTATGTCGGTCACATGGTGGAGTGGGGCGAAAGTGATAGCGTGACGCAAAACCCACAGCATCCATACTCTAAGCTACTGCTCTCGGCGGTACCAGAAGTGGGCAACGCAGGTCGACGCGATCTTGCTGTGAAGAAAGGGGAGATCCCTTTATGGAAGCCATCAAGTGTCGGTTGTCCTTTTGCTACACGCTGCCCGAACGCAAGCGAAATCTGTACGAAAGAGATGCCTGAAACCACGCAGATCTCCGAGCAACACTTTGTACGTTGCCACAACATGTAGTTTAAAGAATCCCAAAAATTTTGCGCTCTAAAGAAAGCGCTTACAAAAAAATCAGAAGTGACCAAATTATGGAACAATTACAAGCTAATCAAGCGTTTGAAGTGAACGGAAAATTTATCACTCTCAACGAAGAACGTTTTTACCAGATTTCTAATGTCGATCAGATGGCACCGTTTTTTATCAGTGTTGTCTCTGCCAGTAACCATTGGTTGTTTATTTCATCAACAGGCAGCTTGTCCGCGGGGCGTATTCGTCCAGAGAATGCACTTTTCCCGTATCGCTCTGTTGATCATATTCATGAAAATTCGGACAACACAGGCGCTAAAGCCGTTATTCGTGTGGCGACTAGCGATGGGGCACCTGCACTATGGGAACCTTTCAACCCGCACCATGACGGCTTGTATCAAGTGCAGCGCAACCTTTACAAAAATGCTGTCGGCGACAAGATCTTATTTGAAGAACTAAACCACACCTTGGGCCTTCGCTATCAATACAGTTGGTCTACGTCGGATAAATTTGGTTTTGTGCGCGAAACACATGTGACGAACCTAGGTGATGAACAGGTTCAATTTGAGATTATTGATGGTATTCAAAACCTACTTCCGTCTGGCGCGCCGCTTCAAGCGCTGCAAACACGCAGCGCACTGGTCGATGCTTATAAATGGAATGAGCGAATCGATGATCTACCGATGGCAACCTACAGCATGTATGCCAAGCTTAGCGATCGTGCTGAACCAGCGGAATCTCTAAGAGCGACGACGGTATTCGGTATTGCAGAAAAAGCGCAGCAAATTTCTCTTAATGCCAAAGACGTTGCTAGGTTCCGTAAAGGGCAACCACTTGATGCCCAACCATTAACTCGCGGTGAACGTGGTGCCTTCCTTATCACTCAATCTCTAGTACTTGAGGCGGGTGAAACGGAATCTTGGCTGATGGTGGCTGATATCGATAAGTCCCATGCAGATGTTGCTGCATTGAAGAATCAGATGGTTTTAGACGATGAAATCGCGGTAACGGTTAAGCAAGATGTCCAAGCAAACCAAGATGAGCTGAAACAGCTTATGGCGGGTGCAGACGCGTGGCAGTTAACCTCTTCGGAAGAGACTGCCGTTCATCACTACGCGAATGTGCTATTTAACAATATGCGTGGCGGCGTGTTTGTCTCTGGTTATAAGCTGGATGCGGATGATGTCCTCGCTACATTTACACGCATCAACAAAAGAGTCGTAGAGAAACATTCAGCACTGCTACGCACGCTTCCAGAAAACCTATCGCATCCGCAGTTAGTGTCGATGGCGAAAGAGACAGGTGATCAACAGCTTCTGCGTATGGCCTACGAATACTTGCCACTCACCTTTGGTCGTCGTCACGGTGACCCAAGCCGCCCATGGAACCATTTTGAAATCAAGGTGCGTGACGACGAGGGACAGCGTTTGTTGGCATACCAAGGTAACTGGCGTGACATCTTCCAGAACTGGGAAGCGATGGCCTTGAGCTATCCAAACTTTATCGGTTCATTTGTCGCTAAGTTTGTAAATGCGTCGACGATCGATGGCTATAACCCTTACCGCATTACCAAAGAAGGCGTGGATTGGGAGCTACTTGATTTGGATGATCCGTGGAGCAACATTGGCTACTGGGGTGACCACCAAATCATCTATCTACTCAAGTTCCTAGAGCTTGCGGATAAGTATCAAAGCAATGACCTGATTGAATGGCTGAGTGAAGAAACCTACAGTTATGCGAATGTACCGTATGAAATTGCGGGTGTTGAGCAGCTGTTTGCTAATCCGAAAGATACGGTTGCCTTTAATGAGCAAAAGCAAGCCGCGACGGAAGAGCTTACCGATTCACTAGGTAGCGACGGTCGATTGGTGATGGGCGAAAATGGCGATGTTTATCAAGTGAACCTACTTGAGAAGCTCCTTGTACCGCTGTTGTCTAAGCTAAGCAACTTCGTTATTGATGGTGGTATTTGGCTTAACACGCAACGTCCAGAGTGGAATGATGCCAACAACGCTATTGTGGGTAACGGTCTTTCGATGGTGACGTTGTACTACATGCGTCGCTATGTCACCTTTATGCAGAAGCTAATTTGCCGCGCTCCAATTAATGTTGCGCTATCGAGCGAAGTGGCAGTATGGCTAACCAAGACAAGTCAGGTATTGTCTGAAGCAGCAGCGTCGCTGCGAGTTGAGAAAATTACACCTCAGTCTCGTAAATCGCTGCTCACGAAATTGGCTAAAGTCGCTGAAGAGTATCGTATGGGCGTTTATGCCAACGGTTTCTCAGGTAAATCGACGCTGGAGATGACAGAAGTTGAAGAGTTACTTCGCGTATCTAAGACTTTGCTTGACCACACCATCCATAGCAACAAGCGCGATGATGGCCTGTACAATGCCTACAACATCCTTGATCTTCAAGGTGATGGTGCGAATGTCGAATATCTATATCCAATGCTGGAAGGGCAGGTTGCCATCCTAAGTGCGGGTATTCTGGATGCGACACAAGCGGTAGATTTGCTGACTAAGCTGTTTGATAGCGAGATGTTCCGTGAAGATCAATTGAGCTTCATGCTGTACCCGGATCGTGATCTAACGGCATTTTTGAAGAAGAACCATATCACTAAGAACCTTGTTGATAATAGTGAGCTGCTTCAGGCGATGCTGGCGAATGACGATAAACGAATCGTTAATCAAGATATTGAGAACCGAGTTCATTTTAATGCTGATTTCGAGAACGCAGCGATTTTAGAGGCTCGTATTGCAACTGTTGCTGAGGATTACCCTCGCTTTGGTCGCAAAGAGTGGGCTGAAGTGTCTGATATCTATGAGCAAACCTTCAACCACAAAGCGTTTACAGGTCGCTCTGGTACTATGTTTGGTTATGAGGGCTTAGGTTGTATCTATTGGCACATGGTCTCTAAACTTCTACTTGCGGTTCAAGAGAACTACCAGCAAGCATGGGTAGAGCTAGGTAACAGTGACAAGACTAAGCAATTGGGTGAGTTCTACTACCGAGTGCGTGAAGGCATTGGCTTTAACAAAACACCAGAAGTGTACGGTGCGTTCCCAACGGATCCATATTCGCATACGCCAAAACAAGCGGGTGCACAGCAGCCAGGTATGACTGGTCAGGTTAAAGAAGAGGTGATTACACGCTTTGGCGAGCTGGGTATTACCGTGACAGATGGAGAAATCCAGATTACGCCTAACTTATTGTCAGAAAACGAGTTTTTGACTGAACCTGTGGCATTTGAGTACTTTGATTTGCAAGGTCAGGCGAATCGTATCGATGTGAATGTGGGGAGCCTAGCGTTTACGCTATGCCAGGTTCCGTTTGTATACACATTGAGTGAAGAACAACATGACGTATCTTTGACTGTTGAGCTAACCAATGGGCCTACGATTGAAAAAGTATCGAACATGATTCCAGAGAATCTAAGTAAGCATATTTTTGATCGCAGTGGTCAGGTGAAAGCTGTTTACGTGACGATTCCAGCAGAAAAACTGGTTATCTAGCCACACATTAACTAGATATCAGGGCAAACAAAAAGGCAGGACAATTTAGTTGTCCTGCCTTTTTTTATATTCTGAGCGTAATAAAGGTTTAACCTTTCGTCATTTAAGCGAGGTTTTTCACCGACCCTCGGCTGATGATAGTCGGTTCGATAGGCTCGATGGGTTGCGAAGCACTACTTTTGCCTTTAACAATCGCCATTACTTTTTTAGCTGCCGCGGTAGCCATTTTTTGAATTGGGAAATCTACAGTTGTTAAACCTGGAGTCATGTGCTGACCAAAGGGTACGTTATCGAATCCGATAATTGAGATATCTTCACCAACGCGGAGTCCGCGTTCCAAACATAACGTGTAGGCGGTCATCGCGATATTATCGTTCATACAGAAGATGGCGGTTAACGGGATATCTCGATCTAACAAACGACGAATGGCATCATGATTACATTGATGGTCAAATCGGCCCTCGACAACAGCATTGGGATTGTAGTCGACACCGTAATGGCTCAATGCATTGCGATATCCTTGCAGACGGTCGCGACTATCGACTTTACTTAGCTGACCACTGATACATCCAATTTGTGTATGACCTTTTTTAATCAGATACTCAGTGGCTAAAAACCCACCTTTTTCATTGTCGAGCCATACACAGCGGTCAGCCATTTCAGGAATGTAGCGGTTGATAAGTACTGTCGCTTCATTTTGGCGCGAGATCTCAAGAAGTTCACTGTCCGATAGGGTATCGACAGTCAACACCAGCCCATCCACTTTCTTTGAGCGAAGAAAACGAATTGATTCATGTTCTTCATCATACTCTTCGTGGCCGCTAGTAATAATCAGGTGATAGTTTTCCGAGCGAACGACCTTTTCGACTTCGTGCATCATTGGCCCATAAAAGGGACCATCAAGCGTACCGACAAGCATACCAATACTGCAAGAGCGGTTTGAGGCGAGTGCCTGCGCAAACGTATTAGGTTGGTAACCTAATTCTTCCATTGCGGCATACACTTTTTGTTTGTTAGCTTCTTTAACCGAAGAGTGACCGTTCAGTGTCCTTGACACTGTTGCTTGCGAGACCTGAGCTAACTCAGCGACTTCTTTTATCGTAATCAATTCGCGATCCTATCATTCAATCTTGTTGAAATTATTGGAAATTTCTTCAATGACTTCCACTCACTATACTACAAAGCGCCCATCTGATGGTAATTCGAGTGTTGTAGACACGATCCACGACGGTGAACTGTGATCTGGTTAGCGATTTGTAGTGCGGAAAGCATCATATCGGATTGTTTTCTCACATTTAGTGACTGACTCCACATTAGTAAAAGTAAGCGCTTTCTTTGTGGTGACGAGCCTCATGTTTTGTAGATACGTGCAATTTCGACCTATATACATAGGCTAGCTCTACAATTAATATAGTGATCAAGCAATGGGGAACAGAGTCAGTACAAGGCACTTTCTCTTAATTTTTTCCTTATTATTGAAAGCGCTTTCTTATTGGATTGAAAGGTTTTCTTAAGGACTTAAAGAACAAATCGAATCAGAGCCTTATTTGGTCTCGTGAAGTGGGTTGCGAGGAAAACGCTATGCCAATTTGTGCATAGTAAAATTTGAAAGCGCTTACTTATTGTTGAAAAGGATTTTTGGTGAATTTATAAGCACATTGGCTTCGGGCTTGGTGCGTGATAACCATAAAAAATATCAGAATAACTAATTTGATTTCCGTCTTTTCTATAGGCGGAAAAGAAAACCGGAAGTGGAGTGAATTTGGAGGGGGTCTAGGTTCATTTTTCTTCTAACTCTCAGTGTGAATTAAATGAAAGCAGTGGTTGTCTTTGTTTATACGCACTTAAAAAATGGAAAATTTATAATAAAATTCAGGAGTTGGTAATGAAATTATCACAAGTGACTCTAGCCTGTTTAATGGCTGGATTAAGTGCTGCTAGTTCTAACGTGATCGCAAGTGAAAATACACAAGGTTTTGAGTTTCACGGTTATTTTCGTGCTGGTGCATTATATAGCAATAATGACGATTTTAAACGCTCTAAGTTCCCAGCGACAAAAGAAAAGCTTGGTCGTTTAGGTATTGAATCTGATAACCACTTTGAGCTCGCACTTCAGAAAAATTTCGATACTGCAGATGGTCAATCGGTGCGTATTAAAACCCGTGCAGGTGCAGATAATGCGCAATCAGAAGGTAAAAACCAACTGGGCACAAATGCTGATGCGGCGAACGGTAGTATTGGTTTAATCGAGACGTTTGTAGAGTTTGACGGCGTGACAGAAACAGGCACCATGTGGGGTGGTAAGCGTTTCTATGGTAAAGATAACTACATCTTTATGACTGACTTCTTCTATACCGATATGTCAGGTACTGGTGTTGGTATTGAAGGTATTGAGCTTGGTGGAAATAAATGGGATTTCGCATACGTAGCGAGTGATAATGCTGAGGGTGGTTACTGGGGACTTGATGATAATAACCCAATGCATGCTGTACACGTAGGCGTTAACTTTGGTTCTTTTGAACTGCATGCTATGGGTAAATATTTACCAGATAATTTTGTAGATGATGTTGAATATGCAGATTCTGGTTTTGAAGTTACCGGTATTTATCATTCTGATACTGTATTTGGCTTGTCTGAAAAGGGCTTTACTAAATATATTGCACAAGCAGGCCAAGGTTTAGGTTCAGGGCAGTTATTGGGTGGTACAATTACAACCTATAATGCATGGAAGCCAGGTTACGGCGGTGCGATGGGTCCTGATAACATGAAGAAAATTGATTCTGGTGATGTATCGACTCGTGCACTTATTTGGGGTGGCTACTTCTTTGAGAATGGCGTAAGTATTTTCCACTCTATTCAAGGTCAATATAATGATCTCGAAAAACGTGGTAAAGACTCTTGGGCTTCTGCAATGATTCGACCAACTTTCCCAATTTCTAAAAACTGGTCTATCGCAACTGAAGCTGGCTACCAGTATGGCGATTGGTCTGATGAAAACGGCGTAGGCGGCAGTAACTATGACTACAAACTGACTATCGCACCAACAGTGACTGTAGGTACTGGATTCGGCCCTGCACCAGAGATTCGTTTCCTAGCGACGTACCTAGATGGTTCTGACCGTGACAAAGCAGATTTGTTAGTAGGTATTCAAGCTGATATGTGGTGGTAACCCCAGCCACTGTCTTAGGAGAGGGGACGGGTATGTGTATCATAGGGAGAGAGCATACCCGTATTTTTCACAATATTCATGATTCATATTGTGTTTATGTCTTTGATAATAAGTGCACTGGCTCTTGCGTAGCTTTTTGCATATTCAGGGCAGTTTTATCTTGCCACTCAGTTTGCTGAGTGGCTTTTTTTGTTTGAGTTCTAACTTTGTCTAATTGTTTCGTGAAAGCGTTTACTTTTTAGGTAAAATAATAGTCATTCTACAATGATGTGAATATAAGTAGTTAAGGAGTGTTGCTATGATACGAAAGACGATTCTCGCCTTAGCGCTGGCAACCATAGCGGGTTGTGCTAGCCAAGTCCAAGACGCTAATAATAGTAAAGATGAGGCAGGTATAGCAGCTTTAAACTCACAGCAAGGGTGTTGTGAATCTCTGGCCAATGTGAGTTTCGCTCCAGTGAGCAAACCAGGCGCTGTAGAGATCAATTTGTCTACTCAGTCTCCAAAAATTGAACTAAACAGCGGGCGCACTTTTGCCGAAGGTATTGAACTGCCGTCTGCGCTCGGTGAGATCAAGTTAACGGTTTACTCTATTATCGACAAACAAGTTTTTGTACCGACAGTACTTGTGCTTGATGAGAAGTTTCAAGTTCTTGATGTTATTGGAGAAGATATCATCAAACACAGGGAGAGCTCGATACTATACAAATCTGGCTATTTGGGTGAATACGCGATCCCAAATCGCTTTTCTAATGGTCAAAAGCCAGTTTATCTCGCCGTTGTAACCACAAAAGACGCTTTGGCGACGAGTTCAGAGCCAATGCCTCCGAGTGAATTTGCCCTGCAATCAGGCTCTGTTTCGGCTAATGACCCATATTACTCAAATCTTACTATTACGCATTCAGCGATTGGCAAAGTCACGTTAGAGCTGGACTATGAGCCTACTGGTTCACGTTCGGAAACAGAAGCAGAGAAGCAAACAAGGCAAGATGCGGTTGCTCAGCACTCGGAAGCAGTAACGACAGAAAAGCTCACGGCGACGCAAGAGCAGGCGTTTAATCAAGCGATTGAGCGAGCTGTTGAACAAGGTGAGTTTGAGAAAGCCCTGAGACTATCAAAAGAAGCGGAGAGCTTAGGCTCAAAGAGCGCTCAACAAGCGTTTGTTGACGCGATGAAAAAGTACTAATGGGCGATCAGTAAGTGTTTTAAGCATTCAGGGCAACGTATAATTTGTTGCCCTGAATCTATACTCTTCCGTTTGCAATCTTATCTCTTAATACACGACACCTTATCGAAGCAGATTAATTGCTGGTGAGAGTAGGGCAAGGCGTATTGGTGTTAAGTGCATAAACCACCGTATCTGTCCCTGCTGCTTTGTATAAGCATACATTTGAACCACCCTGTCCGGTTGCTACGCCTGCTGGTTCCAATTGTTGCGCTGAAGCTGAAACTGCGAAACCAAACGTGAGCGCTGCAATGATTAGTGCTTTCATGACTAAGTCCTTTCGTTGAACTGAATGAATATGTACCAAATGTGATTTGAGTCACACTTGTTATCAGTAAGACTAGTTCGGTTTTTTCTATTTACAAGCTCGTTGTCGCCACTCTCGTTATCTTCAGATAACGATCTACGTATCGCGAGGTTGTGTTTAAAACGCATCTACTTTTGTAAATGACGACAATGTCAATAGATTGAAAGGCAGATTCTCGAGCAAAGCTGTGATCTTTGTTCAAATCGTGCTCTAGATATCAAAATTTGATTTTGGGCCTGGGGATTGGATAAGAATCACTGCAAAACCAATAAGTAGGGTTTAAACTCTAAGATTATTATATTCAACACGGTGCATTTTAAAGCAACTATATGCTTGATCTGATCTTATCAACACATCAGGGTTCACACGAAGAGCTGCTCGGTTTATCTGAGGTGTTTGACGCTGTGGATGCCTATATATTTATAAAAGATAACGAAGGTCACTATCAGTATGTCAATCGTAAAGTCTTAGACACTTTTGGTGTGACTCTCGATGGAATTAGAGGTAAAACAGACTGGCATTTGTTTAGTTTTCGCACCGCCAAAATGATGCGTTTGAATGATAAGAGCGTTATAGACACTCGCAAACCCACTCAGCAAAAAATTCCTTTCTCCATCGAAAATAGTGAGCTTTACCATTTAACGGTGACGTCCCCAATCATTAAAAATAATCAGGTTCTAGGTGTCATTGGTTTTGCCGTAGATGTATCCAAAGACATGGCTGAACGTCAGGTTCTGCTCGAGGAGGCTAATACCGATGGGCTGACTGGGTGTTTTAACCGTCGCTATATGCACTTAGCGCTAGAAGAAGAACAAAATAAGCACAGAGAGCTCGGAGTGCCGAGTTCGCTATTGATCATAGATGTCGATCGCTTTAAGCCAATTAACGACAAGTACGGACATTCAATTGGCGACAGAGTGTTGGTTGATGTGGTCGCTGTCATTGACCAATGTACTCGTGAGCAGGATAAACTGTGTCGATATGGTGGAGATGAGTTTGTCTTGCTGCTACCCGGCAGTAATGTTCATCAAGCTTATGCACTTGCTACGCGCCTGTCGCGCAAAATAGATGCGCTCGAGTTTCAGAGCAGCAGTGGTAAAACCTTTGGTGTGTCATGCTCAATCGGTGTCGCGACTCAAGCGCTCGATGACGGAAGTATTGTGGAGCGTGCGGATAAGGCGCTCTACATGTCTAAAAAAGGGTGCTCTGGTCGCGTCCACATGTATTGTCCTGAAACCCATGTTATACAAGAGTGCAGCCAATGTGGTGATTAAATCATCGGTTAAACATGCATCCAGTAAACTTTAACCCAATTTTGAAACAGCCTCCCCTGTTCACCCTTGAAAACCCCGTCAAATACAGCTATTTATAACAGTATAAGCAAGATAAAACTGATCTAGGAAAGGACGCTCTCAAACGCCCTTTCTTTATTTTTAGGGGAAAGGGATGACGTTAAAACGAAACGCGCTTTTAGCGATAGGAGTGGGGCTGTTTGCCTCAGGTGTGATGGCTGCAAATGTGGTTGAGACCACATCTCTAACCGGCTTTGGTACGGCTAAATACCCGCAAGACTTCCAGCACTTTGATTATGTAAACCCAGAAGCGCCTAAATACGGCAAAGTTACCTTTGGACAAATGGGTACCTTTGACAATTTCAATCGCTATGCTTCTCGAGGTCAACCTGCTGCTGCGACTGGCGAGCTTTATGATCCCCTAATGCTTCCTTCCTCTGACGAAATTGACTCTTACTATCCACTGATTGCCGAGAAAGTTCGTTATGCCGACGATTACAGCTGGCTTGAGCTCGACATCAACCCTAACGCGCGTTTTAGTGATGGAGTGCCTATCACAGCGAAAGACGTAGAGTTTACCTTTGATAAGTTCATGAAAGAGGGAGTGCCTCAGTTCAGGGCTTACTACAAAGACGTGAAAAGTGTTAAGGCGACGTCGAAGCTAACCGTGCGCATTGAAATGTCAGTTCCTAACAAAGAAAAACTGTTTGGACTGGCTCAGGGTACACGAGTGTTACCAGAGCATTTTTGGAAAGATAAGAACTTTGCAGAGCCTTTGAATGAGCCTCCAGTAGGAAGCGGCGCTTATAAAATCGTTGATTACAAGATGGGTCAGTCTCTGACTTATGCCTTAGATGAAAACTACTGGGCAAAAGATCTACCAGTTAATGTCGGTCGAAATAACTTTAAGACCATTCAGTATGACTACTATCGTGATGACACCGTAATGCTCGAGGCATTTAAAGCCGGTGAGTTCGACCTAAGACAAGAAAACAGCGCGAAGTTCTGGGCAAGCTCATACACAGGTGCCAACTTTGACCGTGGTTTTATCAAGAAAGAAGAGATTGAACACCACAAGCCAATGGCTACTCAAGGCTTTGTATTCAATATTGAACGACCTGTGTTTAGCGATCCAAAAGTCCGTGAAGCGCTGAGTTACGCGATGGACTTTGAGTGGATGAACCGAAACATGTTCTACGACCAGTACACGCGTACCCGAAGCTATTTCCAAAACTCAGATTATGAAGCAAAAGGGCTTCCTTCTGCGGCCGAGCTTGAAGTGCTTAACAAGTATAAAGGAAAGATACCTGAACGTGTGTTCACTGATGAATACAACCCACCGGTTACCGATGGTTCAGGTCGAATTCGTCCACAAATGCGCAAAGCATTCGCCCTATTAAAAGAGGCCGGTTGGGAGCTTAAAAACAAGGTGATGACTAATGTAGAAACAGGTCAGCCTCTAAGTTTCGAGCTGTTGATGTACAGCCCAACGACTGAGCGAATTGCGATTCCTGTCCAAAAGAACATGCGCGCGATGGGGATCGACATGCGTATTCGCACCGTGGATACAACACAGTACCTGAAACGCTGGCGAGATCGTGATTACGACATGATTTCTTCTAGTTATTCAGCACAGCGTTATCCTAGCTCAAACCTAAAGATTGTATGGAACTCGAATTTTATCGATTCAACCTACAACCAAGCAGGGGTAAAAGACCCTGTTATCGACGAGCTGACCGACTTAATTGCAGACAGCCAGGATGATCCAGAAAGATTATTGGTCCTAGGTCGGTCATTAGATAGAGTGCTTCAGTGGAACTATTTCGTTATCCCTCAGTGGCATATCAAAAAATATCGTGTGGCAACATGGGATAAATTCGAGCGCCCAGATGTCTTACCTACTTATGACTTAGGTATTGATACGTGGTGGGTGTCGGAAGAAAAGGCACAGAAGCTACCTGCAAAACGTCGATAAGAGGAAACCATGGCGGCCTATATATTCCGACGCTTGTTGTTGGTGATTCCAACGCTTTGGGCGATTATAACGATCAACTTTTTTATCATTCAGATTGCTCCTGGGGGGCCTGTAGAACAGGCGATTGCACAAGCTCAGGGGCTAGATTCTGGCATCATGGAGCGATTCAGTGGTGGGGGTACAGAGGTTGACTTGGATACCGACCAAGGTGACGTGGCGACAGGCTATAAAGGCTCTCGTGGTCTAGACCCAGAAGTTGTTGAAGCCATCAAAATCCAGTTTGGTTTTGATAAGCCGCTGCACGAACGTTATTTCGATATGCTGAAAAACTACGCCATGTTTAATTTTGGCGACAGTCTTTTCAGAGGTGGTAATGTTATCGACTTGATTAAAGAGCGTCTTCCCGTGTCCATCTCGCTTGGATTATGGAGTACGCTGATTATCTACCTGATATCGATACCGCTTGGAATTCTCAAGGCTATTCACCATGGTTCTCGATTTGATATTTGGTCGAGTGCTGTGGTGATTGTTGGTTACGCCATCCCTGGTTTCTTATTCGCGATTATCCTGATTATTTTCTTCGCAAGTGGTAACTACTTTAGTTGGTTCCCTTTGCGTGGATTGGTGTCGAGTAATTTTGACCAACTAACTTGGTACCAGCAGATCATTGATTACTTTTGGCACCTAACGCTGCCAATCTTGGCCATGGTAATAGGCGGGTTTGCTACCTTGAGTATGCTGACTAAGAACTCGTTTCTTGATGAGATCAATAAGCAGTATGTCGTGACGGCTCGAGCGAAAGGTCTCGATGAGAGTAGCATTCTCTACAAGCACGTTTTCCGCAACGCTATGCTAATCATCATTGCTGGATTCCCTAGCGCTTTTATCAGTATCTTCTTTACCGGTTCGATGTTGATTGAGGTGATGTTCTCGCTGGAGGGAATAGGGCTGTTAGGCTTTGAGTCAACGATTCAACGTGACTACCCAGTGGTATTTAGCTCGCTTTACATAATGACGTTATTGGGTCTGATTTTGAGCATTATTTCTGACTTAACTTATACGTGGGTGGATCCTCGTATCGATTTCGAGGCGCGATAGATGGCTATGAATCCTCTCACGAAAGCACGTTGGCAACGCTTTAAAGCAAACAAGCGAGGTTATTGGTCGACATGGATCTTTTTGGTCCTGTTTTTCTTTAGTCTATTTGCCGAATTTATTGCTAACGATAAACCACTTTTGGTTGAGTTTGATAATCAATGGTACTACCCGATCTTTGAACAGTACGCTGAAACCGAGTTTGGCGGAGAGTTCGAAACGGAAGCTGACTATACAGACCCTTATGTTATTGACCTTATTGAAGAAAAAGGGTTTTTAATCTGGCCGTTGATTCGATTCAGCTATGACACCATTAACTACGATATCGTCGCCTCCGTACCATCAGCGCCTGACAACGTGAACTGGCTGGGCACCGATGACAAAGGGCGCGATGTTCTAGCTAGGGTTATCTACGGTTTTCGAATTTCGGTATTGTTTGGGTTTATCTTGACTCTGGTATCGAGCGTTATTGGTGTCGCTGTTGGTGCGACGCAAGGCTACTATGGTGGCTGGATTGATCTACTGGGGCAACGGTTTATCGAAGTGTGGTCGGGGATGCCGACACTTTTCCTTTTGATTATCCTATCAAGCTTTGTAGAGCCGAATTTCTGGTGGCTACTCGGAATTATGGTGTTGTTTAGCTGGATGAGCTTGGTTGGCGTTGTTCGGGCGGAATTCTTACGCTGCAGAAACTTTGATTATGTAAAGGCTGCCCATGCCATGGGTGTTGATGATAAACGTATTATGCTACGTCACATGCTACCGAACGCGATGGTGGCATCATTGACTATGATGCCGTTTATTCTTTCCGGCTCGGTGACGACATTAACCTCGCTAGATTTCTTAGGGTTCGGCCTACCAGCGGGTTCACCATCACTTGGTGAGCTACTTGCTCAAGGTAAAGCAAATCTACAAGCGCCATGGCTCGGATTATCTGCGTTCGCGGTGTTGTCGATTATGCTAACTCTTCTCGTATTTGCGGGCGAAGCCGTTCGCGATGCATTTGACCCACACCAACAAGGCTAAGGAGAGGATGATGACAAAAGACGATCCTAAACACGTTCTCTCAATCGACAGCCTATCGGTGGGTTTTGGTCGAGGTAAGAACATCGAACAGGTGACGTTCGATGTATCGCTGGATATTCGTAAGGGCGAAACACTGGCACTGGTTGGCGAAAGTGGCTCTGGCAAATCGGTCACGGCCAACTCTATTCTCAAGCTGTTACCAAAAGGCTCTAGTCACTATTTGAACGGTCACATTAAGTTTGACGATATTGATATGCTCAATTGCTCAGAGCGCCAATTGAGAGGTATTCGTGGCGGTCGTATTGGAATGATTTTCCAAGAGCCGATGGTCTCACTTAATCCACTGCATAAAATCGGACGTCAGCTAGTTGAAACACTAGCGGTTCACCGTGGTATGCGAACCAATAAAGCAGAGCAACTGGCAATCAGCTGGCTCAAAAAAGTGGGGATTCGTAACCCTGAGCAGAAGATTACTGCGTATCCTCATGAACTGTCTGGGGGTGAGAGACAGCGCGTTATGATTGCGATGGCGCTTATTAATGAACCTGAACTCTTAATAGCTGATGAGCCTACTACTGCGCTGGATGTATCTGTTCAGGCGCAAATTCTCGATTTGCTGAAAGACCTGCAAAAAGAGATGGGGATGGCGATGCTGTTCATTACTCATGATCTGAGTATCGTGCGTCGTATCGCAGACCGTGTTGCCGTTATGCAGCAAGGCAAATTGGTTGAAGTCGGAGAGTGCCAGCAGGTGTTTACTACTCCAAGCCATCCATACACGCAGAAACTTATTAACTCCGACCCAAGGGGTCTGCCTGTTGAGGTGAATAAGCAAGCGACACCTTTACTGTCTGTTGAAAACCTTAAAGTGTGGTTTCCAATTAAAGGCGGTTTATTCAGACGTGTTATCGACCATGTTAAAGCTGTGACCGATATGAAGTTCGAACTGAAACAGGGCTACTCTATCGGCTTAGTAGGAGAGAGCGGCTCTGGTAAGTCGACGACGGGTATGGCTATTCTCAAGCTGGTCCAAAGTGAGGGCTTGATTGAGTTTGATGGTCAAGATATTCAATCATTAGACCGCAAAGGCATGCTGCCTTATCGAAGTCGGATGCAGGTCGTTTTCCAAGACCCATTCTCAGCCTTAAACCCGAGGATGTCTGTTGCCCAAGTTATCGGGGAAGGTTTAAGAGTTCACTTTGAACATGACGAGCAAACCTTAGACTCTATGATTTGCGATGTGATGCGAGAGGTGGACCTCGACCCAGAAACAAGGCACCGTTATCCAAACGAGTTTTCTGGTGGTCAGAGGCAACGCATCGCTATTGCACGTGCGCTGATTCTAAAGCCCGAGTTCATTCTGCTCGATGAACCAACCTCCTCGTTGGATAGGACGGTTCAGGCTCAGGTTTTAGACTTATTGAAAGAGCTACAAGTGAAGCACGGTCTGACTTACCTGTTTATCTCCCATGACTTGAATGTGGTCAAATCGCTGTGTCATTACACGATAGTGATGAAAGACGGTCAAATAGTGGAGCAGGGTAGCACGCAACATCTGTTTGCGAACCCAGAAAAGGACTACACCAAGACGCTCGTCTCGCTATCCGCATTTTAGCCGCATAGTTATAGTTAAAAGGGTTAGCCGCTTTGTGCGGCTGACTCCCTATCCCTATACTCTATTATCATAAAAAGTAGCTAATATTTTGTAAGCGCTTTCTTTTTGGTGATGAGAGGTTGCTTTTTAGACATTGATATCTCACTAGCTCTATACAGTGAAGTCAATTTATAGTGTCATAGTTGCCAAGGGATGATGAGGGTAGTTCCAAGAACTACTCAGTACCAAATCAGTATGATACATAACGTTTTTTTTGAATTTTAAAGAAAGCGCTTACTTAAAGGTTTGATGAACTTTATCCGCGATCATACTCCGGTATGGAGGTCCCTCATCAGTGATTGCCAATAAAAGAATGCTCGTATTCAAGGAGTAACAATGCGAAAAATGAAGCACACACCCACGGTTCTAGGTTCGGTGGTTTCTTTGGCTCTACTGTCAGGTTGTGCCAGTACTGAAGAAGGCGAGAGCGCGAATACGGATTTAGTCCAAACCAAAGCGCCAGTAGAACTGACTAACGTGCCCGTAGCGGTCAGTGACGATTGGCAACTCGTCTGGGAAGATCAATTTGAAGGTGACACCATCAGTAAGCGCAATTGGAGCTTTGAAACCAACTGTTGGGGTGGCGGTAACAATGAACAGCAATGTTATACCGATAGGAGCAAAAACGCGTTTGTAAAAGATGGAATGCTCCACATTGTTGCTCACAAAGAGCGCTTCACGGGACCGGATAACCCTGAGGGCAAAGCCGGTATTAACAAGACGCTCCCTTATACCTCTGCCAGACTTCGCACCAAAGGAAAGCGAGATCAGAAATACGGCCGATTTGAAATACGAGCCAAACTACCAAGCGGACAAGGCACGTGGCCTGCAATTTGGATGCTACCCACTGAAAACAAATACGGCACATGGGCTGCATCTGGTGAGATAGACATAATGGAAGCCGTTAACCTTAAGGTTCAGTCTGATGCACCGGGAGCAAAAGAAGGCGATGGTGAGAACCGTATCTATGGCAGCCTGCACTATGGTAAAAACTGGCCGGATAACGTTTATAGCGGACAGGGAGCGACGCTACCCGATGGCGTTAACCCAGCCGATGGTTTCCACACGTATGCAATAGAGTGGGAAGAGGGTGAGATACGCTGGTATGTCGACGATCTGCATTATGCGACGCAAACTCAAGACGGTTGGTACAGCCAATATGAGAAAGAAAAAGGGCTTGTGGTCAATGCGGAAGGTGCGGCGCCTTTCAACGAGAAGTTTCACTTACTACTTAACCTAGCGATCGGTGGTTCATGGCCAGCGAATGCCAACTATGGTGGCGTTGATGACAATGATTACCCAAAAACTATGCTGGTGGATTACGTTAAGGTGTATCGCTGCGGTGTTGACCGATGGAAGGGGCACGGATGTTCAAGCCACTCGGAATTTGCGAAGTTAGTTGAGGGACACGAAGCGCCAGCAATATTGGCAGCAGATGATAGCTACGCAGAAGGGCCAACGCTTGAAATCTTTACGGATACGCTGAATGCAGCGCTTGCATACGCCAGCTATGACCCAGTGAATATTGTCGAACACAAAATAGCGCAAGAAGACGAAAGAGGGTCAGTTCTAGAGATCACTAAACAAAACGGCGCGGGTAACCTCTATTTCCGCTCCCCGGTTACTGATATGACGGAATGGAAAAAAGAAGGAACGTTGGTCTTTGATATCAAAGTAGAAGAGGGAGCAGATACTGAGCTGCTAATAAAGATGGATAGCGGCTGGCCAAATACAAGCGACTACGTGGTACCAAAATCGAACGTGGGAGAGTGGAAGCAAGTGAAAATCGCCATTGCAGACATCCTCGATAGTGACAACAGTTTCGCTCCAGGAGCACAAGCTGACCCGAAAGCAGTAAATAATATCTTGGTTTTTGAACCACAAGGGGCCATGACGTTCAAACTTGATAACATTCGATTTGAAAGATAACACGCTAATAGAGTCTATTAAGCAGAAAAACGGAGCATCGCAAGGTGCTCCGTTTTTGCCATTTAAGGGCCATCAAAACATCCTATTTTGTGCTCATAAAAGTAAGCGCTTTCTTTTTGGTGAGCGAATCCGATCTTCTGAAACTTACTTGGAATCTTGATGTATACATGATGATTATCGTAATCAATACTAGCTATATCAGTTGTTGTGGCAATTAAGGAACCTTGTTTCTTAATGAAATAATGAGTGTCTAATAGCGTAATTCTATTTCACGAAAAGAAAGCGCTTACCTTATGTGGATTCGTTTCTGTGTATGCCAGCGTTGAATCTACGAGCTTTATAAAAAATAAAATAGCAAGGAAGTAACAATGATGAAAAGAAGTCTAACACCTCTTGTTCTCGCTTCTGCGGCAGTCATGCTGTCTGCATGTGGTTCCGATTCAAATGATTCAACAACGGGAAGTGGGGATTCAGGCGGCGCAAATAACGGGAACAATGGTAATGGAGATATTAATGTCTCAGTCACTCCAGACTATCAGCTCGATGTTAAGTCGTCATTGCCGATTGATTTTGGCAATGCTTTGACCGAGCTAAACGCGATTAATCCTGATCCTAGCTCTATGTACGTCACTGGCACAGTATTAAAGACAACAAAGCCTGCGGGTGCGGAAACCTGGGCGGGCAGTACCGTGGCCGATCAATCAAGCTTGGCGCTATCAGAAGAAAGGAGTGTTGTTACCGCTTGGGTATATTCTCCTGAGGCTGGTATTCCTGTCCTCTTTAAAGTGGAAAACGATGCTGATGCCTCTCAATTTGCAGAAGTCTTAGTAACCACAAGTAAAGCCAATGAGTGGGAGCAGCTTACTTTTGACTTCAGAGAACTAAACCTAGGCGAACTTAACGAGGCTTTTAAGTATAACAAAAAGAGTCTGTTCTTCGATTTTGGCAACGTCGGTAGTGGTAACGTGTTTTATTGGGACAACCTTCGCCTCGAAGGGGTAGGTCTATCCGCTCAACCAACGCCTGATTCGTTCCCAGTTTCTGATAGCGGTCAGCCGCTTTTGGGTAACCCACAGTATCAAGCAATTTCTTATGGTGCGTGGCGAAGCGATACCCGAGAGTCTGGTGATTTAGTGCCAACGGTTCAAGAACATGTTGAGGACATGAAGATCCTAAATGCGATGGGTATCAAAGTTATCCGCACGTACAACACCCAAGGCTTCATCGGTACTGACGGTTACAGCAACACAGAAAATCTACTGGCGGCGATTCGACAACTGAAAGACGAAGCAGCGGCTGACGGTAATACGTTTGAGATGTATGTCATGCTCGGTGTCTGGATTGATGCCAATAATGCATGGACTGGCTCTCCTATTGATTCATCCACAGACTCGCCGAAAAATGCGTTAGAGATTGCGAAGGCGAAAGAACTGGCGCTGGCATATCCAGATATCATTAAAGTTATTGCTGTTGGTAATGAGGCGATGGTTGACTGGGCGTCGTCATACAAGGTACACCCTTCGATAATCCTTAATCATGTCAAAGACCTGCAGAGTTGGAAGCTTGAGAGCAGCGACACTGATGACCTGTGGATCACAACCTCCGATAACTGGGCGGTATGGGCAGGCATCGACAACAATGGTAACTATGGTGAGCAAGCTGATCTTAAATCGCTTATCCAAGCGGTTGATTATGTGTCTTTGCATACCTACGCGCACCACGATACGCATTATGACCCAATCTTTAAAGAGGACTGGAAAGTCTCTGAAGCGGACCAATCTCTGAGCAAAGAAGAGCAAATCGCCATTTCAATGCAGAAGGCTTACACTCGCTCTCTCGAACAGTATGCTGCGGCCCAGGCTTTCGTAAATAGTGTTGATCCAACAAAACCTATTCACATAGGCGAAACGGGGTGGTCGACATCCTCAACCGACGGTTACGGCGCTGGGGGAACTCAAGCAGCGGATGAATACAAACAGAAGATGTTCCATGATGACATGCGCGACTTCGCCAACAATGAGGGTGTATCACTGTTCTTTTTCCAAGCGTTCGATGAGCCATGGAAAGGTGGCGATAACCCAGGCCATTCTGAGAAAAACTTCGGTCTTATCGATATAGATTGTAACGTCAAGTACGTTGCATGGGATAAGGTTGATACGCTCAATGACCTAGGATTGACTCGAGACTGTAACGGCTTTACGGCGAGCTACGGTGGCGTTTATGCCACGTTAATGGATGACGTGCTCGCTCCACCATATGCTCCAGTAGAGCAGCCTCCGGTTGAGGGAGAGTTCAAGGTGCTGGGTTCTGCCCTGTTCAGCGGTGCTGGCGCATTCGCATGGGAAGACACGGCTTGGGCTGGCGTTGACGAAGACGGGGTGCTGACTGTTGCGACCTCTCCAACGAGTGCAAAAGACTGGGGATGGGGTACACATATTGGTGATGAAAGCCGCCGAGACTTTACTGCAGTTAAGACACTCAAGTTTGATATTAGAGGCTTCACTGAAGGTGGTAAGGCGTTAGCCGAGTTTGCCTTTGGCGTTGGCTTCCAGTCCGATACCGGTGGGCAATGGTCTACCAACCACACAATTCGATTTAATACGGGTGATTACCAACTCACGACTGATTGGCAGACCATTGAAGTTGATATCAGCCAGTTCTCTAACTCACCGAATCTAACCCAAGTTACTCAGCCATTTATTGTTAATGGCACAACAAAAGAGGGGCTTACAGAGGCGGATATTCAAGTTCGAAATATCTCTTGGTTTGAATAACCGTCACTAGTCACACGGTGATGGCAATCATGCCATCACCACCTCTTGAACCCGAATAGTTCCAATACTGCTTCGACACTATGTCGCAAGTGGCCTTTGAGCTATCTGAAAAATACGGAGTAAAACCAAATGACCACTTGGTTTAGACGTCTTGGTCTACTGATCATCGGCGTTTTTACTGTGCCAGTTTTGGCGGGTTGGCAAGTTCACTGGATTGATACCTTCGAGGGCAATAGCGTCAACTGGAATAATTGGACTGCTCAAACTCAAGCCAACTACAACAATGAAGTTCAGTGTTATACAGATGATGACTCATCTGAACAGCGTAACTACGACGTATCGGATGGCACTTTGAAAATCATTGCTCGTAAAGGCACGAATCAGTGTATGACCTTGAGCGGACAAACAAAGACTTGGACCTCAGGTCGAATTAATACCAAAGACAAGCAGGAATTTTTGTATGGTCGCTTGGAAGCTAGAATTCGCTTTCACAATCTTGAGGGAGGGACATGGCCCGCCTTCTGGATGTTGGAAAATCGTATTGCTGAGCAGCCAATCAAAGGTGACAACGACAATGTAGGTTGGCCCAATGTTGGCGCGAGTGAGATAGATGTTTGGGAATGGTTTTCTAATGAACCAGAAAGTTACATTACCAATTTTTTCAATACCGCACATTCTTGCGGAAGCGAGTATCGCTACACCTACCCCAATGGTGCACAAGATGTTCTTGATTGGCATCGCTATGCCATGGAGTGGGATGAAAACGAGATAGCCTTCTACATCGATGATGAGTTGGTGACAAGACACGATGTGAGCCAGTGCCCACGTTATAAAGAACCTATGTTCGTCTTACTCAATGTCGCAATGGGCGGCATGCTTGGCGGCAATATTGACCCAAGCCTTCAGCAGGCAACCATGGAGGTCGATTATATTGCGCATTGCCAACGTTCTGCCTCCAACGATATTCAATATTGCGATGAAGATACGCCCATCGCCGATCCCAATGAAACCATTCCAGAACGACCAAGTGCAGGCGTTGATTCGACATCGAATGGCGGCGCGCAATCTCTATGGACACTCCTTGCACTACTGACCATAGCTGCAATCAAAAAACGGAAACCAAACACAAGGAAATAACGCGATGCAAAATCTAGGAAAAGCATGGGCGGTTACCCTTCTCGCCGCCAGTTTAGTTGGCTGTGGTGAGGACGATGCAACCATTGCTGCAGACAACGGAATAAACGGTGGTAATAACAACACAGACAATCAAGAGGCTTATTATCAGGTTCGTATCACGGTACTTGACGTTAACACTCAAAGCCCGCTATCGGGAGTCGTTGTCGATATCAGTGGCAAGATGGCAACGACGAACGCGCAAGGTGAGGCGAACTTTGAATTAGAAGACGGAAACTACACAGCGACGTTAACGATGAGTGGCTATCAAACGGCACAGCATAGTTTCGATGTGTCGGGCGCGAACTTAACGACTTCGGTAGAACTTACTCAAACTGCAGAAACGCCGGAATTACCAGAGGTTGGTTTTATTTTTGACTCCAGCAACGAAGGTTCATTTGCTATTGAATATTGGGGAGATGATTGGGGCTCTGGTTCTGGAATCAGCACTGCGAATGACGACCCTGATTACGGCGAGGTGCTTGTTGTCACGAGTGGCACCAACTGGGGAAAAGGAGCGGCTATTGCTTGGGGTAATGAAGCTGAAAACAGTATTGATGCTTCGGTGTATACCCATCTCAGCTTCAAGATTAAACCAGAGGGTTTTGCAAACATAGAAGTTGTCGTCCAAGGTTCTGATATCACTGAGTCCAAAACCATGTATGCGACAGATTCTGGTGAAGCACTAGATAATGGCTGGTACCAGTTTGAGGTGCCATTTTCTAGCACCGCAGAATTGGTTTGGTTAGGGTTGGTGCTGCCAAGTGACGTCGATGGAATGGCTAAGTTGACCGACATTGCTTTGATTACTAAGCAAGTGGAATACAGCCAACCAAGCGTCAGTGCGCCAGTACCTTCTGTCAGCGATGAAGATGCGTTTGCGCTGTTTAGTGATACGCTCACGGAAGATAAGTTTATTTCTGTTTGGAACGCCAATTGGTGGAATGCTCCTTTATATACATCAGCCAGTATTGATGGTGATAACTACGCGCGCTATGAGATTGTTGGAGCAGGCACCGAGGGCGGCGTAGCAGGGATCGAGTATGGTATTGAATACGGGAGCATTGATGTTTCTCAACACGATAACTGGCACATCGATCTCTACGTTGAATCGGGCGTGAGGCAAGTATTGCTTCAGCTCGTTTCTACAGACGGTTCCAGCAGCTACATGATAGATGCTCCCCAGACCGACCAGTGGTTGTCACTGGATATTCCTTTTGCGTCAATGACCTTAAATGGCGATGTCGCGCTCAATAGCGCTCAAATGCAAATGATAGGTTTGCAGCTTTGGGGTGATGAAGGGAAAGCAGTATTTGTTGATAACCTCTACTTCTCTGGTACGGCGATTACTCATCAACTACAAGTACTGGTGACTGACGATCTAGGAATGCCAATCCCGAATGCGCAAGTGTCGGTCGGTGTCGACGGCGAACATGATGCAGCCTATAAAGTGACAACAGATGCCGCCGGTTTTGCTGACCTTTCACTTTCACAAGGTAAGCAGAAGGTCAAAGTGAGCGCTGATGGCTTTGCAGTGGCCCAGCAAATCATTCAAGTAGAAGAGGGGATACAGCCAGTATTTGCGTTACAACGATTGGCGACCGGTCCGACTGAAGCTGCGCCGGTACCTAATGTCTCAAGTGATGATGTGATTTCTTTATACAGCGACGGCCTAACGAGCAATCATTGGATTACCAACTGGTCCGATCCATGGTGGAATCCGCCAACACATTCTGAAATCACTATTGATGGTAATCTGACCGCTAAGTTCGACATTACGCCAGATGGAGAAGAGGGCGGTGTGACTGGAATCCAATATGGCATAGAGACACCAGTCGATGCTTCAGACAAAACGGGTCTGCGCTTCGACTTCTACGCTACATCTGGAGTCACCAAAGCGGTATTCCAATTATTGTCCGGCTCTCAACCCCTGTTTTATACTATTGAGAATGTAGAAACGGGCTCTTGGATTTCAGTAGAGCTAGGCTTTGATGCGCTAGAGGCAGGTCCGGATTATGACCGCGCCAACATGCAGCAGCTTGGTATGCAGTTATTTGGTACGTCTAGCGATAGTGTGTATTTGGATAATATTTACTTCTACTAATAGGTCGAAGGGTATTATCACGGTCAAGCGCTTCTGGTGCTTGACCTTGACCGCGCATTACCATTATCGGAAATTCAGGTTAAACCCAAACTCAAACGTACCTTCCGTTGTCCTCGGTTCGCCAGGGCGAACACGGTGTTGACCATAACGATACTTCACGTAGGGCTCAATGTATTTTGGTTTAAACGTAAGAGTAAAGTCTGCGTGAAAGATGCTCGGCTCTAAACGAGTGTCTGACATGATTCGATCGTGATTAAGCGAGTAGCTGTAGTTCAGCCAGTCTACAGGTGTATAGCTTACACCTAGGCTGGCTTTCCATTCTTTATTGGTATTAAAATTCGGACTCAAGATAGGAAAGTCATCACTTTGAAATACACTTTTTCGCCATTCGTAAGATGTTGAGCCAAAGAGCAGTAAGTCGGAAGCAAGCATTTTTCCTGCGAATAAACCAACGTTATATATGTCGACTACGTCAGCTCTGCCATAGGTAGCGAACGCTTCCGTATAGGTTTCGCCTAATACGATACCGTAGCCAGCTCCCAGCTCGAGGTAGCCGTTTGAATCAATTTCGAAACCTAGGTTAACTTCATCTGTAGCTTGAACCGTACCTGAAAGTGTTCCTACCCAAGAATCACCAACCTTTGCGGTTTGAAAGCTCATAGTGGGTTCGTAGTAAGCCAGTTCATGGTGGTCGGCGATTGCGGAAAATGGTAATAACGAAATTGCGGTCACAATGTACTTATTCATATTTCTTCGCTCAAAATAAAAGGAGCCGAATAAATCCGGCTCCTTTGGTTTTACATAGGTGTTTATATTTGTATTAAGAGCGACCAACTCGGTCTTTTACTGCTTGTTTGATTTGTTGACGTTGTTCTTGAGAAAGGCTGCGAACTTTCTCAGCGATCTCTTTTCTCTGTTCAGGAGTAAGGTTTCTAGGGGCTTTCTCCGGTGGAATTTGCCCAAAATCTAAATCAAGACCAGCGATGATACCTTCTTTGATTGCATTTTTTGTCCATTCCCAACCATGAACTTGAATATTCTTGAATAACGCGATTGCTTTTCGGTTTTGTTCATCTGTAACTTTGGTTACACGGTCCACAGCGCTAGCAAGCGAGTCAAAACTGTCATGTGTTTCAAAGCGAGCTAGTTTTTCTGCGACGCTATTCCAGCTGTTTAAGATATTTCCTTTTAGCTCTTCATTTGTCCCTTTGCTTATGTCGTACATCAGAGTAGCTAGTAGTGACGTTGAAGGGTCGCCGTTTGCGATTGTGATTTTTGATAGAGCATACAATTGACGAACTGTATTGTCGGACTCAAATATATTTACCATCACATTACCGGCATTGTTTGCTCTTTCCTCATCAGTTGCAGAGCCTGGGTTGATACTCATCCTGATAGACTTCGCGAGATCGTCATGACCGGCATCAATTGCTAGCTTGTAGAGTTGTTCTTTTTGAACTTTTCGTACGGCTTCATCCGCAGGAATGAATTGTGGAGGTGTGATACCGAAATCAGGCGATGAGTCGATACCACTAACATCGGCGGATAAACGACCATTGTTATAAGCAAGAACTAGAGTTTGACCATTTTCATTTACAATAGCGACCTGGTTGCCTTTAGTTTGGATATCTCCAACTTTATTCCCGTCGTTATCATAGACAACTGAGTTTTCGACTGTAAAGATTTGACCGTTGATGTAGACAGCAGTAACACCTTCGGTGCCGCGAAGAATCAGTGCATCGTAGTCTCCTTGATCTCCCGAAACATAAGCGCCGTCAAAGTCATTGCCTTCAAGGTATGTTACATCAGCAAACCCCTCTTGTGGAGCTGGCCCAGAATCACCACCATTGCTTGAACCACTAGATGAACAACCCGCTAAAAATGACGCTGCGATAACTGCACTGATTAATTTAAGTTTCATGTGTATCTCTCAAAATTGTATTGGAACAAAATAGGCTTCTTGCTTGCGAAGTGGCGCTCCGAGCCGATGAGAGAACTATAGAGATAACGATGTTGATAAACTAATGAACTGATTTTATCGTACAAATAACCCTAAGTTATTAATAAATAGGTGTTATTGTTCTGATAACCCTGGGTTATCACGTAATAAGACTCTTTTGATTAACGATCGCAACCATAGAGTTGTTGCGTTGTTTCTGTTCTTATAGTGATAAATTGCATGGATATCTGTATCGATGGTGACTTTACCAAAATAGATATCTAATGCTCTTAGTCCTGAATGGGAATCTAGTTTGAGGTAGCTCGAACTCGGAAAAAGCATGTCTGAATTTTTAACAACATCGATGATTGCTGAAGGTAGCTCTGAGCGGAATACGATATTGGGCTCGTGTCCTCGCATCTTAATCATTTTCTCTGAGTTTGATTGATTCGAGTTCCAATCGGCCGCGATTAATGTCGCAATTTCAAAGTCTACGCCGTCATCAATTTCAAGATAATCTTTGTTGTATGGATGGTCAGCCCGCACGTAGCCTTTGAACGTATCATCAGCAAGCTTCTTTTGAAGCAGTTCTTTTGGTGCGTGGGATATGCCGTAGTTCAATCCTAAATGAATATCATCGTTGACTAGGTCCTGAATAGTCGACTTGCTCCAATTAAGAAGTTGAACTTGCACATTAGGAGCCTCAGACCTAATTGCCTTAAATAGATCTTGCGCTATACCTGAGAGAAAGAATGGCGATATCGCTAACTTGAGCGTCACATCTAATTCCGCCGGATCAAATTCACTGGAATGATTAACCGCACTGGCAAGTTCATCCATCAATGGTGAGATAGACTCTGCTAACTGATTCGCTTTTTCTGTCGCTCGCAAACCATGGTGTGTCTTCACAAATAACTCATCTTCAAAATGATCGCGCAGACGTTGAAGCGCCTTACTTACAGCCGGTTGTGAGACAAATAAACGCTCTGATGCTTTTCGCATATTGCGTTCTTGATTCAAAATGATGAAGGTGCGAAGGAGGTTTAGATCGAGGTTAGCGAATAAGTCTTTAGCCATGAAAACATCTCATTGTACAAGGTCTGTTTTCAATCTTAAGTACAAATATCAAGCACTGCAAAACCTTCAGTAACAAAAATATAAACAAATTGTTTAAAATTCTCGTTAGTTGCCGATATAGTGTCAAATCAGTTGTATTTTATAGAGGTTTAAGGATGAAACTCTCGATATCGGGTAAGCTTCGGACGAGTTATCTGGCGCTTGGTGTACTTTTTATCGTCTCATCTCTGTTTGTGTATCGCAGTGTTGATGGGCTGCAATCACAAACCCATTCACTGTTGCAGTATGATTTGCCAACCGTTGACGCGAGTAGGCAGTTAGGTCAGTCGCTACAAACTACCGTGTCTGAACTACGAGGCCACATGCTCCTTGTTGGCAGTGAAGAGCAAGTCGAGCAATCTAAAGCAAGTGTCCTCCAGCATATGGATGGCGTCGATATTCAGCTACTGAGCCTTGAGGGGCTGCTATCAGACCAGAGCTATCAGGAGATCAACGATAGTTGGAGCTCGATTAAAGAATCGGCAAACCAAATCCTCGACATTGCTCAAACCAACGAAAACTTGCCTGCACACGCACTATTTATCAATGAGGCTGCACCGATTGCCGAGGTTGCGTTAGACCAGCTACAAGGTTTGATTAACGACGAAGCAGGTCGCTCCGAAGGTGGCGAACGCAAGCGTCTGTTTAAGCTTTATGCCGATGCGTATAACTCGCTTGCCAATGCGCTTGCTGCTCAGCGTGATTATCTTCAGTATGGCAATCAGGATTATCTAGAAAAATACAACGATTTCATTAAAGCGCATGCAAAAGTTGTCGAGCAAATCGGCTATAAGACCGACCTGCTGAGCAGTAGCGATCAGAGCCTTTGGTCACTATTTAACGAAATGAAATCACTTTATACGCCGTTGGCAGCGCAAGTCATTGAGCTTCGACAGTCGCCTAACTGGAATGAGTCTAACTACCTCATGGCGAGTGCACTACTGCCTGCGATTGACACGGTGCAGACTGAACTCAACAGCATCGTTTCTACGCAACAGCAAAAAGCTCGCGAGACGGAAACGCATATTTCAAGCAGCGTTACATCGTTGATTGCCATCTTGGCGATAAGCTGTGCAATCGTACTTGCGGTTGCCTTCTTGGTTTCTCATTTCTTAGGACGCCAGATAGGTGGGCGAGTCTCTCTTATCGCTAAACGAGCACAGTTGATTGCAGCTGGTGATGTGTCGAGTGAACCACTCAAGGTAGCAGGTAACGACGAGCTCGCGGACCTAATGACATCAATTAACTCAATGAACCAGTCGTTGGCTCAGTTGGTCGGTAAGGTCTCACACAGCGTAGAGGCGGTGGAAGCGCGAATGGGGGATTTGACCCAGAACAGCCGTCAAAGTCTTGAGCAAGTTGAACAGCAATCTTCAAGCCTAGACAATATTGGCCACTCTCTATCAGAAGTCGCAGTGGGTTCTGAACAAACCGCAAGCCAAGTTCAGGTTTCTTCATCGGCGCTGGTGGACGCTAAGCAAGAGTTAGCCTCTGGTGAGAGTATGCTTACTGAGAATCACAGCAATATGACGTCACTTGTCGATGCCATTCAGAACGCACAACAGCTTGTTGAGCAGCTAAGTAATGAAAGCCAAGCCATCGGTAAAGTGACCGAAGTGATTGAAGGGTTGGCAGAGCAGACTAACTTGCTAGCGCTGAACGCGGCGATCGAAGCGGCGCGTGCGGGTGAGCAAGGACGAGGCTTTGCGGTCGTTGCAGATGAAGTGAGAATGCTGGCAAGTCGAACCACAGAGTCGACAACTGAGATCAACGCTATCGTTCAAGCGATTCGCACTTCAACCAACAAAGTTGAACAGCAAATCAACGAAGGGACAACCATAGCGTCAGATGCCATGGGACAGACCCATCAGGCACTGAGTCGTATTCAATCCTCTGCTGAACAAGTGGAGTTGGTGAATGAGCAGATGGAAAGCCTAGCAGCGACAGCAGAGCAGCAAGCGAATGCCACACAGACGATCTCGGGTCTCGTTAACGACATCAACGAGTCATTGAGCGCAGTCGCAGAGCAGACGCGTTCAGCGAACCAAGTGACCGAGCAGGTGACAAGCAATGTTGGGGATCTTCATGCTCAGGTATCGAACTTTAAAGTCTAAGCTCTGACAATAAGAAACAAAAAATGCCCATCAAACGATGGGCATTTTTCTCTCTGATAAGCGGTGAGTGGTTACACCAGAATGTTCATTAAGAACATAGCACCAAAGGCATTCAATACAGAGATAGCAATCATGACAGGAATGTAACGACCTTCTGTACCGATTGGACCCAAGATACGACCCATGTATTGGATCTGAGAGCCCATCAGGTAGATAGCAGGGGCAAGGATCGCGATATGAGAGCCATTCAAGATACCTTGGTCAAATAGCGTGATAACCACACCAACTGCACCACCCATCGACATCCAAGCACCAATCAATACTGCCGCCGCTTCACCTGGCAAACCAAAGATGGCCATAATAGGAGCGAAGATCGCGCCCATTGCATCCAGTGCACCAGTAATTTGAAGCGCCTTAATGATAACGAATGCCATCAGTACGTTAGGTACAGTAGACGTTGTCGCGATAACCCAACCTTTTTTCGCACCTTCTACGAAGATATCAGTGACCATAGGTTTTTTTGCTTTAACTTCGCTCATTATGCGGCCTCCTGCTGTGTGTTGGTTTGGTCTTGCTTAGGTGATTTGTCTTCTTTGCCCTCTGTGATGTTTAGGTACACACGGAACAAGTTAGCGCCGACAAATTTAAATAGGAACATAACTGCTACTGCCAAACCGATAGAAGAGGTTACAGCTAGTGAACCGTCCATCATAGTTAGTGTAAATAGCACGGCACCTGATGAGAAGAAGTTAACGATCGCTGCACCGGCAGTGAACTGGAACATGGTAAAGACATCGGTTTCGCGCTTAGTCAGGTGTCCTTCATCTTTAAGCTGGCGTGTCATCGCCGCACCAGCATCTGTACTTTGCAAAGAAGCGATAAGAGCCAGGCCAGAGTTACCTGGAATACCCATCAGTGGACGTAGAAGTGGAGATAGAAGTTTGCGAGCAGCATCCAACGCACCATAGTGCTCAAGTACGTTGATCATACCGAGAGCAAACATCACAGTTGGAATTAGCGTTAAAGCGAAGATAAAGCCGTCACGTGCACCGCTGCCACCCACACCACGGAAAGAGGTGGTAGCTGCTTGAACACCGTTTTCGGTTTCCGTTACGTTATGGGCAACTTGGCCGAACGCACCGTTTAGCGTGGTGAAGTCAAAAACACCATACCATTCGTTTGATTGAAGTAATCCTGAGAAAAAGACAATAGCGAAAGCCAGAGCAATATAGCTTCCTATTGTCACCTTACGTTCTTTTGTTAGATCAGACATTGGGGGGTCCTTAGAGACTGGAACAGAGTGCATAGTCTGAGGATTTCCATGTGCCAGAATACTGATCCGAATCAAGTGAAGGATTATTTTTATGAAACTAATTATTACCAAATATGTAACTGTGAATTAGTCCTAATATTAGATATAACTCTGTTAATGAGTTGAATTAGATAAGCTAATGCTAGTTAAGAAATCTGGTTGAAGTAGAAGAGGATGTTACCGTGTGTCCGCATTAGATATTGGTCGGATACGGTGTTAAACGACATACATTGCAATATCATGGCGCTCTTGAGAGCGCCATTTTTTAAGTATGTAGACGAGTTACGCTATGGATTATTCTGCGTACCAGTACCCCTTGTTGAGTAACTCGGTAATCAGAGGAACAACGTGAGTATTAGGTTCAACGTCAACAAGAACCTCTTCATTGGTCAATGCGCGTGCTAACCAAACCTGTGACTCAGCCAGTTTGAAAACCTCACCATTGATGTACACCATAGTCGGTTCGTCCTCATGAACTAAGGCTCTTAGGCCAGCTACTTTATATAGCTCACCACCCTGTGAAAGATGCTCAGCTACTTCTTCCGACGTCCATTTAGTGTCTGGTTCAATAATATTCAATTGGTGACGAGACTGGCTTAACATGCAGCCAAGAAAGTCTTTAACTGTGGTTTCATTTTCAAGTGCTGAGGTCAGCATCTTAGTCAGAGTCTCTCGATCTCCGGAGGTTATTTCACCGAAGTGTTCTTGAGTCGAAAGCTCTGGTTTGTGCATGTGCACATCACCATAATCGTGGGCGAGAACGTAGTCTGCAAAGTTACCGATTAGCTCTTGTTCTTTTGGTGAACGAAAGCCAACTGAGTAGCTCATTGATGGCTCCAACGCATAACCATCGTGTGGGAAACCGGGTGGGATATATAAAATATCGCCAGGCTCGAGCACATCATCAATGATGGCATCGAATGATTCAATTTGACGAAGCGCCTCATGACGCTTGGTCTCTTTGTACTGACCAACGTCTTTAGTGCCTACTCGCCAATGGCGTTTACCAGAGCCTTGAACAATGAACACGTCGTATTGATCTATGTGTGGCCCTACGCCACCCCCTTTGACCGAATAGCTGATCATGAGATCGTCAAACAGCCACTGAGGAAGTGCCTTGAATGGTTCGACGAGTTCGGCAGCGCCTGCATGCCAATGGTTAACCGCTTGAACAATCAGAGACCAGTGGCTCGCGCCAAGGTCGGCAAATTTGTCTTCAGAGAATGGGCCATGCTCTGCCTGCCATTGCTCGTTAGCATTCGACACAAATCGAGAGTCGATCTCTTCTTCCATCGAAAGCCCTGCAATCTCCTCTGGAGAAATAGGATCGATAAAGGCAGCGAATCCACCTTTGATAATAGTGGGTTGCTTTTGCCAATACTTGGCGAGGAAGTCTTCAAGGTTAACGCTTAGTTGGTACATGGTGATTCTACTATTTTGGAGGCTGAAGAAGGCAGTAAGAGATTAGGTGTCGTTGTAGTTATAGGTAGGCGTCAAGGTGTTTCGAAACTACAACGCCTTGACGCATAAAGACTACTTGTTCAACTGCTCTTTCGCTGCTTCAACTTTAGAGAAGTCTAGTCCTAGCTCTTCAACCGCTTCTTTGATTAGGTTAGGGTTTTGCATAACTTGACCCATAAGAAGCTGTAGTTTGTCTTGAGGCAGACCAAGCTGGCTGATGGTCGCCATCGCCGCTAGTGGGTTTTGAGTGAGAGTCTCGAAAATCTCGTTGATCTGAGCGTCGCCAATATTGTTCTCTTTCAATAGGGCAATAATTGGGTTCATTGTTTTACCTTTTTAATACATGACATGTTGGCGCTAAGTTTAACACTAGCTTTGGTATTAGAGAACCGTCACTGAAAGTGAAAAGCACCACTCGCAATGGCAATCGCTGCAGTGGCTTCTATACTCAAATGGAAGGAAAAATTTGTGTGCTAACAGTGATATAGGTGAGCAATGAGAATAGGGATATTAACTTGTGGACATGTAGACCCACCACTAAGTGACGAAAGTGGTCAATATGCAGATATGATTTCTGCAAATCTTGGAGCGGTAGATAACACCTTCGAGTTTGCTAATTTTGACGCAACAAAAGGCGAGTTGCCGGACTTGGATTCATGCCACGGATTTATCATCACGGGCAGTGTGATGAACGCTTACGATGACGATCCTTGGATTCTGGCACTGTGTGACTGGATAGTAAGCTGTGAAGCCCGCCATAAGCCGCTAGTAGGGATTTGTTTTGGTCATCAGTTAATTGCTCGTGCATTGGGTGGCAAGGTTGAAAAATCGAGTAAAGGTTGGGGGCTTGGCAGCTACGAAGTGAGCATTACTTCTCAAAAGAAATGGATGAATCTATCCGTCGATTCTTTAAGAATGTTAGTAAGCCATCAAGACCAAGTGGTTATAGTACCCAGCGGCATGAAAGTCTTGGCGACTAATGACTTCTGTCCCAACTTCATGCTGGCAAAGGACAATCATATTTTGACGGTGCAAGGGCACCCTGAATTCAGCGCCGAATTTACTCGGCTTCTAATTGAAAAACGACGTTCTTTAATCACAGAAAATCATTACTTTGATGCGTTAGAGCAGATTAACAAACCTCAGGATTCAAGCTTGGTGCTTCACTGGATTAGCGCGTTCTACTTTTGCAATCATAGATATTTAAGTCAAAACGAACTAGAGCTCACAGCTAAATAGCGTACATCATAGGATCGGTTAGAAACTAAAAAGGGTGTCACTCAGTAGAGTGACACCCTTAATTATCTATGGTTGCATGATTTTAACTACGCAAACTCTTTCTGAAGATAGGTAACGATATCAGATGACTCGTACATCCATGTCTCTTTACCATTTTCAGTAATCTTTAGGCATGGCACCTTAACTCGACCACCACCGGCCAATAGTTCTTCTCGAGCGATGTTGTCGTTCTTAGCGTCTTTCAAAGCGATGTTTACCGATTGGCGCTTCATTTCACGGCGAACTTTTACACAAAAGGGACATGCCTCGAATTGGTAAAGTTGCATGGTTGATGCTTTTTTATCTGCTTGCTTTTGGGCTTCTTCGCTGCGCTTTACACCGCGTGGTGAAAATACGAAGTTAAGTAGAAGGATGATCTTTCCTAAGATAATGCGAATAAACTTCATAACTACCTTTCTTATCTTTAATACGTTGAGCTTTATGGTTGTTATAGGGTGTGATGAACACGCATCACACCGCAGAATATTAACACCTCTTTCACTTTACTGATACGTTTAACTCTAGTCTCGAGAGAGTGTGTGACGTTTGGTAACACTTAGTCCTAGACGTTTAGAGAGTCGAATTAGGTTCGCGCGGTCAGTTTGCAAGGTTCGCGCTGCTTTCGCCCAATTGTAATCGGCACTTAATAGAGCATCGGTGATAAGGGCACGTTGATACTCTTCGGTCGCTTCTCGGATGCCTTTAGTGGTATCGACAACCAAGGTGTTTTTTGACGATGTCTTAGGCGCGGGGGTTGAGACATCATCATCGAACTGTCCACAATCGTCTATGTTGACAGTGACAACTTTCTTGCCCATCGAGCGCGCTTTTGCCTTGAGTGCAGCTCGGTTAATCACATGCTCTAGCTCGCGCACATTGCCCGGCCAAGAATAACGGTTGAGGTGCGTGACGGCATTGGGGCTCATTTTTATCTGCGATATGCCAAGCTTTCTTCGAGCTTGCTCTAAGAAGAAGCCGGTGAGAAGCTCGATATCTCCGTGGCGCTCCTTTAGTGGCGGCACAGAAATCGGGTAAACACTGAGTCGATGGTATAAATCGGCGCGGAACTTACCGTTGTCGACTTCTGCTTTTAGGTCTCGGTTTGTTGCCGCTAGAACACGCACGTTGATCTTCTGGATCTGGTCTTTACCGACAGGTTGAATCTCATTGTTTTGCAGTGCTCGTAACAGTTTACTTTGTGCGGCAAGCGGCAGTTCACCGATTTCATCAAGGAATAATGTACCGCCGTCTGCTAGCGCAAATTTACCCATTCGGTTTTTGTCCGCTCCGGTAAACGCACCTTTAACGTGACCAAACAGTTCGCTTTCAATCAAGTTCTCAGGAATTGCCGCACAGTTCACGTAGACCAAAGGCTGCTGTCGTCGTGTCGATTGGTAGTGTAGGGTACGAGCGACGAGCTCCTTACCAACGCCCGTTTCACCGTGGATAAGGATATTGAAATCAGAGGGAGCGACGATCTCAATGTCGGATTTGAGGGCTAACATTGGCTCGCTGTTACCAATCATTTCACCACCGTCTCGCTCCCAGGCTTCAACATTGAGCTCTTCGAGAAGCTGTTTTGACTGCTTTGCTTGATACTCGAGTTGAGAAAACGTCAGTGCCATTTTTAGCGTAGAAGCAGCAACCGCGGACAATACTTCAAGACTACGCTGTGGAATGTCTTCAAACGCATTCGGGGCGAGGCTATCTAGCGTCAGCGCACCGAGCATTTTCTCGCCAAAAATCAATGGAAGCCCCATACACGAGTGCATAGGTAGATCGCCATGATGATCAATCAGTAAACCATCAAACGGATCGGGCAACTCACTATCAGCGTCAAAGATAACTGGGCTGGTGGCAGCACATATTTCAGCGAATCTAGGGTGTTCTTGAATGACGAACCTTCGTCCTAGGGTGTCTCGAGCCAGTCCTTGCATAGCGAGAGGTACGAGTGTGTCTCCCTGCATAGAGAGCAAGGCAACGCAATCACATCGAATGGTTTTACGTATAGTATTGAGAAGCGAATCGAAGCGCTCTTGATCGTTGCTGCTGCTGGCAAGACCAACAGTGAGATCGATAAGGCTAGAAGTGGAGATATCTTGCATAAAAACGGATAGCGAGTCGAAATGAGTGAAGAGCTCATTTTAGTGTCATTTAGACATAAAGAAAAGGAGTCATTTTGACTTTTTAATAGAAGGAAATTACCAATAAAACCAATAACTACGGTGTTTCTAAAATTGGCACAAACCATGCAATCATATATTCAGTTGTTGAAGTGCACACAATGTGTTCAACAATTCAGCCTATTATTAAAAATATCATAAAAACGATAAGTAGTACTATTAAGCCTTCTAGGGAGCGACTATGCTAAACAACCAACATATTGAGATCATCAAAAGCACCATTCCTCTATTGGAATCAGCAGGACCTGCATTGACTCAACATTTCTATCAAAGAATGTTTTCTCACAATCCAGAGCTGAAAGATATCTTTAACATGACGCACCAGAAAACTGGTCGTCAAAGTGTCGCGCTATTCGAAGCGGTAGCGGCATACGCAAAAAACATTGAAAACCTAGCCGCACTTACCACAGCAGTAGAACGCATCGCGCATAAGCACACCAGTTTCAATATCAAAGCAGAACATTACCAGATCGTGGGACATCACTTGATTGAGACGCTACGAGAACTGGCTCCTGATGCATTCACTCAACCAGTGGAAGAGGCATGGACCGAAGCGTATCTTTTCCTGGCGCAAATCTTTATTGACCGTGAAGAAGAGTTATATCAGTTACGTGAAAAAGCGCTGGGTGGCTGGCGTGGTACGCGTCGCTTTGTTGTTGCGGAGAAAACCCCAGAGTCTGAGTTGGTGACTAGCTTTGTGCTTCAACCAGAAGATGGCGGTAAAGTTCTTGGCTATGAAGTAGGGCAGTATCTGGGTGTTCAGGTGAAGCCAACCAATAGTGAACACGTTGAAATTCGTCAGTATTCGTTGTCCCAAGCGCCAACGGGCAGCAACTACCGTATCTCGGTAAAACGCGAGCTATCGGACTCTTACGATAATGGTCTTGTGTCTAACTACTTACACGACAGTGTTAATGTAGGGGACGTTATCGATGTCATGCCGCCTGCGGGTGATTTCTTCTACAAAGAAACCGACAAACCAGTAGTATTGATTTCCGCTGGTGTGGGCTGTACACCGATGCAGGCGATTTTGCAGAAACTATCACAAGACGACAAGACCGAAACCGTCACGTATCTGCATGCTTGTGAACACGAACAGCAGCATTCCTTTGTCGATGAAGTCGCGACGATCGTATCCGCGAAAGGTTGGAATCAAAAAGTTTGGTACCGTGAGCCAAAGCAAACTGAGAACGAATCGGCGAAAGGGCTGATGGATCTCAACTCGATGAAAGAGACATTGCCAGTGCACTTCGGTGAGTTCTACATCTGTGGTCCGATTGCCTTTATGGATGCTATGGTTCAGCAATTAGATGCGTTAGATGTGGACCGCTCTCGCGTTCACTACGAAGTATTTGGTCCACACGCGAACCTATAAGTCGTTAATTAAACCACCTTTCAAACCACCGCTTCCAACCGGAAGATGGTGGTTTTTTAGCTTCAAATTCGCGGTAGCCTTGATAGTAACTCTGGGTAAACTGAGTTCGAATTTCATCCACGCTCAACCCAACGAGTGGGCTCAGCGTTTCACTGGTTTGCATGGCATGATCGTTTGCTAGGCTGTAATCCAACCCAAGATAGCCCTGAACATAAACCCAAATATGAGTGACCAACATGAGTTCTTCGACCACTGGCAGTTTGAAGGACTCTGCGTGCTTTCTGCCGACTTGCTCTTCAATGGCCGCTTGCATCGCTTGAACCTGATCAAGGTGAGCATTTAATGAGGAAAGCGCTTCGACATTGAGCTTAGTGAACAAGCCTAGCAACAGATCCGACGGAGCGTTGTCAGGTTTGTTTTCTTGGGCTCTGGCAAACAGCATACTTTCACGTTCACATAAATTATTGAGCGCGTCAGTGTGCGTTGCAACAATCGCCAGTTTGTCGATTTGGATTTCTGCTAGTGCTTTCCTTAGCTCAATCATTTGTCCTGAAGTTCCTCGACTGTTACCTCAACAGAACCGCCTTCGGCATCGACAAACAGCGACGTGCCGGTAATCATTACCGATAGATCCATAGTGCGAGATACAAGACCTGCTAGCGCCTCGATAGATTCATTGTTAAAGCGGAAGATGCTTGCATCTAGATAGCCAAACTTGCCTTGGTTTTGTTGCCACCAAACATCGCTTTTGGTGTTGAAGCTATATACCTTCGTTTTCTTTGAAAGGCGAGTCGCTTTCTTCACACGATCGACATCAGGTTCGCCGATATCAATCCATACTAGTGTTTGGTCGTCCAAAGATTTTTCCCAAATATCAGGCTCTTCAATGGTGGACAGCCCTTTGGTGAACTGGAGCTCAGTAGAGGCGTTAAGACAGAATGCCATTAGCCTTGCCATCATGCGCTGCTCATTCTCTGATGGGTGTAGAGCGACGGTAAGATTCAAAGAGTCGTAATAATCGCGATTCATGTCTGTCAATGCGACACGAAATTTGTAAATAGTTGGTTTTAAAGCCATGAGATTGCTCTGGGGATATTTGATTGCATTAATGCCTATAGTACGCGTCTATGGGTAAAAGGACACTAACAAAGGGGCGCACATGTGCTAACTGATACAAAAATAGCCAGCTGAGCTGGCTATTTATCAGAATGTACTGGAAGCGAGTACTTAGACTGGTTGGATTTCTTCCGCTTGAGGTCCTTTTTGACCTTGAGTCACGCGAAATTCAACTTTCTGACCTTCAGTAAGCGTACGGAAACCGTCTGCTTTGATGTTGCTGAAGTGAGCGAAAACGTCTGGACCGTTCTCTTGTTGAATGAAGCCAAAGCCTTTAGTTTCGTTGAACCACTTAACTGTACCAGTAACTGTGTTAGACATACTTATATCCTAAAATTTTCTACTATCTTTTGTTTCTTTATTGCCAATCCGGCAGCTATAGCGTGAAAAGGAAATTGCTATTGCGTACAACGCGTCGGGGGAATCACGAGAATTCAACGAATGCTACTTGTAAACAATGTAACTTTTTTTTCTAGCCAGTCACGAATATAAGCGAGTTCTTAGGTAAGTCAAAGAGCTGCAATTACAATTTGTCTGAATATTTGAAGTGCAGCTCGTTTTTAGGTGTCACTTACATGACATTTTCAAACGCGAAGATAAATTTTTGACGCTAGGTCAACAAACGTGCAAAGCTTGTAACGTATTGATATAAAACATTATTTAGCGCTTCGAAATAATGTTTTGTAAAGATTGTGCAAACATTATTAGTATTTTGAAGCGCTAGCGGTTTTTATAGAATTACCAAATAAAGTGGACACTACCTCTCTATTTTAGGCGAATATATTGAGTATGCGGTAATTTGTCCTGCCACAATTGCTGAGAACATAAATAATGCGGATAAACCGATATTAGGTATCGGTAGAATCGATTGTTCAAAAACCGACTGGCTGGCGCTCACCATTACTCGACTGCCTGGTACCAAAATAATGATGCCTTGAACAATATAAATAGAACCTGTGAGGTCCAGACGCTTAGCTACCCAGGTGCCATAGAGGGTAATAAGTACTGTCGTGACCCAAGTTCCAACAACCCAACCACTTTCAAAACCAAGATAAAACGGTCCCCACATTCCGAGTACTGCTACCGGCAATCCCAATAAGATATCTTTCGGTCTTGCGTTGAATATCACGCCGATAGAGGTGGAGATGAGTAACAGGCCAAAGCAATGCAGCCATAGCGGAACTTCGTTGGTGTAAGAGATAGAGTCGGTTTGTCCCCAAAAGGCTTCGCCTATATTTAGTCCCATCATCACGCCGATAAAGAGTTTGATGAGCGTTAGGGCACTTTGACCCAAAAGCGCGGTCCCTGACACCAAATCATTAAAGGCCAAACATTCGAGCGAGTTGGCAATGGAAAGCCCAGGCACAAAAAGCACCACACTCGCAATACAGAGCGCCCATATCGGTATTGCGGCGCCAGTACTGGCAATAAACGCAACCAAAACACCCGTTAGCAGTGCTGAGATAAACTCAACCGCGATAGCGTTGCGGCCACGATAAACTAACTGACAAACCCATACCATTAAACCCAGCAACATAGAAAAGGCAATTGCTTCGAGAGTGCTACCTACCAGCATCAGATAAGCGGGCGGTATGCCCATATTGGCAAGCGCTACGATCCATTTCGGATAACCAACAGGTTCTGGAACCGGCTCATTACTTGGCTGATTGATGCGAATAATAGTGTTAGCGAGTAGGCTGAGGTTGATTGATGCTGGCTTTAAGCGCTTCAAAACCACCGTATTGTTTTTATCGGGAAACTGGTAGTTGATTGCCGTTGGCGTCGCTTGGACCATGACGTCAACCCCGTGCTTTTGGGCGTAATGTTGAGCGTATTTCTCTACTTTGTAGGGAGCACAGCCGCTTCGATGAAGCGTGTCACCAATATCGACGATTTTCTTGATGGTTTGAGTGGAAGGCATAGGTCCGTCTAGTCAATCTGGGGGTCTTTTTTGATGGCGTAAAGGTATCAGAGCTTTTGTGGTTTTTCGATAGTAAATATTCGTTTTTCAGTCAATTTTATTCGGCTTTAGATTTTCGAACATAAACGAAGCAAGCGTTTGCCCCAATATGGCTAAAACGAAGGGTCGCATCCTACAAGAACGATTTTTGATCTTGCTGCTATCAAGCTAACTTTAGTCCATCAAAGACACTAAGGGAGGCGCACAATGACACATTTCAGCCCAATGGCTATCCGAAAACTTGCAAGCCTAATGCTAGAGACAGGCTTTAAAGCCATCGATGTTCAGTATCATAGAGTTCAATTTATTACTCGGGACCGAGTAGGGACGATAGATAGACACGGTATTGTGGTATGGGAGTAGTTATTGGAAGTCGTGAAAAGTAACTGCGCTTTCCGCCATAACGTTGTAAATAGCTCAACCAAGCCTTTTAAACTCATGCATAAGAGGCTTGGTTGGGTTTGAATGAGTTACGACATTAGCCTTTGTGTTCAGTGTACTCTAGCTTGTAGAAGTGAGCTTCACTTTCGCCATCGGTAAACTGATTGTAGACACCTGCTTTAAAGTAGCTGAGAAGATGACGCCAATAATCGATGTCCTTCTCCATTTTTCTCTCGCCATTTACATCGACCGCAAGGATCTTGTTGCCAACGGTGATGTCAAACTCAGTTGTTTCACCAACAGGCGCTTTACCTAAGTCAATCTGAGAGTACGCAACGTCAGATTGGCACATCTCTTTGTCTTTGTTTTTCTTGCCCATCGAGCCTTTGCAAATTACCGCATTGTTTTTCACGATAGCCCAGTAGTGCCCTTGAACGCCGTTATTGTCTTGCTTCCACACAACACGAAGAAGTGGGTGCGGAACATTGTGTGTGCCTAGGTCGTCCAGACCTTTGTTATGAACTTGCAAGAAGGTGATTTCGTTCTGCTTGGATTTCGAGTTTTCCATCGCTGCTTCAGGGTTCACGATTTCAACTTTTGAGCTGAGTGTATAGAACTCATTTGGAAGATCAGTACGGAAGTTTTCTTGTACTCTCAACTCATTACGAAGGTGGTCATTCTTCATCTTGAAGACCAAAGCTTCACTCGTTTTGTCGACATAGAAATTGTTGTTCACAATACCTGAATAGTTGTTGTCGAGCGCAAAGTATTCTTTGTTGCCTTTCTTTCCATCAGGATCAGAGATTTGCAGCTCAGAAGCCGATAACACATTGCTGTATTGAGGGTAATCTGCAGGTTCACCTAGTTTACCTTCAGGATTCGAAAACTGAACATTTGCACTCGCCATGGAAGAGATAGCAAGCAACACAGCAGTAGAGATAAGCTTATTTTTCATGAGTTAACCCCTTTTATATTATTGTCATACATTTTTATAAGGTAGATATCATTGTTCAGGAGTTAGCGAAATATTCAGAACGTGAAATTGTGCTCTAGCGCCTAGTTTTGCAATGTTTGATAAATTTTGTAGGGACATTGGCTGACGTATATGGGATGGCGATTTAGCAGTGATAAGTATCGAAGGTTCGATGAGAGCCAAGGGATAGAAGAGAGAAAATCGGAGAGCAAGGCTCTCCGATTTTCGAGGGCGAGTTAGCTCGCATCGAGTTTCAAAAACTGTCTTACTCGAGTGGAATCTGGGTCGGTAAAGAATTTTTCTGGGGGATTTTTCTCAATCAATATGCCTTTTTCCAAAAACACTACTTGATCAGAAACTTGTCGAGCGAAATCCATCTCATGGGTGACGATGACCATGGTATAGCCCTCTTTAGAGAGCTTTTGCATAACCGTTAGTACTTCCTCTACGAGCTCTGGGTCAAGAGCTGACGTTGGCTCATCGAAGAGCAGTACCTCAGGCTCCATTGCTAATGCGCGAGCAATAGCCACGCGCTGCTTCTGTCCTCCCGATAGCATGCTTGGGTAACTGTCGAGTTTGTGTGACATGCCAACTTTCTCTAGTTGTGTTTCCGCCATGCTCTCTGCGTCGGACTTCGACCACTTTTTCACATGAATGAGCGCTTCCATCACGTTTTGCTTAACGGTAAGGTGCGGCCATAAATTGAAGCTTTGAAATACCATGCCGACGCGTTGTCGCATCTTGGCGAGCTCTTTGTATTTGGCTGGCCTGTTAGTTTCGGCATTCACACCGATACGTTCGTCGCCAACGTAGATAAACCCTCGCTCCGGCTGCTCAAGCCAGTTAATGCAGCGCAATAAGGTAGATTTACCTGAGCCCGATGAACCGAGAATACTGACGACTTCGCCTTTTTGTATATTGAGGTTGATATCTCGAAGCACTTCGATTCCGTCAAACTGCTTCGAGAGATTAATGATTTTGATGATTGAATCTTTCTCATCTTGGGTGGTGTCAATCAATGGCGTTTCTTGGTGCTCAACGGTGTCAACGATGTGCAGCTCCGCGCTTTCTTTAAATGTGCTGAGTGGGATGTCTGGAGTAGTTTCAACTGATTGTTTAAGCATGACTTAGCCCTCGTTGTTGCACTTTGCTAAGTGCTAATTTGGTTACTTGTTCCACTGCGATACTGACCATCCAATACAAACCAATCGCGACGATAAAGGCGTTGAGTGGGATAAAGTAGGTAGATTGAATGCTGTTCGCAGCAGCGGTGATCTCGCTGACGGTAATGATGCTCAAAAATGCCGTATCCTTGAGACAGATAATGAGTTGATTCGCAATGAGTGGAATGGACTTAAACAACACGTTCGGTGCAATAACTCGAGTGAAAATCTTAAACTTCGAGAAGCCACAGGACTTGGCCGCTTCTATGTAGCCCTCATCCATGTCCTTTCTGACACCACGGAATATTTCGCAGAAATAGGTGCTGTGGTACAAACACAGTGAAACGAGACCGGCGGTGATAGCATCCATGCGAATGCCTACTTGTGGTAAGCCGTAATAGAGTAGGTAAGCGAGAATAAGAAACGGCAGCGTCCTCATAATGTTGATACTACCTCGCACGCAGTAGCTTAGACCTTTGCTGCCATTTTCAAGCACGCTTAGAAGTGCTAATCCCATAAAAAAGCTTATCGTTGATGCAGACACAAACAGCATGACTGTCGTAAATAGGCCGTAGGTAAAGATCTCGCGTTGATCCCAAATGATTTGCCATTCGTTCATACTGTTTCCTCCTACGCGGCTAAGTTACTGGCTTTTTGCTCAGCCATATGTTGAAGCTTTATCAGTAAGCCGATGATGCACATATATAGGACAGCAGCGCAGAGTATTGGTCCTAGAGGTTCATAAGTGACGGCTGCGATACGGTTAGTTACGCGTGTTAGGTCTACCACACCAATGACGGCAATGGCTGGGCTGCCTTTGATTAAGAAAGACATTTCATTCACAAGCGCGGGTAGGCTAACGATCACCATCTGTGGGAACATAATGCGGCGAAAGTAAACCAATCGAGACATGCCAATCGCTTCGGCGGCTTCTTTTTGTCCATTTGAAAAGTTGAGAAACGCATTGCGCCAGATTTCAGCGTTGAACGCGGACGTATTGAGTGTGAGACATAAGATAGCGGATAGGTGTTTGTCTAGATTGATGCCAAATGATGGGAATGATAAGAAAATAAACAAGGCTAACGTGACCAGTGGTGTCGCTCGCGCCCAACTGACGTAGACGCCCAGAAACTGGTCTAAGAAAGGTACTTTCGCCATTCTAACCAGAGCAATCATAAGCCCTATGACAACGCCCAAAGCGATAGAAACAAGGGAGATCCAAGCGGTCGTCCACGCGCCTTCTAATAACTGCATCCATGCGTAGTAATCCATAATGTATGCACCTCCAAAAAGATTGTTTAGGAATGTGGGCTTGCAGTTACATGACAAGCCCACTTGCTTAGGTCATCGTTTAGCTAGGATTTACTGCAGTTAATGAGTGGTATTGTTCAACTGTTGTGATTGGCTCGATTGGCAGGTCATCAAAGGATTCGCCGAACCATTTCTCTTGGAGCTCAGCTAATCGTCCCGTTTCTTTGAGGTGTTTGAAAAAGTCCGTTAGGTACGCCAAGAGTTCTGGATTTTGTTTTGGTACGGGCCAGCTTACGAAACCAGGACCAGATACCGCTTCACCCTTCTTAAACACCTTCGACTTAGTCTTCACTACCTCATTGACGGAAACGATGCTGTTAATGACATAGTCAACGCGTCCATTTGCGAGATCGGCATAGGCTTCTGGGTAAGATTGATATTCAACCACTCGACCCAAAGATTTGCCCTCAGCCTCAAGCATAGTTTTAAGCTCAGGGAGACGCTCTAGCAGAGCGCTACCGGCTTGAAGGCCTACTGTTTTCCCGTCTAAGTCTGATACGCCAGATATCGAGTCATCTTTTGCTCTCGCAAGGAAGTAATGCTGGGCAGAAGCGATAGGGGGAGTGAAGTCAAAAACTTGAAGCCTTGCATCGGTGACGATAGCGCCAGTCAAAGCCAAGTCATACTGACCCGCAGAAACAGAAGCGAGTAGGCCTGTCCAAGGTAGGATATCTTGCTTGACCTCAAACTTTGCGTATTCGCGAAGCTCATCGAGAAGATCTTTGTTGATGCCGCTTGGTTGACCTTTCGCGATGTAGTTAAACGGTGAGTAGTTATCCTCTGTCGCCACCTTTAGTACGCCCGACTCCAAAACCTGTGGAAGGTCGGCACTGACGGCGCTAGCTGAAGAGCCTATTGCTAATGCAATTGCCGCGACTGAGAACCATTTTTTAATCTGCTTTCCATGTCCCATATATCCATCCTTTTCAATATTGTGAACGTTTTCTTTGAACACATTCACTTTAGATATTTGTAACCATTCGGAGTTAGAGCCAATTTTAAAATCGGTATGGGACAGCTGCAGTTTGTAAACAAATAATACCCACAGTTGTTGTGGTCTATTTCTTGCTCTCTTAATTAACAGTTAGTCGTCGTAATGTATTTCTGGAGGGGTTAAGTTGTGGCCGTGGATTATCAGTGTTTTATTGAGTTTGATTCAACCAGAAGCTTGCAGGAGCAAGTTCGTGAATACCTGGTGAAAGCGATTTTGTCGGGGATCTTCTCGCCTGAACAGGCGCTCCCATCTTGTCGTAAGCTGTCCCAGCAACTGAAAGTTTCGAGGAATACTGTCTCTTTGGTGTATGAGAGTCTGCTAGACGATGGTTATCTAATTAGTCGTCCAAGAAGTGGGTATTATTTATCTGATGGCTATAAAGAAAGCTCGCAAGAGAGTGCTGTGAATATAGAGCTAAGTGCAGATAATAGTGCAGACGCTGCACCAAATTGGGACGATAAAATAAAGGTGAATACCCACCAATTTCCAAGAATTGTAAAACCGACACATTGGAGTTGCTATAAGTATCCGTTTATTTATGGTCAGCCCTATATTAATGATTTTCCATTATCACACTGGAGAGAGGCCACAAGAAAGGTAATTGCGGACTCCCACGATCATGGATGGCTCTGTGACAAGGTCGATAAGGATGTGGAACTGCTCGTTGAACAGATACGAACTCGTGTTCTACCGCAAAGGGGCATTCATGCTAGCAATGATGAGATTTTGATTACCATTGGATCTCAAAATGGTCTCTATTTGTTGTCTCAGTTGCTGATGAATCGTGATTCAAGGGTGGGTGTTGAGAACCCTGGTTATAAAGAGGCGTACAATATTTTCGGATTGGCAGGTGCGCAGTTGCATCCACATCAAGTTGACGATGAAGGTTTGAAACCAAACTCTCTCTCTTCTATGTGCGACTATTTCTATGTAACGCCTAGTCATCAAGCGCCAACGGGAGTAACGATGAGCCAGCAGCGTCGAAAAGAGCTATTGGAACTTGCGCAGCGTAACGACGCCATCGTTATTGAAGATGACTACGACTCCAACAGTAACTTTGAGCTCAACCCTGCACCGGCATTAAAAGCGCAAGACAAGTCCGGTAGAGTGATATACGTAAGTAGCTTCTCGAAAATCCTCGCGCCAGGACTCAGACTTGGGTTCATTGTCGCTCCAGAGGAGCTTATTTATGAGTTGAGAGCGCTGCGCCGGTTGATGTTTCGTCATCCACCGACTCGATTACAGATGGAGATGGCGCATTTCATCGCTCAAGGCTACTACGATAGCTTTGTACGTCGTTTTCGTGAAAACACCCGACAGCGCTGGGATATTATCAATGATGCAGTATCAAAACACATTCCATACTGCGACAGACTTGCCAAGAATGAACTGAGCAACGCTCTATGGTTGCAAACTCCCGACAAGATAAGCAGCCAAAGACTTGTTTCGCGCGCAGCACAACATGGGGTATTAGTGGAAACCGGGTATTCGCACTTTATGACGGCATCTCAGCCCGATTTAGGTGATCAATCGACAATGTCTAATACGCTGATGAGCAATGATGCGAATCGCTATTTTAGGTTGGGTTTTCATTCCATTGATAAAGCGCTAATACAACCCGGTATTATTGAGCTTGCAAAAGCGTTTGATGGTCTAAGGTAACGCCCTCCTAGTTTGGTGAGCTAATAGCTTTGTGAGATTGAAAGATAAGTGCCAAGCGAATAGCTTGGCACTTATTGCTTTTTGTTAATCGAATTCAGCTAAGACTTCGTCAATAATAGCGACACCATGTTTGATCTCGTTTGGCTTGATGATCAGCGGTGGGGTGACATGAATTCGGTTGTTGACGATAAAGGTCAGCAGTCCTCGCTCTGTGAGTTTTTGCTTGATGAGTCCCATCTTCGCATTACACAGCGGCTCTTTGGTTGATTTGTCTTCAACGAGCTCTACCGCCCAAAACATCCCTTTACCTCGAATATTACCAATGACGCTGCGCTGGTCGTACAATGCCATTAACGAAGGGCCGAGCAATGAGTTTCCGATCTCATCGGCGTAGTGAATGATGCCTTCTTCTTCCATTGCATCGATTGCAGCAACAATCGTCGACATGGCAAGTGGATGGCCTGAGTAGGTCAGTCCGCCCATAAAGAATTCGGACTTAAAGAACTCGCAGATAGCTTCGCTAACCATCACGCCACCTACTGGTACATATCCAGAGTTGACCCCTTTAGCAAAGGTCACAAGATCAGGCGTCACATTGAAGTGTTCAAACGCAAACCATTTGCCAGTGCGTCCGAAGCCGACCATCACTTCATCGAAGATCAGTTGAATGCCATGTTGCGTCGCGATGTCACGCACACCTTGTAAGTAACCTTCCGGGGGCAATAGAAATCCAGCCGTTCCTGGGATGGTTTCAAGAATAATGGCGGCAATTGAGTTTGGTCCTTCGCACTCAATGACTCGCTTTAGGTGAGCAAGTGCGCGTTCGCATTCTTCTTGTTCGGATGTCGAGTTAAACTCGGTACGGTAGAGATAAGGATTAAAGAAGTGCACGTGACCACGACTGTACTCATTCGGCACTCGTCTAAAGTCCCCGGTAGCTGCGATCGCTGACCCAGTGTTACCGTGATAGGAGCGGTACGCCGAAAGCACTTTGTCTCGCCCGGTAAACTGCCTTGCCATACGAATGGCGTTCTCGTTAGCATCGGCACCCGCATTGGTGAAGAATACCTTTTTGAAGCTAGCGGGCGCACGCTCAAGAATGCGTTTGGCCGCCATACCGCGAGTGAAGTTGGCAGTAGCTGGCGCTATGGTTGCTAGCGTATCTGCCTGATTCTTTAGCGCCTCAATCACCTTAGGGTGTTGATGACCGATATTGGTGTTAACCAACTGGCTGCTAAAGTCCAAATACTCTTTTCCGTCAAAATCCCACATAGTGCAGCCTTGCCCATTAGCAATCGCGATGGGCGTCGCACTCTCTTGAACTGACCAAGAATGGAAGACGTGTTTATCCAGTTCAATAACGTCTTGGTTAGTAATTTCAGATGATAACAAATCCATTTTTCTCTCCTGTGCAATAACATCGCTCCTGAATCGCGAGCAGTACAGCTATCTTGGCGAGAAATGGCGTTATGGAAGTAGTGTCAGTTTCAAAAAAGTCGTGGGTCAGTAATTCCAGCACCTGTCTGCCCTAGAGGATTCTTCAAACTGGCTCTATGGCACCAAACGCAATCTATTTACATTGAAAACACACAGCGCATCAGTATTGAGATTTGAGGTCAGTATTTGGAACAGCATCGTCATGGCATGGATTGAGATAGGGATCGCGTCGGTACTGATCGTTTTTGCAGGAGTGGTACGTGGCTATTCCGGATTTGGTTTTGCGGTCATTGCGGCTCTTTGTTTGAACTTTGTTTTTACACCGATTGAGTCGATTGTTATCGCCATAACGCTGGACCTACTTAGTAGCGTTTGCTTGCTGCGGGGTGTGCATACCGAGATAGACAAACCGCTAGTCAAGAGGTTGATAGTAGGCATGCTTATCGCTACGCCGTTTTCGCTATTTGTCGTGTCTTGGATTTCATCTGAGGCTTTGAAAATGTTAATCGCCGGACTGTCTATGGCGGCGGGAGGGCTGATAATGCTGGATTTAAGGCTGCGTTGGCTCGACAAGCGATATTCACTCGCAGTAGGGGCGTTCTCCGGGTTTGGTATGACTGCAGGTTCTGCTGGTGGGCCACCGCTTATTTTGTACTTGTTGAATCTGACGATGAGCAGCAAAGAGCTCAGGGCAACAGCCATCGTCTTTTTTATGGTCAGTGCTTTGACCTCATTGGTGGGGTTAACGGCAATTGGAGCGGTTAATAGATATTTGATGTTGGTCGGTCTTACATTGCTGCCGTTTGCTTTAGTGGGTAATTTGCTTGGGCAAAAGATGCACCAATGGCTACCTGAGCTCTCGCCAAGGTTTACTACAGCTCCAATTTTAATGGGTTTAGCGCTCGTTACTTTTTTACTTTGATATGGACTTACTTTGAAAGGGAACAGCAAGATGAAGAAAATTGCATTTATTACTGGCGCAACTTCTGGTTTTGGACGCGCAGCCGCAGAGAAATTTGCAAGTGAGGGGTGGTCTCTAGTGTTATCGGGAAGACGCTTGGAAAGATTGTTAGATCTTAAGGAATGTTTAGATGTCCCAACGCATGTCATTCAGTTGGATGTACGAGATGCAGCGGCTGTGAAAGAGGCTGTCGAATCCCTACCGAGTGAGTTCTCAGAGATAACCGCACTTATCAATAATGCAGGATTAGCGCTGGCGCCAGAAGGCGCTGCAGATGTGGACCTATCCGATTGGCACACCATGATTGATACTAACTGCACAGGGCTCGTCAATGTAACCCACGCCTTACTGCCGAAGCTAATAGAAGTAGGCGCGGGGACAACTATCATTAATGTTGGCTCTATTGCAGGACAATGGCCTTATCCAGGCAGCCACGTTTATGGTGCAAGTAAGGCATTTGTTAAGCAGTTTAGCTACAACCTGCGCTGTGACCTTCAAGGCACCGGTGTAAGAGTGACAGATCTCGCTCCCGGAATTGCTGAAACAGAGTTTACCTTGGTAAGGACCAAAGGTGATCAAACGGCCTCGGATAACTTATACAAAGGTACAACACCACTTAGCGCTCAAGACATTGCTGAACATATGTTTTATATCGCTAATCTTCCTGAGCACATTAATATCAATAGAGTTGAGGTAATGCCGACGCGTCAAGCTTGGTCTCCATTTGCCATTGATCGAGATTAGTCTGGTCACAACAAAAGGCTGTTCATAACAGTAAGCCCATGTGCTCAGCATGTGGGTTTGTTGGTTGTGGGGCTGAAAATGATTGAATCCATTCACCTACCTTATTCCTTTACTTTTATCCCCTCGATGTATCACTCCAACTGCTGCGAAAAGTACAAGCGAACACGATAACTGTCTATGTTCCAATCTGCGTTAATAAACCACAATGAAAGCACATAACAGGGAGCGCTCTCCAAAGCGCCAAAACTCAGTCTAGCGAAAAGGAAGATACCATGTCTCTACAACAAGAATTTCGTAACGCGATGTCGAAGCTCGCAGCAGCCGTCAACATTGTAACCACGGGCGGTGAAGCCGGAACTATCGGAATTACCGCTACCGCCGTGTGTTCAGTTACAGATAGCCCAGCAACCTTGCTGGTGTGTGTGAACCGCTCCAGTGCTTCTAACGATATCTTTAAGCGCAATGGTCGTATGTGCATCAATACCTGTGCGAGTGAACACCAGGAAATGTCCATGCACTTTGCTGGAATGACAGGATTAGAGATGGAAGAGCGTTTCGAGCTGGAAGGTTGGAAGCTCAACCAGCATCAGGTACCAGTATTGAACGGCGCACTAACCACGCTTGAGGGTCGCATCAGTGATATGAAAGAGGTGGGGACGCACACGGTGTTCTTTTTAGAAGTCGAGGCAATCAAGACACAAGATAAAGATGCGCTCATGTATTTTGACCGTCAGTTCAAACATCTACAAGCAGATGTGAAGGTTGCTGAAGTGGCATAGCCGCTAAAAATCCAACTAGGATTGAAAATGAAAACACCCGCATAAGCGGGTGTTTTAGTGTTTGCTTGCGATAAGTTCGTTAAGCAAGTTAGAGAGCTCTGAATAACGATCCTCTCCAATACGCTCCTTTAGAGCGACATATTGCTGTTCAATTTGTGGCCGTAAGCGTTCTACCAAGCTTTCTGCTTTGGCAGTTAGGTGAATGTAGGACTTGCGTCCGTCGTGTTCGCACTTCTTCTTCTCTACATAACCAAGCTTTTCGAGTCGATTGATAATACCAGTGAGACTGGGACTGAGAATACAAGACTCGCGAGATAAGGTAGTGAAGTCGATTTCGCCTTTGGTGTCCAATACACGCATAACGCGCCATTGCTGCTCGGTAAGGTCGTTACTTGCCAGCACGGGACGGAAATATTCCATGGCGATGTCTCTGGCTCTAATCAGTTGGAGCGGCAGAGAATCTTCGTATTTTGTCACTAAGTTAACCTTCATAATTTCCTTACTACTAATAAACCATATATCAGAAATAAAATGAAGTCATCCTATTGATATATGGTGATTTATTTGTCAATAAATACAGCTAGATATTTTACTCTAAATGAAAAAGTGGCTTCCCCAAAGGAAAGCCACTTTGCTTTTTAATACAACATGTTAGGCAAGAACAACACAATAGCAGGTACCAGAACAATAACGGCTAATCGAACCATATCTGCTACCCAAAATGGGAACACGCCTTTGAAAATGGTACCGGTGTTAATGTCTTTGATAATGCCTGAGAGAACAAATACGTTCAGACCCACTGGTGGGGTTATCAAGCTGATCTCCGTTACCACGACAACAACAATACCAAACCAGATAGGATCGAAGCCCAGTTCAACCACGACAGGGAAGAAGATTGGCACCGTCAGTAGCATCATCGACATACTTTCAAACACGCAGCCTAGAATGATGTAGACCAGTAGAATTAAACCGAGCGCCATCATTGGTGTTACGTTAGCGGCTTGAATCATTTCCACTAAGGCAGTTGGCAGCCCAGCACGGTTAATAAAGTTAGACAGAATCAGCGCGCAAATGACAACAGCGAAGAGTGAAGCGGACGTTTTTGCAGTATCCACCAAAATATCACGCATCACCTGATAGTTGAGCTTGCGTCGATATGCGGCGAGCGCAAATGCACCTGTTGCACCTATACCAGCTGCTTCCGTTGGCGTAAAGGCTCCCACATAGATGCCTCCCATCACAAGCACGAATAGGAGTAGCGTTGAGAGGATGCCCCGTAGTGCGATAAATCTTTGACCCCAAGGCATGCGCTCACCAGGAGGCGCACTTTCAGGGGAGCGGAATACAACCCACTGTACTGCCGCAAGATAGAGCCCGATACCAAGCAATCCCGGTAAGAAACCTGCTGCGAACAACTCGCGAATGCTGCTTTCAGTGAGCAGACCATAAATTACCAGCATGACACTTGGTGGGATCAGAATTCCGAGTGTGCCACCTGCGGCGATAGAGGCGGCGGCTAACCCATCAGAGTAGCCGTACTTTCGCATTGGTGGCATCGCCACTTGTGACATGGTGGCAGAGGTTGCAAGACTAGACCCGCAGATGGCAGAGAAACCACCGCAGGCGAGAATCGTCGACATGGATAATCCGCCTCGCTTGTGTCCAACAAAGGCATTACAAGCACGGTAAAGCTCATTCGATAAACCGGCCTTAGTTACGAAGTTGCCCATTAAGATAAATAGTGGAATGACCGAAAGACTGTAGTCTTGGCCGGTATCGATGATGCGTCTTGCTGCCATCGACATGGCGGCATTCCAGTTGTAGTCATTGATATACCAAAAGCCGATAAATCCAACCACACCCATCGCAAACGCGAGAGGAAGGCGAAGAAATACCATAATGATCAATGCAGTAAAGCCTATAATTGACTCAATCATTTACGCCTCCTTGCTATTTGTGTTGACGGTTGGAGCAGGGCTCTTTTTGCTAAATAAGCCTTTTGCGTACACCAGAGCGTTGAAACCTGTAAGTGCGCCACCAACAAAGCCGGTAATGGAGATGAGATAAGTGACATAGCCTAGTGGCATTTCAAGGATCTCGGTGACCTCTTCGTATTCCAGAGAGCGTCCGGCTAGCTTCCAGTTCATCATTGCCACCAAAATAAGCGAGCAGCTGCAGATGAGGTTAATCACAATCTGCCTCACGCCAATCCACTTCTCTGGGAAGTAGTTGTCGAGCAGGTCAACACATATATTTTCTTCATTCCACGACACCAGTGGAAACGCCATAAAAACCATCACTGCGAGCAATACTTCGATGAGCTCAGTAGACCCCATCACGGGAGCGTTAAAGAAGTATCGACCAGTCACATCAACGAACGTTATCAACATCATGAGAAGTAAGCTGATGGCAGCGAGGGTTTCTAGCCCTCGCCGTATGGTCTTAGCAACACTAAAACCATTCATAGTGATTACAATCCTTGATCAAGTTGTTGGTAGAAATACTCATAAGCGGCAGGACCATCGACCTTGCGCTTTTTCGCAACCTTGTACCAGTTATTGACGAGCGGCTCGCTGGATTTTTTCAAAGACTCAATCATTTCTGGTGTTGCTGGAGTGAAGGTATGCCCGCCCTCTAAAGCGGTTTCGTAAGCAGCGTTGTCTACGTCATCCCACATTTTGCCGAACAAACGCGAGAGTTTTTCGCCGGAAACATCTTTGATCGCTTGTTGATCTTCTTTCGAAAGTCCACGGAAGGTATCGATGTTCATAACAATGGCAAAGCTGCCGCGATATAGGCCGCCTGGAATCACTAGTGTATTGTCTGCAACTTCGGCAAGTCGGAATGAACTCAGCGCCTCAACCGGTTGATACGCGCCTTCAACGACACCTTGAGAGATAGATTCGTAAACTTTAGTTGTTGGAATGAAAACTGGAGTCACCTTCATATCTTTGGCGACAGAGGAAATCACACCACCACCGACGCGAATTTTCTTGCCCTGAATAGCTTCAAGGGACTCAACTGGGTTTTTAGTAATAAGCTGACCGGGTCCATGGACACTCAATGCCATCACTTCTACACCGCGGTGCTCACGCCCTTTCTTAAGGTACTTATCGTAGGTTCGCCAGTAAGCTTGCGACATTAACTCAGAGCTTGTACCTTCAGAAAAGGTTGGAATTTCAGGTAACTGAGTCAACTGAAAGCGTCCTGCTTTGTGACCATGAAAAATCCAAGTGACATCACCGATGCCATCTGTAACGACATCAACTTGTGTTTGTGGTGGGGCGAGATCGTATTCAATTTTGATACCGACACGACCATCAGTCGCTTCTTCTATCCATTGTCCCCAAGTTGGCCATACAACCTTGTTGATGCCATGGTTGGGTGAACCCCAAGTACTGATTTTAATGACTTTTTCTGGTTCAGCGTGTACGGAAAAAGATCCCATAAGAAGTAGAGCAGTTGTAGTAATAGCGGCGACTTTATTTACTCGCATAACGTCTTTCCTTTCGTTTCACGGTTTATTAGTTGCTCGATCCTGCTTGAGCATTGCCCACTTAGTGAGTCGTTGTTTTGTTGATTACTTAATATATTAACTAGTTTCGCTCAAAATCAAATCGCCAGTGTTAATTAAATGTATCAATAATGCTTAATATGTTAACTAGATCAATGAATCAAAAATTAATCAGGGTTTTGTAAAACACTCTTAGTGATAGATGCCTCACTTTGCTCTGAATACCCATCAAAAATCATGACTCCTGTCACGGTAAGTATGAAATGAAGTTACATTTCATCATTCTGTAAAATTGGAGTTTTAATTAAATCTATTTAAATACAGTTACTTAATCTGCATTTCGTCATTTCTGGACTTTATTTAACATATTAACTAAAGTACTTAACATGTTAATTACTTTGGGCGAGTAACCGCTCAGTCAGCAAGACCAAAATAGAAAACAATAAGTCATTGCTTTAGCCAGCACGGAAACGAAAGGAAATCGAATGTTAACAGAAGAGCAAATTCAAGTAGCTGCCGAACGTCTCTATAAGGCAGAGAAAACCAGAGAGCAGATCGCTGCTCTTACGTTGGATTACCCAGAAATGTCGATGGACGATGCCTACAAGATCCAGAGCCGTTGGGTGGAACGCAAAAAACGCGAAGGGGCAGAGGTTAAAGGTTACAAAATCGGACTGACGTCACGCGCTATGCAAATGGCCGTTAATATCGACCAACCTGACTACGGCGTACTTTTGGATGACATGTTCTTTTCTGATGGTGCGCAGATCCCTGTTTCAGACTTTCTAGACCCCCGCATCGAAGTAGAACTGGCTTTTGTTCTTAAAGATAAACTAGAAGGTGACAACGTCACCATTTTCGATGTCCTCAACGCGACCGATTACGTCATTCCAGCGCTCGAACTTATTGCAGCTCGATGCCATCGAACCGATCCCGAGACAGGCTATACCCGCAAGGTGTACGACACCATCGCAGATAACGCTGCAAATGCCGGCATCATTTTAGGTGGACGACCGATCAAACCAACAGAAATCGACCTTCGATGGGCTGGCGCCATGCTGTATCTCAATGGGCAGATCGAGGAAACCGGCCTTGCGGCTGGGGTATTAGGTCACCCTGCAAATGGTATCTGCTGGGTCTGCAAGCGCTTTGCACCGCATGGCGTTTCTCTTGAGCCGGGTCAGGTCATTCTAGCGGGCTCCTTTACAAGACCTGTTCCTGTGAAAGAAGGCGACACGATTCATGCTGACTTTGGTCCGCTAGGCGGTATTTCAGTCAAGTTCGTGTAGGGGGGAGCTATGTTAGAAAACCAATTTAAACAGTCTTTAACAGGCAACGACCCATTGTGGGGATTGTGGCTTGGATTGCCAGATACGAGCTGCGCAGAGATCTGCGGTGGAGCAGGGTTCGATTGGGTATTAATCGATGGTGAACACGCCTCGTTTGACCTAACCAATATTAAGTTTCATCTGCAAGCGCTCGCACCATACAACACGTCACCAATAGTCCGTGCTGAAGATGCTAACCCGACACTGATAAAGCGACTGTTAGATATTGGTGCGCAAACCTTGTTGGTGCCAATGATCAATACCGCTGAACAAGCAGAAAATGTCGTGAAATCAGCGTTATACCCGCCGCTTGGTGCTCGTGGTATTGGCAGTGCGCTCGCACGAGCATCGCAGTGGAATCGTATTCCACAGTATCTGCACCGCGCTAACGACCAAATTTGCATTTTAGTTCAAGTAGAGACCAAAGAAGCGATCGAAAACATTGAGGCAATCGCCGCGGTTGAGGGCATTGATGGCATCTTTATTGGTCCGTCAGACCTAAGTGGCTCGATGGGGCACATTGGCAACCCTAGTCACCCTGAAGTGTCTGCCGCGATCGACCATGCGATCGACGTGATTCAAAAAGCAGGCAAAGCGGTGGGAATACTCTCTCTAAACCCAACCCAAGCGAAAGATTATGCCGATCGCGGCGTTACCTTCATCGGTGCTGGCGTCGATACGCTGCTTCTTCGCCTAAGTGCGGAGCAGCTCGCATACAAACTTAAACACGTTGACGATATTGAAACCCCCGTCATCGATAACGTCTATTAAAGGTAGGAAAAACGATGAATGCGAAATTACAAGGGAAAGTAGTTTGCGTGGCGCTCAACGATAGCCAACAGCTCGAAAACTTGGCTGACACCTTTGAGCAACCACCATACAAGGCTTTGCCGACAGAGCCTGTGCTGTATTTCAAGCCACACAATACTTGGAACCATGATAACCGTGCTATCGAATGGCCCGTGAAGCAAAACGAGCTCGTTGTTGGTGCGAGTCTAGCAGTGATTATTGGCAAGCGTTGCTGTCGAGTGACTCAAGAAGAGGCTCTTAACTATGTGGAAGGGTTTGCGCTGTTGCATGATTTTTCTTTGCCAGAAGCAAGCTATTACCGTCCAGATATCAAGGGTAAATGTATCGATAAGTCTGCCACGATATCTGTCCCTGTGCTCACATCAGATTTGAGCAACTACAAAGAACTGGAGCTGGTGACGGCAGTTAATGGTTCGGTAAAGCGCTACTTTCCTTTGAGTCGATTAGAGCGTGATGTCGAGCAGTTGCTTGAAAAGATCTCTCGCATTATGACGCTAGAGAAAGGAGATGTCATCGCGGTTGGCTTTGCGGGTGAGCGCGTCGAACTCCAGCCATACGATCACGTCACCTCGACGCTTGGTGAGGTACTACGTTTAGAAAATATTGTCGCAGGAGGTGAGTAATGAAACGCGCACGTATTCAATATCAACAACAAGTGCTGAATGTGACAGTCAATGACGATCTATCGGTGAATACCGAAGCGGGTGATGTGATTGAGTCAGGTGCCTATGAGTTTCTGGTACCAGTAGAGAACCCAGGAACGATTTTCGCACTGGGTCTTAACTATGCCGATCATGCGTCAGAGCTCGCCTTTGAACCACCTAAAGAACCATTAGTTTTCCTCAAGGGTCAAAACACGCTAACACCACACGGCAAGCCATCATATCGACCAGATGGCATTGAGTTTATGCATTACGAGTGTGAGCTAGTTGCTGTAATTGGTAAGGAGGCGCGCAACGTAAAACGTGAGGATGCGCTTCAGTATGTGAGCGGTTTTACTGTGTGTAACGACTACGCTATTCGCGACTACCTAGAGAATTACTACCGACCAAACCTAAGGGTGAAAAGCCGAGATTCATTGTGTCCTGTTGGCCCGTGGATTGTGGATGTAGAGGACATAGAAGATGTCACTAACCTCAAGCTTGAAACTCAGGTCAATGGCGAAGTGACTCAGGTTGGGACGACGGCCGACATGATCTTCGATGTGCCTTTCTTGATTGAGTACTTAAGTGAATTTATGACCCTAAAACCGGGCGACCTTATCGCGACAGGCACGCCGAAAGGGCTAAAAGACATTCATCCTGGCGATGTGGTTCGCTGCGAAATCGAAGGAATTGGCGCGCTCGAAAATCCAGTGCTCTCAGAGCAAGATTTTTACGCTCAGCGATAGCTCAGAATAAGAAAAAGGAACAAAGATTATGGCTCAACAACTAGATAGCAACCTCACCAAAGCCGAGCAGTACCTAGCAAAATATCGCAACCAAACACTCGGTCATTATATTGCAGGCGAGTGGAGTTTAGGTTCGGAGGGTGAAACATTCGAAAACCTATCGCCAACGAACAACGAAAGCCTTGGTAAAGTCGTCAAAGGCAGCGCTGAAGATGTGAACCAAGCGTGCCTTGCGGCGCAATCAGCATTTACAGAATGGGCGGAGATGTCTGGTGGTGAACGTAAAAAGATCCTGCATCGCCTAGCCGACAAAATCGAAGAGCGAGCGGAAGAAATCGCTTTAGTTGAATCCATGGACTGTGGTCAACCACTGCGTTTTATGAAGCAGGCAGCCATTCGCGGAGCCGCGAACTTCCGATTTTTTGCGGATAAGTCACCGGAAGCGAAAAATGGATTGTCTCTGCACCAAGACAATCACACAAACTATACGGTTCGTACACCGATTGGTCCTGTCGGCGTCATTACTCCTTGGAATACCCCTTTCATGTTATCAACGTGGAAGATTGCACCTGCGTTAGCGGCGGGTTGTACTGTTGTTCACAAACCGGCGGAATTCAGCCCATTAACGGCAGCAATATTGGCGGAATGTGCGGAAGCGGCGGGTCTGCCTGCGGGTGTGTGGAACATGGTGAATGGTTTTGGTGAAGTTGCAGGTAAAGCATTGACCGAACATAAAGCAATCAAAGCGGTGGCGTTTGTTGGTGAAACCGTGACGGGCTCGATGATTCAAGCTCAAGGCGCACCAACGCTTAAGCGCGTTCACTTTGAACTTGGCGGAAAGAACCCTGTCATCGTGTTTGATGATGCTGATTTCGAACGCGCACTCGATGCTGTTGTGTTCATGATTTATAGCTTAAACGGTCAGCGCTGCACCAGTTCAAGCCGCCTTCTTATTCAAAGTGGCATCAAGCCCAAGTTCATTGAAGCACTAAAAGCACGAGTCGAGAACATTCAAGTCGGCCATCCATTAGATCCTGCGACAGAAGTTGGCCCTCTGGTTCATCAATCCCATTACAACAAAGTCTTGAGTTATATGGACGCTGCAACCGAAGATGGCGCGACCATCGCTGTAGGTGGCAAAGCGATTGATAGCTTAGGAAATGGTAACTATCTGACGCCTACGCTGTTTACAGACGCCGATAACAATATGCGTATTGCCAAAGAGGAGATCTTTGGGCCAGTACTAACCTGTATTGAGTTTGATAGTGAAGAGCAAGCCCTCGAGATCGCAAACGATACTGATTACGGGCTATCAGGTTATATCTGGACCTCAAACACAGGTCGAGCTATGCGCATGGCTAGCAAAGTAGAGGCAGGAATGATCTGGGTGAACTCTGAAAACAATCGAAACCTACCATCACCATTTGGCGGCGTAAAAATGTCGGGCATTGGTCGTGATGGTGGAGACTGGAGCTTCGATTTCTATATGGAAACGAAGAATATTTGTATTGCGCATGACACTCACAACGTCCCTACGCTAGGAAAACAATAGGTAGTAGTTGAAACAATAATAATAACCTTTGCGCAGGCTCGCTTCGTCCAGCTTGGCGAGCCTTTTTTAAGGAGTGACCTAATGCCACATTTTATTATGGAATTTTCACCAAATATTGAGTCGGATATCGATATTCCCGAGCTGATGAAAGTGATTCACCGAGAAGCCATCGAAACAGGCGTATTTCCAAAAGGTGGAATTCGAACCCGAGCCGTTAAGAGCGACTATTACCTCGTTGCCGACGAAGACCCAAACAATCGCTTTATACATCTCACGGCAAAAGTGGGAGTAGGGCGAGACCTTGAGGTTCGCCGCCAAGCGGCAGAGCGAATCTTTAACGTGTTTTGTGACTATTTACAGCCAACGTTTGATAGCCAGTATCTCAGCATTGGTTTTGAGATGATCGAGCTGCATCCAGAGCTGAATTACAAGAAGAACAATATTCATCAGAAGCTAGCGGCGAACAACAACGCTTGAAAGAGAAAGGGAGAGCAACATGCTGTCACTAGGGCATTTGAATCATGTGGTGATGACTATTCTTCCTGTTTTTCTCGTTATTGGCCTGGGCTACCTTGCTTCTAAACAAAAAATTATTCCGGAAAATGGTCACAAGGCGCTTGCGGCGTTTGTGTTTAACTTCGGATTGCCAGCGGCCATTTTCAGTGCTCTAAGCACCAGACCGCTCTTTGAAATTTGGAATGCGGACTATTTGCTGGTTTACACCATAGGCTCTCTGCTCGCTTTCATATTGGTCGCTGTGGTGAGTGCGTTAGTTCTACAAAAGAACCTCACAGAAAGCGTGGTGCTAGGACTCGGTGGGAGTTTTTCAAACAGTTTACTTATCGGTTTTCCGATCATTTTCTTTCTGTTCGGAACACAAGCATTAGTGCCGTTTTCGCTCACTCTCGTGGTGGAAAACTTAATAATGCTACCGCTACTCCTTACGCTCGCAGACATTACAAACGGCGGTGGCGGTAGTCAGTTAACTGAGAAAATGAAAGCAACGTTTTTTAGCCTGGCTAAGAACCCGGTCGTGATGGCGATAGTGCTAGGCATGTCTGTATCAGCGCTTGGGATAAAAACGCCCGAAACCGCAACCCATATCGTTGACATGTTAGCAAATACAGTCACAGGTGTGGCCTTGTTTACCATAGGGGGCGGTCTGGTTGGCGTCAGTGTTCGCGGACGCAAGAAGGAAATCGGCACGGTGATGCTGGGCAAGCTGCTTATACACCCTTTGCTGTTGCTAATAATGATTCTGCTTTGGTTTGACCTTGAGCCGACTATGGCTGCCGTTGCCGTAATTTTGGCAAGCATGCCTATGTTTGGTGTCTACGCCGTGATTGGACAGAAATACAACATGGGAGCCATCTGCTCAGCAGTGCTGCTTCCAACCACCATTTTTGCAATGGTGACCGTGAGCCTAGTGACGGCATCGGTCATCATGATTTTTAGCCTCTATTAAGGGCTTAATCGATAACTTGAAACCGTACAACGAGCTTCTTTGCACAATGACGGGAAGCCATATTCAAAAGGAATAGAACGATGGGAAAACTCTGCGTTGCCGCCAAAATTACTCATGTACCAACTATGTTAATGTCCGAAGAACCTGGCCGTCTTCATGGTTGTCGAAAGCCTGCGATTGATGGCCACAAGCAGATCGCTCAGATGGCTAAGGATCTCGATGTTGATACTGTTGTCGTCTTAGATACGCACTGGCTGGTCAATGCGGGCTATCACATCAATGCGCGAGACAAGTTCTCTGGCACCTATACTAGTAACGAGTTTCCCCATTTTATTCAAAACCTAGGCTACCAATACTACGGAAACCCAGAACTGGGCGATAAAATCGCTGAGCTGGCGACAGAAAAAGGCGTGTATACCTTGTCGCATCAAGTAGATTCTCTGGATCTAGAGTATGGCACGTTGGTACCTATGCGTTATATGAACGAAGACTGTCAGTTCAAAGTTGTCTCAATTGCCGCTTGGTGTACGGTTCACGATATCCAATCGTCTAGAAGACTGGGAGAAGCGATTCGAGAAGCGATTGAAGCCAGTAATAGTCGCGTGATGTTGCTCGCTTCAGGGTCGCTATCGCATCGAATTTGGAATAATGAGGACTACGAAGCCAACAATGGCACCTTCACCATCTCAAAAGAGTTCAACCGACAGGTTGATTTAAGAGTGCTTGAACTGTGGGCACAGCGCGATTACTCGACCTTCCTTAAAATGCTGCCAGATTACGCCAACCTTTGCTCTGGGGAAGGTGGCATGCACGATACGGCTATGCTTTTTGGTGCACTCGGCTGGGATAAATATGAAGGCGAAAGTACCGTAGTCACAGAATACTTCCCGAGCTCCGGGACCGGACAAGTGAACGTTGTATTCGAAGTAACAGATTAAGGGGGCGATATGCAGTTAACTAACCCAGCGCTATTTATAACCGAGCACTGCTTTATAGGCGGAGAGTGGTTTGCGTCGCCAACTGAAAAATACACAAGTGTAGTGAACCCTTCGACTCAGCAGCCAATAGGTGGTGTACCGAATCTTGGCACGGTCGAAGCTGAATTATCCGTCGAAGTTGCCCAAGCGGCGTTTCAAGGATGGAAGCAAACGACAGCTGAACATAAGTCTTTGGTATTGAGGAAATGGTACGAGCTAATCGTTGAAAATACGGATGATTTAGCCCGTATCTTGACGACAGAGCAGGGAAAGCCGTTTGCTGAAGCGAAAGGGGAAATTGCTTACGCCGCAAGCTTTGTTCTTTGGTACAGCGAAGAAGCGAAACGTGCCTACGGAGAAATCATCCCTAGCCATAAAGCGGATGGCAAGATTGTTGTCACGAAAGAGCCAATAGGCGTGGTGGCGGCTATTACCCCTTGGAACTTTCCAGCAGCAATGATCACGCGCAAATGTGCTCCCGCTTTTGCAGCAGGCTGTTCCGTCGTACTAAAGCCAGCGCCTGAAACACCATTCACTGCGTTAGCGCTAGCGAAGTTGGCTCAGCAGGCGGGGATTCCTGATGGTTTGTTTAATGTAATTACCGGTGATGCGATCGAGATTGGTAGCGTGCTGACATCGAGCAAGAAGGTTCGTAAAGTGTCGTTTACTGGTTCTACCAACGTGGGGCGAATCCTCATGAATCAATCTGCATCTTCTATCAAGAAGATGGCACTTGAGCTTGGTGGAAATGCGCCATTTATTGTCTTTGAAGATGCAGACGTTGATGCGGCTGTTGAAGGTGCCATGATTGCTAAGTTTAGAAACGCCGGACAGACCTGTGTGTGCGCTAATCGACTGTACGTTCATGACGCGGTTTACGAGGAGTTTGCAAGTAAACTGACTAAAAGAGTGCTAGCACTAAAGGTCGGTGATGGCTTTGAAGAAGGCGTTACCATTGGTCCGCTAATCAATGAACAAGCAGTAGCAAAAGTGCAAGCTCACGTCAGTGATGCCCTTGAAAAAGGGGCGGTGGTTCAGTGTGGCGAGTTTGATTCCACGAATAAACAGTTTGTTCACCCGTTTGTTGTCACTGAGGTCACCGATGAGATGTTGATTGCCGAAGAAGAAACGTTTGGTCCATTGGCTCCATTATTTAGGTTCTCTAGTGAGTCAGAGGTTATCGAGCGAGCCAATGACACTGAATCAGGCCTTGCTGGTTATTTCTATACCAAATCACTAGGTAAGGCGTGGCGAGTCGGGGATGCACTAGAAGTTGGGATGGTAGGCATCAATGAAGGCTTGATATCGACGGCTGCTGCTCCGTTTGGTGGCGTTAAAGAGTCAGGCCTCGGCCGTGAAGGTTCACGATACGGGATGGATGAGTTTATGGAAATGAAGTACTTATTTATGGGTGGTTTAGACTAGCCCAAATTACTCAACCATCTGAATTAAAGTCCAATATAAGGGAGTCGCTATCGCTGCTCCCTTTCTCTAAACCCAGACGCGGTTTCCCCAGAGTTTTTCTTAAAGAACCTCGCAAAATACGCCGGATCTTGATAGCCCAGCTCATACGCCACTTCTTGTACCGACATCGCGGTAAGCAGCAGCAAGCGTCTTGCTTCTTGCATGACACGGTCTGCTACTAGACGTTTAGACGCAAGCCCACTCACTCGGCGACAAATATCATTGAGCCTCGCGGTAGTTAAACCTAATTCATCCGCGTACTGAGGTAAGGTCCAATGAGACTTATAGTTTTGCTCGATGAGCTGACTAAACTGATTGAAAACATGGACATCATTGCTGCGGTACGTGGTGTTCGTTGGCTGCGCATTAGCAAGCCGCAGTACATCAATTAGGAGCAATTGCAATATAGCCTGACATGCAGAGTCACTCATGAAATCCGCGCCACTTTGCTCATCAATCAACTGCTCAAAGCGTTGAATAAGTCGGTGGTCTTCGGGGATCTCAGTACAAAATGGCTGCATCGCCGTTGAAGCTACATCATTGCGCCCAATCTCGATGTCCAACAGTCGCCACACTAATGTTTGGCTTGCCGTAATTACAAAGCCGCTGGCGTGATCGTCAGTCACGAAGGAGTGCGGTACTGTTGGAGGGGTGAAGAATAGGGTGACGCCGTGTTTGGAATAATGGGATTCATCCAACAATACGTGGGTGTTCCCTTCTAGAATACAGTGAATCTGATAGTAGCGATCATGGTAGTGTGTTGGCATATTCCGACCAAAAAACAGCGCTAAACTGTCGAGTTTTTCGACGTGAAATTCACTCTCCTCGTAACGAGAGTCGTAGACTTTCCCAATGTTCAAATTCGGTATCGTTAGTGCTTCCATGTATCCAACTCACCTTTTGATTTTGATAATAGTTAATATATTAGGTAAATCTACGAAAAGTACAAGTTAACGTAGCTAACATCCATTTAACATTGTCGGTTTTGTGAACATACTACCTAGTAATTGCCCACCCAACACAATTACTACAGGGCTAACGTTCAAAAGGAATCGATGATGAAAAGACCTAATCCTCTACTCGAAAAACTTCAAACTGTTCTTCCAACTATTGCTAGCAATGCCATGCAAGCTGAACAGGACCGTACACCACCGGAAGAGAACATTCGCTTGTTACGAGAAATTGGCTTCTTTAGAGCGTTTCAGCCGAAAGCATACGGTGGCTTAGAGATCTCTCTTCCTGAATTTGCGGATTGTGTTGCCGCGCTAGCTGGCGCTTGTGGCGGCACCGCTTGGGGAGCGAGCTTGCTAGCAACGCATAGCCATCAAATGGCGATGTTCTCTAAACAGGCACAAGAAGAGTTTTGGGGATCCGACCCAGAAGCAACAGCAAGCAGCAGTATCGCGCCATTCGGTAAGACAGAAGAGACTGAAGGTGGTGTTATCTTTAATGGCGACATGCGTTGGAGTAGTGGCTGCGATCACGCTGACTGGGCAATCTTAGGATTCAATCGTTTCGATGAAGACGGCAACAAGGTTTACTGTTTTGGTGTCGTACCTCGCCATCAATACAAGATTGTCGATGATTGGTATGCGGCAGGAATGAAGTCCAGTGGTACTAAAACACTAGAACTTCGCGACGTCTTTATCCCTGAACACCGCATTGAGACTGCGAAAGGCATGATGGAAGGGTATTCTGCCGGCTTTGACTTGTATCCAGATAGCGATATTTTCTATACCCCATACCGTCCATATTTCGCTTGTGGCTTCGCTGCTATCAGTTTGGGTATCGCAGAGCGTATGTTGGAAGTCTATAAAGAGAAACAGAAGAACCGAGTCCGTGCCTATACAGGCGCGAATGTGGGAGTGGCAACACCCGCATTGATGCGTTTAGCTGAATCGACGCATCAGGTCGCTGCAGCTCGAGCACTATTAGAAAAGACTTGGGATGACCATAAAGAACATGGTGAGCGTAAAGAATACCCATCTGCCGAGACACTATCATTCTGGCGAACGAATCAAGCATACGCGGTTAAGATCTGTATCGAAAGCGTTGACCGTCTGTTCGAGGCTTCTGGTGGTATGGCATGGTTTAGCGATAATGAAGCGCAGCGTTTGTTCCGTGACTCTCATATGACTGGCGCACACGCCTACACGGACTACGATGTCTGTGCACAGATCTTAGGTCGCTCGCTAATGGGACTAGAACCAGACCCAACCATGGTATAGATGAACTGACCTAACTACTAGTAGAGGAAAAGTGAGACTCGTGTCTCACTTTTCCTTTTTACATCAGTGTGATAGTGCAATTAAGAAGCAAATCGAAGCAAAGATGCGCAGTTAACCCAAAATGAGCAAAAAGAGGCTTTTCTTTTCTATCAGATGTGGCATATTAACTCTCGTCCCACGATGATGCGTGCATCGTATAATGGCTATTACCTCAGCCTTCCAAGCTGATGATGCGGGTTCGATTCCCGCTGCACGCTCCAATTCTTATTTTCTGTTTACTAAATTTACCTTCATAAAAAGAAACGCTTTATTGCGTGTTTTCTCATATCTGGAATTCAAGCTCAAGACTTTGCCATGGCTCTACACGTGTTAAACGGGTACCCAAGATCAGAATTTTCGACGAGACCTCATGAAGTAAAAACATCGATAATATAGCGATGATCATATTTACTAACATAAAACTCGGCCTCCCATATAGTGGGAAACTGTTCCTGCAAAAATGAAGTGTTACCTAGGTCACAATATTTGGCATGACTGTAAGACATACTAATTAGCAATTGGCGAACGCTAGAAATTATTTTAGCTGGCTTTTGTTTTATTTGATGTCGTTAATTATTTCTACACCAGTTTTAATAATTGTAAATATGATATTTGGGTATATTTAGATGAAGAAATACACGAAGTTTCAGTCTTTAAAGACGGGCGATGCGCATTTAACCAATGGATTTTGGGCTAAGCGTGTCGACGAATACATGAGCATCATTGAAAATCTCGAAAGCGCACTTTTGGAAGAAGAGAATGCAGCGAGAATGCTTAATTTTGGTATTGCGGCTGGTGAGGTTGACGGCAAGTTCTATATGAATGAATGGTCCGATGGAGACTGTTATAAATTCTTAGAAGGCTGCATGAACCAATACGCAGTCACACAAGATGAGCGTATTTTAACCGTTGTTAATAAATATATTCCTTGGATTGAGGCTGCACAAGAAGCTGATGGATATATTGGTACACAAACACTGCTAACCGACCAAGAACGTTGGACAGATACAGAAAACCATGAGCTTTATAATATGGGGCATCTATTTACGATGTCTTGCATCCATCATGAAGTGACCGGTGATATGCGACTATTGAATGTTGCGATTAAAGCTGCAGATTACTTGTGGGAAACCTTCTCACCACGTGACTTCGAATTGTGCCACTTTGGCTTTAACCCAAGCCAGATCATGGGCTTAGTTGAGCTACACACTCTAACAGGCGACAACAAGTACTTGGAGCTGGCGGATATCTTTACTCATATGCGCGGTGAAAATCCAGACATTGGTGGTGACTGTAATCAAAACCGCGTACCGCTGCGTGAAGAAACACAGCCAATTGGTCACGCTGTAACAGGCGCCTACTTATACGCAGGGGCCGTTGATGTTTATGCTAAAACCGGTGAGCCGGCGCTATTGGAAGCGGTTGAACGTATCTGGAACGACCTTGTTAAGCGCCGTATCTATATCACTGGTGGCGTCGGTCCTCAGTATGTAGGCGTGTCCGACCGTGGAGACCCAATCTATGAGTCTTTTGCGTCGGAGTACAACCTACCACACCGTGTTGCTTATAACGAAACGTGTGCCAACATTGCGGTTGCGATGTGGGCGAAGCGCATGCTGCAGGTCACTAGCAATGCGGAGTACGGTGACTGGATGGAGACCATCCTGTTCAATGCGGGTATCTCGGGCTCAAACCTGGATATGACCCGTTATTTCTATGCTAACCCACTAGCACACCGTGCATGTCACCATATTGAACCCACCTTTGGTCAATACTCGCATGTACCTAACGAGCGATTCTTCACATTTGATTGCTGGTGCTGCCCACCGCAACTACTGCGAACGTTCACTGGTATGCCTAAATGGGTCTACTCTGTGGCAGAGAGAGCCGTGTCTATTAACCTGTTTGCGGGTGCGAAACTGGACACCATTTTACCGTGCGGTTCGCCAGTCACTATCGATATGGAAACGAACTACCCATGGGACCAAGATGTTTCCATCGCTATTGAGGATGCGCCTCAAGGTGGCGTAACGCTTAGCTACCGTATTCCTGCATGGTGCAGTGGTGCGACAGTAAATGGTCAAGTGGTTGAGAAAGGGATACATGAAATCACAGTATCAAAAGGCGACAAGCTTGCCATCCATTTACCGATGTCTGCTCAGCTGTATTCTGCTAATCCAATGCTTGAGCAAGCCAACGGCATGGTGGCGGTGAAGCGTGGTCCAGTGGTGTATTGCCTTGAAGGGAGCGACGTAGAAACGGGTTACACCGTCGATGATCTAGCGATCTCAGTCAACACTCAGTTTACCGAAGAGACTATTGAAGACCTGCCTCATGGCATGGTTGGCCTCAAGGCTAACCTGGTCCATCGCCCGCAAGGCGAGACGCTGTATTACCCGATGACGGACGACCAAGAAAAGCAGGTCTCTGTGCGCTTTATTCCTTACTTTGCTTGGGCCAACCGAGAAGAGCAAGACATGAGCGTGTGGCTACCAAGAGCCTAGCAATAAAAACTCAAACTAAATATTCAAAGCCCGGTGCTCTGCAGTACCGGGTTTTTCTTTATGTGTCAGAAAAGTTCTACCATGTGGAACTTTGCAAACAACGTGAGCCGTCATTGCGCGAAAACATGGTAAAGCGAATAGAGTGAAGTGTAGGGGAGCTGTACTGGATTGATGAGTAACACCAACACTAACCCTGGGGGCTTAATTTGTTAGCGCGGATTCGGAATCTAAAGCACAGTTTGGTTGGCAAAGCGATTGTTCTTTTTTTGGTGCTGGTCGCTATTCCTGCCTTGTTGGCGGGATTGATTGGTAAAAAGTACTTTCTTGAAATCGTGCTGGAGAATGCCTCCGAAACTTACGACTATTCGCTCAAAAATTTGCAAAGCCAACTCGCCCACGAGCTGCTTGAGACCAAGATGAATGCCTACTATGTCTATCTCGACCTCGACTTGAAGCAAGCAATTACGCGCTATATCGACGACCCTATCGAAAGTATTAACGCGCAGCGCTTTGTTGAATCCAAGCTTGAAAACTATCGAATCTCTTCTCACTTTAGCAACGTCAATGCCATTAAGGTCTTTGGCTTCAATGGCATAAAAATGTCTTTTGGTGACCGAGCATTCACCGACGCTATTAGCGACGAATGGGTACTCAATCACCCTCTCTATGACTACGCATTAGCACACCCTGATGAGTTTGTTTGGTCGGGTGTTTATCAGGGTTCGACAGAGGACAATATCCCAGGCTCGCTATCGCTATTCAGAGTCATTAAGGATCGAAGCTACCGAGGGGGGATAGGTATGCTCTACGTTAATCTCGACTCCAAGTTGTTTTCCACTGTGGTAGCGAGTTACAACAATAGAACCGATGGGCACGTGTTTGTGCTTGATTCCGAGTTATCTCCTCTCGTAGGTGGCGAGGTGCCAACAGAGTTGCTGTCAGCCATCAGTGAGCATATTGACCTCAAAAGGACGAACTTTTCAACGCAATTTCAACAAGGTAGCCAGAGGGTGTATGTGAAAGTGCTATCGGACTACAACTGGATAACTGTTGGGGTATTGGATTTAGATGCTGTGACAGATAGGAGTTATCACCTTTTTGGCTATTTTACTTGGGGATTTGTCATTTTCTTATTCACGGCGTCCTTCTTTTGGCTTTCTGCTGTCGCAAAGTTGCTTGCGCCAATCCGAGCTCTGCGTAAAGCGACTCGCCGAGTGCGATATGGAGATTTTGCGGTTCAAGCCACACCTTATGGCCGTGATGAGCTTGGTGAACTGACCAAAGATTTTAACTTCATGGTCAGTAAGATAGGGCAGCTGATTGAGTCGCAAATCGCGCAAAAAGAGCGAGAGAAAGATGCCGAATATCGAGCCTTGCAAGCTCAAATAAATCCTCACTTTTTATACAACACGCTTAACTCTATTCGCTGGATGGCCATCATTCAAAAGGCCGACAATATCAAAATGGTCATAGAGTCTCTCGCTCGCTTGCTGAGAAACAGCACCAACAAAATGGACTCGGTAATTAGCGTGGCCGAGGAAATCTCAATTTTAAAGGACTATGTCGAGATTGAACTGGTCGCTTACAACAGCAAGTTTAGTGTGACTTATCACATAGATGATTCAACACTTGGTTGCCAATGTCTTAAGTTTTTGCTCCAACCGCTGGTGGAGAACGCCATTTTTCATGGCGTATTACCAAGCGAGCGAGCCGGTGAGATTATGGTAGAGGTAAAAAGGGTGGATGAGTCCATTTGGCTTAGGGTGGTGGATAATGGCGTTGGTTTCGATTCGAAGGATGAAACCCCTCATGGACGGCAGAATCATTTCAACAGTATTGGCCTAGATACATTGCGAGAGCGTTTGGACGCCCACTATTCCATTCAATCTAGCATGACTATAGACAGCGTCATTAATCAACATACATCAGTAACGGTCGTGCTGCCGGCTAGGGAGGTCATATGCTAAAAGTCCTTATTGTTGATGATGAGTTTCTTGCACGTGTCGGGCTGCGCTCCATCATCGATTGGACTGCCCACGGCTATGAAATCGTGGCAGAAGCTGAAAATGGTCAACAAGCGCTTCAGCATGCTCGCACGTATCGCCCAGATATTATAATCAGCGATGTTCGAATGCCGGTGATGAATGGGATTGAACTGCTAGAGTCGGTAACACTGGAAAAACTCAACAGCCAATTCATTATGTTGAGTTCATACGATGATTTTGCCCTGGTCAGAGGCGCACTCAAAGCGGGTGCGGCAGACTACTTGCTAAAGCTTGAAATGGAGCCGGATTCGCTGCTAGCGACACTTAACAACGTCTCAAGCAAAATAAAGAAACTGCGGGCTTTGCAGCAAACGGAGCAGCAGCGCTCTATGCTGATTGAGAGCAATCACCGAGAGTTAGGCAAGGTGTTTATCAAAGAGGTATTAGAGGGTAAGGTCTATACCGAAGCGCAGCTGAGTCAACGGTTGTCAAACTATCAGCTGCATCTTGAGTCGTATTGTCTTGTCGTTGTTGTGTTCCGTGTTTTTGGGGCGTCTGAGCTGTCTGCTGAAGGCCTAAGAGCTTGGAAGCAGTTACTAGACAATGAGAGCACTTCAAGTGCTAACCACGTGATTATTGAAAGTGGCGATACAGACTTCATTGGTATCTATTCGTTTGACGAGCAGCACTCTGTCAACCTCATAGAGGTGCAAACCAACAGAATGTGCCGAGCTGTTATCGAGACTGCAAAGCGCTCATTCAACGTAGAAGTGGCGGCGGGTCTATCCAAGAAACATCAAGGTTTGCTGTCATTAAGACAATGTTACCTTGAGGCGGAACAGGCGGTATCGCTTACTGAAAAACTGAAATCCAGTGAATTTGAATCCGTGCAAGGGGTTGATTGGCAGCAGTACACTTCTCAAGTTGATCATTACATCTCAGATATCGCCGAGAAGATCCGCATCAATGATTGCCAAGCCATAGTGGCTGGCTTTGATAGCCTCGCAACCTACCTTAAACACAATAAGATGTTACCCCCTTCAATGTTGCTTGGTGGAAGCTATGCCCTGCATTACATGGTCAGTGACTTTGTGAGGCAGTGTGGATTAGAGCGGACTCAAGCGTGGCGGGATATACAGTCTACCTGGCTTGGCGGAAGCACCATTGAAGGAGTCGATGGATATATTGATTGGATAACCCAGTTAAAAGCGATAATAGTCGACGCATACCAAAATCGCCACGAGAGCCACTACATGATTCTCAAGGCGAAACGATATGTGACAGAGCACATCGATCAGGCTATCACTCTTAAAGCCGTTAGCGATCATCTTGGGTTATCGCCCAGCTACTTCAGTCGACTTTTTAGTCAAGAGACCGAGCAGTGCTTTGTTGATTATGTCCGTGAGCAAAAAATCAATACAGCAAAACACTTAATTAGAACGACCAACAAAAAAATGTATCAAATAGCTTCATTAGTTGGGTATGAAAATGTGCATTATTTTAGCCGGGTGTTTAAACAAACAACCGATATTACTCCTATCGCATTTAGAACTGGAAAAAATAGCTAACATTGTCTTTCCCATATATTGGGAGTTTATTTATATCAATTTAGAAATTGCTCTGGCTCACAATAAAACGACTAGAGACACGGAATACTTTATTCAAAGTTCAGAATAGAGGTTTCTATGCTAATACAAGATATGTACGTTCAAGGAAATTCCTACCAAAGTGGAGACATGAACGATGTCATTAACCCAGCGACGGACGAGGTGATCGCGACGATTCAGGTTGCAGATGACACAACCGCTCGTCTAGCCCTCGATTCGGCGAAACAGGCAGAGCAAACCTGGGGTAAAACTAGCATTGCTGAGCGCGCACAATGGATGCTTAGGCTAAGAGATGTTTGCATCAAGAACGAAGAAGCACTACGAACCTGTGTGCACTTGGAGACAGGAAAGACTTGGGCAGATACGCAAGAAGATTATCAATTGCTCGTTGATAGCCTTGGGTTTTATGCGGAAGAGGTCAAACGTTATCAACCCCAGCAGCTTGCTGACCTAGAAGGGACATCAGTTCATACCCTCAACTACCGTCCGGTTGGTGTTGTGATTGCTTATCTTTCGTGGAATTTCCCCCTGCTTAATCTGGGCTATAAGTTGGGTCCGGCAATGGCAGCAGGCTGTCCTATAATCCTCAAACCTTCGGTTCAGTCACCATTGTCTGCCTATCTGGTCGGGGACCTGTGCAGGCAGATAGGGCTTCCTGAGGGAGCGGTCGCCATCATATCGGGCGGGGCCAGAAGTGTATCTAATTTGCTTTCAAGTTCACCAATACCAGCAATGATTACGTTGATTGGTTCTATTGCTACTGGTGTGAAAATCATGCAAACCGCTGCGACGACCATCAAACGCTATTCGATGGAGCTTGGCGGAAATACGCCTTTTGTGGTCTTCAAAGACGCAGACCTTGATAAGGCTGCGGATGTGCTAACAGCACTCAAGTACGGAAACTGCGGTCAGATATGTGTTGCGCCCAATCGAGTGTTTGTTGATGCCACAGTAGAGAAAGCATTCTTAGCCAAAGTACTGGAGCGAACGGCTAAGGTTAAGATCGGTTTTGGTCGCTATACCGATGCCACGATGGGGCCTCTAATCAACAAATCGGCTCGTGAAGATATTCATGGCTTGGTGATGAATGCGGTCTCTTCAGGTGCGACCATACATGCAGGTGGAGAGATTGATTCAAACAGCGTCGGGTCGTTCTATCCGCCTACAGTCATCAGTGGCGTAACAGAAACCATGGACATCTATCAGCACGAGATATTTGGACCTGTAATTAGTATGGTCTCCTTTACTGAAGAAGAGGAGGTGATTCAAATGGCTAACGATACTGACACCGGCTTGGCTTCCTATATCTTTAGTGAGGATCTAGCCAAAGCACAGCGTGCGGCAGCGGCGTTTGAGTTTGGTGAAGTTCATATTAACGGGGTGAAGTATGCGATTAATTTGCCGCACGTTGGTATTAAGCAGTCCGGCATTGGATGTGATTGTTCAACATACGCATTAGATGACTACTTCTACCTGACCCGCACAACTCGCGCGCTTTAATCCTCCTCCAATGAGGCTCAGTTGACTCTTACTGAGCCTCAATACTCTTCATAGCCAGTTCACAAAACTGAGAACTGAGCCCAATAATAATTCTCCTCGATAGTGCTTCTAAGTATATGATTTTTAGGAATGTTTTTCGTTGAGAGATCTGCGCGTTTTACGATGTAAAGATAGTGCAAACTTTCACAATATATTTCATGTCGAGAACTGATGCTTTGGTTAATACTGCCAAAGAACAAACAGTGAAACCCCTACGTTAAAAGGAAAATAATAATGAACAAAATGGTAAAAACCTTGCTCGCTGCCGGGCTAGTGGGATTGTTTTCGACCGCAAGCTTGGCCGCTGGAAAAATCGGTATGATGCAGCACAACCAAAGTGACTCATTTCAGCAGGCGATGCTTAAGGGTGCTGAAGAGATGGCTGACACGCTAGGCTACGACTTTATGGACGCATCGTCGAATGATGACCCTGTAAAAGAGCTTGAAATCATCCGTAACTTCGCTAAGCGTGGTGTGGATCTTTTGGTACTAGGCTCTACGACTCAAGCTGCTGGTATCGCTGGGGTGGAACTCGCACATTCATTGGGTATGAAAGTCATCACCATGGACTCTATTCAGCCAGATTCGAAAGCGGAAGGACAGGTTGGCGGTGATGATGTAGCAGCCGGTTATTTCGCAGCTAAACACTTGGCAGAGAGTATTGGTGGCAAGGGTAAGGTCGCTATCAACAAGTTCCCTGATCCGATCCCACCCTCTGAAGACCGTGTGAAAGGCTTCTACCAAGCATTTGATGAGTATCCAGATATTGAAGTCATTGCTGAAGCAGGCCCAGGCTACGACACCATTAAAGCGATGAACTGGACGGCTGCAATTATACAGGCACACCCAGACGTGAAAGGGTTTATCTCAATTGAAGATACCAGTGCACTTGGCATCGTTCGAGGGATCGAAAATGCGAAAATGGAAGGCAAGATCCATTCGGTGACAGTTGTAGAAAGTGCCAGTATTTACAAAGAGTTGAAGAAAGGTGATGTGATAACTGGTGTGTTCGCGATGCACTCATACAACTATGGTGCGTTGGCGGTGGATCTGCTCGACCGACTGAACAACAATCGCCCGGTTCCTTTCATTGTTAAGACCACAGGTGTCTTGGTTACTAAAGACAATGTCGATGAAAATCTAGCGTATCTGAACTTCGATTAAGGCTATCCGACGGCAGACCGTGGTTTTCGTCGCGGTCGGGCCGTCGCCAAAGCCGATGAGGATATATGATGAATCAATCAGCATTACGAATCAGAAATGTTGTCAAAAGCTTCGACGGAATCAAGGCGTTGAAAGGGCTGAGCCTCAACTTTAATAAGGGTGAGATTATTGGCTTAGTTGGCTCCAATGGTGCTGGTAAGTCGACTCTACTCAACGTGGTATGGGGAGCTTATGCGCCAGATTCGGGTGAGCTTCATATCAACGGTCAGCAAGTCGATAAGATCACTCCAACCAAAGCGCAGGAGCTAGGCATTAGCATCATTTTTCAGCACCGTCGCCTAATGCCTTACATGACTGTAGCTGAAAACATCTTTATCGATAACATGCCTAAGCTACGAGGCATGGTTGACTACAAAAAAATGCACTCCGATGCCAAAGAGCTGCTGAAGATGCTCAACCTCGATATCGACTGCAACAGTAAAGTTGAGCAATTAACGGCTGAAGAAAAACAGCTGGTGGAGATAGTCAAAGCCTGCTCCAAGAATCCCAAAATTCTTTTGATGGACGAACCCACTACCGCCCTTAGGCAGGGAGATGTTGAGCGTCTCTTCGATCTTATGAAGACGCTTAAGTCACGTGGATGCAGTGTGGTATTCATCTCCCACAGATTGAAAGAGGTGATGGAAATCTGTGACCGAATATCCATCATCCGTGATGGCGCCAATGTCAGTGAGGGAGACAGTGCAGAATACACACCAGACCGCATTGTTGAAGAAATGAGCGGTATTACTGCGACCGATTTTGAGCATCAAAGAGATGTCACGGACACTTCACTGAGCAAAGCCAGCGATGAAGTGTTGTTGTCGGCTAAAGCATTGTCGGTTGCTGAGTGCCAAGACATTGACTTTGCCTTACACAAAGGCGAAATCCTCGGTTTTGCAGGTTTGGGGGGCTCGGGTGTCGAAGACATTTTTGAAACCCTTTATGGGCTTAAAAAGCGCGATAATGGCGATATCAAAATCAATAACTCGGCCGTCAAAATCGACTCTCCAATCGATGCGATTTCCCATGGGCTCGGCTTTGTATCCGAAGATAGACAGCTCAATGGTGAGTTCTTAGAGCTAAGTGTCAAAGATAACATTTGCATACCTAGCGGTCAGAAAAAGCGATTGTTCTCGATGATCAATCGTAAGCAAGAAACCCTCGCCTCTAAAGGCTTTATTGACAAGTTAAACATAAAAACCGAGTCAGAACAGAAGCTGATTAAAAACCTCAGTGGAGGAAATCAGCAAAAGGCCATTATTGCCAAGTGGTTGCAACTACAATCCAAGATCATTTTGATGTGTGAACCGACGGCGGGGATAGACGTAGCTGCGAAGAGTGACGTCAACACCTTGATCCAGCAGATCGCTTCAGAAGGAAAGGGGATACTTTATACCTCATCCTATATCACGGAGCTGATGCATGTGTCTGACCGTATTGTGGTCGTCTATCGAGGGCGAATCTTTAAGGTATTTACCAGAGCAGAGTATGACCATAACAAGATCTATTTAGCAATGAATGGCATAGATGAACAAGCAGGAGCCCACTATGAACATTAGGGATGAATCTCTCACTCTTAAACAATCTTTAGCGGAGAACGGTTGGCTCAAGAAAGGGCTTGAGCTGATGTCTTCGAGTTACTTGGCAAAACTGACTGTCGCCTGTTTGGCACTTGTGGCGGTACTGTCCTTTGCCAGCCCATACTTTTTTACCTTAACCAACTTTAAAGACATCCTATTAGGTACGGCTGTCATTGGTATTATCTCCTTCGGTATGACCATGGTACTGATTAGTGATGGGATTGACCTTTCGGTAGGCTCTGTGGTCGCGTTTTGTAGTGTCATTCTGTGTGTTAGCCTCAATGCTGGACTGGGCCTGCCGATTGCCCTGCTGCTGACCACGGTCGGCGCCATTGCAGTAGGGCTGTTTAACGGCTTCTTCGTCTCAGTGCTCAACATCAATCCGTTCATTATTACCCTTGGTAGCATGAGTTTAGTGCGCGGTATTGCGTACATTATTATTGGCGGTCAGCCGAAGCCATTTGACTCGGACATCATTCGTTTTATTGGTTCTGGCTCATTCTTGGGTATCCCAATCCCCATTTATGTCATGCTGTTGGTATTGGTCGTGTTGTCGTTCGTGATGAAATATACCCAGTTTGGAAGAAATGTTTATGCCATCGGTAACAACCAAGAAACGGCAAGGCTGTCTGGCATCAATGTGGTGAAAACACGTATCTTGGTGTATTGCACCATGGGGCTGTTAGCTGGATTGGCCGGAGTGCTACTCGCTGCACAGACCTACGCGGGTATTCCTGCTGCGGGGATGGGCTATGAGCTTGATGCATTGACGGCGGTGATCTTGGGTGGAACCTGCCTCAAAGGTGGGCAAGGTAGGCTAGCGGGTACCTTGCTAGGGACATTGATCGTGGCATTGGTGCTCAATGGTCAGAACATGCTAGGGGTACCGTACTTCTATCAATTGGTCAGTAAGGGCGCGATTATTATCTTTGCTATGACTGTTGCAATGAAGCGAGGTTAAAGGGCAAATAAAAGGAGCCCAATCTTCAGATTGAGCTCCGATGCCAAGCGATATTACAAACCAACGCGGTTAGCGAATCGATGAGCCTCCATTGATATCAATGCATTCACCGTTCATATATTGGTTCTCAATGCAGAACTTAATCGCATGAGCGATTTCCTGTGGTTGACCATTGCGTTCAAGCGGATTGTTTTCAGCCCAGGTTTTCATTTGCTCATTTGTTGAGACCTGACTGTGAAACGGAGTCTCGATAACCCCTGGTGCAACAGAGTTTACGCGGATAGACGGGGCGAGCTCTCGACTTGCACCACGGGTAAAGGTATCAACGGCGCCTTTAGAAGCGCCATATAAGGTTGCAGTGGGCCCGCCATGACGGACTACGATCGAGGTGACATTAACAATGCTGGCATTCTCACTTAGTTTCAGTAGAGGTACTGCTAGCGAGGTGACTTTAAATAGTGAGAAGGTGTTGAGATTAAATACATCAAGCATCAACTCCCAACTGTAGTCGGTAATGTTCTGTCTTTGCACCATACCCCCCGCATTGTTCACTAATGCGTCGAGGTAGCGAGTGACTTCACTGACTTGTTTAAACAGCTCGTTACAGGCCTCTTCACTCGTTAAATCGGCTTGAAACAGATGAACGGTAGCGCCAATTGACTCAAGTTCTTGTTTCAATCTAAGGGCTTTCTCAGCTGAACGGTTATACACTAAGAACAGCTCATTACCGGGGGCCAAAAGCTTGGCTGTCTCAGCCCCAATACCAGTACTTGCACCTGTGATTAAATACTTTTTCATGTAACGTTCGCCTTATTTTTCAATGATTTCTTTGGGAGGGGTTTCACTGCTCGTTATCGATTGATTTGCCATTCTTTTTTTGAGAATCGGTAAAAGTAGCGACACGATAATGAGAATGAAGAACGTCCAGCAAATGCTGGTAGAAAGGAAAGTGGTGGCGTCTCCCCTCGACATAAGCAGTGCGCGTCTGAAGTTGCTTTCGGCCATTGGTCCTAGAATGAGCCCAAGGATCACTGGCGAGGACGAGATCTCCAGCTTCTGAAAGAAATAACCCAGAACGCCAAAGAACAGCATGACCGCAACATCAAACATGTTGTTGGCGAGCGCATAAGAGCCTACAAAACAGAGTAAGAAGATGATTGGGATCAGCACAGCCTTTGGGACCGATAGAACTTTGGTAAATATCCTCACGCTATTGAGACCAAGCACCAGCATGCAGACATTGGCAATAAGTAGTCCGATAAAGATAGCGTAGACTGTTGCAGCGTCGTTCTGGAACAGTAATGGACCCGGTTGTAGTCCCTGAACCGTGAGTGCACCAATCATGATGGCAGCAACCGCATCGCCAGGTACACCAAGGGTTAGCATCGGGATTAATGCGCCGCCGGTAACGCCATTATTGGCGGCTTCTGGCGCGGAAATCGCTTCAGGCACTCCGGTACCAAACTTCTCTGGCGTTTTGGACATACTTTTCGCTTGGCCATATGAGATAAACGAAGCGATATCTGCTCCAACACCAGGAATGGTACCTATCAACGCGCCGAGGGAACCAAATGGAAGACTGTTTTTGATGATGACTCCCCAGTCGGAACGCCTTGGAATCACATGCTTTATTTCACCCGTGGCTTTGGGTTTTTTCATCATCTCTTCAACACCGATAAGTGCCTGACTCATCGCAAACAGACCAATCATGACCGGGATAAAGTTAATCCCGCTAAACAGGTTCATATAGTCAAAGGTGAAGCGCATATTACCCGTGATATCGTCGATGCCAATGGTGGCAATTAGGATCCCGAAAGTGCCGCTGATTAACCCTAGTAGCAGTGACTTACCTGAGATAGAAGAGATAATACAGAGACCAAAGATGGCCAACATAAAGAACTCAGGTGCGCTGAACTTGAGGGCAAACTTAGCTAGGATCGGCGAGATTAAGATTAGGAACACACAGCTGATCACACCACCCAAGAATGAACTGGTGGTTGAGATTCCGAGCGCGCGTCCCGCCTCTCCTTTACAGGCCATCTTATAGCCGTCCAAGGCAGTAGCAGCAGATGCTGGGGTGCCGGGTGTGTTGAGCAAAATAGCTGCCATTGAGCCGCCATAGACTGCACCAACGTACACGCCAATGAGTAGAAGGATGCTTTGTACTGCATCCATACCAAAAGTCAGAGGCAGAACTAAGGCTACCCCCATTGTTGTTGTCAGCCCCGGCAAGCATCCAATGCACATCCCGCCAGCAACGCCAAGCACGATGTATAAGATAATGGAGGGCTGCAGAACTAAGTTAAAAGCTTCAGCTATCATCATTACTCCTAAAACAAAACACCAAATCTGAACGGGACTTTAAGTACGTAATGAAACATGCAGTACACGAGCGTGGTGATGACAAATGAAAAAGCCGCTCTGCGGGGCAGTGTGTAATTGCTGAACCAAGAGATAAATCCGAACAGCATAAAGAATGTCGATACGGCAAAGCCGATAACGTTGACGCAGACGAAATACAGAACAAGCGCTGCCATTGAGATGTAGACTCGAATTTGGTCTTCTCCTAGTAGTGCTAGATGGCTATCCGATTTGTCTCTTATGGTGATACATGCGACGCAGAATGCGGCAACAAACATGATTAGCGAAATCAGTATTGGCCAAGTACCGGGACCTGGCACACCGCCTCTGGAGTTTGGCAGTTGATTGGCAAAAAATATCGTCGCGAGAGAAAGCGCCATAAAGATCGCTGAGATGAGTAGTTTGCCTTTTCTCATAGGGTTCTTCTTTAATTGGTTTGGGGGAAATGGCATACCACTTAGTGGCATGCCATGTAATGGTTCTAGTTGTTTAAGCCAATACTTTCGATAAGTTGCTTGTAGAAGGTGTCTTCGTTAGCAATTTTGTTGGTGAACTTCTCAGTGCCAATGATCTCGATATCGTTGTTGGTGTTCTTCATAAACTTAACGAAGGTGCTGCTCTCGGCAGCTTTAAGAATGGACCCAGTTAGGAAGTCTACCGTGGCTTGTGGTGTGTCGGCTGGAACAGCATAACCACGCCATGTACCAATTACGACGTCATAGCCAAGCTCAGTGGCGGTCGGAACATCTGGGTTATCCGCAAGACGATTGGGTGCTAAAACCGCTAGTGCGCGAAGGGTACCGGCCTCAACATGTGGTGCGACTTCAGCATAGGAAACTGACACGCCATCTAGGTGTTTACCTAGCAAAGAGGTGATTGCGGCCGCAGAGCCTTTGTAGGGAACGTGAGTAAATTCAACGCCGGCAGCTTGCTCCATACCAGCCCCAGCTAGGTGCCAGATAGAGCCGGTACCAGAGTTACCAAATAGCAGGTTGTTGTCTTTCGCACCTTCGATAAGTTCGGCGAGCGTTGTATATGGTGAATCTGCTGGAACGGTAATCGCTGCATAGCCTGAGTTAACCATTGCCAATGGTTTGAATTTCTTGTAATCGATGTCGCCGCCATTGCCAGTGTGCGGTAGCATCACAAGCTCAGGAGCAATCATAGTAACGATACTGCCGTCTGCTTTAGAGTTCATGCCATAGGACATACCAATAGAGCCAGCACCACCGGTGCGGTTTTCTACTGCGATCCCATCAGGGAAATCAGGTTTGAGTGCTTCAGCTAGTGCCCGGCTAACGCTATCAGAGCCACCACCTGCAGAATAAGGGACAATGATCTTTACTGGTCCATCAGGGTAGTTGTTAGATGCATTGGCAGCGACGGTACCTGTGGTAGCGCATAACGCAGATAGTAATACCGTGGTTATTATCTTTTTCATTTCCTTTCCTCTTGTTTCATGTCCTAACGGCTCGCGATAAAATAACGAGTAACATTGTTCACATATTGCTTTTATAAGTTGTTTATGTGGTATAAATCGATTTGTTGAGCTTTTTTAATTTGTTCGGCAATAGCATCGCAGCTTTGCTGAATAAGTTTAACGAGCATGTTTACTCTGTCTTCGGGCATATACTCTTTGAGCGTGGTGACAGAAATTGCTGCTACGATATTGTTTTGGTCGTCTCTAACTGGGACAGAGATGCAATAATATATTTTCTCATAACCGACATGCCCGTAGCTGTACCCATGGCGTTGATACTCCTCCATTTCTGAAGTGATTGAGTTGGTTTGAGGGGCGACTTGTGATTGAGCGATGCGCAGCCACTCATCCCGATCCATATCCAGCATGAGGGATTTGCCCGTTATGGATAGGGAGAGTGGTGAACACGTACCTTGCCTCGATGACATCTGGACATGACGCTCGCCTGAAACACTGTCGAGAAAATAGATGTTATCTCGCTCTCTGATCCCTAGGTGTACCGTGTCTTTCGTCATCGCAGCTAAATGCCGCAAGAACGGATTAGCGATCTGTTTTATAGGCAGATTATGTTCGGCAAGGTGGCCAAGTTGAATCAGTTTAGTTCCAAGCACCAACCCAACATCTTTTATCTCATGAATGTAGTTAGCTTTAATTAAACCTAGTAAAATTCGATGGACGGTTGATTTAGGAATATCTAGCCGGGAGCAGATATCTTTCAAATAACGGTCACCATTGGCGACTGCTTCAACTACATCGAGTGCCTTTATCAACGCTAGGTTATTTTTTGCCTTATCCATGACATCCCCTTATTTGCATTGGATAAGAATATAGCAGCGATTAATTGATAATATTGTGATCACTATCTTCGGCTCTTGGGATAGTATAAATATCCCACGATATGGAATTATTCTTATTTTGTCGCAATTAACCCAAACCTATTGCATTGGATTGCTATAGTGATAGTTAGGGAAAGTTCGTGCCTATATTTATTTGTGGCTATTGTTCGTATTAATAACAAGATCTACTTTGAGTTCTAAATTTAGAGAGGCATTGCTGTTGATGAGAAGCGCAAGAAGTGCTTTTGTATCGGAATTATTGATGAACCTGACAGAGTTCAAGTGAGGCGATTATCGCCTCACTTGACGTGGTGATGTATACGTCGCTTACCAGTTGCTTACCAAAGTGCGTAGTGATTGAAGATGCCTAGATCGCTCTCTATATGTTTTTGGAACAAGCGAGCTTTTAGGTCAGCACAGATTGCTTTAACAATTGGATCGCTTTTCACCGCCAGATTGACAAGCTCTTTCTTGTCAGTGCGATGATCATAAAGTTCTTCTTCTCCTGTATCTAAGTAATAGGTATAGCGATAATTCTGATCGAATAGTGAGATGTTGCGATTTTCTTCTCGAGCCGTGTAGCAGGTGGTCATTGGCGTATTGTTTTCTGCACCTTCACCAAAGATATTAATGCCTTGGACATAAGTTGGGACTTCAACACCAACTAAAGACAACAGGGTTGGCACCACATCAGCGTTACTCATTGGATGATGGCACTCATCTGGCAACTCAAGCCCAGTTGCGGGTTTAAGTACAAACGGTAGATGCAGGAGATTGTTAAAGGCCACATCGTACTTACAAATCATATCGAGGTCGCCAAGGAAGTCGCCGTGATCAGATGTGAATACGATGATCGTATCGTCATAGATACCGAGCTCTTTGGTTTTCTCGACGATCTTACCAATTGATTTATCGATGAGTTTTACTGAAGCAGTGGTGTAGCGATAGGCCTTTTCAAGGTCTTCACGCTCTGCGCTGAAGTTTTGCATTGTTTGCTCAACAGCATCAGGTTTTTTACCCACAATATCCTCGCGCCGAGCAAAGTCAGGCACAGGAATGTCGTGAAACTCTGCAGCGAGCGACTCTGGTGGTGTGAATGGGTGATGAGGGTCGGGATACCCAACAAAGATAAAGTTCGGCTTATCATTGTCTTGTAGCTTTTCTAGGTGCTGGCACACCTCATCTGCAAGCCACATAGAGTTGTGTAACTCTTCAGGAAGTTTAGATGCGTAAATATCATCGCTAATCGAGCCTTCTTTGGTGTTGATATCCTCACCGGGGAACACTTGCTTGAGTAGCTCAGGGTGTTGCTTGTGAAGCCAGCGACCGTAGTGGCCTCGATTGTAGCCACAAGGCGCTTCGCCATGGCCAAGTATTAGCTTCTTAGTCTTAAACCCGTAGTATGGGCGTTCGTCGTACTCGGCTTCTTCTTTCTCCCATGTTGCGTAGGAGTCGTAGTAGCCATAAGAAGGGTCTGCCAACATTGGTTCAACATGCATCTTACCGAATAGTGCTGTTTCATAACCATTATCAGTAAGAATATCGGCGATGGTTGGGATCTTGTCCTGAACATCGACACCGAACAGTCTTTGGCTAATGACATTGTTTTTGTCTTCACAGCCATTGTCACGGCGCCACAGAGGAATGCCGTTTGACGAGACTCCGTGGCCTGGGACGTAAAGACCGGTCATAAGGCTTGAGCGCGATGGCATACAAGCGGGATTGGTTGAAATGTGACGAGAGAAGTTACAGCCTTCAGAGGCCAAGGCATCGATATTAGTCGTTCGAGCGTGAGCGTTACCGTTGCAACCTAAGCTGTCATAACGTTGTTGATCGGTGTGCAGAATAATGATGTGTTTTTTCATAGGGTATACCGTTGTATTGATAGGAGCGATTGCATCAATCGCTCCTGTTATGAGGCTTATTTTGCTTGGGCAGGAGATAACTCACCCTGTTCTGGCTCTGTCAGCAGAGTTTCAATCTCTTCGATAGATTTGTTCTTAGTCTCAGGCAAGACTAGAGCAACAAGGAAGATCCCTATTGTGCTGCAGATCGCGTACGTCAGGAACGTGTTCGCCGCACCGAATGTTTCTAGCTGCCAAGGGAAGAAACGTTGGACAAAGAAGGCAGCTAAACTTGCAACCAGACCAAAGGATGGGATTGCCACTGAGCGTATTGAATTTGGTGTAATCTCTGAGAATACTACCCACATGATAGGGCCAATTGAGAAGAAGAATGCGGCTTTAAACACAAAGATGGCGATGACAATCATATAAGCATTCACTTTGATGAACTCTTTGATAAATGCCCCTTCATGTAGCGTCATCTCTCTTTCTGAGTAAAGCGGTTGAATCGCATCTTTAAGCTCACGGTCAGTATCAAACTTGCTGCCAACCAGCGTTTGAAGTGGTGCAACATCAACTGTTTGGCTAAGTGAAGTTAGGCTCTCTTGCGTCACTTCGTACTTCGCGCTGCTAAAGCCATACCAAATTGCCGCGTGGCTTGATGCGATCATCGCTAGGCCGACAAGCAGTAGGGCACGACGACCTGCTTTATCAACAAGCTTCATTGCGATGTAAGCGAAGAGAATACTCAACAGACCCAAAAGCGTCGTTTGGAAGAAGGCGCTGTTTTCACCAAGGCCAACTTGCTCAAAAATCATCGGTGAGTAGTAAGAGACGGCGCCCATTCCACTGAATGATTGAACCAAAGCCAAACCCACACCAATCACAAGGATCTTCTTCATGCGTGGCGAAACCATGGTCTTGAACTGCTGGGCAAGAGAGATGTCTTGCTTAACGTTGTTCAAGTTATCTTCGATTTCTTGTACTACTGACTCGACCTCATCCTTCGCGTTAACTTGAGCGATGATGGCGACGGCCTCTTTCTTGTGGCCTTTTTTCATCAACCAACGAGGTGACTCTGGCAGTTTAAACAGAGTGAAGATCCAAAGGATGACCACTGGGATTTCACTTGCAAACATGGTGCGCCATACGTTTTCTGTAGAGAACAACAGTGAGTTCTCATTCAGCAGCAACACACAACCATAGTTGATAAGGTAAGCGACAAAGAAACCAGTGCCGATCATCACCTGGTTAGCGGCGACAAACTTGCCTCGCTCTTTACTAGGCGCAAGCTCACCGATGTACATCGCCGCAATACTTAGACAACAAAATGACATGCCGCCAAGCATACGTGCAGCAACAAGCATTACGTAGCTAGTCGCAAATGTTGAAGCAATAGCAGAGATAAGGTACATGCCCGCAATCACCATCATCATGTTCTTACGACCAATCTTATCCACCAAGCTGCCGCTAAACGCTAGAGCGATGATAGCACCGAATGCCGGAGCACTCACCACAGTACCGATTTCAAGTGAAGTTAGATTAAATTCAGCTCTAATAAATTTTACCGTACCAGAGATAATGCCTGCGTCCACGCCGAAGACAAAACCGCTTAAGACGATTATTGTCATATAGAGTAATAAGTTTTTATTATTTCCCATTGTTTTTTCCCATACTGTTATTGTCACCAACAACGATCGATGCAATATAGACCCTAATAGTCCCTTGTTGAGGTTCGATATTATTGATAGTAATTTTCCGTTGAATAGCTAACGGGCTGGATATAAATCTAGCACGTGGTCTGAGGACATATTTAGAGCTTGATCACGTCTACTTTTTACGGGAGTAAGTTCCCATTTTCTGGGATTTTGTGTCATTTATGGTCTTCGCTATAAAAAACAAGTTGGCATTTTATGCGCTTATGTGGTTTTTGTAATCATTAAGTAATAAAAAAGAGAAGCTAATCGACTTTAGCTTCTCTTTTAGATTCGCATGAACTCTAAATAATATAATTGAGTTTATTTTCACCACTTAATACGTAATCTAACCGTTGCATATTAGCTCCCTGTAATAAACTGTACATTCCGCACATTCTTGATGGCAGTTTACCATTGAAACTAATACTATCGCCAAGAGATGTGATCCAGTTGTCAATATCTTGAATGTAACGAAACTTTATATTGCTAAAGTTGGGGTCATTAAATAGATTTATGCGCTCATTAGGATCTGTCTCCAAGTTATATAGCTCACCTAAAACATTCTCTCCATCGAACAGCGGGCTCATTCGTAGCGGATGGTCAATGAACAACTTATCTTCTAGTGATGCTCCGCAAGGATAAACAGTCAGCTTCCATTTCTCATCCCGCATCATCAAAGCGGGTTCATCTTGCAACCCTTGGCAGAAGTACTGAGCAAACACGCGCTCTTTGTGTAAGCTGACTTGACTTTGAATGTAGGGCAGTAGAGATACACCGTGCACATTATTCGCAATAGGTAGTTTGAGCAGATCGAGGATTGTCGGCATGATGTCTACCGACTCCACGAAGCTGTTCAGACGTTTTCCTCTAAATTGATTGCCAGGCAGTTTGATAAGTAGCGGAACTCGCATAACAGGTTCATACAAGTGGCCCCATTTTTCAACAAACCCATGTTCGCCCATCATTGAACCATGGTCGGCGGTAAACACGATAAGACTTGAATCGTATAGACCTTGTTCCTTTAGGTAGTCGGTAACCATCCCAATTCGTTCGTCTACATGACTGATTGAGCCATAGTAGGAGGCCTTAGTTTTGCGATAGTCTCGCTCCTCAAGCTGTTCAAAACCGCGTGCGTGATAGAAGTATCTTTGTAGTCTCGGTTTGCTCGCTAAATCATCATTGATCGATTCAGGCATGGCCAAACTGTTTGGGTCATACATCGATGCATAAGGTTCCGCGGGCAGGTAAGGGGTATGCGGGTCCATAATCGACAAGTGCGCGAACATGGGGCTACCTTGATCTTTGACGGTTTCGATCTCTCGTATAAAGTTCTTAGTCACGACAGTATCAAGCGTGTCGTCTTTATGAGAAGGCCGTGTTCCAGAGATGATCAATGATACCTCACCATTGTTCTTAAAGTACTCGGCTCCTTCACGGGTAGCTTTATCTGAGATACCAAAGCAAGAGACATGTGATTCAGGTGCTCGCAAATCTGATAATCCAGAATGTGAGCGCGCCATACCAAACTCTAATGGGTCTATATTGCTGTGCCATTTACCATGGTTGAAGGTATCGTAGCCCGCTTGTTGTAGTAGGCTGGCCAGTGATACTTCACTTGGTTTGGGCTTTAGCATGTTATCAATAGCGCCATGACTAAGTGCATGTCTGCCAGTCGCTAAACTCACCCGTGACGGTACGCACATAGGAGAGTTGCAATAGGCGTTTTCGAAGATAGCTGAATCTTGGGCTAGGGCATCAATATGCGGGGTTTGTACTTCTGCATTGCCCATGTAGCCGAGGGAGTCGGCTCTTAGTTCATCGCACAGAATATAGACGATGTTCATTGTGTCTGCTCCACAGCGCTAGTGATAGTCATGTCAAAGTGCCAACTCACGGTCGCTCCTGGCTCTAAGATCGCACAGCGACCATTTTTGTAGGCTGAAGCAGTAGAGTCATAAGCACCAGAGCAAGGCTCAAGAGCAAAGTTGTAGTGACCCTTAAAGCCGCTTTGATTTTTCCAGATGCCCAAATACGGCACTACTTCTTCAGAGACCATCATCATGACCCGGCAGTGGCAGTTTTCGAATCCAAATTGGTCGCCTTTTTCGAGTAGATCGGTGAAGTAATATTTTTCACAGTTATTGGCCTCTACTGGCTCCATCAGTGACAAGTCAATAGCTCGCTTTGCCGGAGTGGTGGTTTTTGGATACTGGTAAATTGTGCCGAATTTACCCAGCTCACCACCTCCTTCACAAACGTTAATGATCTCATTCATGCGCTCGGGTGTGATGAAACGATGGTTGTCATAAACCGCGAATAGGGCGTGCGGCGTCCAGATAAAAGGCAGAGCAGGGCGGTCATTGGCAATAGAAACCACATAGTGAGAGTCAAGTCCGTCGGCGGTAAGAGTGACTTGCTTAGTGAGAATGTAGCCAAAGCGCTCACTAAATACGGAAAAAGCAAGTCGATTCTCTGCTAAGCGCTCAAACTTCCATGGCATCGCCCACACTTCACCGTGGTCGGGCATCAGTAAACTCGACGATTGTTCAGTTAAGACAATGTCGCATTCTTGAATTGTAGGAAAGCACTCGTCGAAGCCGCTGGTATCAAACTCAGCAAAGCAATCTCCATAGTTTGGCGTTGCTATCTCAGTCTGCTCTGATTGAAACAGCAGCTCGATATTCCCTTGTGGGGTTTTGGTGATCAGCGAGGCGAGTTTGGCTCCGTTGCTCGGTAGCCACTCGGCTCTGATTTGATCGTTTTCCAATACGATCGAGTTAATACCTTTATAACTATCTTCATAAAACCGAGTTTGCATCACTACTCCCTAATGGTTGTTTCGAGAACAAAGAAGCGCCATACGGCGCTTCAAAAACGGAGCACTTAAAGTGCCCGAGTGATTCGAGTTAGATATAGATAATCGTCGAGCGCGTACTTAGAGCAGTCACAGCCAATTCCTGATTGCTTGATCCCGACGTGTGGTAGGTCGATACCATACTTCACGCCATTGATTTGCACCTCACCGAACTCCAATGCTTCTGCCGTGCGTTGTGCCTTCGCCGCATCTGTCGTAAAGACATAGGAGGCAAGTCCAGTATCGGTGCGGTTTGCTTCTTCCACGACACTACGTTCGCAATCGAAATGGATGATGCTGATAACAGGCCCAAAGATCTCCTCTTGGTAGATAGTCATCTCTTTGGTGACATCGCAAATCACAGTAGGTGGATAGAATGAACCAGTTAGTTTGGAATCAATTTCACCACCACGAAGCAGCGTTGCGCCGCTTTGAATCGCATTGTCGACAAGTTCATGAATGCGGGCACGAGACCCTTTATCGATGACAGGACCCATCGTAATGTCTGCGTTTTTATCAAAGCCAACTTTGACTTGGTCGGTACGTTCTAGGACTTTTTGAACAAAATCATCTTTAACCGCAGTATCGACAAACACGCGATTTGGAGCCACACAAATCTGACCGCTATTGCCAAACTTGAGTGCTGTGACAATGTCTGCCGCCAGATCAAGGTCGGCATCTTTATAGACAATAAACGGTGTGTTACCCCCCAGTTCCATCGAGTAGCGCTTGATTGATGTTGCACCTGCTTGCATGATTTTTACACCAGTAGCAATAGAGCCAATAAGCGTAAGCATCGCTGGAATGGTTGAAGAAGAGAGATGATTGCCGATTTCATTGTCGTCACCAGCGATGACGTTCACCGCACCATGGGGGAGTCCTATTTCTTGGCATAATGCGCCAACCAAATAGGCTGATAGTGGAGCTTTTAGACTAGGCTTTAGGATGATTGGGCACCCCGAAGCTAGGGCCGGACCTAGCTTGAAGCCGAGATTCAGCAGTGGGAAGTTCCAAGAAAGATACGCGACTACCACGCCGATGGGGAGGTGTCTAAGGGTATGCTGATGGCTTCCATCAATATCGTTAAGACCCGGTGGGGTATAGCGTTTAATCTCTTCTGCGTAAAACTCTAGGCTGTTGACCAACGACTGATAATCTTCTTCTGTACCGGCCCAACTTTTGCCCGTCTCTAAGTGAACCGCCATGCGCAGATTATGTTGATTTTCGACTACCTTAGAACGCAGTTTTTTCATCCATGTTACGCGTTCAGCGATGGATGTTTTCCCCCATGTTGTTTCAGCTTGCTTTGCTGCACTCAAGGCTTGTGATGCGATTTGCTTGTCTGCAACAGAGATTTCCTCAACCACGTCGTCGGTGGCAGGGTTTATTACCTCGAACTTGAACAATGAACCCGTAAGTTCACCATTGATGTACATTTCTGAATAGTTCATAACAACTCTTACTTTTAAACAAAACGGATTAAGGAAAGCCAAACTACGTTATTCGTTGCGGGTTAAAAAAGGTGTGATGATGATCTCCATTCTTGTTTTAGAGACGAAATTCCCAAGATGTGGAACTGCTGAAATAGCCAAAAAAGCGCAATGATTCCATAATGCGGGAACAACGTTCACTCCCTGGAAATTGACGAATAGATCACATTAATATAGGGGGAACGACTGGATACTGATTGTAAGTTTCACAGCCAAAGCAGCTGCATGAATTAAGGCTTACGATAGTAGATTTCCGTTAAAAGCATTATTGAAAATCCACTAATTTCACTCTGAGTCGGTTATTAAATCACCAATGATGTGGTGGCTAAAATTTGTACAGGGAGAGATAATGGATAGGTTGAGCAATTATTAGTCGTGACATTTATGTTCGGGGAGTTAACTCCTGTCACGCAGTGAATTATTGAGGCCGAAAAGTAGCGCCTCAGACTGAAAATTAGCCTAAGAGTATAAATATGAAAATAACTGATGTTATCGCGCACGCTATATCTGTCCCTCTAGACAAACCATTCTACTTTTCTCAAGGTTGGGTTCATGCCCGTAGCTCCTTAATTGTTGAGATTGTCACCGATGAGGGCGTTACAGGTTGGGGAGAATCATTGTGTCATGGCCTGCAGTCGCCAATGATTGCCGCATCGTTCATTGAGAATATCTTTAAGCCGATGCTAATTGGGCGAGATCCTTTTGATGTAGAAGTGCTGTGGGAAGAGATGTACAACCAAACGCGCCCGTATGGTCAAGGTGGTGCGGCAGTGAACTCAATCAGTGGCGTCGACATCGCGTTGTGGGATGTGATTGGTAAGACCTTGAATCAGCCAATTCATAAGCTCATTGGCGGTGCATTCAGAACAGAGGTTACACCCTACGCAACCGGATTTTATCGAGTAGCTGATGCCAACTATCCTCATGATTTAATACGAGAAGCCAAGCAGTACGTGGATAAAGGCTTTAAGGCATTCAAGCTAAAAATTGGTTTTGGTGTTGAAGAAGATATCGAGTTCATTCATCAAGTTCGAGAAGCCGTAGGTAATGAAGTACGCATTATGGCAGATGCCAATGCGGCCTATAACGTTGGCGCTGCGCGACGTATCATCAAAGAGACCGAACAGTGCAACCTCTATTTTTTAGAAGAGTTGTTAGCTCCTGAAGATATCGAAGGGTACAAGCAGCTCAAAAACCTGTCCAAGACATATATAGCAGCAGGTGAGCAGGTATTTGGTAAGCACGGCTACCAGCCTTGGATTTCTGGTCATGCCTTAGACATTTTACAGCCTGATTTATGCTCATCCGGCGGGATCACTGAGTGTAAAAAGATAGCGGCGCTTGCACAGGCGAGTAACACCATGATGATTCCACACGTTTGGGGGTCAGGAATTGGTATTGCAGCCTCTTTGCAGTTTATTGCCTCTTTGCCTACCACTCCGCTTTCTCTCAATCCAATCGAGCCAATGTTGGAGTTTGACCAATCTTCTCATCCTTTCCGAACCGACCTGATTTTCGATGGTATCGAGTTTGCTGATGGCAAAGTCGCGATCCCAAGCCTTCCAGGTATCGGTGTTGAGGTAAATCGAGAAGTAATTAACAAATTTAAAATTAACTAAGGCCGGAAAATAGCCTTACGGAGAGACAACATGACAGATGAATCTGCCGACGCAAGTTGGTTAGTGATTGACTGGGGAACCACGAACTTCCGAGCATTTGCCATGAGTTCTAGTGGTAAAGTAATAAAACGAAAGGAGGCCAAAAAAGGGCTGCTGCAAGTAAAACAAGGAGAGTTTGCCAACGAGCTAAAACGATTGCTTGAGTCTTGGTTGCCAAACTATACCTCGTTACCTGTATTTATGGCAGGCATGGTGGGTTCCCAGCAAGGGTGGGTTGACGTCCCTTATGCAGCCACACCTGTTGACCTAAATGAGCTCGCTGGACAAGGACATAGCTTTATTCTTCCTTGGGGGGCCCCTGCGACTATCTACCCTGGCGTCTGCCACAAGCGCGGCAAAGGCCAGTACGATGTGATGCGCGGAGAAGAAGTGCAGCTGATTGGTGCGGCGAGTTTGCTCGGTGAATCGACATTTCATGCCGTTATGCCTGGTACTCACAGTAAATATGCACTGATGGAAGATAGTTGCCTTAAAGCATTTTCGACCTTTATGACGGGTGAGATGTACTCGGTGTTATCCCAGCACACGATACTTGGGCGCGGGCTATCAACCGATACAGCTTCCAAGAGCGCAAAAGCATTCCTAAAAGGAGTCGAAGAGAGCAGCCCTGAACAACTGACACGCCAACTGTTCCTGGTTCGAACACATCGTTTGTTTGAAAACCTAAAACAAGAAGAGGTATTAGATTATTTATCAGGGTTATTGATTGGCCATGAAATTAAATCAGTGGCGACTTTAATCAGTTCCAAGGATTTGACGAAGCCGGTAAATATTATTGGCAGTCATGGTTTGAATGAGAAGTACCAATTGGCTTTTAATGCTGTTGGCCTAACTTCTCAAATATTGGATGGAGACCGGTGCTTCATCGAAGGTATGAAACAGCTACAGAAGGTAATAGCAAATGAAACATCAGCCGTCGTTTGATTTATCTGAACATATTCCACTTATTGCCATTATTCGAGGTGTCGAGCCAAAGAACATTATTCAAACGGCACAAGTGTTACTGGAGGAAGGGTTTACTCTGATTGAGGTGCCTCTCAACAGCCCAGATGCGCTTGAAAGTATCCAGATGCTGGTGAATGAGTTTGGTGATAAGGCCATTGTCGGCGCTGGTACAGTGACTACATTAGAGCAAGCAACAGCAGTCATTGAAACTGGTGCGAATCTAGTTGTCACACCAAACTTTAACGCCGATGTCGTGAGCTATGCCGCTGCCCAAGGTTGCTACGTGTTCCCTGGAGTTGTAACACCATCTGAGGCGTTTGGCGCCATTGCGAGTGGGGCAACAGGGATCAAACTCTTCCCTGCTAATTTGGTTGGGCTGGGTGGGTATAAGGCTCTCAAGTCAGTGCTGCCCAAAGAGACCGTGTGTATTCCAGTAGGTGGCATATCGCCAACGGTTGAATCTATGAAGCCTTGGATAGAAGCTGGGGTGTCGGGGTTTGGCTTGGGTGCAGCGCTCTATACACCAACGATGACATTAGATGAAATAAGAACCAACGCGCGTCAGTTTGTAGAAATATATCGCGCAAGTATTTAATATCAATATATCGCTTTAATTATACTCCTTCCATGTTATAGGGTGCACACCTTAGGGTTTTTGCACCCTATTTTCTATTTCTCATTTAATAGCTCCCCAGTTCCACATAGTGGGATAATTCATTTCCTGATAACTCAAACAATAAAACCAACTACGGTAAAGCTCAATTCGCAGTAAAATGTAAACGTTAACACTTACTTGGTGTGCAATAACGTGTAATGAATATAACAAATAATTAAAAGGGACCTACAATGACTAAATTGCGTGCACTAGGCGTTTCTATCGCGCTCGCCCTGAGCGCTTCATATGTTCATGCTGAGACAGTTACACTAGATGTCACAGCGTGGAAGGGCAATGAAGCCGAGCCGGCGGGAATGCCGGAGCTTCTCGATAAATTCCACAAAGAAAACCCTGATATCAAAGTCAAACTGAGCTATATCAGTCGTGGTGATACTGACCTGGTTATACCGCCGCGTCTGCAAGGTGGAAAAAACGCGCCTGATGTAATGATGGTAGATATGCCTCTGGTGAAGACATGGGGTGAGGTGGGCCTACTGAAAGACTTGGGTACTGACAGTGAATGGTATGCTAATACGACGCCGTCTATCAAAGAGTCTCTCACTGTCAATGGCGGTTTATATGTTCAACCATTGGAGTTGGTGGGGCTGGGCAACTTTGTGAACCTCGACCTGTTGGCACAAGCTGGCGTAGAGAAAGTGCCTCATACAGTCGATGAACTGCTGGTTGCGTGCCAGAAGCTTGATGCAGAGGGCATCAAGCCAATGTTGTTCTCCCCAGAGCTATCCGGATTGATGTTTGTGGTCACCAACGGCGTTCGTAATGGCGAGGTTAAACCTTGGGAGTTGGGTGATGGCAGAGCGTCGTTTGTTGATGACAAAGGTTTCAATAAATCCTTTGATTTAGTACGTGACTTGATTGACGCCAAGTGTTTTGAGCCGAGACTGCAAGCTGGCCTTGACCCTTGGACTACGTCTCTAACCGAGTTCCGTTCAGGTAATGTTGCAATGTTGCCACAGGGTGCGTGGAACATTGTGAGCTTCAAGCAGCAAGAAGGGCTTAACTTTGTATTCGCTCCAATGCCAGCAGACGTAGAGACGGGGGTAGCACTGGATACCTTTGGTATGGGCTGGGCTATTAGCTCTGCCACCAAGCATGAGGAGGCTGCCCGTAAGTTCCTAGATTTCTTCGCCAAAGATGAAAACCTATCGTTGATGTTAAAAGCAGACTCTGGTTATAACCCTTACGTTGGTGGTACCAATGGCTTGCCAGAGCTCGCTGCCTCTTATGACAGCGCGCGTGATGCTGGAAACATCGTTATGTGGCCAGTATTTATGAACCACTGGCCGTCAACGATGCAGCCAGCGGCGATAGACGGTGTTGCCACCTTCCTACTCAATCCGAAGATCTCAAACAGCGATATTTTAGAGGTTTGGGACGAAACGGTTGAAGACAGTATGTAAGCGTCTACCTCCGGCATCAGCAGTGGTGCCGGAGGGGTTATTTTCAGGGAGATGCTATCGTGAAAAGTAAAATCAATAGCTATTGGTTTACCTTGCCAGCACTTGTAGTGATGTGCGTATTTTTTATCTATCCAATTTTCCTTTCATTTCAAATGAGTTTTACCGATTTTGCCGGTGTCGGTGTTGCTAATGACGTAGGCTTTAAGAACTACGATCGTATTTTCTCGCGACAGCGTTATTTTGACGCGGTCACAGTGACGTTCTCGTTCTCGGCAATTGTGGTCATTATTCAAAACCTTATTGGATTGATGTTTGCTGCTTTGTTGTATCGAATGCCTGCAATTCGTAACTTTAGTCGCGCTGCTTTGTTTACTCCAGCGATGATGTCGTTCGTGATTGTTGGCTACGTCTGGCAGTTTATCTATTCACCGTTTAACGGTGGTTTAAATGCAGCACTTGAAATGCTGGGTATGAGCAGCTTGATTCGCCCATGGTTAAGTGATCCATCGACGGCTCTGTTTGCGATAACGGCGGCGCATATCTGGATGTTTGTAGGCTACTCTTGTGCCATCTTCCTAGCGGGCTTTGCCAATATTCCAAACGATATCCAAGAGGCAGGTAAGCTGGATGGTGCTTCCTCTTGGCAACGATTCAGGCACTTAGAACTGCCATTGCTGGCACCAAGTATCACTATCAATATTGTGCTTGCCACGATCGGGACACTAAAGACGTTCGAACTGCCGTTCATTATGACCAACGGTGGCCCTGCCGGTGCGACTCGGACCTTGAGTCTCGAGATCATGAATAACCTGTTTGGTCAGTACAAGTTCGGCTTTGCCAGCGCGCTCTCTATTGTGATGCTGTTCATCATCGTGTTTGTGGTGTTCTTTATGAACAAGTTCTTGAAAAATCGTGAGGCAAATGTATGAGTGTCGCCGTGAGTCAAACTACAGCAAGTCAATCCAAGAACTTGCAAAAACCACGTACTATTCGATGGAAGAAGGTTGGTGAGATTGGGGCCAACGCTTTTGTTCTTTGTATGGTGTTGTCAATGCTAATTCCCGTGGTTTACATGGTGATGATGTCATTTCGGACTGGCGCGGAGATAGCGGAGAACCCGCTTGGATTCCCTGGCAGGCTTTATCTCGGAAACTATATCAATACGCTGGATAGCATGAACTACTTCTCGAGTGTGATTAACTCAGTTGGAATCACCTTGTCCGTGACCCTTTTGGTCTCTTTTCTGGGATCTCTGGCGGCTTATCCTTTGGCACGTAAAACGGGTCGTTATTCACGCCTGTTTATCATGATGGTCGCACTGGGTTTGGCGATGCCTAACTTTGTCAATATCACACCCATTTATGTGATGTTTAGGGAGCTTGGCCTGCTCGACAGTTTTACTGGCATCATCATTGTATTTACGGCACTCAACCTGCCATTAGCCGTATTTTTCTACACCGGATTTATCGGCGCGATACCAAAAGACCTCGAAGAAGCTGCTAGGCTAGATAACTGTAATGATTGGCAAATCTATTGGCATGTCATTAGGCCACTTTTGACTTCTGCGACGGCAACCCTGTCTCTGTTTGTGATGCTGATGGTTTGGAACGACTTTATCTATCCACTGCTACTGCTTAGTGACAGCAGTAAGTTTACTGTAATGATCGAGGTCTATCGATTTGTTGGTAACCGTAATATCGAGCCTGACATGCTATTTCCTGCAGCGGTATTAGGCTCACTACCTTTGCTTGTACTGTTTGTGTTCTTCCAAAAACGTATCCTTTCAGGGGTGACGGCTGGAGCGGTGAAGTAGTTTGAACATCGGCGCGGCGATGACGTCGCGCAAGACATTATATTTGGAGTAAATCATGGCTGAAATAGCACTGAAAAATGTAATTAAGCGCTTTGGAGATGTTCAAACAATCCACGGTGTCGATCTTGGTATTAACGAGGGTGAGTTTGTGGTATTTGTCGGCCCTTCTGGCTGTGGCAAATCAACGCTGCTGAGACTGGTCGCGGGGCTTGAGGAGATCACTGATGGCGAGATCTATATCGACAATCAACTCATGAACGAGGTGGACCCTGCCGAGCGTGGCGTAGCGATGGTGTTCCAAAGCTATGCGCTCTATCCACATATGACGGTAGAAGAAAATATGGGCTTTGGCCTTAAGATGTCAGGTGTTGATAAACCAGAGATCAAGCGCCAAGTGTTAGCTGCGGCAAAGTCGCTACAGCTGGAAAAGCTGCTTGACCGTAAGCCGAAGGAGCTCTCGGGAGGTCAGCGTCAGCGTGTTGCTATTGGGCGCGCTATTGTCAGAAATCCAAAAGTGTTCTTGTTCGATGAACCGCTCTCTAACCTTGATGCTGAGTTGAGGGTAGAGATGCGCTTGCAGATTGCCAAGCTTCACCAAGACCTGCAAAACACTATGGTCTACGTGACCCATGATCAGGTCGAGGCGATGACGCTCGCTGACAAAATTGTAGTATTGAGAGATGGTCGAATAGAGCAGGTCGGAAGTCCACTGGAGCTTTATCATAAACCGGCGAATCAGTTCGTCGCTGGCTTTATCGGTTCACCGAAAATGAACTTTGTTCCTTGTGAAGTCGACAGTCAGCAAGAGGGCGTTGTCGTACTTAAGACGGGCAACGGCCAGTTTATCCGCCTTCCTAAGCATCTCGATAGCGATTTAGTGCCAGGGTCAAAGGTGACGTTGGGGGTTCGCCCAGAGCATATTGCGGTTGATAGCAGCAACGACATCAAAATACAGTTTCAAAGTGAAGTCGTTGAGAGGCTAGGCAACAGTACCTACTTGTTTGGTCAGGCAGGGGGTATGGATGGCTTTAAGGTGCATCTTGCTGGGGATGAAGATTTGGGTAAGTTCTCCAATCTGGAGTTAAGCTTCAGCGTTGATAATTGTCACCTATTCAATGACCAAGGGATATGTCTTACGAATTAAATTACTCGCAGCTATAGAAGTTTCTCGTAGCGATAGTCCTCAAAAACAAGGTCCGCCATTTGGCGGACCTCTTTAGTTAATACGTTTGGAAATTAAGTCACTGTAATGCTTCAGTGTGCCGATTAAGCTGTCCATTCGTTCATCGGGCATGTATGGCTTAATACTGGTCACCGAGATAGCAGCAATGATGTTGCCATACTTGTTGCGAATCGGTACCGCAACGCAGCGTACCAGCTCTTCGTTATCTTCTAAGTCAAAGCTAAAGTCATGTTTTGAGTAGTTGGCCATACGATCCAACATTTCGTTGAGATCGAGATTCTTTTCCTTTTTAATCAGTCGACGCCACTCCATTTGCGGCATATCGATCATTAGAGATTTACCAATACCAGTCGCTGCTAAAGGCAGTCGATCACCAATACGCGAGCGTAGCTCTATTGCTCGTTTCCCAGAAATCTTATCGAGATAAAAAATGTGGTCCTCATCCTTGATACCAAGGTGGACGGTATCTTTGGTTTCTTCTGCCAGCTCGCACAGCAGTGGATGAGCAATTTCTTTTAGTGGCATATCCTTCTGAGCACGGTTGCCAAGCTGAATCATCTTAGTGCCGAGTACCAAACCTAACCCTTTCACTTCACGAATGTATCGAGCTTCAATGAGCCCTTGGAGGATACGGTGCACAGTCGACTTCGGTAGCTCGGTATGTTGGCATATCGTCTTGAGCTGTCGGTGACCATCGGCAATTGCGTCGATAACATCGATGGCTTTGTTTAGTGCTTGATTACCAAGATTTTGAGACATTTAATCTACCTCTTTGATTTCCTTATCAACAAAGCGTATTGGATTTGTTGCTTTACAACCGTGATAGGTATCATTGTTCCTTTCAAGAGAAATATGTTCCCATAATGTGGAACAGAGCTGAGTGGTTTTATCTGCCTACCCGCAAATGCTAGGGTGTCGATGGCGGCTAGTTTGCACCGCAACAACGCTTATACTTTTTGCTGCTTCCACAAGGGCAAGGGCTGTTTCGACCGATGGATTTCTGGTTGCTTTGCGAAAGCGCACGCTCTTTCAAGTAAATCATAATGTCTGACGCTGGTCTTCCATGTTTGAGCAACTGTGCCATGATCTTCATGGGCTCTTCAGTATGTTTAAAGTGGCTAAAGTAGGCGTGACATAGATAGTTGTGATCTGGCTTACCGCTTGGACCGAGCTCAAAACGATGCTTTGGGCATCCACCGTGACAGGCAAAGCGATACCGACAGTCCAGACATTTTTGGTTGAGCGTTTCTGACTTGTCTTTGCCAAACTGAATCGCTTCTTGTGAGTTGTTCATCTCTTGAATAGAGGCTTGGTGAATATTACCGAGTTTGTATTCGGGATAGACATAATGATCGCATTGATAGAGGTCGCCATTCGCTTCAAGTGCAAAAGCGTGACCGCAACGCTGAGAGAAAATGCACACTCCCGCCGGTTCTCCTAGCCAGCTAGCAAGTGTGGAATCGAAGCTCTGAACAAAAGTGTGTCCCACATCATGTCTTACCCAGTGGTCGAAGATGGCATTGAGGAACTTGCCGTAAGCGTCAGGAGTGACTGACCAGGGTGTGACAGGAGACATGGTCTCACCCGGTGCAGCTAACGTAAGCTGTTCACTTTGAGTCGTTTCTCTCTCGACGATAGGGATAAACTGGATAAATGTAGAACCGATGCTTTTCAAAAACTCATATACGCGCATTGGCTGCTGTACATTTTTAGCATTGACTACCGTTAACGTATTGAACTCGACACCGTGTTTGTTTAGAAGCTTTATGGCTTCCATAACTTTATTGTGCGTTCCGCGTTTGGAGCGGGTCACTCGATAGTGATCGTGTAGGTCTTCTGGGCCATCAATTGAGACACCAATCAGAAATTGGTGTCGTTTGAAAAACTCGCACCATTCGTCATTAAGCACTAATCCATTAGTTTGAAAAGCATGTCGAATAGACTTTCCACCGCCATACTTGTCACAAAGCTCCACCACTCGTTGGTAGAACTCCAAACCTAATAGAGTCGGCTCACCACCTTGCCAAGCAAAATCAACGAACTCGCTTTGCTGAGCTTCAATGTGTTGTCGAACAAATTGCTCCAACGTTTCATCTGACATACGCCAGTTCTGTTGCCTTTCAGGATAGAGCATGTCCTTCTCAAGATAGAAGCAGTATTTGCAGTCAATATTGCAGACAGAGCCAGAAGGCTTCGCCATGACGTGACAAGAGGGTATTTGTTGCATGGGTAATCCTAAAACAAAAATTGGTGCCAGATGAAAAGCAGATAACTGCCTGACAGCAGCAAAATCACAGCGCTTAGAGCGACTTTCACTCGCGCTTCATCGTGAGAGACCGCCATACGATCAAAGAATTGGCGAGTAAAACGGATCTTGTTGTACAAAGTACTCACTGATGCAAATACCATGGCCGTCAAGCCTATCCATACTAAGGGGACGAACTCGACCGTCCCTCTTATGTATATCAAGCCAACGCAGAACAACACTAATTGGGTTCTTAGCCACGACATCGAGGTTCGCTCGGGTTGAAGTCCTTTGTCGCGAATCAAGTTCATAGTGTAATCGCGAGTATGACAGTCAGTGTTAACAGCAACATAGTGCCACTTATGACTTTGAGAAAGCTGGTGTATCTTAGCTGAGCCTTATTTCGCATTGCCTTTTCATTGTCGGCCCATCGGCGGTAGGCAAACACAGCTAGTAGCCCTGCGCACAAACACAAAAATGAAGAAATTAACACACGTACTAATGGACTAGCTAAACCTGGCGCAAGCTGGTCTAAAGCAATTGCACCAGCTAACGATGCAAGTGAAGTCCTTATCCATGCTAAATAGGTTCGCTCGTTAGCGAGAGAAAAACGGTAATCCGGCGCTTCGCCATGATCGCGCCATGAGTGATGGTTGGTGTTTTTGAGTTTTTTCATCATGATGGTTCTAAGCTAGGGATTTGCGATAATTGACTAACAAATTCAAATCAACTGGACTCGGTTTGCGGCTCTCTTTTTGCAACACTCCGGTCTCTTTTAAAGTCTTGCAATAACGTATAACTGTCGTGATATCTGTTCCACTGTATTCCGCAATTTCTCGATAGGTCCACGGGTAATCTGGATACATTTCAAAGAAATGCGAGATAGTATCGAGAATACGTTTCTTGGCGCTAAAAGCGTTGAACTGCATTAACCTTTTCTCTGCTTCTCCAAGTTCAAAGCAGACTTCTTTCATTAGGTAACTGGCAAGGCTAGGGGCGAGTTCATCAAGCGATTTAAAATCGTTTACAGTAATCTTAACGATCTCGCTATCTAGCATAGCTCTGGCGGTTGAAGGGTAGTTTTGGCCAGTAAACAGCGAGCGATAGCCAAAGTAGCTGCCAGGGCCATAGATTCTTAACAGTGACTCTTTGCCACTTTCGGTGACTTGATACAAACCAATCTGACCACGTTCAACATAGTAGAACCCTTTAGCTGACTTGCCATTACGGTACACTACCTGCTTTTTTGAAAAACGGGTTAATTCGGTGTGTGATTCAAATGAGTAAATGGATTCTAAGATCATTGGCACCAGCCGTTATTTGAAACTTGTTGTTAAGATACTCCATAAAGTAATGACTAAATATGACTATCGCCATAAAATGATAATTAAGACTGCGAATAAAATGTTAGCAATTGAAAAGCTATAAGAATCAGTTGGTAAGTGTCTAACCTAGCGTCTGGATAGTGGTCTCAGGTGTAGAAACTACACCTAATTCGGTAATGCAGAAGCATGGTAAAACACTACCCAAAGCGACTAGCATATTCCCGACAAACACGAGCAATATGCACTCCAACTCGAGCAATTCGAATGTTGCTATTGCTAATTCACACGATGTGATTTCTAGCCTTTTTTGGTATCTAACGGCAACGGACTGGTGCCAGCTTTTCCCTCCTTAGCCTCCGCTTATCTTTGTGGGCTTACTCACTTCAATGAGAAACATCCTTCATCTTTGTAAACGTTTCCATATGGTTCATTGCTTGTCCTGCGTGTTTTGGTGTTTTCATACTCCGAATGAGGGTCTACACAATGAATCAGGCGTTTCACTAGGTGGGATTTTAGTGGTAACGTTTACACTAAGTCGATCTTGATCACGGAAACTCATTCTGAATGGTTGTTAGTATTTTAAGCAGATTGAAAACGCTACAAAGAGTGTTTTGACAACTGAGTGATGCTCAACATCGAAAATGAGTGGAGAGGGAAAATGAAAGTTCTGGTGACAGGCGGCGTAGGGTATATCGGTAGCCACACTTGTGTACAGATGATAGAGGCAGGTATTGAACCTATTATCGTTGATAACTTGTGTAATGCGAAAGTTGAGGTGCTCAGTCGAATTGAATTACTTACTGGGAAACAGCCGACGTTTTGCGAGGGAGATGTTCGCGATGAAGCGTTTCTCGATTCGGTGTTTGAAGCTCATGATATTCATGCCGTTATTCATTTTGCAGGGCTAAAAGCGGTTGGCGAGTCTGTCGCTAAGCCTCTCGAATACTATGACAATAATGTCAACGGTTCTTTGGTCTTGGCTCGTTGTATGCGCAAGGCGAGTGTTAAGCGATTGGTTTTCAGCTCATCGGCGACCGTTTATGGTGATCCGCAAAGTGTGCCAATTACTGAAGATGCCCCAACAGGCGCTACTACCAACCCATATGGACGCAGCAAGTACATGGTAGAGGAGTGCCTGAGGGATCTGTTTAATGTAGATAAAGAATGGAGTATTACTTTGTTGCGTTATTTCAATCCTGTTGGAGCGCATCCGTCTGGTTCTATAGGAGAGGATCCGCAGGGCATACCCAACAATCTAATGCCCTATATTGCTCAGGTTGCCGTCGGGCGCCGAGAAAAACTCTCCGTATTTGGTAGTGACTACCCAACTCATGATGGTACCGGTGTTCGTGATTACATACACGTCATGGATTTGGCCGATGGACACATCGCTGCATTGAAAACGGTGGGTCAAGAATCCGGTTTGCATGTTTACAATCTTGGGACTGGTCGTGGTTCCAGTGTACTCGACATGGTATCGGCTTTCTCATCTGCTTGCGGAGAACCGATCCCCTATGAGCTTTGTGAGCGTAGGGCAGGAGATATCGCTGAGTGCTGGTCGAGCCCAGGTAAGGCAGAACGTGATCTCCAATGGAAGGCGACGCGAACTATTAATGAAATGGCGCGAGATACTTGGCATTGGCAATCCAATAATCCGAGCGGTTACTAGTGCGGCTCAACCAGTATTTAAATAGTGAGAAATAGAAATGTCGAAAATTGAGTTTAATCCTGTTGATCATCCCCATCGCCGCTTCAACCCCTTGACGGGAAACTGGGTGTTGGTGTCTCCTCATCGAGCAAAGCGTCCTTGGAGTGGAGCCGACGAGAAGCCTGCAACCGATGAGTTACCTGCTTATGATGGCCAGTGTTTTTTGTGTCCTACCAACGAGCGTATCTCCGGTGATGTTAACCCCGACTATCAAGGCACGTATGTGTTCAACAATGACTTCGCTGCGTTGATGTCTGATTCACCTAATGCACCAGAAAGTGATCACCCACTGTTTAGAGCTCAAAGTGCACGAGGCCTCAGTCTCGTAATTTGTTTTTCTCCAGATCACAGCAAGTCATTACCTGAACTGTCTGTGACTCAGATCCGTGGTGTTGTAGACACTTGGAACGAGCAGATTGAAGAATTGGGTAAAGAATACTTGTGGGTGCAAGCTTTTGAAAACAAGGGAGAAGCGATGGGGTGCTCGCAGCCCCATCCACATGGACAGATTTGGGCAAATAGCTTCTTACCCAATGAGATTGCTAATAAGGAAGTCCATCTCAAGGAATACTATCAACAGCACGGGAGAAATTTGCTCGTCGATTACGTCGAGGCTGAGCTTGAAGATGGTTCGCGTATTGTCGTTGAAACTGAGCATTGGGTTGCGGTAGTGCCTTATTGGGCGGCGTGGCCTTTCGAGACCATGCTATTGCCTAAAACGCATGTCCGTCGCATGAATGAACTTAATAATGAGCAGCGCGACGACCTAGCTTTGGCCATGAAAAAACTAACCAGTCGTTATGACAACTTGTTCAACTGTTCTTTCCCATATTCAATGGGTTGGCATTATGCGCCGTTTTTTGAGCAAGGAACCGATATTGAGCATTGGCAGCTTCATGCATTGTTTTACCCACCATTGTTACGTAGTGCAACGGTTCGAAAGTTTATGGTTGGTTACGAGATGCTTGCTGAAAGCCAGCGAGACTTGACCGCAGAACAAGCGGCACAGCGTCTACGTGACTTGAGTGATGTTCATTATAAAGAGCAGCTGTAATTGTTGTTATCAAAGGGCAGAACAACGCCTTTTGTTCGCTAGTAAATAATAAGAGAACAACCCTATGTCCGAGTTAATTCAAAATGTCACTGCTTCTTTTGAAGTTGTATTGGGATACAAGCCTAGCCACATTGTTCAAGCACCTGGGCGTGTTAACTTGATCGGTGAACATACCGATTACAATGATGGCTTCGTATTGCCGTGCGCCATTGACTATAAGACCGTCGTAGCCGCCACTAAACGTGACGACACATTAGTTCGTGTTGTCTCTACGGATTACGGCAATGCGGTTGATGAGTTTGACCTTAATGAAGAGATTACATTCAAACAAGATCAGATGTGGCCTAACTACATTCGAGGGGTCGTTAAATGCCTTCTAGCAAGAGGCTATAGGTTTGGCGGTGCAGATATTGCCATCAGCGGCAATGTACCGCAAGGTGCTGGACTGAGCTCTTCCGCTGCGCTTGAGGTCGTGATCGGGCAGACGTTTAAGGTGCTCTACAACCTTGAGATCAGCCAAGCGGAAATTGCTCTCAATGGGCAGCAAGCAGAAAACAAGTTTGTTGGTTGTAACTGCGGGATTATGGATCAGATGATTTCTGCAGAGGGGCGTGAGAACCATGCCATGCTTCTCGATTGCAGAACGTTTGAAACCGAGTTGGTGCCGATGCCTGAAGACATGACGGTCATGATTATCAACTCAAATAAAAAGCGAGGTTTGGTTGATAGTGAATACAATACCCGCCGGGAGCAGTGTGAAGAGGCTGCTCGTGTATTTGGTGTGCCAGCACTACGTGATGTCTCGCTTGAACAGTTTAACGAAAAGTGTTCATTGTTAGATAGCATCGTAGCAAGTCGTGCTCGACATGTAATAACAGAAAACGATCGCACACTAAAAGCCGCTCAGGCGCTGCGTGACCACGATATAAAAGGTCTAGGGGCATTGATGGCAGAGTCGCACGCTTCGATGCGTGATGACTTTGAAATTACAGTGAGTGAGATTGACCTTCTAGTAGACATAGTTAAAGGCGTTGTTGGCGAGGAGGGAGGAGTGCGTATGACCGGCGGCGGTTTTGGTGGCTGTATTGTTGCACTTGTTCCGCCAGAGTTAGTGGAGCAAGTTACCACCGCAGTTCAAGATAACTATCAACGTGAAACTGGCCTAAAAGAGTCCATTTATGTTTGTAAGGCTAAGAACGGCGCAGGCTTGGTGTTGGCTGAGTAAGTAGTTGGTGAGAAAATGAATGAAACTTTAGAGTCAACGATAACCCAGCACGCATTCAGCGACGGCATGCCAGCCAAATTTATCGAGCTCAAGAATAGCTATGGGATGACCGTGAGCTTTATGGACATCGGTGCGACTTGGTTAAGTTGTCGCCTGCCACTATCCGGCGGCGAGATACGTGAAGTGCTTTTGGGAGTTGGCAGTATTGCGCAGTTTAATCAACACACCAGTTTTATGGGTTCGACAGTGGGGCGTTATGCGAACCGAATAGCTAACGGTCAGTTTACCATTTCAGGGAAGAGATACAGTGTCAGTCGAAATCAGGCGGGTAACTGCCTGCATGGTGGTAGCCAAGGGTTTGATAAACGAAGGTGGGAGGTTCTGAATCAATCTCGGCAACAGGTGACCTTTGCTCTAGATTCACCCGATGGCGACCAAGGCTTCCCCGGTAACCTCTGCGTAAGCGTGACCTATACGTTAACTGACACCAACCAGGTTGAGGTGACGTATTTGGCCAGAACTGATAAGGCTACACCTGTTGGTTTGACTAATCACGCCTACTTCAACCTTTCGGCACAAAACAGAGACTGCCTCACGCACCAATTGAAGATAGATGCAGATTACTACGTACCGACCAATGATAAAGGGATCCCATTGGGGGAGTTATCTGATGTGTCAGAAACAGGTTTCGACTTTCGTACTTCGAAACAGATTGGAGACGACCTCCTTAAAGATAAGCAGCAGTGTATTGCACACGGTTATGACCATTGCTACCTTTTTGATCCTAAGCGTGTTGTTTCTAAACCAGTATTGACGTTAGTCGCACCGGATAACTTGGTGACTTTATCAATCATCACAAACAAGCCGGCTATACAACTTTATACGGGAAATTGGTTAGAGGGTGAACCAAATCGAGAAGGCGGTTCCTACGACCAGTATGCAGGTGTTGCATTAGAGACTCAGTTTTTACCAGACTCGCCGAATCAGCGAGAGTGGAATCAACCGAGTTGTATACTGGAACCTGAGAATTATTACCGTTATCAAACGATATTTGGCTTTGACTTTTAACTATAACGATTCACTACGGCGATCTTTCTAGCTAATCAATCCTTGATTGAACGATGGTTTTTTGTGTCGATCATGTTCGTTATTTGAGAAGGTGTAGCGCTTCCATGCTGATGCAGCGGGTTCGATTCCCGCTGCACGCTCCAATTCTTGCCTTCCAATCTTCTAGTAATATTCTAATCAATTTAACGCAGCGGTCTTTTTCAATAACCAGCTATTGATTAGTTTTACTATCTCCATATTGTTTTTCTCTAGCATTAACATATGACCATTTCCGTGTATGCCTTGTTGCTCAAGTCGAAGGAAGTCATTGTTCACTCCCGCTTGTGTTAGCCAGTTCGAAGTACAGTGGTCATATTCGGCATGATATGAAGACTCACTCACCATAAACAAGACCGGTATTCCTTTGAGATTAACAAGCTGTCGTGCAGGTTCTTGCTGTTCCCAACAACGAACAAGGGTTTTGCTGTCTGCTATTGGTTGTTGAGCGACGACTAATTCTTCGGGCATAGCTATTGCTGGTTCATAGGTCACTGGTATAACGCTCACTCCCCAAGGCAAGCTTGATTTTCCTGCTTTGTTTTTAATTGGTGGGCCACTAGGCTCGATAGTGACGATGGCTTTAACTAGGTTAGGGCGCTTGTCAGCAATAAGCCATCCAAAGGGGCCTGACTGTGAGTGTGTAAGTAGGATGGCGGGACCTATCTTATCGAGCAAAGCGACTCCTGCAGCACTAACAAGCTCGCTGCTTTCAACGTGTGATTTCAAAGACTCGACAATGCTTGAATAATACTGATCAAAAACCGGATCGCCCTGTCGTCCAGAACCTGGCCATTGAGTATGTAACCCGGCTTGAGGCCATTGCCCTTCAAACTGGGCCGATGCGGTAAACTTCTTCTCGATCACCTCAGCGCTAAAGATTCTCAAATCACCATTTGTGGCAGGGTGCCAGGCCGAGCGGGATCGCGCTGGTTGATCAACCATGTAGACAACATATCCTTGGTTAATGAAATAGTGTGCCCAACCTTTTCTACCGTCTGGTGTTGTCATCCAGTTGACGGCAGATTGACCAGCACCGTGGATTAGAACGATAGGCAGAGGCTGGGTTACTTTCTCTGGAGTCCACTTTTCTACAAACATTTGCCCGGTAAATAAGGTAGAGCCATTTACCTTTTTATAGTTGCCCCCAACAAAAAATACCTCGCTCTGATACTGGTTTGTAGACGGGTTGGCTGCACTGACTGTGAGCGATAATAGCGCTAACAGTTTGATAAGTCCTTTAATCATCGTTGCTCCTAGTGGTTCGTTAACTCATCACAAGTAATGGGATAGTCTGGTTAAAAAGCAGCTTCTTGGTAACGCCACCAAATACTAATCTGCTTAAATTGCGGTGTGCGAATGCGCCAGCAATGATGAGATCAGCGGGTAATGTTTGTGCAAAGTCGAGTAGGGCTTTTGGTGTTTCCCTTTTATTAGTATCAAGTACAGAGTTTGACACTTGCACATCGTGAGCCTCTAGGTATTTAGCCAAGGCGTATTGATCTGGCTTATCCACTAAAGAGCGCTCACTACTCACGACCACCACTTCTTTAGCTTTTTTGAGAATTGGCAGAGATGCGTGAACGGCTCTCGCTGCTGCGGCATCGCCATTCCATGCAATCATGATGGTCTGTGGATTGAAATGAGATTGTTTGCGCGGCATCAGCAGCACTGGACGTGCGCTGTGTTTAATTGCCGCTTCAAAGCTAACGCTTGTTTTGCCGTTACTGGGTTTAGGAATAACGATTAAGTCGGAGACTTTGCCATGCTCGCTGACAACTTCAGCACGATAGCGAAAAATATCGTGCCAAAGCGCTGTCGTCTCACCTAGAACAGGCTCTGAAACCTTGACTCTGTGATCGTCACAAAGTCGGTTAAACACTTCTTTAGACTCAGAGATGCTCTCTTCAATGTACTCATTTACCATTTGGTCGATTTTTTGATAGAGGCTTCTGCTTATCAATCGATTCTCAGATGGCAGTAGCTGCCCAGCGCCAACTTGCGCGTGCATGACTTCTAAATGAGCTTCGAAATACTTAGCCACTTCAAGCGCGCCGGCGAGGCGCTCTTGAGCATTTTGAGTTGTGGCGAATGGCATTAAAATGGTTCTTATCGACATAGTTTCTCTCCCAGTTATCCAATAGGCCACGGTAAATCGACATTCTCTTGAAGAAGGCCGATTGGTAAGTCGAGCACCATCAAGTGCGTTAACCCAAGAAGGAAGCCTGATGCCGCAGCTGTCATTGACACTGCACGTACCAAAGACACGCCCGCTTTATTGACTAAGAACACACAGAAGAACACAGTAATTGCGATGACATAACCTACGAAGTAGCAACCGATAATTAGAGCGGCAAGCCAGTAGAGGTAGTGCCACAGGCTGGTTGTATCGGTGTCATAGGCATACCCTTGTTCGTATTCATTGTCGAAGTAAATGGGATTGAACTCAGAGTCGGTAAACAAGCGATAGGTGATGATGGCTGAGAGTAGCCACATAAAGCTCGCAATGACGATAGTAAAGATCCCGCCTAAGAAGCTTTGCTGGTAACCGTCGTAAATTGCGTAAGCGAAAACAAGGTTAACCGCGATAGCGAACAGTTGTTGTGGACGACGGACATGGGGCTGCGCGCTCACAATTGGCTTAGGCTCATCTGCCGCTTTCTTTTTAGCATTCGAACGAATCATAAAGAACAGAGATAATAGTGTAATCGCACCAATGATCATGACACCTGGACGGAGCAGGAAGCCAACACCATCAAACTGCACAGCTTGGTAGAGATAGGTTTCCATGCCGCTAGCCAATACGAAGCCGATAAGAAATGCTGGGCGTGGCCAGTCGAATCGTTTCATGAGGACACCAAGAACGCTGATCGCCAAGAGTGAAACTAGGTCACCTAGATCGCGAGTTGCTTGGTAAGCCGCAAAACAGATCACCATCACCATAAACGGAGCGAGAAGGGTGTAGCGAATCGTGGTGAGTTTAGCGACCCAAGGGGAGATAAACATACACGCTGCCGCGCCAAATAGGTTAGCAATCGCCAGTGACCACACAATGGTGTAGGTGACATCTAGGTCTGTACTCACCATCGCCGGGCCTGGCTCCAAGCCCACTAATACCATACCGCCAAGGAATACCGCCATTCCGCCAGAACCTGGGATCCCGAATAGCAGTGTTGGCACAAGGCCACCGCCTTCTTTGGCGTTGTTTGAGGACTCAGGAGCAATAACGCCTCGGACATCACCATGTCCAAAATCAGCGTCTTTCTTGGTAGTTTGAACGGCGTGGCCGTAAGCGATCCAGTCAACAACACTCCCGCCTAAGCCAGGAAGTGCGCCAACCACGCAGCCTATGATACTGCATCGCATCGCTAACCATTTGTTTTTAAAAAAGTCCTTGATGCCACTTAGCCAGCCGCTACCGAGTTGACTTGCACTTGCGATAGGTTTGTTTTGACGCAGCAGGTCGATGATTTCTGGTAACGCAAAAATACCCAAACCAACAACGACCAGAGGCAAACCATCCATCAAATAGAAGTTATCAAACGTCATTCGATACTCACCCGTCGCCGGTGCACTGCCGACACTGCCGAGCAAGACACCGAGCCCGCAGGCAGTAAGACCCTTAATTAGGCTCTTTCCGGCTAGAGCACCTACCATAGTTAAGCCAAGCAGTGTCAGCATAAACAGTTCGGCTGAGCCAAAAGCGAGAATGACTGGGCGAGCTACTAGCACAAATCCGGTTAAGATAACCGCGCCGAACAAGCCACCAAAGAGAGAGGAGGTAAACGCGGCGGAAAGGGCGCGAGCTGCTTGACCTTTTTTGGCCATTGGAAACCCGTCTAGCACGGTTGCCTGAGAGCCACTCGAGCCAGGAATCCCCATAAGGACGGAAGTAAAGGTATCCGAAGTAGGGATAACGGCAACGAGACCGATAAGCATTGCCAGAGCGGAAATGGGGTCCATCCCATACAGAAATGGGAGAAGCAGTGATAAGCCGGCTATCCCACCAAGACCGGGGAAAATCCCGATGGCAAGACCTAGTACGACGCCGCCCAGCATAAATGCCATATGCTGAACACTGAGTATGGTGCCTAGTGCGACAAAGAGTTCATCAAGCATCACTATTGCCTTCTAATAATTATGGATGTTTAGGCTGATGTAAAAGGTGCGCTCGATTTCACGGCGTCACGTTTTTACCAAACCTGTGATAAGAAAAAGGGAGCCCGAAACCGCAGGCTCCAAAATGGTGATTAAAACTTGGTGTTATAGTTTTCAGTGAGCCAGTTGCGTACCCACTTGAGGTTGCGCTCTTCTAGAGATAGTGCGGCTTCAAGTGCCTTTTCAGCTTGAACGCCAGTAAGCTGTGGGTATTCGCCAAGCACTTGTACAGACTCTTCAGAGAACTTAGGTGAGCTGATTGCTTCCGTCGCGGCTTGACGCCATGCTTGTACAAGCTCATCTGGAGTGTCCTTCGGTACAAAAATCATCTTCTGAGCCGCGAAACCAGCGACAAAGAATGAACGCCATGCTTGGTAACCTTGACTTGGGTCTTGGTCAGGGTAGAGCTGCCCGTATACTTCGCTAAAGTGTGGAAGATCAGGGAAGTTTGGATCGCGTTCAAGTTTGCCTTCTTCATTGAGGACGCCGAAGCTAAATAGTGGAATTGCCTTACCTTCTTCAACCAGCGGTGTGACCTTTTTGATGTAGGCAGAACTGGTTTGATAGTCGATGTTGACCTCTCCACGCTCAAAAGCTAAACGACCAGCGCCACGCCCTTTCATACCAAACGTTGGCTGCACATCCATACCTAGAAGATCCATCGCTAGAATAGGCACAAGATCGAGAGAGGTTGCACCTTGGCTTCCGTATTTGAACTTAATCTCATCACGTTTGGCGATTAGATCGTCAACACTATTGATGCCAGTCGATGGTGAGACATAAACCACACCGCCAGTTGGTGAGGCAAGGATGACACGCCAGTCGTTATAATCGTATTTAACGCGGCGGTCTTTAAGTAGGTACGGGAACTGAGTTGATGCTGAGCTTGCAAAGATGTTTAAACCATTGGCTTTGCCACGGCGAGCAAATTGGTTTGCACCCTTCGTTGAGCCTCCGCCTGGGATATTTTTGACTACGACCACAGGTTGGCCAGGTAGCGCTTCGCTGAGGTAAGGTGCGTAGAATCGACCCCAAGTGTCGGTACCGCCACCTTCTTTATATGGCATGAAGAGCTCGACGCGCTCTCCCGAGAATGAAACGTCTTTTGCATGAGTGTTTGAGGGAATGGCAGAAATACCAAACGCTGCAATTAACAGGGTTTGAAGAAAACGACGACCAGTCATTCCTTTGATTGTGTTGAGAGATGTCATGTTAAGCATGTTGCCTCCATTTGTACTTTCTCTGTGTTCATCGCTCTCGGTTATTTGGCGATTTCCTTCAACTTAGAAAGCCAACCTGTCACTAAACTGACACGGCAGGAGTTATTAACAAAAACGTTACATGGCTCAACATTATTGATGTTCAAAACAAAAAAAAGCCACCCTAATTGGGTGGCAACCTGCTTCTACCTTGCGGGGTAAACTTGGCCTTTAAACAGTGGTCGGGCAGTTCGTACCAAAGCGGCCTGCTTTAAGTTGGGTTCAAGCTCTCCTTCTTCGACTTGTAGCTTGACGTCGATGCGACCGCTGGGGTGTTCTATCGTTATCGTGTCATCAGTCAAACTGGACGCTAAGCGACTTGCCACCGTGCCAGGGATTGAACATGCTGCTGCCACAGCGATGGCTCCGGTGACGGCATGACTGGCATGACAATTGTGGGGGACAAAGTAACGAGAGCTTATGTTCCCACCCGCTTTTGGAGAAGTAAGCAACGAAACTTTAGGTACGACACTGTTTGAGACATCTCCAAGTCCCATCAGCTCGCCTGCGATTCGCCTTACGTGTTCGACTCGTTCCAACATCGCCTGATTGCTGTCGAGTTCTTGTTTTGTTTCGTAGCCAGTGACGCCAACAGACTCAGCGGCTATATGTAGCATAGGAACGGCAGCATCGATGCATGTGACTTCCATGCCGTCGATGATGTCGGACTTTTTTCCAGTTGGGAATAGTTTTCCCGTTTTGGACCCTCCCACATCCAGAAAGTTAAGCATAATAGGAGAGCCGGTTCCTGGGACGCCGTCGATGGACATGTCACCTTCGTATTGGAGCTTACCTTCGGGTGTTTCCCCAGACACTTCGATGATCGTATTAGTATTGGTATTTTTAACGCGCAGTGTGGTAGTGGGGGACTTTAGAGAGACGAGGTTATTCTCGCCAGCAAAAGCCAGAATGCCTGAAAGAATATTGCCACACGATGGCTTAGTATCGACAACTCGTTCTTCAACACCGACTTGAGCAAACAAGTACTCTAGGTCGATATCTGGCTCTGTGGATTTAGACACGATGGCGACCTTACTGGTCAGTGTCGTACCACCACCAATGCCATTAATCTGGCTGATATCGCCAGAGCCCATTACGCGCAACAAAACTTCATCACGCTCATGGACATCGTTTGGTAGATCTTCTCCTCGAAAATACGCACCTTTAGAGGTACCACCGCGTATTAACATGCATGAAATTTGACTTTGACTCGACATAACTTCACTCCTTTTGCTGGCTATTCCTGTTGCTCTTTGGCAACTGTTAAAGCCAGATTAAGAGATGAAACTGTCGTCAAACTGACACGACGACTATTCGTAGTCTTTTAATGCATTTTCCCATTCGGAAATGACGATCTGTTTTTTGCTTTGGTCTGAAATGACTAACAAACTGACATCGAGAGGCAGAGGCTTTAGCTGTTCGGCAAGTCGGTTTCTCATTACGTGGGCAGTCTTTTCGCTTTCTACATCCAAGCGAATTGGCGGCATGTTAGTTTGCTCTGCCATCACTTTTTGCCCTTGATAAGAAAGGAGATAGTTTAAAAAGCGTTGCGCATGGATCGGCGTTTCTGTTGTCTTGTTTACAAAGGCACTTCGAATAATTACCGGGGTGTAGTCGGTAGCAGCGACTACCACGATGCCATCGTTATCCTCTTCAAAGGACTTAGCATAAGAGCCGATGACATTGTAGGCCATATTAATATCGCCCCGATTGACGGCTTCAAGCATGGCTGCTGAGCTATTGAACGTCAGCGCATCATGGGAGTTAAACAGCTCTAAAAATTGACCGTAATTAGTGGCTTGGGCGCGCTCAAATGACCAAAGTAGATAACCCATGCCCACTTTCCGAATATCAAACAAACCGATTTTTGCTTGCAGTTCGTTGCTATGGCGCCGAATAAAATGAATCAGCTCAACACGGTTGGTTGGCGTGCGTTTACCGTCGAGGAAAGCACGATTGAAGACAATCACCGCTGGCTCATAACTAAAGCCGTAAAGCTCTTCTCGCCAATGGGTCCAAGAAGGGAGTACGCTTTTATCGGTATAGGGCGTTCGCAGTGCATAACCATCATTAACTAGACGGATTTGCTGATCCATGACTGAACTGATAGTAACGTCTGGCGGCGGGGTAGCGGGGTCTCGAATTTGTTGGGTAAGTCGATTGCTGCTTACTGCTTTATAGTCAATAAGAATGTCGGGATTGCGACGCTCAAAATCATCGATTAGCGGCTGCATCTCCGAGAGATAGGCTGCGGCATGAACCTTTAAAGTGACTGGGTGCAGTGTGTCTTGCTCCAACGTCAGTGCAGCGTATCCATTGGAAGTAATAGCCAAAGATAATAAGGTTAAGAGTCTAGTTAAGTTATTCATCCGAAGAGACCTCTTTCCAGACTGAATGAGGAAATTGCAGTTTTATTGTAAGCCCAGTCGGTACTGTGTCTTCCAGAATCAATTGGCCATTCGATTTTTCTGCAACATCAAGGGCGATACTCATACCAAGGCCTGTGCCACTTTCACGTGCATTTGGACTGCGATAGAAGCGCTCAAAAACATGAGGTTTGTCCTTATCATCGATACCGATCCCATGGTCTCTAATGTAAAGCGTGGCTTTGCTACCAATTTTGGTGATTTCTACCTCGACCTTACTGTCTTTGGGAGAGTACTTGATCGCATTCTCAATTAAGTTGTTGAGCATCTGAGCTAAGGCAAAATCGTCACCTTGAATGACAAACTGAACCGACTCTTGATAATCCAACTCCACACCTTTTTGTAATGCATTCATTGCCAAGTCGCGACAGCAGTTTTTTACCAGTTGGTTAAACTGAACGGACTGGGGTTCGACACGACGAAAGCGATGCTTGATGGTGGCATGGTTAAGAAGCTGCACAACGGTGCGTTCCAAGTGGTCGTTTGAACTTGATATTCTGTTGATATACGAGAGCGCCTCTGGGTCTTGGACTTTGCTTTGCGCCACCGATAGTTGAGCTTTAATTCCTGCTATCGGGGTCTTGAGTTGATGCGCCGCTTCTCCTGTAAAGCTTTTGAGGTTATTTAGGGTGCCATCCAGTTGCGACATGAAGACATTAATCGTTTCGATCAGATGGTTAATCTCACGAGGTCCTTCGACCGATATCGGTGTGAGATCCAAGTTTGAACGCTTGGCTATCTTTCTGTTTATCTCGTTGATAGGGCGCAACACACGCCATATCAAAGCGGTAATAACCAACAGTGAACAGAGGATCACACCCACTAGCATCTTGATAGCTTGGTTGTAGATTTCGCTTTCCCAGGCAATACGTGACTGCAGGGTTTGTCCCAATACGGCATAGACATTGATCTTCCCCTGCATGGTATTAATAGCGCGGCTGACAACACTAAATCGCACTGATTCTCCCATAAAATCCAGGTAGAAATAGTCTGGCTTTGGTTCTAGTACCGTGTTGTGTTGGTTGATTTGAGTTTGAACGATAGGATTATTGAGTAGCTCTTCGTAACCGGTAATAAACTCGTTGTTTGTAGAGGTGACCAAGTAAAACACACGGTCATTAGCGGAGCTTGCCAGGCTTTTGAATGCAGAAAAGGGAATGTCGACACTGAAACTGAGATTATTGAAATGGACATGATCGATAATTTGCAGCGCCGCACTACTTAGGCGTTCATCAAAGGTCATCTTCGCGGTGTCGTAGGCATAGCGCTTTACTGCCATTAATGCCAATAGCGCGACCACACAGAGAGAGAGGGTCGCAGCAAATAGTAGTTGGAATCGAAGCGAGCGGGTGGGAGAGAACATACTGGCCCTTAGCTTGGGCAAGCGTTGTTCAGCACATAACCGAGTCCGCGCAGTGTTTTGATCTCGACACTGCTGTGACTGAGCGATTTTCTCAGACGACCCACATAGGTTTCGATGGCATTAAGATTTGGCGTACTGCTGTAGCCATAAAGGTGCTCAATCAGCTCCTCCTTGCTCATCACTCGGTTTAGGTGCGTGATGAAAATTTCAAGTAATCGAAACTCACGCTGCTTAAGGTCGATAGGTTCGCCTTTTACTTTGACCGAGCAACTGACACTATCAAACTCGATATCACCGTAGGTAATCACATTATGGTCGCTGCCCTGTCTACGGCGCACAATTGCCCGGCATCTCGCCTCAAGCTCTCCGAAATCGAAAGGTTTGGTTAGGTAATCATCCGCCCCTAAATCAAGCAAGTTGATGCGATCAAATACCTCGTTTCTTGCAGTAAGAATCAATATAGGGGTATCAGATACTTGTCGAATTCGTTTAGTGATTTGTTCCCCCGATTTATAGGGGAGGTTTAGATCAAGAATAATCAGATCAAAAGGTGTATGGCTGACCATGGCGTAGGCTACGTCGCCATCGTAGGCGCAGTCAACGCCGTGACCGAGGTCGGTGAAGCGTTGCTCAATGGCTTGGCTGATCATTTTATCGTCTTCAACTACTAATACTCGCATTTCAGCCTCCATGGAGTAATGGGTGTTAATACATGGTTTCTATTTAACGAGTAGTTTACATTGAGGGTGTAAATGTCTCTGCCGAAAAGGTCACGATTATCGATTCCTACTTGATTAGAAAAGTGATGGGACACAAAAAACGCCTCAAAATTACTCAGATTTTGAGGCGCTTATATAAAGTATTATACGATTAAGCGTTTGGCTCGGTGACAGGCTCAACACCGACAATCGCTTGGTGACGCTCTTTTTCTACCACGAAAGTGATTAAGGCAATGAGGCGATAGAAACCGTGAACAAACTTGCCGTAAGGCATCGAGATAAAGAGCGTAAGAACGATCCCTAAGTGAACCGTCAGCCCAAGTCCTACCCAACTCGTATCGCGCAAAACCATCAATCCCAGACCGGAAACGCTTGTTAGTAGCAATAGCATTAGGAAGCTCGTGTCCATACCCTTGTTGGTTTTACCTTTGGTATCCGATACGGCTTGACGCTTCAGCGCCATTAGACCAATAGGACCAACAATTAGACCTAAACCACCAATCACACCAAATAGTTTGGGTAGACTGATAAAGTCATACGGGGCAGGAAGCGCCAGCGCATAGTGCATCACTGTTGCGGTGGAGGTTGCAGCGAAGCAAAGCATGAATCCCCAGAACGTCATTTGGTGGAAGTAACGTCTTGCCATCGATGGCTTCTCTGAAGGGTACGAGCATCCTTGACCATTTCCTCCATCGAGGTATTTGAGGGTAAGGCCATCTTTAATCCCTTTGGCTACCAATCCCCAATCTAGCTTCCACGGTGCAGGTAATCGCATCACCTTCCAGAAGTTGACAATCGACATCACCATAGCGATGGCAACAAATAGCGCCACGGTACCGAAGATCGCTACCATTACGTTATGAGATATTACGCCGTAAAAAGCGTTGTCATGTACTTGGAAAAAACTGTCGCCAGTGAAATAGGCACCGAGTACCATAAATGCTGTGACTAACACCAATAATAACGAAGTTACCCAAAAACCATTGTTCTTGAATGCTGAGCCCATAAAGCTTGGCCAAGCATATTGTGCGTAGCTCTCTTCTCTAAGCTCGGCCATGGCGCCAGGCACGTTGAGTTCAAACTCGTGAGGTTTCGCGTATTGGCAGTTGTGGTAACAGGCGCCGCAGTTATGGCAAAGGTTAGATAAGTAGTCGAGATCATCTGAATTGAACTCTAATCTAAGCTCCATTGCTTGAAACACGGCGCAGTGACCTTCGCAATAGCGGCAGGCATTACAAATGGTCATTACTCTGTCGACTTCTTTTACTTTAATTGTTGATCGCATAATCCGCTGCCTCGCTTCCTGCTATTCGTCCAAATACATTTCCAATTGTCATTCCAATGCCTGCTAAGTAGCCTTGTCCTAGTACGTTGCCTGCCATAATTTCTCCAGCAGCAAATAGGTTTTTGGCAAGCTTGCCATCAGACATTCTCATCTGAGCATTCTTATTGACCTCAACACCAAGGTAGGTGAACGTGATGCCGGGCTTCAGCGAGTAGGCGTAGAATGGGGGAGTGTCAATTCGTCGTGCCCAGTTAGTTTTGTTAACTTCAAGTCCTTTGGTGTGTACTTGGTCTAGTTCGGTGTGATCAAAGTTACCCGGCTGAACGGCGGCGTTATACTCTTCGATGGTCTGAGTGAATGCCTCAACGTCTAAGCCTACTTTTTCGGCCAGTTCTTGTATTGAGTTTGCTGTCACCGCTGGAAACACCGGAGGCATGAACGAGCCTTTGGCTTTGCTATCGATAATGACATGAGCAATCTGATCAGGCTGAGAGGCCACAAGGCGGCCCCAAATCGCGTAACGCTTAGGCCAGAAATCTTCGCCCTCATCATAAAAGCGTTTGGCATTCTTATTGACGACGACTCCAAGAGAAACACAGTCAACGCGAGTACAAATCCCACCATCAAATTGTGGCGCTCGACCATCTATCGCAACCGCATGGCATTGGTTTGGCTCGCCAACGGAGTTGATCCCTGCATTAAGCAGCATTTTCAGCAAAGTGCCTTTGTTGTATGGAGTACCACGGATCAGGAAGTTCTCCGCAATATCGCCCCATGCCTCTTTCAGCCATTCTACATTCGCCTCAAAACCACCTGCGGCGGCGACAAATGTTTTGCCTTTAATCGTCTGATCGCCGACTGAAACACTTTTAAATTCATCGTTGTTTATTTCAATGTCGGTGACCATGGCATCGTAGTGGATCTCAATGCCCAAATTTTCAGCGTGACGATAGAGAGCATTGGCAAGCTGTTTACCGCCTCCCATGAAGAACGCGTTAGTCCTTCCTAGATGTAGTGTGCCTCCCAACGGCGGCTGGAACTGCACGCCTCGCTGCTCTAACCAATCAACCGCCTCCGTTGAGCGGTGAAGCGTCAAGCGTGCAAGTTCTTCATTGGTTTTGCCTTTGGTAACACGCATTAGGTCTTGCCAATATTCTTCTTCGTCGTAGGTACCGCTTAAGACAGACATAGGGCCGTCGTGCATTGGTCTTAGGTTTCGGGTGTGACGGGTATTGCCACCACGGTGGGTTCTGGGAGCGCCTTCCAGCAGACAAACACTCGCGCCTTTTTCGGCGGCAACAATCGCAGCAACGATGCCAGCCTGACCACCTCCAGCAACAATCACATCGTAGGACTCACTTTCAAAGCTCATTCGATACTTCCTTGTTTTTGGTTATTGATGTATACGATTGTATACAATTGTATTTTTAGCTTGAAACTTATTGATTCCTGTGTCAAGTTTGGAATAACAAAAACTTCACAACTGAGATCTAGAACGATCTTCGATTAGAGTTCGATAGCAAATGACACAAGAAAAAAAGAGTAATCAATCTCGCTCCGAAGTGGCCTATCAGAAGCTACTACAAGCCATTCGTCACGGTGAACTGACACCGGGAACTCGCGTTAGAGAAATTGAAGTTGCAGAGATGCTGGGCATCAGCAGAACACCCGTCAGGGATGCCATTCGGCGTTTAGAAAGTGATGGTTTGTTGATCCATTTGCCACGCCAAGGTGCGGTCATCAAGCAGCTGGATCAGAAAGAGGTGATAGAGCTGTATGAGGTGCGTGAGGTATTAGAAGGCACTGCAGCGCGATATGCAGCACGGCATGCCTCAGAGATTGAATTAGCTGAGCTCGAAGACTTCAACGACATCATGTTAAGTAATGCCAATGACCCGATTAAGGTCGCTGAGGCGAATCGTCTGTTTCACCAAGCGCTATATCGAGCGGGGAACAATCGCTACTTAATTGACGCACTAAATTCATTATCAAATGCACTCACTCTTCTAGGTGGAACAACGCTACAAGAAGGCGAACGAACTCAAACTGCGTACCAAGAGCATCAAGCGATCATTGATGCCATTCGCCAGCGCGATGGCGATAAAGCGGAACAGGCCGCTAGGCATCACATTCAGCAAGCGCATCGAATTCGTATGCGGATGCAAAGGGCTTCACAGGTTGAAGTTAAGGGGTGAGTGATTGAAGTGTAGATTGGTTTCAATTTCCGCTGCACTCTTTACCTTTAGAGTCAAACTTTTTGAAAAGTACCATGGAAACAGAGGCAGCGCTGAGCTAACTCAGTTAGATGTCGAGTGTCTGCTTTACATCTTCAAAGAAATTAAAAGTATTATTGCTTAGTATTTAAAAGGTCATCTAGAACTATTTCCGTATAGTTTCTGACAACCCTTATTTGTAAATGGTTCAGTTGACCTACCAATCGATTGATGCCTCTGTATCCCATCGACAAACTGCCTTTTTAATAATTCTCTCGTTAGGTTTGCTTTCTCTTGTGCCATGATCGGTTGAAACTAGAATATATTTGAACTCCCAATCACCGCGCATAGTTGGCTCACCATCATCATTGAATGTGAGATCTGCTTCTATGCCACCGTATACGTCGCCACTGATGTGCTCTCGCTGCATGATTGAGAACTTATGGTTCTGTGAACCGTTTTTCATTTTACGAATTTCGTGATTCGTCACTGTGACGTTTTCGATTGGAGTATTGGAGTCACTCCAGAGATAAACACCTTGACCGTCTTTTTGTATGATCAAGTTTGCATGGTTGTCTAGTTCGCAAGAAAACGGCTTATCAATTGACTTAGGGTTAGCCATCATCTCACTGACGCTAGTCGTTTGACATCCAGAGAGTGCGACTATTGCCAAAGCTGGGATCATAAGTTTATTCATTCTTGTACCTTAATGCGCTCCGCGCTGCAGAGTGATTTTTGTTGTTCGTGTTTTAGCGCACATCAAAAAACCTGTAGACCTAGCCCTCCAGATTGAAATGATGTTAATTGCTACTCTTAGTCCATTTACTGTAACCCCAGAAATTAAAACACTTAACTACAATATGAAGGATCAGGTCCATCGATGCTCTGCTAGATTCGGGTATTGATGTAATGTCCGTATTTGCTGATGTGTGGAAAATATTTGCTTATCCTTGATATATGTTGCCTTCTACTAGTTGCTTTTCTTTCAGTGACTTAATTAAGGCAGTAACTTGTTTTGTCGCTCTAAGCTCGTTAATCTTTCTCTTAGGGAGCAGCAAACATGGAGAAGTTGATTAATGCTTTCTTACTTTCTTCGTCGCCTGGCACTAGTGGTGCCGACCTTTTTAGGGGTGACGATACTTATTTTTGCGATCACCAGATTAGTACCAGGCGGTCCAGTAGAGAGAATGCTGGCGAACCTGCATACACAAGGGGATGGGGGTTCGCTATCGATATCAGGCAGTAACTCTGCGTTGTCGGAAGATCAAATCCAAGAGTTGAACGCGTTTTACGGACTCGATAAACCCGTTCCCCAAGCCTATTGGGAATGGCTTTCGAACCTTGTTCAGTTGGATCTTGGTGAGTCTACTCGCTACTACGAGCCGGTTTCAGACATGATTGCGGAGCGTATTCCAGTATCACTGTTTTACGGTGGTATGACGTTCTTCATCAGCTATTTTATTTCCATCCCTCTTGGCTATTACAAAGCACTTAAGCATGGTTCTGTGTTTGATTCGCTCTCTTCAGTGGCAATCTTTGTAGGGTATGCACTGCCAGGCTACGTTGTGGGGGTGTTGCTTATTACTCTGTTTAGTTATCACCTAGAGTGGACGCCTATGGGGGGCTTCACTAGCGATGACTTTGAGGATTTTGAGCTATTGTCAGAGCAAGTTGCTGACATTATGTGGCATGCCATTCTACCTTTAATCTGTTACCTCATCGGCGACTTTGCGACGCTTACTATGACGATGAAAAACAATCTCATGGAAAACCTGTCAGCAGACTACATAAGAACTGCGATCGCAAAGGGCTTGCCATTTAAGCAAGCGGTGCGAAAGCACGCACTACGAAATAGCCTAATACCAATTGCCAGCCATTTTGGTAACTCTTTGCTGTTCTTTATGACCGGAGCATTCTTAATTGAGGTCATCTTCAACATTGATGGAATAGGGCTACTGGGTTATGAGTCTATTGTCGAAAGAGACTACCCCGTTGTAATGGGGATCGTCGCGATTAATGCGGTGCTGCTGCTTCTGGGAAACATCATCTCCGATATCTGTGTCGCGCTTGTCGACCCTCGTGTGAAGTTTGGGGGATAAGCGATGCAGGTCAGTCCTTTAACAAAGAAAAAGCTCAATAATTTTAGACGGATTAAGCGTGGCTATTGGTCGTTTATTCTGCTGTCACTCATGTTGATTATGTCGTTATTTGCTGAATTTCTTATTAACAGCAAAGCGCTGGTGGTGAAGTATCAAGGTGATTATTTTTTTCCGGTGGTGAGCCGTGTCTATCTGGGAACAGAATTTGGGCAAACGAATGCCAGTGAAGCCGACTACAGACAACTTAAGTTAACCTTTGAACAAGCGGCAGGTGATGATTTTGTGTTGATGCCGATAGTGCCGTGGGATCCTTATGAACAAGACTTTTCTGGGGACTATCCTCCAAATGCGCCCGATGCTCAAACTAAGCACTATCTAGGTACCGATATCATCGGCAGAGATATATTGGCAAGATTGGTGTACGGCTTTCGAATTGCTATGGGTTTTGCACTATTAGCCATGGCGGCTTCTTATGCGATTGGTGTGGCTGTCGGCTGCGCTATGGGCTTTCTTGGCGGCAAGTTTGACCTTTTCGTTCAACGTTTTATTGAGATTTGGTCTATGGTGCCTTTCTTGTACGTCATCATGATTTTGGTCTCTATTGTTCAGCCGAGTTTTACTTTGTTTGTCGCCATCATTGTCATGTTTGGTTGGATGGGCATTACTTGGTACATGAGGACCATGACCTATAAAGAAGTCGCAAGGGAGTATGTCACGGCAGCCAAAGCGCTTGGCGCGTCAAATGCTCGAATCGTCTTCAACCACATCCTCCCAAATACCATGGTGATGGTGGTGACACTCGCACCATTTACTATCGCGGCAAATATCACGGCTCTGACCGCACTCGATTATTTGGGATTAGGTCTAATGCCACCGACGCCAAGCTGGGGAGAGTTGCTTCAGCAAGGAAAGTCGAACTTAGACTCACCTTGGATCGTCGCTTCGGTAGTAACCGCCATTGTTGCGGTTTTAGTCATGGTGACATTCATTGGTGAAGCGGTAAGGGCAGCCTTCGACCCGAAGAAGTTTACCCGCTATGTTTAAACTAAGTGACTAATATTAATCGTATAGAGCTAGACCACGGAAACGTTTAGCGAATAAAAATAAGGATATTGCATGAGCAAGAATTACATGACTCTGGCGGTACTTTCGACAACCCTATCTGTGGGCGTGAACGCGGCTGACCTTCCCGCGGATCTTCAATGGATAGATAACATGAATGAGCCATTGTTTGCGTCGGAGGAAGCGCAGTTTGGCGGTACGTTGCGCACATATATGTCGAGTTTCCCGCAAACGCTTCGAAGTGTTGGACCAGATTCAAATTCTGGTTTGCGTCACTACTTCATGGACGGCACTCCCAAGCTGGCTGCTCGTCATCCTAATACGAATAAGTGGATTCCACAGCTCGCTGAAGCATGGGCGTATGGTGACGACAATCAAACTGTCTATTTCAAGTTGAACCCGAAGGCAAAATGGTCCGATGGTGAGATGGTCACCGCGGACGACTATTTGTTTATGCTGACCTACAACCGATCCAAAGACATTATTGCCCCATGGTACAACGACTTCTTTACCAACAAGATCGCCGACGTCGTCAAGATTGATGACTACACCATTGCCATTAAGTCAGCCTCGAAAATGAGCCAAGATGAGCTGATGATTCAGATTAACTTGCCAAGCAATGGGGTACAGCCAAGACCCGAGCACTTTTTTGCTGATTCCAAAAACGATAAAAACGGTGATGGTATTGACGATAACTTTGTGAGGAAGTTCAATTTCAAGGCTGAGCCAACGACTTGGGCGTATTACATGTCTGACGTTAAGAAAGGTAAGAGCGTCACGTTCAAACATGTCGGTCAGGACTGGTGGGGGTATGAGAATCGATATTACAAGAATCGCTACAATGTTGAGAAGGTGCGCCTTACCGTTATTCGTGATGCAGACATTGCCAGAAAGCGTTTTGAAAAGGGTGACTTGGATGCGTTTGGCTTAATACTGCCAAGTTTGTGGCATGAGAAGGCGGACGGTAAGCCTTATCAAAATGGATACATCCAAAAGTTCTGGGGCTATAACCAAACCGTACAGGGGGCGGGCGGCTTATGGATGAATACCTCAATGCCGATGCTCGACGACCGTAATGTGCGAGCGGGTATAATGTATGCCTCCGATTACGACGGCATGATTAAAAACGTGTTACGCGGTGATTACCTGCGTTTGCCTCACGGGCTTGGAGCAGGGCATGGCGACTATGATCGACCAGACAATCAAGCTCCGGCTTTTGACCCAGATAAAGCGATCGCTTATTTCGAAGCGGCGGGTTTTGATACCATCGGTACAGACGGCATTCGTGTTAATGCCCAAGGTCAGCGACTAAGCTTTGATATTACTTATGGTTTCCCGCCACATACACCAAGGATCGCTTATCTCAAAGAACAGGCTAAGCAAGCGGGACTGGAGTTTAACCTTAATCTTGTTGATGGCTCTTCGGCGTTCAAGTTTGTGCTCGAGAAAAAACATCAGCTAGCATTTTTGCACATGGGTGGTGGTGAGATCCCAGCTTATTGGGAGTATCTACACTCTGACAATGCAAAACCTCAAACCAACAACCACACCTTTTATCAAAATCCCGATATGGACAAACTCATTGACCAATATGTGGTTGAATTTGACGTCGCCAAAAAACAAGCGCTGTCACATCAGATCCAACAGAAAGTGTCTGAGGAGTTTCTCATTGTTCCAGGATATATGGTGCCATACACGCGCGAAGCGCATTGGCGCTGGTTGCGTCTTCCAGAAAATGGGATGACCAAACAAACGCAAGCCATGTTCTCGGTGACGGACATCGCCAACTTTTGGATTGACGATGAACTCAAGAAGCAGACGAAGCAGGCAATGAAAAAAGGCGAGAGCTTCGAGCCTGTGATTGTGGTTGATGACAGCTACAAACTGCAATAACCAAAATGCTGGATGGAGTGTTCATGCAAGATGAGGTAATTCTAAGCGTGCGAGATCTTGCGGTAAGTTTTCACGATGATGATGACTGCCGTGAGGTATTGCATGGTGTCAATTTTGATCTTAAAGCCGGTAGGACGCTGGGGATTGTTGGTGAGTCTGGCAGTGGTAAAAGTGTTACGGCAATGTCCATCATGGGACTCTTGCCCAAACCTTATGGAGTCGTGACAGAAGGACGGATCTTATATCGAGATACGGATTTACTGAAGCTCGAGCCCAGTCAGATGTATTCGATGAGAGGGGATCGTATTTCCATCATCTTCCAAGACCCGATGACGGCACTAAATCCGGTACAAACGGTTGGTAAGCAGCTTAACGAGGTATTGGAGTTACATCGACCTGAACTGAGTAAATCTGAAAGAAAAGCGACCTGTCTCGATATGCTGAAAAAGGTGCGTATCCCATTGCCAGAAGCAAGATTAAACGAGTACCCGCACAACTTGTCTGGCGGTATGCGTCAACGTGTGATGATCGCTATGGCATTGGCTTGTAAGCCAGACATATTGATTTGTGATGAGCCGACCACCGCACTGGATGTCACTGTGCAAGCCTCGATTCTTACGTTGATGCAAGAGCTTCAACAGGAGACGGGGATGTCGATGATATTTATTACTCACGATCTTGGTGTTGTTGCCGAGATATGCGATGACGTAGCCGTCATGTTTGCGGGGCGGATTGTAGAGCAAGCGGATGTGTTTGAGCTGTTTGATCACCCTAAGCATCCATACACAGAGCGCTTACTCTGGCTAATTCCAAATATCGACAACCCGCCCAAGCAAAAGATTGATATCAAACCCATCACTGACGCTATGTTTCGATAATCGATAAGGCAGTTAAAGGTTCTGAATGAGTGAACTTCTAAAAATCACCGATTTAAAACAGTACTTTCGTAGTGGCGGTGGGGTTTTTCGTCGTGGATACGTAATGAAGGCGGTGGACGGTGTGTCCTTGACCGTCAATCGTGGCGAGACGCTTGGGTTAGTGGGTGAGTCGGGGTGTGGTAAAAGCACCTTGGGCCACACTATTCTAAAGCTCCTCGAGCCTTATGATGGAAAAATTGTGTTCGAGGGAGCTGATATCACCAAACTATCGACTCGCGAAATGCGCCCGCTGCGCAGGCAAATGCAAATTGTGTTTCAAGACCCTATGGAGTCGCTGAACCCACGCCATACGGTGGGCATGATCTTAGAAGAGCCCTTTATCATCCATAAACTCGGTAACGCAGTAGAGAGGCAGAAGTGGGTTCGAGAACTGCTGGAAAAAGTCGGTCTGCCTGAGGACTCGATTGACCGCTATCCTCATGAATTTTCGGGAGGACAAAGGCAGCGTATTGGTATTGCTCGAGCGATAGCGGTGAAGCCCAAACTGTTGATTTGTGATGAGTCGGTATCCGCATTGGATGTGTCGGTCCAAGCGCAGATCCTTAATTTGCTGCTGGACCTACAAGCAGAGATGAATCTCGCCATTATCTTTATCTCTCATGACCTCTCTGTGGTTAGGCATGTCTCTGATAATGTCGCTGTAATGAAGGAGGGTAAAGTAGTGGAGTATGGAACCAGTGAAGAGGTGTACAAAACGCCGAAGCATGAGTACACCAAAACACTGTTAGCAGCGATACCGATTACGCATCCGAAATACCGCTCTAGGCCTGTTAGTTAAAAGATTTATTGCCGTCAGGGTAATAAAACTCATAAACAATCGAATGCTGATAGGGTTTGTCTGGCGTTACCTGAGATAGTGGGAAGTGTTTGATATTGACCGCATTGACATACCCTTTCGGCTCAAGACACACGCCAGCAAACTTCTGATAAACCACGTTGTTTTTGCCAGATACTTGATTCAGATTATGTCCATTGTAGAAGTGCACGGTATCTTCATTGGAGTAAACTCTCAGCCCCAATTTCGATGTTTGCAGCTCACCGACCAATCTAATTTTTTCAGCTTCACTCAAAACATAGGAATCGTTGATGTCAATATCGTTGTTTACACATTCAGCGAGCATCATCCCTGAAGAGTAATCAAAAGCCGTGTGGCGGACAGTGACAATTTCGCCATTCGGTATCCTATCTTGCTTCTGTTGTAAGGTTTGGTCAGATGGGATACGCAATAAATGGTTATTAATGCTCCCTGACTCATGCCCGTTAAGGTTGAAGTAACTGTGCGCAGTCATGCTCATTGGCGAAGCGATATCGGAGCTAGCACTGATGTCTAACCTGAGCTGATTGGTATTGGTTAGAGTATACTTCGCCGAAACGGTAACATTTCCCTTGAAGCCCTCTTCACCATCTCCATCTTCAAGCACGAGCCAAAGCGATATCTCATCATCAGTTTCATCCACTCTTGCGATCTGCCACACTCGGTTGTGGTACCCAAAGCGTCCACCATGAACGCAATGCTTTCCATCGTAGGCATTACCGTCGACCTGAGTAATCTCGCCGTTGTAATTGAACTTGGCACCTTCTATCCGATTGGCAACGCGACCAATGATTGCGCCCATGTAATGTGTGTCTTTGGCATAGTCAGCGAGCTTATCGTATCCAAGCACAATGTCATTCACTTTGCCATCTGAGTCCGGGACATGAAGGCATCTTATGATGCCTCCGAGTGTCAATATGGATACCGACATCCCTGACTGATTGGATAGCGTCACTTCTTGTACAGGTTGATTGTAAAACTGACCAATATGTTGCGAGCTTACCGGCATCATAGTCTCCTATCGAGGATTGACGACATTCATTGGTGCGCCATCTAGATAGCTTTGAATGTTCTCAGCTACCATAGACATGATGCGCTGCCTCGCATCAAGCGTTGCCCATGCGATATGTGGTGTGATAATGCAGTTTTTCGCGCTGAGCAATGGGTTGCTCTCCACTGGGGGCTCTTGCCACAATGTATCAAGTGCCGCACCAGAGATGACGCCTTGGTTGAGCGCTGCAGCGAGTGCTTCTTCATCGACAAGTTGACCGCGAGAAGTGTTAATCAAAAAGGCGCTTGGCTTCATTTTCTCTAGCGTTGCTTGATTGATCATATTCTCAGTGGCGGGCAAAGCAGGGCAGTGCAGTGAGACGAAATCAGATTCAGCCAATAGTGTCTCTAGCGCTACCTTTTCATGAGCGTAACTCGGTACTTGCGTACTGAAGTCATCATGAGCGATAACGTTCATGCCAAAAGCAGAGCCAATCGCACCTACTTGTTGACCTATGTTGCCAAAGCCGACGATGCCTAGTGTTTTACCCGATAGCTCTAACTGCGGGGTTAACCAATATGTCCAATCTTGGTTTCGACTCCACCCAAGGTTTTGCTTTACATCATCACTCATCGCACTTACGTTGCGAGCAAAATTGAAGATATGAGCAAACACCATTTCGGCGACGGTTTCAGTGCCGTAAACGGGCACGTTCATGACCGGAATACCTTTTTGTTTAGCGTATTCAACGTCGACTACGTTGTAGCCAGTGGCCAACACAGCGATGCACTCTAGTTCTGGACAGGCGTCAATGATTTGTCGACTAATTGGGGTCTTGTTGGTCAGGATAATACTGGCGTTTCTTGCCCTTTCAATGACCTCTTCGGTGCCACCAGTGCTTCGGTCATAGCTCTTGAATTCGCCCAGAGCTTCAATGGGAGCCCAAGGGTTATCACCCGGGTTTAATGTGTAGCCATCTAAGCAGACAATGGTTTTCATACGGTTTCCTTAAGATGTGGCGAGTCGGTTTTTGACGGTGCTAAATAGTGTTCGGATCCCACGGTTCACCGCAGGGATTTGGCTACAGATGATCATCACAATCACACACACCAAAATTAGAGAGATAGGGCGCTCAATCATTGGCATTAAGCTACCGCCGGTCGTCTTGAGACCCGTTCTTAGCGACGTATCGGCCATAGGACCAAGGATGACACCAATAACTAATGGTGCGATAGGCACTTTCAGCTTCATAAAGAAGTAAGAAATGATGCCGATGATACCCATCAAATACAGGTTGAAGACGCGCATGCCGAGAGCGAATGAACCGATAACACACAGCACAGCGATAAGCGGCATGAACAGCGTTTGTGGGATACGCAGAATATGAATAACCTGTTTAGACAAGATCATACCGCACACCCACATAGCGATTGCAGCCGCAAACAGAATTGCCGTTACTTCTGGAATAAACGAAGGGTTGGTTTTTAGTAGCATTGGACCTGGTGCCACATTATGCAGCATAAGCGCACCCAGCAGCATGACTGCGGGTGGAGAGCCTGGAATACCTAAGCTGAGTAGGGGAATCATAGCGCCGCCCACACAGGCTTGGTTGGCGGTCGAAGTCGAAATTACCCCTTCTGGAGCACCTTTGCCGAAGGTTTCCGGTTTCTTGCTGGTTTTACGAGAAATACCATACGCCACCCACGCTGCGATATCCTCGCCAATCCCGGGCACTGCACCAATACCAACACCAGTAAGCGCGGATGAAATGATATTACGAGTGTTTTTGAACATGGTTTTGAAGTCAGGTAGCAGCCTGCCAATCGACTTGGCATTCATCGACTTCATCTTCATCTTCGATTCCAGTACCGACATGATTTGCGGAATACCAAAGGCACCGATCAATACGGGAACTACATCGATGCCGTTGTCGAGTTCGTGAATGCCCATAGTAAAGCGAGGGTACATCTGCATATGGTCTTGGCCAATAGTGGATAACCAAATGCCGAACAGACCTGCAATCCAGCCTTTTATTGCTAGCTCTGGAGAGGTCAAACTGCCGGAGATCAGAATGCCAAACAGTGCTAACAAAAAGTACTCGTATGAGGTGAACTGAAGCGCAGCCTTGGCAATAACCGGAGAGAGCAGGGCGACAAACACCATACCAATAGCCGAGCCAATCAGTGATGAGGTCGTGGCTAAACCAAACGCTCGTCCTGCTTGACCTTGCTGAGCCATGGGGTAGCCGTCCATTGCTGTAGCCGCAGATGCCGCGGTACCGGGAATGTTGAGTAGAATAGATGTATACATACCGCCGTAAACGCCACCCACATAAATTGAAAGCAGTGCCAGCAGTGCTGTTTGATTGTCTAAGCCGTAGGTTAGGGTAGTCAGTAGTGCCACGCCCAGTGTTGCGGTAAGGCCGGGCATTGCGCCGAAAATAATCCCCAAGAATGTACTGCCAACGAGAATTAAGATCAGCAGTGGGGAGGTGAAAATATGCCAAAACATACTTCCGAATGTAGATAGAATATCCATGTTCTTCACCTGTTAGAATGCGTCTTCGAGAGCTTGCATGTCTTCATCTGAAAGCTGCATTGCTTCTGTTTGTTTCGGTGGTGCTAAATAGGTGTAATAGGTTTGGTTGAATACTTGCTCGACGATCAGACCTTCGTTAGGAAGTGGTACTAACAAGAAGTACCTAAAGATCGGACACAGTACTGCCGGAAAAACGATACTGATAATTAGCAGTCTTCTGACCTTTGCTGTCATCTCAGCACTATGCTGTTTCGCCGTGTGGAACAGATAGCTAGACATGACAAGTGCACTGACAACCAGCACAACATCGGTTGTGTATGGGTAGATAGCATTGGCATACTCAGACGCGCCCGAGCCAAATAACAGTAGAGAGACAACCACGGTCGCTGAGTAGATCTTCAATAATTGTTTGGTGATGCTTTCTGTATCTAAGTAATAAAGACCAATATAGAAAATAAGAAACGCGGCAGATGCAAGGAAGAAGTCATACCAAGTGATCAGTACGTAAATGTAAGTAATGATGCCGCCACCGGAGATAAGAAAGCCGGTTGGATTGATGTTTTTATAGTGTTTCGCGAACAGAGCTTTGCCTTGCTCTGCCTTACTTTTTAGGAATACCGATAACCCTGCAGCAAACAGTGAGCAGCCAATAAAGAGTGGCAGCAGTCCTGGTGATTCATACCATTCAGTTGTCACACCGCCAACGGTACCAGAGAATGGCATGGTTAAAGAGTTGGCAACTACCACTAGGGCAAACACCATGACCACTAATGAGAAGGCAAAGTCCCATCCGTGCATTTGTTGTTGCTCTAACGTCTCTTTATCCACGTCATCGTGTTCAGATAGTTTATTTTGAGAAGACATAGTTGCCCCCAAACAGCAATTAGTTAATTAAGAAAGAGTTGACCAGCCACATTGCGTGACTGGTCGATAGGTCCACTACTCAGGCTTAGGAATGCCGAGTGTTTCGGGGTTGATTTTCGCAGCTTCTAAATCCCATAGCGTCCAGCTAAATAGCGATTCAAGACGAGCCATACGTTCATTCGCTTTTTTGCCAAACTCACCAACGAGTTCGTAGTGGTTTTCACTAGCGTAAGTTTTTACTTCGTCACTTTGCATTGCGCTTGCGAATGCCTTGGCGACGGTTTTCTTAATTTCCACAGGCGTTTCTTTCTTCATTGCGAAGCCGATAGCTTGTGAGATAGGAAGGTACTCTTGAAGAGCAGGGTAGGTTTGCAAACCAGAAGGGATAGTGATGTCACCAACAGTAAATGGATTTTCGGTTAGCGTAGCCAGTGCTTTGAAGTCGCCAGATTGAATCAGTTGGTTTTGCTCAGCCACTGATGTGATAACTACATCAACTTCGCCACTAAGCGCTGCATTTTGGCTGCGAGATGAACCAGGGAATGGAATAAAGTTCATCTCTCCACCGATACCTTTTTCAAACGCTAGGTAGTTAATGTGGTGAAGTGAGCCAGCTGAACCTGCGCCAACACGGACTTTGCCTGGGTTTTCTTTGACGTGCGCAACGAGCTCTTCAATGGTATTGAACGGAGAGTTTTTAGATACTGAGATAACGTCTGGTGAGCTTGCCACGATAAAGTAGTCAAAGACATCCATACGATTATCCCAACCGCCCATCACGGCAGCAGCAACGTTTGACTCAGAAAGACCGACAAACGTATAACCATCTGGTGCTGAGTTATAGCCTTCTAGGAGACCGACCGAACCAGACACGCCACCTGGCTTGTTTATCACGTTGATGTTTGTGCCGAGATACTTGGCCATCGATGCGGTAGCAACGCGGTTGATGACATCGGTACCACCGCCTGCAGACCAAGTAACAACGTCGGTAATATTACGTGTAGGGTAGCGTTCATCTGCGTTTGCGAATGAGGTGCTAAGGGCAAGCGCAGCAGCTAAAACACTTGTAAGTAGAGTTCTTGTCTTCATTTGTTTCACCTTGTTTTAGTGCAGTATCCGGTCTTGTGCCAGATTGTCACTGCGGGTTACTAGACTGGGGTTAGATCTTGATGAAATAGCTCTCTAAATCGGCCCAGATATCCATGTACTCTTTCTTTCTCAAACTTTCGCCAAAACTCTCCATACCGATCGCGTCGATTCGAGCCGAGATGCGATTGGTCATTCGAATGTTTGCTTCGAACATCTTTACGATATCCCATCGCGTTGGAGAGGTATCTGATGTAAGCCAACCTTGGTAGTTAAACTTCTTCAGATAGTAAATAAATTCAATGTATTGCATTAAACTGCGACTTCCGCAGAAGTAATCCCAATCCCACTTACCATCGTTATCGTTGATGTGGATGTAGTACTTGATATCAAGCGAGTTAAGTAGGGCGAGCTCTTCCGCAGGGTTGTTATCGCCATAGAGCGAATGACCATAATCGAGGGTCACGCCGATATTTGGATTGCCAATGTCCTTGATAAGACAGATGGTCTTGGCTGCGTTGTCGAGATAACATCGGCCACGGACTTCGTTCGGTTTGTACTCAATGAACAATGGGATGTGCGGCTTGTACTCGCCAGCTTCGCCAAAGGTTTCGCACAGACGCTGCCATGTCTCGACATAGTCCGCTTGGAAACTGAACTCGTAACCATCACTTAGAGGGCAGCACTGTACTTTGTCGGCTCCAACTTCTTCGGCGTAATCTTTTGCTTCTTTGATAAAGCTGACTGCGCGGTCTCGTACAGCCTTATCTGGGGAAGTTAGGCCACCAGATATAAACTCTTTTTCCACCTTGACGTTGACGTTGATACAGGCAACTTTGACGTCATACTTAGCGAGCAAAATCTTGAGCTCGGTAAGGTTGTCGTAGTTCACTTCATAGGGGTAGACCAACTCAGCCCCTGACATACCATCAATGGTGCGAAGCGTTTGTAGCTTCTGCTCCAGAGTTTTTGGTTCGTTATACTCAGAAAAACGATCCCGTTGCTGACCGAGAAACGGAGTAATTACTGCATGTTTAAACATAAATCTCCCTAGGCATTCGCCTAAACTTCATTGTTAAACGTTGTTTTCGATTGAACCTTGTTTTCGATTAAACCTTGTTTTCGACTAAACATTGGGTTCGACTAAACTGAGGTTTCTGTCGACACCAACATGGCGCTGGCACAGTCGATAATGTGCTTGGATGACAATCCATACTTGTCGAGAAGCAGTGGATAGGCGCCCGACTCTGCGAACGTGTCATCCAGTCCTAAGTGGTCGAATTGAGCGTGAATTTGCTCTTTTGCCATACGAGCGGCGATGTCGTAGGCCATGCCATTACGCTTCTGGTGACCTTCAGCGATGATGACGCGACCTGTTTTTTTGATAGATGCGCTAATGGACTTCCAGTCCAGAGGTTTGACGCTGTATGCATCGATAAGCTCGACACTGATACCCGCCACTTTGAGTTCATTCGCCGCTTCAAGGGCTTGAAATAGAATGTCGCCATAGGAAATGATGGTGATGTCAGAACCTTTTAATAAAGTATTGCTGCCACCACACTTGAACTCAGCTGACTCGTTGTAGAGTTCGTAATAGGCGTCACGCATTAGTCGGCAATAGACAGGGCCCTGCGTTTCCATCGTTACATCGAACAAGGCTCGGCTAGATGCGGTGTCGCATGGGGCGAAGATGTGCATGTTCGGGAGCGTTGACATCAACGCCATGTCTTCGGACGCTTGGTGAGTCACACCATCAATAGCAGCGGTAGTGCCACCATGCGAAGACATGAGCTTTACGTTCAGGTTTGGATAGCAGATGAAGCTACGTACGCTCTCCAAAGCTCGCATGGTTAAGAACACGCCATAACCCGCGACCACAACGGGTCTGCCATTCGCCGCCATGCCAGATGCTGAGGCCATCATGCCAAATTCGGCGATACCCATCTGAAAATAGCGCTCAGGGTATTTGTCGTTGAAAAGGTACGAGTTGGTTGAGTAACCAATGTCAGCTTCGAATACTGCAAAGTCAGTGTTAATTTCGCCGTACTCAACCATTCGCTCGGCAAACGCAAGGCGGGTTGGTTTTTTGGATTTAGTAACTGTAAGCATGTGAATACCCTTTGATTGATTAAGCGACTAACTCAGCACGAGCAGCATGGAACTCGTCATCACTTGGCGCCTTACCATGCCAATTGCGAACATCTTCCATAAAGCTGACACCTTTACCTTTAACCGTATTAGCAACAATGCAGGTAGGCTTGCCTTTGAAATCACGTGCCGCTTGTAATGCGTCTAATATCTGTTCAATGTTATGGCCATCGATCGTCACCACATTCCATCCAAACGAAGCAAACTTATCTTCTATGCTCAGCAGTGGCATGATTTGGTCACTAGTGCCATCCATCTGCAGGTTGTTTTTGTCGACGAAGAACACGAGATTGTCGAGTTTGTATTTGGCTGCGGCCATCGCGGTTTCCCATACGACGCCCTCATTCAATTCACCATCGCCAAGTAGGGAATAAACACGGCGGCCATCGTTAGCGAGCTGACCCTCCAGAGCCATACCCGTCGCTGCAGCGCAGCCGTGACCCAATGAACCTGTGGTAGTGTCGATTCCTGGTGTGCTCTTCATATCAGGGTGGCCTTGCAAGATGCTGTTAATCTGCCGCAGCGTCTTGAGGTGTGACTTTTCAAAGTATCCGAGGCGTGATAAGCAGGCATACCAGACAGGACATGCGTGACCCTTGGAGAGCACGAAGCGGTCACGGTTACTCTGCTTGGGATTGCTAGGATCGAGGTTGTTCATCTCGCTAAAGTAGAGTGTTGTAACGATTTCAGCAGCAGAGAACGAACCACCAATGTGACCCGACTGGGCGTGATAGACCATATCGAGAATATCAATTCGGATGTCGTTCGATAATTGATATAGCTCTTCTACACTTATTTTGGACATAAGTGTTCCTCCTTAAATAGGATGTAAATCAGAAATTTATTTTTAAGCTAAATGCTACTTGTCAATTATCACTTATCTAGGAAGTGGTAATTGTCTAAAAATTCAATGAATTGTTTAGAAACTTGCTCCCAGTGAACCAAATGCATTTCTCTTGCTTCATTAATGTTGCCAGACTCTAAGTTGTCGATTAATTTGTTGTGTTCAATGATCGAGTCCCATGGTAATGGTCTAAGTTTAATGACTATGTCTTTGCAACGCTTATTTTGTTCGTTATATTTTCTAGCGGTTTCTATAAGTCTAGAGTTTTCAGTATATTGAAATATTTGGTCGTGAAAGGCAAAGTCGTGGATCGCCCACTGCTGAATGTCATTATTATCTAATGCCTGTTCCATTTTGGCTGTATAGTCACGAAGTATATCTAATTGCTCCTGAGTAAGTCCTTTTGATATACAAATATCAAGTGCCATCACCTCAAGGTGTGCAATGAGCTCGTAAAGCTCTTCTACATCGCGTCTTGACAAGGCGCATATTTTAAGGCCGTGTCTTGGATGGAGTTTTATGAGTCCATCTTGCTGTAGTCTTAGCAGAGCTTCTCGTACAGGAGTTCTGCTAAAGCCACAAATCTCAACCGCTTCATCGACTAGTAGTTGTTGGTTGATTCTAAATTTATTCTCAAGAATCATGCATTTAAGCTTGTTGTATGCTTGTTCTGATAGCTTCATAGTGCTTACCACTGCCTCCATGTGACACTCAAAAACTGAGCAAAATCAATTAATTTTCTACTGCATTCATTAAAAAATTTATTAAAACATCCGTTAATTGCTATTGAGTATAAAATAAGCAGCTAATTTCAAACGCGATCTGAATCACGCTAACAGACAAAATATAACTTATTTTCCTCGTGAGTTAATGTACAAAAAAAGAGTATTAAAATATTCTTATGGATTGTTATTGTGTTTGATTGATATATTAATGTCTAACTGAAATATAATAGCTGACTAATTTTAATTACTAATGCACAAAATAAATAAGAAATAAATTAATAAATTCTTTGTGACGCAATTCAAATATGACCTATCTAAAATAAAGTACTTTAATAATAAGTGTTGTTAAATCTACTCCATTAGTTAGGAGGTAATATGAGTATTGCAATTGGCTGCGATGATGCGGCGGTGAACCTTAAATATGTACTTTGTGAACATTTACAAAAGTTAGGTTATGAATATACAGACTATAGTGAAGCACCAAAGGATGTTTCTAATTTATATGCAGATATTGCCGAGCGTGTTGCGAAAAAGGTAGCCGATAATACCCATGAGCGCGGAATTATCGTTTGTGGTACGGGTATTGGGGTATCGATTGTCGCGAATAAAGTGCCGGGCATAAGAGCCGCGCTGTGTCACGACGTTTTCTCAGCAGTACGCGCTCGCAAGAGTAATGGTGCTCAGATCATCACTATGGGTGAGCGAGTCATTGGGGTGGAGCTTGCTAAAACCATTTTAGAGGCTTGGCTTAATGCTGATGAGATTGATGAGTCATCCAAGCCTAAAGTACAAAGGATTTGTGAGATAGAGGCAGAGCTTCACGCTCAATCGTGATTGAGGGATAGATAATGAGAAAACCAAAGAAACTGATTAATGACAGAAACGCGGTTGCTCGTGAGCAATTTGAAGGGTTTATGGCTGCGATGAGTCGTGATCTTGAGCCTATCTCAAATCACACCTGCGCCATTCGCAAAGCACCTCTGAACGGCAAGGTAGCCGTGTTTACTGGTGGAGGTGCCGGTCACGAGCCGATGTATGGCGGCTATGTGGGCGAAGGGTTAGCGGATGCGGTCGCTATTGGTGACGTGTTTGCTGCACCGACCCCTGATGCGATCTTCGAAACAGCTTTGGCACTGAATCCAGAGAATGGCGTGGTGTTTATCTACGGTAACTACGCTGGTGACAACATGAATTTCGATATTGCTGCAGAGCTACTAGAGGACGAAGGGGTTCGAACTCACACGATTCGCATCAACGACGATGTTATTTCCGCTCCGTTTGACAACAGTAAAGAGCGCCGAGGCATTGCAGGTGCCCTGTTCGTTCTCAAAGTTGCCGGTGCTGCTGCCGCTCGTGGAGACAGTTTTGAGCAAGTCGTCGAGGTGGGAGAGCATGCGCTTCGATCGACGAGTTCGATTGGCGTCGCGCTCGGTCCTTGCGCAATACCTAGAAACGAGGGTTTCAATTTTCAGATCCCGGACGATGAAATCGAGATAGGAATGGGCCTACATGGCGAACCAGGTGTTGGCAAATCCAAGCTCTCAAATGCTGATGATGTGGTCTTTGAAGTGATGACCATACTAGAGCATGAGGCTGAACTTAAAGAGGGCGACGAGGTAGCGTTACTCATTAACAACCTCGGCGCATCGACTCAGATGGAACTGCTTATCGCCAACCGAGCGGTTCATCATTATTTGAGTGAGAAAAATGTATCCGTGGTGGATAACCTGGTAGGTGGTTACTGCACCTCGTTAGAGATGTCGGGTTGGTCTATCTCGTTACTCAAGCTTGATGAGCAGTTGAAGTCGCTTTATCAGGCTCCTTGCCAGTCATTTGCATTGAGGAAGTCACTATGAACAGTCAAGAAACGAAACAGATGTTGAAAACTATGTCCTTAAATATGGTCAAGAGTGAGCCACTACTGACTAAGGTGGATCAAGCAATTGGCGATGGTGATCATGGCCTAGGCATAGAACGCGGCTTTCAAAACGTCTATGACATGATTGATCAAGGATTTGAAGCTAATAATGTGGGTGATGTTTTAACCAAAGTTGGCACTAAACTCTTGACCACTATGGGCGGAGCATCAGGGGCGATCTTCGGTACCTTGTTCCGAAATGGCGGAAAGGCTGTGGCTGGTGAACCTGAACTGACGACCCCTGTCGTTGCGGAGTTTTTGGCAGCTGGCCTAGAAGGCATTCGTAAGCGAGGCGGTGCGGATGAAGGCGCGAAAACGATGATCGATGCTCTCGCTCCAGCGGCTCGAAAAGCCAATGAGTTGTCGCATTTGCCGTTGAACGAATCAATGCCACTCATTGTAGAGGCATCTAGGCAGGGCGTTGAAGCAACCAAGTCTATGATTGCAACGACAGGTAAAGCCAAAACATTAGGCGAACGCTCACTGGGATACCCAGATCCTGGGGCAATTTCAATGTCACTGATCTTAGAATTTATGGAAGCTTCAATTGTAGAAGGAGAGCCCGCATGAAAAAGGTCTGGTTGGGCTCTAGCTGGAAAATGAACAAAACTAACGATGAGGTGGTCAGATACTGCAAACTGATAAAACCTCATCTTTCAAATCTTAGCGCTGACCTGCAGACTTTCCTGATACCTCCGTTTCCGTATGTAAAACAACTTGAAACGGCACTTAGTGAGACCCGATGCTTAACGGGTGTCCAGAATGTGGGCTGGGCGAGCAGTGGACCTTATACAGGGGAAGTGTCTGTAGATATGGCGAAAGACATAGGCGCGTCCCTCGTTGAGATCGGACATTCAGAGCGCCGAGAGTGGTTCGGTGAGACAGACGCAACAGTTAACAAAAAAGTGATCCTGTCACTAAAGGCGGGCCTCAGACCATTAATTTGTGTTGGAGACACTGCAGATGAAAAGTGTTGGGGAGTATCAGAAGAGTCTATCTTACGGCAGATAAAGATTGCACTACACGGAGTTTCCCCTCAACAAGTGACCAACGTGCTCATCGCCTATGAACCAGTGTGGGCAATCGGCGAGAATGGTACGCCTGCATCGACAGAAGAAGCAGAAACTGGTCTTGCTGCGATAAGGTCTGGGCTAACTACACTTTATGGCTCCAAGATCGCGCAATCTGTTCCACTTCTTTATGGTGGGAGCGTAAACATCCACAATGCCAAGATGCTGCTGAGACAGCCGAATATCGATGGTTTGTTTGTTGGTCGAACGGCTTGGCAACCTGAGGGGTTTGCAAGGTTAATCCAGCTGGTGACGGAGGTCATCGAGGAGCAGGCTTATGCTTGATAACTTCTCAGTCAGTACCGTTGCCTATTCGGGTTATACGCTTGACCAAGCGATAGAGTCATTGCATCGTATTGGTGTAAAAAACATTGAGCTGGCTCTGATTAAAGGAGCGGTACACGATCTGGTAGAGTCTGACATCACCATTGAACTGGCCGAGTGGGTAAAAAGCAGCCTTGATCAAAGAGGTATGCAGTGTACCTCTTTTGCTGCTCACTGTGAGATGAACTTAGGCAACTGTAAAGAGCGGTTGTTAAGGCGTGTCCAGCTCTGCTGTACGCTCGCTTGTCCAAGGTTAGTCTTATATGCACCAAGAGACACAACGTGGCAGCAGTTCTACAACGAGGCTAGGGCAGCATTCGATCTCGCTAAGTTATCCGGCATTAAGATATTGATAGAAAATGTCGGGGATACACGCTCTTACTTACTCAATGATGCCGATGATTTTGATGCGTTTATTGAGCAAGTAGACAGCTCGGTTGTTGGAATAAATTTCGACCCAGGTAATTTTTTGTCTCATCGTCCAGAGCTTGATGTGCTTGAACATTCTATTGCTAGTCTTGAAGTAGCGGAACACATCCATATTAAGGATTTAATTCAGTCTGGTGATGCTTGGCAATGTTGTGAAGTTGGTGATGGTGCTGGTCGCTATGACGCGCTTTTTGACGTCGCCTTTCAACAGGAAAGCATGCCTTTTTTCAGTATTGAATCACCATACTCGTTAGAGCGGTTAGTGGATGGTTCAACGAGGCTGAAGCCAAGGGACTCAGTGCTATCGATTCAAGATATTGAGATGAAGTTGCGCTCTTCCATTGAGTTTGTTCGCGCTCGAATTTTGTAAGAATAGGTGCGGAAGCCGTTTTGGTTTCCGCACTTAAGGTATTTCGTTTATCTAAATCGTAGAATGGCTCTTATAGGGCCTGTTCGAGGATACGACGTGATACGTCAATACTAATAGCTTGGTTTTCACCAAGTTTGAGGTAGCCATAGTCCTCGAGTTTCTTGATAACTGCGTCTACGGCTTCAGATTTGTCACCTTGCACCTCTGAAAGCTGAGTATCGACATTCAAACTCGCGTAGAAAGCCTCAATCGCTTGAATCGTGCGCTCTGCAAGATCGTCGCTATCTGTTAGCCCAAACACGTTGCGACCCATCTGTTCAATCTTGCCTTTCTTAAACTCCATTTGGCTTCTGAGTAGCGAAGGCTGAATGATAGCCAGCGAGCGCGCGTGGTCGACATCCCACAGTGCCGTTAACTGATGACCAATCATGTGAGTCGCCCAGTCTTGAGGCATACCTGTGCCGATGAGTCCATTTAGCGCTTGGTTAGCTGTCCACATCAAGTTCGCACGCCATGCATCGTCTCTTTGTTCGAATGCTTTGCCGAGATCGAGAAGATTTCTCAACAATACTTCGGCGTAACCTTCTTGAACCATATGTCCTGTTGGAGACGTAATGTACTGTTCGCAAACGTGAACCCATGCGTCGACGAGACCATTGATCAGCTGGCGCTCAGGGAGAGTTTTCATCGCATCTGGGTCAAGTACAGCGAACGCGGGACGAACGGTTGGAGACAAAAAGCCGAGCTTTTCTTGCGTTGCTTTTTTAGTCACGACCGCCCCCATATTTGATTCTGAGCCCGTTGCCGGGAGCGTTAGAACCACACCCAATGGAAGGGCAGCCTCTGGTTTGTACTTACCAGTGATGAGATCCCAGCTGTCTCCGTCGTGTAGAGAGGCTGCGGCGACGTATTTGGTTCCGTCAATGACGCTACCACCACCGACGGCGAGCAGATAATTGATGTTCTCGGATTTCACTATCTCGATGGCTTTATCGAGCGTTTCCTTGGTTGGGTTTGCTTCCACACCCGAAAACTCAGACCATTGATGGTCTTTGAGCGCAGTTGCAACTTGGTCGTACACGCCATTCTTCTTAATGGAGCCACCACCATAGATGACCAATACTTTTGAATCTTTAGGGATGCTATGACTAATTTGCTCAATTTGACCTTGACCAAAATGAATAACAGTAGGGTTTACATAGCTGAATTTCATGACATTGCCTCATGTATCGTATTATCGATTATGCGAATGGATCGAAATCGGTTCGATTGCTCTTACTTATACTTGGGGCGAATGGATCAGGCTTCAAGGTAAACCTGACCCATAATTGGAAGGATTATCCGCAGGTCGGTGCTGAACCGGCGATTTCACGCTCTTGCTGCAGTTCTTTGTGCAGAGCTTCTAGTTGAGTCTTTGCCTGGTTGGCATCGTTCATGGTGGAGCTCAGTTTCACGTATTTATCAACGGCGCGATCGACCCCTTGGGTGTTTCCTCGGTCGTAGTCTATGAGAGCCTGCATTGCGACGCCTGCTTCTTTATAGGATTGCTGAGACGCTTGTTCTGCCTTTAGCGCTGCTCGATACGCATCATCATGTTGGCAAGCGACAAGCGCACCGATAGACGTTTCAACATCTGGTCCGAATTCTAAAGCTGGCTTAGAGGGAGCCGGCGGTGCCGACTGAGCCGCTTGTTGAGCCTCTACTTGTTGGTCTTTTGAGTAACCGTCGATAGCGCCCGCTGTACCACCTGCGAGTGCACCTGCGGTGACATTTCGGCTAAGACGATAAGTATCAACCTCACCATCGACAATAAGGTCGGTTAGTGCACCAAGCATGCCCGCCGATACTGCACCAACCGCGGCCCCTTCAGCGGCGCCTTGCGTAGTGTTAGCTCCGCACCCAACCAAAAGGCTCGCAGCAATTGCAGTAGCCAAAAACGACTTTAACTTCATAGTTTACTTCCTATGTAACTGACTGTAATACAAGAATTATAGGACCATATTTTTGAAAGTATGCGAGTAATGTGAGAAATCTGGGTCACGGTGCAACAAATTAGCGTTAGACCTACAACGAAGCAGCCGCTCTCTAGGGAGCGGCTATTGTTTTATTCAAGGAGCAACTATATCTTTCGGGGGAGAAGAGAGTCAGCTAGTCGAACACATACCCTTCAGGTATCACTACAATACCTTTTTCTGAGATATGGAATCGAGCCGCATCCTCAGTTGGGTTCAAACCAATGATAGTGCCATCTGGAATAACAACGTGTTTGTCGATGATACAGTTCGCCAGTTGGCAGTTCTCGCCGACCGTTACATCGCCAAAAATAATGCTATCCGCAATAGTTGCACCATCATTGATCCGTACATTAGACGAGAGAATAGAGTGGTGTACTGAACCGCCCGAGTTCACGACACCGTTGGCAATAATCGAGTTAATGAAGATACCCTCATTTCCAGTCGCTGAAGGTACGGTTCTCGCTGGTGGCAGTTGAGGCTCATAGGTTCGTATCCCCCAGTTTTCCTGATAGAGGTTCATGGGCGGAACAGGTTCCAACAAATCCATGTTGGCTTCATAGAAGGAATCAATAGTCCCTACATCACGCCAGTAACAATCGCGCGCAACTCGGCCTTTTTCGTCACCAAAGTTGTAAGCGTAAACACCTTGGCTATCAATGAGCTTAGGAATGATATCTTTACCAAAGTCATGACTAGAGCTATCAAGCTCAGCATCTTGTTCTAACGCTTGTTGGAGTGCTTCCATTTCGAAAACATAGATGCCCATTGACACCAAAGAGCGACTCGCATCCGTTGGCATACAAGCAGGGTCTTCTGGTTTTTCATTAAAATCAACAACTTGATTTTTGTCATTGATCTCCATGACACCAAAAGCTGTGGCTTCTTCACGGGGAACATCCATGCACGCTACAGTGAGTTTAGCGCCAGACTCTTTGTGTTCTTGAACCATAGCTTCGTAGTCCATGCGATAAATGTGATCGCCAGACAGCACAACGACATGTTTCGCATCGCTGCGGGAGAGTAGCCACATGTTGTGATAAATCGCATCTGCCGTTCCTTCATACCAAGCGCCGCCTTTTCTCATCTGTGGGGGGACCACAGTGATAAATTCTTTGAGCTCTGGATTAAAGATCGACCAGCCATCACGGATATGTTTATGAAGCGAGTGCGATTTATATTGAGTGAGTACCAGAATTTGTCTCAGCCCTGAGTGCAAACAGTTAGTAAGCGTGAAATCAATAATCCGGTATTTTCCACCGAATGGAACCGCTGGCTTAGCTCTGTCATCGGTTAGGGGGCTTAACCGAGAGCCCATGCCTCCAGCTAGGACAATAGTAAGAACGTCTTGCATCTTATTTCTCCCTGAAATTGTGCAATTTGAATAGTCTAGGTAATTTCCTTTCAAGAAACACGCCAGACGCTAACATATTGAATATCAAAGGAGAGGATAGGAGGAACAAACACGATTGCACCAAAATGGTGATAGAGTTTGAGCATGCGCACGTTTATTGTGCTCAGTCACTGCTTATGATTCATGTTGGTGCAATGTTGACGAAACATCGCTTAGAAACACAAAGTTACACGCGTGGACAGAAAGTAATCAAAATCTTCTCTTTAGGCTATATATAAAGGCGTTTTACATTGTAAATGCCGTATAGTTTGGAGCCTCGCACCTAGTGATAGGAAGTCAATAGGTGCGAGGATAAACTTAATCGAATGAGATTTTAACCGCAGGAGTTATTTCTCTGCGAGGTGTTGGTTAACTTTATCAAAAACGAGCTTAAACCATGCGGTGTACGCTTGCGGTGTTTCCGCTAGGTGCTCAGCTATCGCTTGTTTAGATTGCCATTCACATGCTTCAGCTTCTTTGTCGTTTACGTCTAGTTCAACGGTGTTGCTCTCTGCAATAACGACGTGGTCTAGCTCGTTTTCCGTTAAGCCGTTATCAAATTTGGTGCGGTAGCTGATTGTGCCGATGTCTTCCAGCACAAGTGAGTCGCGAATACCCAGCTCTTCATCTAGACGACGTTTTGAGGCTGCAAGGATCTTTTCATCTGGGCGCGGGTGAGAGCAGCATGTGTTGCTCCATAGTCCACCGCTATGGTACTTATTTGCTGCGCGCTTTTGCATCAGGAACTCGAGTTGACCATCGTTATAACGATAAATCATGACCGAAAAGGCGAGGTGTCGAAAGCCCATTCTATGTGCGTCGAGTTTATCCTCTGTTCCAATAGGGTTTCCGAATTTATCTACAACAACAACGAGATCTTCAAGCATAGGTACTCTCATATTTTGGTATTTGCGACATCCCATGTACGCTTTACCAATGTTAGGGGTTCACTCAACTCCTGTTGTGAGCGCGAATCATACCACCAAAGTTTTTTTTCGCACGTTTAATAAAACCCTGACGAGAAAATAAGTAAGATCGTCTACATTCTCCGATACTTTCGGCTTAATTTTTGAACATCAAAGACTTTCACCGAAATATCCTCTGGCCAATACGTAGGGTGCCAACCTGCTTTTTGCTTTAAGTGTTGTAAGAAATGGATCGGGCTTGGGAGTTGTTCCCATACTTGTGGGAGAAATAGAGCACCTTTTTTGCCATCAGAAAGCGTCAATCCACATTTGTTGTGTTTGAGATAGTCGATTAAAGCAGATTCTGAGGCTACATCGAGTGTTTGAGGTTCAGTCAGTACAGAGACTTCAATTTCTAGCCCATCTACTTGAGACTTCTGCAGGGGTAAAAATCGTTTGTCTTGGCAGCAGCTTGCCCATGCTTTTCGCATGACCTCAAGAACGAGAGGCACTTGCGGGACTGTCGTCCCGATGCACCCTTGGAGTTGGTCATCGACGTGCAAGGTGACAAAGCAAGCACCTTTTTCTCTGATAGCTTCTGGATGATCCTCAAGCCTGACTTTTGGTAAAGGCTCTTCTGCTAGATAACAGCCTACTGTTATTTCTACCATATCAAGTAATCGAGATAGTTCAGTGTTGGTTAGCGTTTTATCTTGATATTGCGTAGCTGACATAGCCTACCACCCTTTGTTTATCGCCGTGAGGGCTGTCTCCCGAGTTGGTGAGAGACAACCGAGTCAATCGACGGTTTCGTTTATTAATAATTAGATTGGCAGCATTAATACTTGTGTGCCCACATGCCTCGTGACCTGTCAGGGGAAGCCCGTTTTCGATTTTTGAGCAGCTTTTATTATCTAGAACAACGCAGTCGTCGTAGTTGTGAAAATGACTTAGATCAGAGCTGACAAGAAGTAGAGTATTGGTGTCCCAGAGAGGTTCCACAAGCTTCGCTACGCTCACCATATTGACATTGCCGGTGAGAATCGGAACGACGCTAAAGCGCTTCAAACACTTGAGCAAAAAGGGCAGTTGTACTTCTAAGCAGTGCTCATTTTTATGAGCAAGATCGTTAACCGTGCAAATGTCGTTTTCAGACAGTTTATCGAGAGCTTGTGTATCTAAAGGCACTTTGCCCAAAGGGGTATCGAAGTACCTAACACTTGGAATCGCACAACCTGAAAAAGCGACTCTATGACTAGGGCCAATAATGACAACACGCGAAAATTGTGCATTTTGTTCTTTGAGTAATTGATAACCAAAGGCTGCAGTGTGCCCAGAAAAGACATAACCAGCGTGAGGAACAATCAGTCCGCTTATTGCTTCTTCGGAATGATGGTTTCCCTCTGAGGAGGCAGAAGCCATCAACTGAGAAATATGTGTCTGTAACTTATTAGGATCACCGTAATAGAATCGCCCAGCGACGGCAGTCGGTCGCACATCCATGTCGCCTCCAGAAGTTTCATGCTGTCTATACTTAGCAAGTATAGAATCTATCCACTTTTAAGGTGTGAGATGAGCCAACTTAAACCCTATTATCCAACCAAATATTGGCAGAAGCTGGATGACGGCAGAGTGCAGTGCACTGTGTGTCCCCGTTTATGCACGCTACGAGAGGGAAAGCTTGGCGCGTGTTTTGTTCGAAAAGCAGAACAGGGGGAGATTGTACTGACCACGTATGGCCGTTCGAGTGGTTTTTGCATCGATCCCATAGAGAAAAAACCATTGAATCATTTCTATCCGGGAAGTTCGGTTTTGTCGTTTGGCACTGCTGGATGTAACTTGGGTTGTAAGTTTTGCCAAAATTGGAGCATTAGTAAGTCACGGCAGATAGATACACTAGGGCAGCAAGCAAGCCCCGAACAAATCGCCCAATCTGCACTCTCAAATCACTGCGATAGTATTGCATTTACTTACAACGATCCTGTCATTTTCATGGAATACGCGGTCGATACCGCGATAGCCTGCCGTGAAGCCAACATCCATACGGTTGCTGTTTCGGCGGGGTACATGAATGAGAAACCTAGAGAGCAGTTTTTCTCGGTAATTGATGGCGCTAATATTGACCTAAAAGCCTTCAGCGAACGTTTTTATAAAAAGGTCTGCGGTGGTGAGTTGGCACCAGTGCTAGAAACATTGATGTACTTGAAGCATGAAACTGACGTTTGGTTTGAAATCACAACGCTGCTCATTCCTGGGGAGAACGATAGCGAAGCAGAATTAGAAGCAATGACTCAATGGATCTTTGAGCATCTGGGGCCAGATGTCCCACTTCACTTTAGCGCCTTCCATCCAGATTTTAAGATGATGGATACGGTTCGAACACCCGCAAACACATTGGTGAACGCGCGGCACATAGCGAAAAGAAACGGCCTTCATTATGTCTATGTTGGTAATGTCCATAATGAGCAATGTAGCAGTACGTACTGTCCGAATTGCGGACAAAACGTGTTAAGCCGAAATTGGTATGAACTGGGTTCGTGTTCATTGTCGAGCGCGGGTAAATGTCTACATTGCGGTTATCAATTGGCAGGACGATTCGCCCACATTGATAAGCCGTTTGGGCGTCGGCGTATACCCATCCAAGTTGCTCAATAAGATGAATTTTTGTGATGTTGAACTGATCAGTCTCAAGGATGATATTCGTAGTAATACTTTGGTCGCAAAGTGTTGAAACTGACTCTAGAACTGACTAATTTAGAAATCAAAGGGACGAACCAAACCAGGAGATGAACATGGACGTAGTCGTAATGCTAACCAACGGACGTTTTGGCGTACTTGAAGACTGTGACAAGCTTGAGTTAGAGGGTGAGCTGGTTGAGTGCTGGGTTGAGGAAGAAGAAGGATTTGAACTGGCAACGGGTCAAGTGGAGCGTGTTCTCTAATAAAGTTGAGAACAAAACGAAATTCAAAAAGCCCCGTCAGAGCACGACTTCTGACGGGGCTTTCTATTTTTCTTAAGCTTGCTGTGCTGTTAATGCGCGCTTTTCTAAGAATTTAGCAATTGCTGTTACACCTGCGATGTACATAGCACCACCCAGTAACGCTACCGCCATCCAAGAGAAACCGTGCTCAACAACGTGGTCTTTGTGAAGGATACACATTACTACGTAGGCAAATGTAATGTAGCTGAATGCAAAGTGGGCAATTGGGCCCATACCAATAGTGATTAGTACAACGCCCGCAACATAGATATAGAACGCGTTTTCGCCGCCAACCATTGGAGCAAGCGTGCTCAGTGTCGCTGGAATCAACATACCCATGGCGATACCAACAATACCAGCAGCAAAGATGTTTTTGAGCTTTGATAGGTCGAACTTCGCTTCAAAGAAGAAAATTAGCGCCAAAAACGCAGGCCACTTATCGTGGATGCCAAGTTTTTGAAGGATAACCGTGCCTGCTACGATCCAGATCGTTAGCATTAGCGTTTTCGTCATGTGCGCTGAATTGAATACTTGATTCATGATTAACTCTCATAGGGTGTTTGTAAGAAGTTTGGGCGCGGAGTCTATAGAGAGTTGATGAGTGGGTCACTACCACATTTTTGCCAACCATAGAGTTACCTTTTAGGAGGTTGCAGGTAGTGCGTAAATTATCAATTGGTGTTCAAAAATTAATCGACGCACATAATGGGATCTAATGGTGCAGTACTTGGGAATAGGGGCTACCTATTAGAGCAATGTTACTAACATGCTTGTTACGAGGCTTTATTTTTCTTCTCAGTAGCGAATTTTGGTGGGAAATTAGCCCATTGCCACACTTAGATACAAAGCATCATGAAATGATAAACATCTCAGCTATTACATGCTCCACTCACATGGTTTAATCAATCTCGTGATTTAGTTGTTCTGTCCACTTTCAATTAAACACACACATCCAACATTGTATTGATGTTTGCCCTGCTGTGGATTACAGCAGGGCTTTTTTTTAATGAGCAAGATAGTCTGAGCCGACTTCATGCGTTAGAGATTGTCTTTTTAGCTCAGGCAAAATGGTCCAGTGAATCCCTTCAAGCGCGCCAGCAATACAAAATAATAGGTTGACGCCAGGATGCTTCTCTTGGCTGACGCAAACTGCCTTGTATGCGTTAACGGGTCCTTGCTCTCGCAGCTCATCAATCGATGTGATCCCCGCTTTTCGAAGCATGCGTTCGGTTTTGTACTGCATGTTTGGCAGATCTTTGATACGAGTTGGTGTCTCTTTCTTAATTTTTTCTTTCAGACCTGCCGTCCATACTTCTTCACACAAAGAAGCGATCTGCTTTTTACTATGACTAATAGAGTCTGGCACTGAATAGTAGTTAGAGAGGCTAGGGTAGTTTCTGGAGTGAGCTCGCCAGTTAAACTCATAAGGTGTACAACCAGAATCGATGAATTCTTGCTTTAAACTCTCATTGCTTGCCCTAAGGTAGACCTCGTCGCCCTTTATTAGTGCAAACATGACCCCACCTGACAGAACCCCTTTACCCCCAAAAACAGAACGAATGGTAATGTCGTCTAGTGTCGTATGCGCCTCGATAGACTCTACAAAAGTTTCCAACATCATATCTCTCTCCTTGAATGCTTAACGCGTCCATAATCGACAAATTTAAAACAAATCTGTGATAGACCTAGCATTAATCATTCCAACTTGAACATGAGTTACAAATTAATGAGAGATGGAATTCAGTTAAGGGTCAGACCTTTGCTGTTTTTCTCTACTCGCTGCCACATTATTGGGAAGTCTTCAGGCCAAACAATTTGTTTTTAATTCAGTAACAAAGGCTCCTATCTGAAAGAGTTGGAAAGTAGGTGTTTCGCTTCTTCGTAGCGTATACTTCTACGTAATTATCGAGGAGAATTTCAATGCAGTTAGGGAATCTATTTACCAATATTCCGAACCAACTACCTGATGAGCTATTTGAAGATATAGTTAAGACGTCAAACATTCGAGTAGAGCGGATTCTCTCCGATGGTCACTCAACACCCGACGGTGAATGGTATGACCAAGCTGAAAATGAGTGGGTTGCCGTGCTCCAAGGGCAGGGTGTTCTTGAGTATGAAGATGGACAGACCATTACTCTTGATGTCGGCGATTACGTTAACATCCCAGCTCACGTTAAACATCGCGTAAAATCGACGGTTTCAGGCGCAACGACGATTTGGTTGGCTATTTTTTATTAAGGACGAATGATGAGATTTCTTTCTATTGCGTTATCTGCTGCTCTATTCATACTGGTGGGCTGTTCTTCTTCCGAAAAAACTCAAACTTCGCAGTTTAAAACGTACAGTGATTTCTCTCCGGGTCCCGATGGTGGTGTAGACCTAGTATGGGCAAGACAAGATGTATCGACGCCAGAGCAGTTGCGAGAGATTTTCTCTCAATACGATAGCGTCGTGTTAGACAGAGTGTACGTAGTTGTTGATGAGACGGAACTCAGTGATAGTGAAATCAATGAGCTGACAGATCATTTAGTCTCAAGGCTTAAAAGTAAACTTGGCGAGTTTAAGTCGATTGTAGACAAGCCTTCCCCAAGGACTCTTCGCGTGAGCATAGCAATAAGTAACGTAGAAACACCAAACCCCATCTTAGCTGTTACGAGTAGTGTATTACCTGTGGGGCTTGGGATATCAACCATCTCTAAGATCACGACAGGTGAGCACACCAATGTGGGAAAAGCTACCATTGAGCTTCTTGTTTCGGATTCCATGTCGGACGAACCAATTATTGCAGCTATCGACTCACGATCTGGAAACAAAGACTTTACCACTATGATAGACTCCCTCGATGATGCGAAAGACGCCATCGACTGGTGGGTCGAGCGCCTAGGACACACGCTGGCGACGGCTGGCGAATAAAGGTAACGCAATGCTGCAAAAAGAAAATTTAGTAAAACTCGCCCGAATGCAAATGCCATTTGGTAAGTATGCCGGACGAGTTTTAATAGACCTACCAGAAGAGTATTTACTTTGGTTTGATAAGAAAGGCTTTCCGAATGGTGAGTTGGGGGAGCTATTGAAGTTGTGCTTGGCTCTGAAGATAGAGGGACTTGATAGCGTAGTGAAACCTCTAAAACGGATGTAACTTATCGAATTAGAATCAAGCGTTGAGCGGTACAGGTACCGTTGGCAAACAAGGCTTGAGCATTGCCGTGGTCAATACTGGGTGATGTTCTAAAATTTAGGGATGTTTGTTCTGTGCGGGTTTAAAGGATGAGTGACGATCTGTTAGTCAAACATAATGGTGTAATAGCCTCCCTTATATCCATTGCTGTGCTTGTAGCAGTCGTCGGATTCATTTGTTCTCGTGCATTTTTCTTTTGTTTAACAGCTGCACCCATTCTGCTTTGTTTTTCGGTATTTCACATAGCGAGTCATTCTTGTGTTAACTACTTAAGAAACGGTCTACAACGCTATTTAGGATTGGCCTCTAATCTCCTCCTTGTACTGGGGAGTATTGGTTGGTACATCTATCTCGATAAGCAGCTTTACTTGATTTTGTTTCTTGGAGTGTGTTGTATTGACGCGGTTTTGGTGTACGGCGGAAAATACGTTAAATGACTGAAAAATTTTTTAAGTGAACACACTACGTGCGCTGCGTTCAATTTATAATTTGCTCTGTTAATTTGTATGACAAAATCTGTTATGGTAGAAAAATTGTTCCAGCGACGACACGTATCGACTAACCAAACAGGGCAGAACTATGAACGACAAAGTATTCCAAATTTGGCATCAAAAGCGTGAGCAGGGTTTTCTAAAGTGGATCGCCAAAAGTACGTTTGCAGCAGTGCTGTTTTATATGATTTTTAGCATCGTATTCCAATACTCATCGATTGGAGAAGACGGCATTGCGGTCTTTTTACTGAGTCAGATTAACAACTTTGGGTTGTTTGCAGGTCTCATGCTTGTAGCGAATTGTGCGCTTTGGCTGTACCGAGAGTCCAGTTATAAGAAAGAAGTACGCCGCAGAAACGGCGCGTAGTTATAGGGACGAAGATGGAACTTGTACCTTTCACCCCCACAAACTATCAAGATTTGATAGCTTGGATCTCATCACCTGAATTGAACTATCAATGGGGTGGCCCGGTTTACGATTTTCCGCTGACTATAGAACAGATTTCCAACCATTGTGAAAAGCCCGACATTTTCCCGTTTCTCTTTCTTGTAGAAGGTGAGGTTGCTGGTTTCATCGAATTTCGTCGGGCAAGTGACACTCTGTGCAGGATTTGCCGAGTATTGATCCTTGATCCTTTCAAAGGAAGAGGATTGGCAAAAGAGATGGTTAGCTTACTCATCAAAGAAGCGAAGTTAGTGACTAACTGCTCAGAGTTCAGCCTATGTGTTTTCGACCATAATGAAGCCGCCAAATCTCTCTATCAATCACTTGGGTTTCATGTAGCCTCTTCAGAAAAAAGCTCTGAGAAAATCTTTGGTCGATATTGGGTTGCTTTGGAGATGGTGGCCAAGATCTGACCCTCTACTCAAACAATAACAATAGATTGCCAACAGCTAGAACTAACCTCAGTTTTGTGTTTATCTTTGACATAGTTTCAATAGGATATAGTGTCAGTTTGACAGGAGGTTAGATATGAAAAACAAAGGCATCTTGACCTGTTTTTGCGGCAAAATGGGAGCAGGAAAAACCACCCTAGCTAAATCTCTTGCTGCGACAGAAGGCGCGATCTACCTTTCCGAAGATGAATGGTTAGCAGCCCACTATCCTACGCAAATAAACTCGTTTGAAGACTATATTGCTCACTCAAACCTAATTAAACCATTCGTCAGAAAACATGTGATAAAGCTGCTGAATCTCGGAGTAAACGTAGTCATGGACTTCCCAGCAAACACGGTCAAACAGCGTGCTTGGTTTATCGCTCTGAGTGAGGAGGTGGGTAGTAAGCATGAGATTCACTACCTAGATGTTACCGATGAGAAGTGTTTAGCGCAGATAAAAAAGAGAAGCGTTGAGCAACCAGAGCGCGCCCAGTTCGATACGGAAGCTGTATTTCATCATGTGACACAGTACTTTGAGGTCCCCACCAGCGAAGAGCAAGGTATCAACATTATCTATGCCAATTAAATTGAGAATGGACTTTCAGAAGACCAATAAAATGGAGTTCAACCGACTTTGACCCATATAGATATTTCATCTTCCCTTGTTACCGCTATTCCTATTAAAGACTGTCTCGAAGACCTCGTGTCAGTAAAAGGGCAGCTTGCTTATGGTCCGCCACCTGAGTGTAATGAAACGAAAGACAGCTACCATTTTGTCCGAAGAGGCGTTTTAGAAAGGCTTCTCATTGCACAAAAAGAGCTTCCGTCGGGTCTGACATTAAGGCTTTACGAAGGCTATCGTTCGCCAGAGTTTCAAGAGACGCTGTTCCAAGAGCAATTAGTGAGAGTTGGATTGAGCAATCCAGGTTACTCAAAGCGAGAGGCCTACAACGCCGCCGCCTGTCTGGTTGCGCCCACAAAAACGTTTGAAGGTGAAATCCTGTCACCTCCGCATAGTACTGGTGGTGCAGTTGATGTGGAGATAGTCGATGATGAAGGCAAGGTTATAGACTTTGGCATGGAGATAAAAGACTGGATACATGTCCCGTCCTCTTTGTGTGAGACCAACGCTGCCAATTTATCCTCGCAAGCAGCGAAAAATAGAGCCATGTTGGTGTCTGTTATGTCCAAAGCGGGATTCGTGAATTATTCGAGAGAGTGGTGGCATTTTTCTTTTGGGGATCAATATTGGGCATTTATTAAAGATAAAGCTTATGCAATGTATGCGAGCACAAGTAACTCTATATAAGCTCACGCCTCAATCAGCAACCAAAAACATGGCAAGAAAGAGGTGCTCGATGGGAGCACCTCTTTGCGTTAAAGCTATCAGTAGTCACCTATGACAACACTAATCCAGCTCAATCCAAGTCGATTTTACTTCCGTGTATTTATGCAGTGCATGAAGCGATTTATCTCTGCCATTACCACTCTGCTTGTAGCCCCCAAACGGCATCGTCATGTCACCTCCGTCCCAGTTATTGACGAAAACAGTGCCAGCTCTCAGCGCTCTAGAGCAGCGAACCGCTGTTGAAATGTCCGAGGTCCATACGCCTGCGGCGAGTCCATAGTCGCTGTCGTTAGCAAGCTTGATAGCTTCTTCAATAGAATCAAATGTGGTTACACATAGGACGGGGCCAAAGATCTCCTCTTGGAAGATTCTCATGTCTGGAGTGACGTCGGTAAATACCGCTGGCTGAATAAAGTAGCCATCGGTCTGAGTCATTGTTGGCTGACCACCAAATGCGAGTGTTGCACCTTCATTTTTACCGATATCAATATAACTAAGTACACGTTCGTACTGTGACGCGTCGACGATAGCACCAACACGAGTGTCTTCTAGGAGCGGATCGTTAGGTTGCCATTTCGCCATGTATTTAAGTAGCAGCGCCGTAAACTCCTCCTTGATTGAAGAGTGAACAAGCAAACGAGAGCCAGCTGTGCAGACTTCGCCTTGGTTGTAACAAATCGCTGAAGCAGCGGTTGCGGCTGCCTTTTCCATATCTTTGACGTCATGATGAACAATGTGAGGGCTCTTACCACCACATTCCATAAAGGCACGTTTGAGATTAGACTCTCCAGCGAAGGACAGCAGCTTTTTGCCGACAGCTGTAGAGCCGGTGAAGGTGATGCAGTCGACATCGTTATGCAGCGCTAATGCTTGTCCTGCCTCATGACCAAACCCTGGTAGAACTTGGAATACACCATCGGGAATGCCCGCCTGCTTGGCAAGATCGGCAAGAAGGATGGCCGTTAACGGAGACTTCTCAGAGGGTTTTACGATGACTGAGTTACCTGTTGCTAGAGCAGGGCCAATTTTCCACGCCGCCATGACAGTCGGAAAGTTCCACGGCACAATCGCTGCAACGACGCCAAGTGCTTCGCGGGTGACTAGAGCCAACGCATCTTCTGTGACAGGGGCGACTTCGTCGTACACTTTGTCTATGGCTTCGGCATTCCACTGTATGCAGCGTGCGGTAGCTGGTGCGTCATATCCCATTGCATCTGAAATCGGTTTTCCCATGTCTAAGCTCTCAAGCAGAGCGAAGTCTTCTTTGTGTTCGTCGATGAGCTTAGCGTAGTTCAGCAGAATACTTTTGCGTTTCGCTGGTGGAAGACCACACCAAACGCGGCTTTCAAAGGCGTTTCGAGCCGCTTCGACTGCAATGTCCACATCTTCTTGGGTACAGCGAGCGACATGTGCAAGCGAGTGCCCGGTTGCAGGGTTAATGATCTCGAATGTATCGCCGGAAACCGAATTGACAAAATGCCCATTGATAAATGCCTGAGTACGAAAGCTCAAGGCTTCTGCTTTGTCGTGCCACGTAATATTGTCCATGTGATTTCCTTTCCTTAAAAGCTTGCCGGGGAGTTAGCGCTGACGATAACGCAATCAGCATCGGTTGTGTTTCTGAATCGATGAGGGCGCTGACTGTCAAAGTAGTAGCTGTCGCCCTCCAGTAATACGGTTACTTGATCATCGACGGTGAGTTCTAGTTCGCCTTGTACTATTACACCGCACTCTTGTCCCTCGTGAACCAGCATCTCTTTACCCGTATCTGCGCCAGGGGACAGCGTTTCTCTTAACATGCCGATATGACGATCTTCATGATAGTGACCTACTTGTCTGTAGCTGATTTTACCTCGGCCAATCTCTGGTTGTTCTTGGCGACGAGTATAAAATTGTTCGGGCTGAGGCTCATCGATAGCGAAAAACTCTGCCATTGAAGAGGGGATTTTGCTCAGCAGCTTACTAAGAGAGGCAACAGAGGGACTTACTGCATTGCTCTCAATTTGAGAGATAAAGCCGTTCGTCACGCCCGCACGCTTTGCCAACTCACGCTGAGAGAGTCCTGCTCGTTCTCGCAGAGCTTTAAATCTTGGTCCAATCTCCATTTCCATGGAATGAATGCTCCCTGAAAAGTAAAAGTGATTATTAAACTAAACACAATCCTAGCTCACTAAACACAAAAAACCAGTAAATGTTTATAATTTAATCATTGCACACCTAAAAAGAACGTTCTATAGTCATTTTTGTTTAATATTTAATAACATCATATTTACATTGTGCAGTCTGAGTGTTTAGTGGTGTTTAGTAAAAAAAACGACCAAGGCTGAGTAGTTGCCTTGAAGAATACGGCCTTTAAAAAGAGCGTTGGGGTGCACTATGCATAACGGGAACGAAAGAAGCATGGACTCGCTAGGTAACGAGTCAGCAAATAATATGGACGCATTTTGGATGCCGTTTACGGCAAACTCGCAGTTTAAAGCGTCACCGAGGATGTTAGTGTCGGCAGAGGGGATGTATTACACCTCTGAAGATAAAAGAAAGATCTTAGATGGCACCGCAGGTCTATGGTGTTGCAATGCAGGGCATGGACGCCATGAGATCAGTGAGGCCGTCGCGAGTCAAATTCACACGTTAGATTTTGCACCGACATTCCAAATGGGGCATCCATTGCCATTTAAACTTGCGGAATCGCTGGCTGAGATCGCGCCTTCCGGTCTCAATCGAGTGTTCTTTACTAACTCGGGTTCTGAATCGGTTGATACTGCGCTAAAAATTGCGCTGGCTTATCAGAGAGCGATCGGTCAGGGCACGCGAACTCGTCTAATTGGTCGTGAGCGTGGTTATCATGGCGTTGGTTTTGGTGGTATCTCAGTAGGCGGGATCGTCAACAATCGTAAAACGTTCGGTAGTCTGCTCACGGGAGTCGACCACCTTCCTCATACATTAAGTATAGAAAACAGCGCCTTTAGTAAAGGGCTACCAGACTATGACCCTGGCTGGGCAGAAAGCTTAAATAATATTGTCACGCTGCATGATGCAAGCAATATAGCGGCCGTGATCGTAGAGCCTATTGCGGGGTCTACAGGCGTTATTCTGCCGCCAAAAGGTTACTTGAAGCGTCTTCGAGAGATTTGTACTCAAAACGGTATCTTGCTTATCTTCGATGAAGTGATCACAGGATTTGGTCGTATCGGCAGCCCATTTGCTTCTCAAGAATTTGATGTGAAGCCTGACATCATCACGACAGCCAAAGGGCTTACCAATGGCGCAATTCCTATGGGAGCAGTATTTGTTAGCGACGACATCTATCAAGCTATGGTATCGCCTGATAGCCAAGCTATTGAGCTCTTCCATGGCTATACCTATTCAGGTCACCCTGTAGCGGCAGCAGCAGGGCTTGCAACGCTGGATATCTATCGCAACGAAAACCTTTACTCCAGAGCTGCTGACCTTGCTGATTACTGGCAGCAAGCGGTACACAGCTTGAAGGGCTTGCCACATGTTAAAGATCTGCGCAACTACGGTCTGATTGCAGGTATTGAGCTTGAAGGTATCGCAGGCAAACCAGGCTCTCGTGCGTACCAAGTCTTCACCAAATGTTTCGAGAAAGGGGCGTTGATTCGAGTGACTGGCGACATTATTGCGTTGTCACCACCGCTGATTATCGAGAAGCAGCATATTGATGACCTATTTACACTTATTGCCGACGTTCTACAAAATATTGAATACAAGGAATAAAACCTATGTCAGTTTTGGTATCAAACTTTATTAATGGAGAGATTGTTGAGAGCAACAGCAATCGCAGTGCAGACCTTTTTAACCCAGCAAATGGTGAGCTAAGAGGGCAGGTTCAGCTATCTAGTGCTCAAGAGGCAATCGATGCCGTTGAAGTAGCAAAACAAGCTCAGGTAGATTGGCAAGCGACGCCGCCACTACAGAGAGCTCGCGTGATGTTCCGCTTTAAAGCACTGCTTGAAGAAAACGCCGATGAACTGGCAACGCTGATCTCGACAGAGCACGGAAAAGTGCACAGTGACGCATTAGGTGAACTCACTCGTGGTCTAGAGGTGGTTGAGTTTGCATGCGGAATTCCACACCTGCTAAAAGGCGAGCATTCTCTTAACGTAGGACGTGAAATTGACAGCTATTCCATGATGCAGCCTGTTGGAGTGTGTGTTGGTATTACGCCGTTCAACTTTCCAGTCATGGTGCCACTATGGATGATTCCTGTCGCATTGGCTTGCGGTAATAGTTTTATTCTAAAACCTTCCGAGAAAGATCCAAGTGCGTCGCTTATGTTGGCGAAGCTACTTAAAGAAGCTGGTTTACCTGATGGTGTGTTCAACGTTGTACAAGGTGACAAAGAAGTCGTGGATGCACTGCTAGAAGCACCGGATGTCGCGGCGGTGAGCTTTGTTGGTTCAACCCCAATAGCCGAGGCGATTTACTCAAAAGGCAGCGCTCATGGCAAACGCGTACAAGCCTTGGGCGGCGCAAAAAATCATCTTGTTGTTATGCCTGATGCAGATCTGGAAGGTGCAACTAATGCGATTATGGGCGCGGCATATGGCGCTGCCGGTGAGCGCTGTATGGCAATTTCTGTTGCGGTCGCAGTCGGTGATGAGGCCGCAGATAAGTTGGTTGCAGCGTTAAAAGAGAAGGTTGAGGCACTACGTGTTGGCCCTGGTTTAGGTGTGTCGCCAGAGAATGAGATGGGACCGCTAGTCAGTGAGCCACATATGAATAAGGTTAGAGAGTATATCCAAAGCGGTGTCGACCAAGGGGCTACTCTAGTGGTTGATGGTCGAGATATTGATACGGTAGCTCCGGGTTATTTTGTTGGTGGTACGTTATTCGATGATGTGAAGCCAGATATGACCATCTATAAGGAAGAGATCTTTGGCCCCGTTCTCTCAGTGGTTCGAGCTAAAGACTATCAGGAGGCACTTGAGCTCATTAATCAACATGAGTTTGGCAACGGAACGGCTATCTTTACTCGTGATGGTGATACAGCTCGTGACTTCTCTGAAAAAGTACAAATCGGTATGGTCGGTGTGAACGTACCTATTCCTGTACCGATGGCGTTTCATAGCTTCGGTGGTTGGAAGCGTTCCATCTTTGGACCGCTGAATGTGCACGGCAACGACGGCGTGCGTTTTTATACTCGTATGAAGACCATCACTGCGCGTTGGCCAAAAGGGCAGCGTGAGAGTGAGTTCGTTATGCCAACAATGAAATAGGTGATAAATGAAGATAGGGATATTAACCTGCGGTCACGTTGACTCTCCTTTGTCAGATGATCATGGTCAGTACGCGGACATGATCGAAACCTCTTTGTATGAGGTAAACAATGCATTTACGTTTCAAAACTACGATGCGACAAAAGGGGAATTGCCAAGGTTAGATGAATGCCACGGTTTTATCATCACAGGTAGTGTTCATAATGCTTATGATGACCACCCGTGGATACTGATGCTGATTGACTGGGTGATTCGCTGTGAAGCGCAAAGAAAGCCTTTGGTTGGTATCTGTTTTGGACACCAACTGATCGCAAGGGCATTGGGTGGCAAGGTTCAAAAGTCCGAAAAAGGATGGGGACTCGGAAGCTATGAGGTGCAAGTCCGTGCTCAAAAGAAATGGATGAACCTATCGGTTGATAGCGCTCGTTTGTTGGTGAGTCACCAAGACCAAGTGACCATAGTACCGAAAGGTGTCAAGGTCATTGCAGGTAATGATTTTTGCCCTAACTTCATGTTGGTTAAAGATAATCACTTGTTCACTGTGCAAGGGCACCCAGAATTTAGTGTGCCGTTTACTCTCAAGTTGGTAGAGAAACGCAAGCATCTGATAACGCCGCAGCATTATCAGCAAGCGTTTGTCGATTTAGACCAGCCTCAGGACTCTGCACTAATCTTGCACTGGATAGACAATTTGTTTGTGATGGCGGAGCAAGGTAGATCTTCAGAGCGACTGCAACAAGCCGTCTAGGTCATTGCTATTAAACAAAGGCAGGCGTTAAAGCCTGCCTTTTTAGTATGTGGTGCAGTTAATATTTGATCAGTACTTTTACCGAACCATCGACGGCGCTTTCATCAACATACCCAATAGCGTTTGCGTCCGCTGCAACCGCATTGATTACGGCCGTATAGTCCGCCACCTGAGTAGGTGCCTCAGCTTTGCCTGTGAACACTAGACGAGACCAAGCAGATTGTAGTTGCGCTTCTGAGCGACCAGTCGTCGCCGCATGAAAGGCGATACGGTCTGCGTTACCATCGTTTAGCTCGATGATCTTTGCTGGTTGTCCATTCGCAAGCTGAGTTTTCTTACCCAAAAACAGCTGCTTAACTTCCGCATCAGACATAGCATCGACGCCCGCGGGATTACCAATAACCACATAACCTGCGTTAGCTGCAAATGACATTAGGCTTACTAGAGCCAGTGTAGCGATCTTTTTCATAGTGGCTCCTTAGAATACAAAGTCGATAGATGCTGAATAAACGAATGAGTCTGAGTATTTGATCTTCGCTGTCATTGGGTCCACGTTGCCGGGAAGACCACCAGATGTACCTTTGTAGTCCGCGTAGGTAACGTCTGCTTTGAAAGCGATATTTTTGGCAAAGTCCCAACGAGTACCGATTGAGTACGAAAGTCTCTCGAAGTTATTAAGAGCTTTTTCACCCATGAAGATAGCGATGTCCGTTGGCGTTGATCCGACTGGCGATGTGCGTTCGTCATTATCTGTTGTTTTGTTCCAGCCCATCGCAACGTATGGTGTCCATTCACCAATGCGGTAGCCGGCTAAACCAGAAACAGCTTGTACATCAGAGAATCGACCTTCTAGTGTCATGTCCATACCTTCGATAACAGCAAGCAAACTACCGTTATCGTATTGAGCACCTGCCGAAATGAACGTGGCTTTCTTGTCGTCTAGAACATGGTTAGCGAAGCTCGCGAGATCACCAAGTGACTCAGAAGCTGTGTAGTTAGTTTGAGCCTGTACATAGGAGCCACGGAAGGTAAAGTCATTTACATACCAGTGAGCAGTCAAACCAAAGGTGTTGTTTAGGTCCACTTCACCCCAAGTAGAGTCGCGCTCTTCAACCTGAGATACGCCAGCGAATGGTTGGATTTGAAGCGTTGTTTCACCAATAGAGAATGGGATCAATAAATCCGCACCAGTGTAGCTATTGATAATGATGTGCTCGTACACTTCTTGCGAAGGACGAATCATAGGGTAAGCGTAACCCACATCTAGGTAATCAGAGTACATGAATAGCGGTGTACGCATTTTACCTGCGCGAGCGGTAAAGCCATCAAACTGATAAGAAAGATACGCAACTTCGATTGAAGGCTCAAAGTTGTAGCGACCATTCGCTACTAGCTGAGTGGTGAACTTCGCTTTATCGTTAATATCGAAGTCAAACTGAATACCAGCAATCGTATCTTGTTTAGTATCGATACGCTCGCTTGTGTACTCCGCATATCCCGCATCATTGTTCGCTTTGCCGATACCGACAGAGCCGAAACCACTGATTCTTAGGTCATCCAAGCTTGCCGCGTTTGCGCTGCAAGCAAGCGCAACCAGAGTAGCAACCAAAGTCTTTTTCATTATGAACTCCAGAAAGACAAATATTGTTCTTTTTTTAGGTAAAGCCTCTCTAGCCCATGCCCTATGAAGGGCTGGGAAGAGAAGGCTGAAAAGTTGTTGAAATTAGGCTAATTAACCTTAAAGCGTCCGGTGAGCTGGCTAAGGTTATGTGTGATAGTGTTTATTTCGAGCGCGACTTGATTCACGTGGGCGACTGAATCTGAAGTTTCGCGAGCCATAGAAGAAATATCACCAATCACTTCCTGAATTCGAGAAGACGAGGCTTCTTGTTCTTCGGTTGCACTCGCGATGGTCTCGTTGCGTTGATTAATGTCTAGAACGTCCGCTGTGATTTGTTTTAGCGACTGCTCTGCCACTAAAGACTGTTCTACGCAGGCTTCTGCTTTCTCTGCACTCTCAGCAATAATGTTCGCCGCAGTTCGAGTCTGTTCTTGAAGTTGTAATAGAACGCGCTGGATTTCTTGTGTTGAGGTTTGAGTGCGAGATGCTAGAGTTCTCACTTCATCAGCAACTACGGCAAAGCCTCGGCCTTGTTCACCAGCACGCGCCGCTTCAATCGCTGCGTTTAGAGCCAGTAGGTTAGTCTGTTCGGCGATAGAGCTGATAGATTCAAGAATGGAACCAGCGCTTTGTGCGTTGGTATCGAGTTCGCGAACCACTTCTGAAGCGGCGCGAACATCCTCCGTAAGATTGTGCACAGATTGAATGGTGCTATTGACTTGTTCTTCAGCGAGTTGAGCTTGAACGCTTGCACTTTGCACCGACGATACTGTGTCGTTTGCATTGACTGCAATGTGGCGCGCACCCTCAAACATTTGCGATAGAGACTCTGTCGCTTCGTCCACCGCTAGATGCTGCTTTGTGGTGAGTTTGTTTGAATCTTCGCACGATTGAACTAGGGTAGAGGCGATGCCACCTAGACCGTTTACGTTTTCGATCGTTGCGTTAATGTTCATCTGTAGCTGCTGCACAAAGTTGTTGAACGAGCCTGCTAGTTCAGAGAGCTCATCCTTTTTGTTGTGCACTAAACGAACCGTAAGATCGCCGTCGCCTTCGGCAATGTCTTTCATCTTGCTGCTGATGTTCGCAAGATCTTTACGAATACCGTGGACAACAACAAAACCAAACAACGCAATAAGAATAAGTGCAGCACTGCCAATAGTTAGCATAGTGCTACGAGCGCTATTGTTTTCGTTTTCTAGAGTAACGACCAAAGATTCAAACTCATCTGAACGTTGCTGCTCAAATTGCGCCATACGCTCGGTTAACGTTTCAAGAATCTGGGTGTTTTTCGCCGCTAGATCGGCAGCTGAGCTAAGGTCGATAGTGCCTTCAATCATGCGATATGCGATATCGTAGGAAGCATCGAAGTACTGTTTTGCAAGCGTTTGAAGACTATCAATAGGTTGAGCAAGTGAAGGCTGAAGCTGCTTTTGTTTGTCGAAGTTTTTCGTTAATTGTGAAAACGTTTCTTTATTGAGCAGTAGAAGTTCAGAATCACCAAGTGTGACGGACAGATTAAATCGTTCGCTTAGTTGACTTAAAATGGCATTATTCAGTGTGGCCGAACTCATAATAGGGTAATAGCTATTCTTGAGGTCGGAAACGAGGGTAGTATTAGATTTAAGGGATTGGCTACCAATGGTAAATATACTTACTGCCCCGGTCGCAGCAAGCGCGACAAGTAAAGCAATTTTATTTTTTATAGATAACATAGTATTTATTCTCTGACAAAGTCCTTTCTTATCGAGCGTAATTTATCAGAAAAAAATTGGGTGAAAATCTAATTGTTGAAAAATAGAAATGACATTTCTCATGCGGTAAGAAAATGCTATTGGAAAAATGTAATATCTCAAAAATGAGACGGAGGTATAGAAGTTTTATAGATGAGCTTCTTGATTAACATGTTGATAATTAAGTGTTTTAATGAGGGTTGTTATAACTAATTGTTTTTATTGAATGATGGATTTTTGTCAGACTATTCTTATTGAATGATACATGCCAACAACTATTTGTACATAAATTGATAGTCCGGTACAAAGCTTTCCCATATTGCCGGTTCGCCAATATACTCTTTAACCTCATTAATAAATTCAGAGACAAGAAGTGTTTGTTTTCTATGTGGGTAAATAGCGTAAATGCCGGTATCTAATGTAGATAACGTATGGTCAGTTAGCAATGGAACCAATCCTAGTTCATCGATAGGCTTCTCCAGATTGAATAAATCAATAACTGAATAACCAATGCCATCACGAACCGCGCCCATTAAGGTTCTTACATCGCTCACTTTGTAGTTCCCTTGCATTTTGTATGAGCGTAGCTCTTTGCTATTGGGCTCATGACTCATTTTGAAGGTATCTAAACAGACGTTGCCGTTGTTATAAATCACTGCAGGTAGTTTAACCAATGCCTCTGGTGTTAGGGGCCTGCCGTGTTCTTCAACAAAGGAGTTAGACGCAATGACTGCAAAGTTAGTATTGGCGATTTTTTTAGCGATTAGGTTGGAGTCGTTGAGTTTGCCCATACGAATGGCAACGTCATAGTGGTCGGCTATGATGTCAGTACGTTTGTCATCTAGGTGCAAGACGATTTGAACGTTAGGGTACTTGCGCATAAATCGCGTAATGACAGGTTGTATATATTGCTGACCAAGAAAGACTGCCGACACAATGCGAATCATTCCTTTAGGCTCGGATTGATAGGAATCCGCGATGTTTTGAATGTTATCGAGCGTATCAATTAACTGATACGTCTCTGCCAGAATATCCTCTCCTGCTGAGGTAAGTGAGAATGAACGGGTCGATCGGTTGAGTAACTGCACCCCCAAGCTTTCTTCCAACTTCTTTATTTGTTTGGAAAGGGAAGAGTTGTCCATGCTATTCAGCGAGGCAGCTTTGGCGAATGAGCCTTGTTGTACGACATCAACAAATAGTCTTAGTTGAGAAGTGATAGACATGGATATACGCCTTATGCAGACAGCACTTAATAGTAATAGCGCTTTAACTTGATGATTCGTCTACATAATAGTTAAAGGTAACGGATAAGGAAAGAGGGCACGTCGACTTTGCGTGTCGAGTGCCCAATCGTAACTTTAGTGTTTTACGACTTCTTCTAGCATGTCACCTGTCGCACCACTCGGTGTACTGACGTTTAAATAGCCAGATAATGTCGGAGCGATATCATAAGGCGTAACGGGTCTTGTCACGGTGTTCGCTTCGAGCTTGTTGCCCGCAAAGATAATTGGCACGTGAGTGTCGTATCTCCATGGAGAGCCGTGTGTAGAGGCAATGGTAAGCCCGTCCATATCATTGATATAGGTTCGTGGCCCAAACACCATGTAGACGTCGCCCGAGCGCAGAGGGTGGTAATTGTTTCTAATGAGCTGATTGACGCGAGAGTCTGCTACGCGGTTGTTGGCAATATCTTCACTTGTGACCGCCGCCGCAACGCCTTCAACCTTCATCACTTCTTGAGCAATGAGTTTTTGCACATCACTTAATGACACTTTCTTCTCAGCAATGAGTTCGTGGTCTAGGTAGATGTAGGGCTGGGCATAGAGCTTAATGACTTCTTCACCAAGACCAAACTGCGATTTGAGCTTGCTCATCAGAGCTTCTGTAAGCAGGTTATCCTTATTAAAGTAAAACGGCTGTCTGAAGCCAAGGGTGTTGAGAGTTGGCGCTGCTTCTGGAACGCCGTGGTCGGCAGATAATACGATGAGGGTGTTATCAAGCCCAACGGAGTTGTCGATGTGTTTGAAAAAGTCAGCCAGCGTTTTATCAAGCCTGATCAGGTTGTCTTCAGTTTCTAGACTCGATGCGCCGTACAAGTGAACCACATAATCGTTTGAAGAGAAGCTGATTGCGAGATAGTCCGTTGCCTCTCCAGTCCCCAGCTTTTCTTGTGCCATGAGAGTTTTAGCGAAATCCGCAGTTATTTCATCACCAGCAGGGCTGACCGTTAACATGGTTGAGTAATATTTGTAAGATGCCGGACCATAAGGGTGTGGGAAGGTACGAGCAAACCCACCTAAGTCAACTTTCTGATCTTGTACTCGCTCTTGCAGAGAATACTCCTCTTTAGGAAGAGTAAGCTCCCAACGCTGACCCGAATAGCGAGTAGGAATCGCTTTTTCGTTCCAGCGGTCTACCCACATTGGGTTGCTATCGTAGTAGTAATTGCTGGTCACAAACTCAGATTGCGCCTTAGAAAACCAAAACGCTTTACCACTGTGACCTGCCAGTGAGATAGCGCCACGGTCTTTCACCGAAACAGAAAATACACGCGATTGACCATTATTTGAAATAACCAGCTCGTCACTGAATGTGGTCGACATGATTGGCTCAGGAGAGCGTCCATCGCCTGCCGCAGCCTTCTGGGTTGGGTCGATTTCAGTTGACTTATCAACGCCAGCCCCGGTGGCTAGCATGGAGTAATTAGGGTCTTCAACATTGTAGACAAGACGATCAAGACCACGGTCAAACCATACATTACCGACCATACCGTGTACCGATGGCGGAGCACCTGTAGCGAGGGATACGTGCCCAACAATCGTCTCTGTGTTTGCGTGTTGATAGTGTGCATTTTTGTAGTAGACACCTTCATCCATTAGGTAGCGAAACCCACCCTCAGAGAAGTTGTGCTTGTAACGTTCAATAAGGTCGGCTCGAAGCCCATCGACGGTAATTTGTACCACGAGTTTAGGCTTTGACTGTACAGCGAATGCCTGCGGCGCCATAAAAACGGCACCTGCTAGTGACGCTGTCACCAGTAGGCTTGTGCAGAGTCGAGGTGTTGTGTTGTGACGCGAGTTTTGTTTCATATTGAATCCTTGCCATGACATTAAATCGTTAGTTAGTGTTATTTGTCCTTCGCAAGACGTAGTCCCATGTCCGACATAATTATAGATTGGCTTGCAAAGTCACGGCGGAAATTTTCTGATTCATCAGCGTCATACGCGAAGCTGCCGCCTCGAACAGACTTGTGGGATAGCCCAGAATCTGAATGCTTGGCATTGTTTGGGTTTTCTACTGGAGAGAGTCTATAAAAGCCGTCATCAAAGGCGTCTTGAACAAATTCGCCAACATTGCCTGTCATGTCATAAAGACCAAGTTCGTTAGGCTGCTTTTGACCCACGGGGTGCGCTTGGTTGTTTGCATTGCCAGCATACCAAGCAACATCATCAATATTGTTTGAACCTGCATAAGTGAAGCCTTGTGATAGGTTGCCCCCTTTGGCTGCAAACTCCCATTCCGCCTCAGTCGGTAGACGGTAGTTTTCGCCTGTGAGCTCGTTGAGCTTCTCGACAAAGTAGTTGGCTTGTTGCCAGCTTAAGTTGTTTACTGGAATGTTTGGATTGGGGAAGAAACTCATCGATGAACCCATCACGGATTCAAACAGCTCTTGTGTGACTTCAAATTTGGACAGGTAGAAGCTGTCTAACTTTACAGTATGAGCAGGGCGCTCTGATTTAGCTGCCGTTGGATCGTCTGAGCCCATTATGAATTCACCACCCTCTACGAGCACCATGTCGCTGTCTATTTTGAGTGCGATAGGGTGGTCAGGCTGAGTCGCGCATCCCGAGAGTAAAATAGGCAATGCGATAATGGCGATAGCGGCTAAAAATTTGGTCGCGTTCCATGCCTGCTTTTCCTCTAGATGATCGTTCATACTCAGTGCTCTCATTTATGAATTAAGTCGAGTGAATAGTAACCGCAGAGCACTTTCCATTTAGTTATATGCACTATAACGAAGCACGCTTTGTACATGAGATAAACTGGTTCTGTTCATCCGATTAAAGGTCTATTTCTATGGTTTCGAGCGCTAATGCGACATCGTCAGCTTCGTCTACTGCGAGCTCAACTTCTTCTAATACGTCGTCACCTATGCAGCTATCACAAGGACCACAGTTTCAAGGAAGACCATCTAAACGAATGCATGTTATGGCCAAGCCGATTGGTGCTGTGTGCAACATCGATTGCAACTACTGCTATTACCTGAGTAAACAAGATCTACTTGAGTACAAAAAAGGCTGCTCTCCTGAAATGGATGAGGTGATGCTTGAGAAGTACATCAAGAATTATATTGAGGGACAAAACACCCCTGAGATTATCTTCTCTTGGCAAGGGGGCGAGCCGACTATGCTTGGTCTCGATTACTTCAAGAAAATTGTCGAGTTACAAGCGAAGTATCAGCCTCACGGTGTGAAAATCTCGAATGACCTCCAAACCAATGGCACGCTACTTGATGAGAAATGGTGCGCGTTTTTGGCAGAGCATAACTTCTTGGTAGGCTTGAGCATCGACGGTCCTCAAATGCTGCATGATGCCTATCGAACCAATCGCGCTGGTCGTGGTACGCATAAACAAGTGATGAAAGCGGTCGAACTGCTGCATAAATACAACGTGAGTTTTGCGACGTTAACTTGTGTGAACAATCTAACTAGTAAGAACCCGTTAGAAGTGTATCGATTTCTTCGTGATGAGGTGCGTTCTCCTCAAATGCAGTTCATTCCTATTGTGGAGCAAAAGACGTTTCGCACCGATGCGCCGCAGACAGGATCATCAAGCGAGCAGTTAAGACAAGGCGATAAACGTCTTATTCCAGGCAACTCAAACTCAATAATGGAACCTTGGTGTGTGTCGGACGAAGCCTGGGGCAACTTTCTTATCGCGATTTTTGATGAGTGGGTGCAAAAGGACATAGGCAAAGTTTTTGTTCAGTATTTTGAGGCGAGTGTCGAAACATGGATGGGGCGCAAGAACCCACTTTGTACTCTAGGCTCGCTATGCGGCAAGGGCTTAGCGATGGAGCCAAATGGTGACGTCTTTAGCTGCGACCACTACGTCTACCCAGAATACAAAATCGGTAACATCGATACTTACAGCCTTGAAGAGATGGCGTACAGCAAGCGACAACAAGAGTTTGGTTTTGCTAAATCACGCACTCTAACGAGTCAATGTCAACAATGCGACTATCAGTTCGCTTGTTATGGTGAATGTCCAAAGAACCGATTTATTAAAACGCGCAGTGGTGAGCCAGGGCTTAACTACCTTTGCGCAGGTTGGAAGAAATTCTTCTCTCACGCTGACAGGGCGTTAGCTTACATACTTCGTGCGACGGGAAATCCAGTGGCTCATGGGAAATACAGTGACCAAATGATTCGCACGGCAAACTCAGCGCAAGGCGCGGGTTTTAATCCAAAATTCTAGGAGCTAACGATGAAATTGAGACCACTAGTACTAGCAGGCATAGTTGTTGCCTCAATGAGCCAAGTTGCATTGGCTACCGACACGCAACAGCAAGCACCAATCACAACCACCACTCAAAATCAGGCTGAATCGACCGAGCAGCGCATTCAAAGACTTTCATACACAGCACAAAATCAGAGTGAGAGTGCAGAGAGGCGCGTGGACGCGTTACATGAGCTTAGCCAGTATCCGAATCAAAACGCGCTGGTGGCAGTGACCAGATCGCTTAAGGATACTAATGCGGATATTAGAGAGGCTGCCATCGTTGGTGCCAAGCCCTACCAATTTGAGTACCGTTGGAAGTTAGTCTCGCCTTTGTTATCAGACCCTGAAAAGGCGGTACAAGTGGCTGCCGTTGTAAGTTTGATTCCGGACTTTTCAACGATGACGAAGTCGCAGCAAGAGGCTATCAATAAGAATTATCCTACGGCGATTGAGCACCTTTCAAAGCAGCCAGGAAAGCGCAACCAGCTGCTTTTAGCTGATGTCTACCGTTGGCACAAAGAATGGGATAAAGCCGAAGCACTATATCAAACACTGCTTGTCGAACCCTCATTATCTACGCAGGCATCTTTGAGCCTATCAGATAATTATCGAGCTCAGTCTCAAGATCAAAAAGCGCTGGACGTGCTTAATACAGCGATTGCGCAAAACGCTAAATCGGGGCAGTTGCAATACGCGAAAGCGCTAACCTTGGTCCGCATGGATGAAAAAGCACAAGCCGCTGTGGCGATTGAGAAAGCAACGACGCTATCGCCAAGTAACAGCTATTACTGGTATTTAAATGGTGTATTACAGGAGCCGTTGGACGTAGAAAAAGCAACGGATTCTTTTGAAAAAGCGTATCTAATTTCCGGGGCGCCAGAGCAGCTTTATGCAGTGTGTGACATTTACGTTCGCCATGACCATCCTAAAGCAGATGTCTGTTTAGAGGAGTTGGGAAATGTTGCGCCTCCGTATGTCATAGAACAACTTAAGGCTCAAAACTAGTTGCCGAATGCTTTTTGAGCGATGTGTAACAAAATAAAAAATTAATTAGAAAAGAGTTGGATAGCGTTCTGATTAAGGGCATCCTGTAGTTAGAAATTTGTTACAGGATGTAGATTTATGTTGATTGAAGACGGTGTCATTCATATTGATTCTTTTCTAGCGGTGACGATGGGCATTATTGTTCTATTTGTCGGACGCAGACTTAACCAGGTGGTGGGGTTTCTAAAGGAGTTTAGTATCCCCGAGCCTGTTTCAGGCGGTATTGTATTCTCGGTACTGTTCGCTCTATTCCACATGGCCACGTCTCTTGAAGTGTCGTTTGATTTAATGGCTCGAGACGTGCTGCTGGTCTATTTCTTTACGACAATAGGTATTAACGCAAGCCTTGGTGACCTCATGAAGGGGGGTAAGCCGCTTATCATTCTATTGGTGATCACGGTTGGCTATATGCTTGTACAGAACCTGACGGGTATTACGGTGGCGACGGCATTTGGTCTAGAGCCGGTTGCGGGGCTATTGAGTGGTACGGTTTCACTGATCGGCGGTCATGGTACAGCAATCGCGTGGGCTCCTAGGATCCAAGAAGAGTTCGGTCTGAATACTGCGATGGAAATTGGTATTGCGAGTGCAACCTTTGGTTTGATACTGGCAAGTATCATGGGTGGTCCAATTGCTAAGTTTCTAATTAAACGTCATGATTTGAAGCCCGCTGAGGATCAAGCGTTAGACGTTGGTGTCGCCGACGATAAACCCGAGCCGAAAATTACCTCTTACGACTTCCTAGACGCCATGTTGGCGATTCACACTTGTATCATTGTGGGTGTGTTCCTTAATGAGGGTGTTGAATACCTTGGGCTTCAATTGCCGCTATTCGTAACGTGTCTGTTCGCAGGTATTATTCTTTCTAACATCGTACCGCACAACTATCCGCGCATTACCGGGACTACGTGGCCTGCCAATAAGCCAGCGGTAGCTTTGATTGCGGATATGTCTCTGGGTGCTTTCTTGGCCATGTCCCTGATGAGTATGCAGCTGTGGACGTTGGTTGATTTGGCTGGACCGATTTTTGCGATATTGGGTGCTCAGTTCATCGTCGCTATTTTGGTGAACCTGTTCATCATCTTCCCTGCGATGGGCAAAAACTATGACGCAGCGGTTATCTGTTCGGGTTTTGGTGGCATCTCATTGGGCTCGACACCAACGGCGATGGCAAACATGTCAGCAGTAGCGCAAAAGTACGGTAACTCGCATCAAGCCTTTATTGTGGTTCCATTGGTTTGCGCATTCTTCATTGATTTGGCTAACGCGTTCATTATCCCTTACTTTATGGGCGTGCTCGCCTAGTTCTAGAATGAGTTGTGAAAGAAAAAGACGCCTAGAAAGGCGTCTTTTTTTATGCGCTTTTTAAGTATTGGAGCAGCACTTGTGTGGCGGTATCAATTTCTTGATAGCGTTTTGCTTTGCCAAGTACTCGCATCCCTTGCATCTGGCAGAGAACGAACTGTCCCAGTGACTCAGCATCTAGTTTTAGGCTTATCTGGGACTGGTGTTGGGCACTCTTAACTGCTTCTACTATTGCCGTTTGTAGGGTGTTGAATAGCGCATCGCTGCGCTTTAAGACTTCTTGATTCTCGCCGGCATGTTCGACCACGGCATTCTGAATAAAGCAGCCACACGTATTCTCTTTTTGCTTTTCAGCAAAGCCTACTAAGAAGGTTTCCAGCGTATCTATACCCGCATCTCTAGCTCGCAAAGGCTCTAATTTAGGAAAGGAGATCGAACTTAGGTAGTTGTCGAGAGCTTGATAATACAGAGTCTCCTTATCACCAAAGGTGTTGTACAAGCTAAAGCGATTGATCTCGAGCGTTTCAGTTAGGTCGTTAATGGAGGTATTGGCAAAGCCCTTGCTCCAGAACAGAGCCATCGCCTGCTCAAGCTTTTCTTGTTTACAAAAGTTAGCTTTTCTTGCCATACAAACCCCAGATAAAACGTTCATTTCATTACTGCCCAACTGCAGCTCGTATTGTACAAGCATACTGAGCAGAAACGGAAATTAATTCTTGACCGATCGTTTAGTTATTGCATAGAGTATATCTAAACGATCGGTTAGATAAAAGGGACAAACCATGAAATTGTACGAACAAGCGGCGACGGTAAGCTGTAAACGCCTTAACCTTTTCTTGAGTGAAATCGGTGTTACGGATTTGGAGCGTGTCGAAATTAACGTTAGGGAAGGGGATAACCTAGATCAGGGTTACCAAGACAAAAGCGTGAACGGTAAAGTGCCTTTGCTAGAGCTTGATGATGGTACGCACTTAAGTGAAACCGTGGCTATCAGTCGCTATTTTGATGAAATCACACCGAATGACTTGAACCTGTTTGGCCAGAATACGGTAGAGCGCGCTAAGGTAGAAATGTGGAACCGCATCGTTGAAATCGATGGTATTCAAAATGCGTTTCAAGCATTCAGAAACTTAACTGGCTTATACAGCGACCGAGAAAACTGTGTTGAGGATTGGGGTAAAGAAGCGAAGCACAGAGTGGAACTGTTTTTACCGAAATTAGACAAGCAACTCGGGCAGTCAAGCTACGTAGCAACAGAGAATTATAGTATCGCTGATATCAGCGCTTATATCCTTGTAGTAGTTGCGGTCAATGCACTGAAGATTGAAGTGTTTGAATCTAATCAGAACATCAAAAGTTGGTTTGATAAAGTGTCAACCAGACCTGCTTTACAAGGTTAAGTCGTCGAGCTATATGATAGGGGAGTCGGTTATCGGCTCCCCTTGTATTTGAAATTTCTCAGCTTTTCACTAGGTTTAATGTATACATCTAGTGGAGAGTATCGAGTGACTCAAAAGAAAATCCTAATGGTCCTGACATCGCATCGTCGTATGGGTGATACCAACGAAGAAACAGGATTTTGGTTAGAAGAGTTTGCCGCCCCGTATTATGTTTTTAAAGACGCGGGTCTTCATATCACATTGTGTTCTCCTGCTGGTGGTCACCCTCCCATCGATCCCAAGAGCCAAAACGAAGACTATCAAACAGAAGCGACAAAACGCTTTGAAAATGATGATGTCGCGAAAACACATCTATCGCACACCTTGAGGCTAGTCGAAGTCCGCGCAAGCGATTATGACGCCATATTCTTCCCTGGTGGACATGGACCTCTTTGGGATCTTACCTGCGATCCTGACTCCGTAACTTTGATTGATGATTTCTACAGCGATGATAAACCCATTGGGGCAGTATGCCATGCTTCCGGCGTGTTGATTAATGCCGCTAATGAAGACGAAACGCCTATGGTTAAAGGTCGTCAAGTAACCGGGTTTAGCAACTCAGAAGAGGCCGCTGTCGGTCTTTCTGATGTGGTTCCATTCTCTCTCGAGGATGAGCTGGTAAAACTCGGTGCATCGTATTCCAAAGCGGAAGATTGGGCAGAATATGTTGTGATTGATGACAAGCTGGTCACTGGTCAAAACCCCGCTAGCTCAAGAGCCGCTGCGCAAGCAATTCTAAGCTTGATAGACAATAATTAGACTTCTACACATAGTGTGACGACGCTAGCGATACCATGAAATAACCGCGCTTATCTGACAAATTTCTGACATTGTCATAGATTGTTAATCATTGAATGCTATCAGTAATTACAATAAGTGGAAGAAATAGATGTCTACCAAAACTGAACGTGAAAAAATGCTTGCTGGCGAACCTTATCTAGCATGGGATGAGGAGTTGCTGGCTTCACGAGTCCAATGTCGTCACACTCTCAAAAAGCTAAACGATAGTATCCCTAACACACCAGAGTGGAAAGAAGCGCAAGAAGCCTTGATTCCCAACAGAAAGGGGAGTCTCTATCTAGAGCCGCCATTTCGCTGCGACTATGGTGAGAATATTCACGTTGGTGAAAACTTTTACGCCAACTTTAACTGCGTCATCCTAGACGTTAATGTGGTTGAGATTGGTGATAACGTGTTGTTTGCGCCGAATGTGCAGATTTATACCGCGGGACATCCACTCGATGTGAAAGGTCGAGTTGAAGATGAAGTTGAGTTCGGGTTACCAATTAAGATAGGTAATAACGTCTGGATTGGCGGTGGCGCGATCGTTTGTCCTGGTGTGACCATTGGCGATAATGCCGTGATCGGTGCTGGAAGCGTGGTGACCAAAGACATTCCAGCAAATAGTTTAGCGGTAGGTAATCCATGTCGCGTCATTAAACAGATTGATAATGACTAGCGCGTTTTAAACGCTTCTTCACGTCTGCATTTCCATACATAGTTCGTCTAACTGTCATAATGTTAGGCGACTATGCTCTCCAAGTTACTGTCTCAAAGACGATTAGTTTCTAGTGCGTCAAAAAAATGTTGTTAAAACAGCAAGTTTTTGACGTTTTGTTTGATGTTGGTTCCATTAAATTTTATCATGTTTTCCTTACTTATCGATATTGACTGTTAGAAGTTAGGCTAGGCGTTACGTTTTATGGAATTTGAGTTGTCGTTGGGATTGATGGAATCAGCACTGAAAAGCGCTTCGGTTGCCGTCATTATTACTGATGACACTGCATGCATTCAGTACGTCAATGAACAGTTCACTCGACTGACTGGTTATACTCGCGAAGAAGTCATTGGCAGAAACCCTAAGCTCCTCAAGTCGGGACAAACCTCTTCTGCCACCTACCAAGATATGTGGTCTAAGCTTGTAACCGGTAAGGATTGGCATGGTGAGTTGGTAAACAGAAAGAAAAATGGCTCTCTGTTTATCGAGCATGCCCACATCAGTCCTTTCGACTACCTTGGACAGTCTTATTACATTGCGGTTAAGCGAGATGTAACGTCAGAGAAGCACCTAACGGATAGACTCAGTGATCTCGCCTATTTTGATGCCCTTACCAGACTTCCCAATAGAACGTCTTTCTTTGAGCACCTGCAACGTTTCTTAGTAGATGAGCAATCTACCAACCATCCATATTCGCTACTGTTGATCGACCTTAATGAGTTTAAGTCTATCAATGACAGCAAAGGGCACGACTTTGGAGATCTGTTCCTGCAAAACGTGGCCAAGCGCTTTAAAACAGCTGTTGGTGACAATGGTTTGGTCGCGCGTTTGGGAGGCGATGAGTTTGTTGCCTTGCTCCCTAACTGTGGAAAAAAGCGCGCAGAACACTATGCACAACATATTGTAGATGCGATTGCCTTTATTGAAGTGGGCAACAAGTCCGAGCGTGGCTCAGCCTCTGTTGGGATTACAACGAATGTAAGTAGGACGATTCCTACCAGTTTGCTACTTAAGCAAGCTGACCTCGCGATGTACCGTGCCAAACAATGTCAAACGACTTGGATGAGTTACGATGAAGCGATGGGTGAGCAGTGGGGACGCAAAACTGCGATGGCGCAACGTCTTGCTCAAGCCATAGAATCGCACAAGCTCGAGGTGAGCTTTTTGCCCGTCATCGATCTGGATCTAAAAAACGTCGTTGCGTACAAGAGCCGCCTTGAGTGGAGTGATGCGATGTTTGGTGAGGTCGATAGATTCGAGTTCATTCCTATTGCAGAAGAAACTCAGCTGATACGCAAGCTTAATCTATTTACTATCGAACAAGCCTGTAAGTACGCTTCAGTTGGCGAGCTAAAAACTGTCGCGGTTAAGGTATCCTCGAAGAACTTCGGACATGGACTCTTTACTCAAGAAGTGACCGATATTCTCGAAAAGTATCACTTACCACCTCGCTGCCTAGTGCTAGAAGTATTTGAAGACATGCTCTCGAAGAAACGCTGTGTCGATGAGCTCTATCAGCTTGTCGAACTAGGTTGTCAGATAACCGTGGCAGATTTTGGAATGGGGCATATTTCCATTTCCGAGCTACGTGAGCTGCCAATACAAAAGCTTAAGGTTGGTGCTCAGCTAGTTGCTGAAATCGCGCAAGACAAATCAGTCGAGCAGGTTGCAAAAGCCATCGTTAGCTTAGCTAAAGTACTGAATATAGAGACAATTGCTGAAGGCGTCGAGACCGAAGGGCAACTAGAATCGCTGAAACTTATTGGTTGTCATTTTGCTTCAGGACCGCATATCTCATCTTGTATGAAAGTGGAACACGCCGTTTAATCAACGTGATGCTTATCTAGCCAATCCGTTTGATTAGTTCTTCTTTTATTTCTTCCCCAAGACACTCTATTTACAATTTGAGACTTTTCACGAAAAACGCATCGAAACGTTTCGATGAGGCGATCTGAGTCACACTTAAATGCAACTTGCATCGATCTTTACTCAGACTACGCTAGGATTGTCATCGAAACGTTTCGATGATTGTTTTATCAACAAAAGATAACAGCAAAGTGACCAAGAATTTTTATCAAGCCCTACAGTCTCGATAAAGCCGCATGAAGCAGGTACTAACAATGAAAAAAAGCGCCCTAATTAACTCAGAACTTTCCTATTTGGTGTCAACCTTGGGGCACACCGATGAGGTGACGATCTGCGATGCAGGTTTGCCGATTGCCGATGAAGTGCAGCGTATCGACTTAGCCCTAACTCACGGCGTACCAGCCTTCATCGATACCGTTAAAGTCTATCTATCAGAAGCTCAGATCGAAGGTGTGGTTCTAGCTGAAGAATTTAAAGCAGTGAGCCCAGAGCTTCACAACGCATTGCTCGCAGTGATAGAGCAAGAGCAGGCTAATACGGGGAAAGAGATTACTGTTCGTTATGTTACTCATGAAGAGTTTAAAGCCAAAACTGTTGATTCAAGAGCAGTCGTTAGAACAGGTGAGTGTACACCTTATGCCAATGTAATTTTCCAAGCTGGCGTCGTGTTTTAAGCCGCCACGAAATACGAGTTAAGTTCAGCGAAATATACAGGACATCCTCATGCTGCAACCAATTTTACAACTCAGCGAGATTGAAAAAGCCTTCCCTGGTGTTAAGGCTTTGGATAAAGCGAGCCTTAACGTCTACCCAGGTAAAGTGATGGCACTGCTTGGCGAAAACGGTGCTGGCAAGTCTACGTTGATGAAGGTGCTGACAGGCATTTACTCGAAAGACTCCGGAGAGCTTCGCTATCAAGGCGAAGAAACTGGGTTCAAGGGACCACGAGACTCTCAACAAGCGGGCATCAGTATTATTCACCAAGAGCTCAATCTTATCCCTGAGCTCACCATCGCCGAGAATATCTTCTTAGGTCGTGAAAAGACCAATGCGTTTGGACGTATTTTATGGTCTGAAATGTACGCCGAAGCAGACCGATTGCTTGCAAGACTCAACGTGAAACACAGCGCGAAAACGCCTTTGGGTGAATTAAGCTTGGGCGAACAACAGATGGTTGAGATCGCGAAAGCTCTGTCGTTTGAGTCGAAAGTTATCATCATGGACGAGCCAACCGACGCACTGACAGATACAGAGACCGAATCCCTTTTCAGTGTCATTAATGAGCTTCGTGAACAAGGCTGCGGCATTGTTTACATTTCTCACCGCCTCAAAGAGATCTTTGAGATTTGCGATGACATTACCGTACTTCGTGATGGCAAGTTCATCGGTCAGCGTACCGTTGCCGAAACTGATGAAGACACCCTAATCGAGATGATGGTAGGTCGTAAGCTAGATGAGCAGTACCCTCGTATTGATGCCGTCCACGGTAAAACAAGCCTCGAAGTAAAAAATCTTTCGGGCCCAGGCGTTGATAATGTGAGCTTTACCCTAGATCAAGGAGAGATCCTTGGTGTATCCGGCTTGATGGGAGCAGGGCGCACAGAGCTAATGAAAATTATCTATGGCGCGCTGAAACGCCAGTCTGGTGATGTGATTCTTAATGGTAAAACCATTAACCCAGATAGCCCTCAAGAAGGCTTGGCAAACGGTATTGCTTACATCTCAGAGGATCGTAAAGGAGATGGCTTAGTACTCGGATTGTCCGTTAAAGAAAACATGTCGATCTGTGCACTGGAGCAGCTATCAAAAGGTATGCAGATCCAGCACAGTGAAGAAGTGATTGCAGTAGAAGACTTTATCAAGCTCTTCAACATCAAAACGCCAACTCGTGACCAAATCATTGGAAATCTTTCCGGTGGTAATCAACAGAAAGTCGCCATTGCCAAAGGGCTTATGACTAAACCCAAGGTGCTTATTCTGGACGAGCCAACTCGCGGTGTGGACGTTGGCGCCAAGAAAGAAATCTATCAACTAATCAACAAGTTTAAAGCAGATGGCATGAGTATTATTTTGGTGTCATCTGAAATGCCAGAAGTACTTGGCATGAGCGATCGAATTTTGGTGATGCATGAAGGACATATAAGCGGTGAGTTTATGGCTCAAGATGCAGACCAAGAGAAACTACTAGCATGCGCTGTCGGCAAAAATGTAAGTGAGGAAGCAGCATGAACAACAAAACCATCAACAAAGAGATGAGCGTCGAGATGGAAAACAAGAAGCCTCTTTTCAATAAAGAATGGTTGATTGAGCAAAAATCACTGATTGCGCTGATCTTCCTAATTATCGTGGTGTCTTTTCTAAACCCGAACTTTTTCACCGTCGATAATATTCTGAATATTCTCCGCCAAACCTCGGTGAATGCCATTATCGCAGTGGGTATGACTTTGGTCATCTTAACCGCAGGTATCGATTTGAGCGTGGGCTCAGTACTCGCACTTTGTGGTGCATTTGCGGCCAGTTTGATAGCGATGGAAGTCCCGGTATTGATCGCGGTTCCAACCGCACTTCTTGCCGGTGCAGCTCTTGGCGCAATAAGCGGTATTATCATCGCCAAAGGTAAGGTTCAGGCGTTTATCGCCACTCTGGTTACTATGACGCTTCTGCGCGGCGTGACCATGGTATACACCGACGGTCGTCCAATCTCTACAGGCTTTACCGACACGGCTGACGCGTTCGCATGGTTTGGTACGGGTTACGCTTTGGGCATTCCAGTTCCAGTTTGGATTATGGTCGTCGTATTCGCTTCAGTTTGGTATCTACTTAACCACACTCGCTTTGGTCGCTACGTTTATGCACTAGGCGGCAACGAATCAGCGACTCGCTTGTCTGGTATTAACGTCGACAAAGTGAAGATTGGTGTTTACGCGATCTGTGGTCTGCTTGCAGCACTGGCGGGCATTATCGTTACCTCTCGTCTGTCATCGGCTCAGCCTACAGCGGGTATGGGATACGAGCTTGACGCCATTGCCGCGGTTGTTCTTGGCGGTACCAGCTTGATGGGTGGTAAGGGTCGAATTATGGGTACGCTGATTGGTGCCCTGATTATCGGCTTCTTGAACAACGCTCTTAACTTATTGGATGTTTCTTCTTACTACCAAATGATCGCAAAAGCAGTGGTTATCTTGCTTGCGGTACTGGTGGACAACAAAAACAAGTAACCTCGATTAACACTAGATTATTTACAATAACAGGCTCGACAATGAGTTGAGCCGCCCCCTACACAAAGGACTAAAACGATGAAAAAACTAGCCACTTTAATCTCTGCTGCCGTGCTATCTGCTTCTATGTCTACAGCTGCATCAGCACAAGACACGATGGCGATTGTTGTCTCTACGCTTAACAACCCGTTCTTCGTAACGATGAAAGAAGGTGCCGAAGCGAAAGCCAAGGATTTAGGTTACAACCTAATCGTTTTGGACTCGCAAAATGACCCAAGCAAAGAGCTATCAAACATCGAAGATCTGACGGTTCGTGGCGTTAAAGCAATTCTTATCAACCCAACTGATTCAGACGCAGTATCGAACGCTATCCGCATGGCAAACCGCTCGAACATCCCTGTACTGACGCTTGACCGTGGCGCGAGCCGTGGTGACGTGGTAAGTCATATCGCATCAGATAACGTAGTTGGTGGCGAAATGGCAGGTCACTACATCATGGAGAAAGTTGGTGAGAAGGCAAAAGTTATTCAACTAGAAGGTATCGCAGGTACGTCAGCAGCACGTGAGCGTGGTGAAGGTTTCATGAACGCAGTTAAAGGTTCAGAAATGGATCTACTTGCTAGCCAGCCAGCTGACTTCGACCGTACTAAAGGTCTGAACGTAATGGAAAACCTTCTAGCAGCAAACCCAGATGTACAAGCGGTATTCGCACAAAACGACGAAATGGCACTGGGTGCACTTCGTGCGGTTCAAGCAGCGGGTAAAGACGTGATGATCGTTGGCTTCGATGGCACTGAAGACGGCATGGCAGCGGTTAAACGCGGCAAGCTAGCAGCAACGATTGCACAGCAACCAGATATGATCGGTGCACTAGGTGTAGAGACTGCTGACAAAGTCTTGAAAGGCGAAAAAGTAGAAGAGTACATCCCAGTACCACTTAAAGTAGTAGCTGAGTAATAGGCGAGGCGACGATAGGAGCAAGCCTAATGTTCCTCCCCTTACTAAGGGAAGGTTAGGAGGGGTGTTCTTGAATTTGCGAAGCAAATTTAAGTGGTGTGTGTGAGTTAAGCTCCTGCGCATTTACCCCCTCCAACTCCCCCTTATCAGGGGGAGAGCTAAGAGCTGTTAATGAATAGGCGAGGCGACGATAGGAGCCAGCCTAATGTTCCTCCCCTTTATAAGGGGAGGTTAGGAGGGGTGCACTTGAATTTGCGAAGCAAATTTAAGTGGTGTGTGTGAGTTAAGCTTTAGTGCTTTTACCCCCTCTAGCTCCCCCTTATCAGGGGGAGAACAGGCAGCCTAAGCATCGCTTTAAAACAACCAGATACCTTCGGCTTGCCACCCAAAGGCAACCCCAAGTTATCTACATAAAAGAGTTAAAAAGGAACAAAGTATGAATAAACTCATCGTGTTGGGTAGTGTGAATGCAGACCATGTACTGCAAGTTCCTTCTTTCCCTCGTCCAGGCGAAACATTGCATGGTGGAAACTATCAAGTCATCCCAGGTGGCAAAGGCGCTAACCAAGCGGTTGCTGCTGCAAGACTCGGCGGCGATACGGGTTTCATTGCTTGTGTGGGCGATGACGCTTTTGGTATCAATATTCGCGAAGCATTCAAATCTGATGGTATCAACATCGCGGGTGTTCAATTAGAGCCAGGCACACCGACTGGTATTGCCATGATTCAAGTAGCCGACAGTGGTGAAAACAGCATCTGTATTTCAGCAGAAGCAAATGCCAAGCTAACAAAAGCTCGTGTAGAGCCACATAAAGGTCTGCTAGAGAACGCGAATTACCTACTCATGCAGCTAGAAACGCCAATCGAAGGTATTGAATACGCAGCGCAAGTCGCTAAAGTAGCAAAGACCAACGTTGTGCTTAACCCTGCACCAGCTCGAGCTCTACCAGATTCTCTACTCTCTTGCGTTGATGTCATCACACCAAACGAAACCGAAGCCGAAGTCCTAACGGGCATTACCGTTACCGACGATGATTCTGCACAAGAAGCTGCAAACGCGCTTCACCGCAAGGGTATCGAAATCGTTATGATCACCCTTGGTTCAAAAGGCGTTTGGCTTAGCCAAAATGGTCGAGGTGAGCGTATCCCAGGCTTCAAAGTAGAGGCGACAGATACTACAGCGGCAGGTGACACCTTCAATGGCGCGCTAGTCACTGGTCTCATAGACGGAAAGCCTATCGAAGAAGCGATTGTGTTCGCCCACGCAGCGGCAGCGATTTCAGTGACTCGATTTGGCGCTCAGACTTCCATTCCTACCTTGAATGAAGTAAAAGAGTTTCTAGCTCAACAAGCTTAGCGGCTTACTCTAAGCGTATAAACATAACAAGAAGCAGTGGAGACCCTTGCCCAATGGCAACGATGAAGGACATAGCAAGGCTCGCGGGCGTTTCAACGTCGACCGTGAGTCATGTCATCAACAAAACACGATTCGTGAGTGAAGAGATTTCTGAGCGCGTGAACAACGCAGCGAAAGAGCTCAACTACGCACCATCTGCGTTGGCGCGTAGCCTCAAAATGAATCGTACACGAACAATTGGAATGTTAGTGACTACCTCAACCAACCCGTTTTTTGGAGAGGTAGTAAAAGGGGTCGAACGCAGCTGTTATCATCAAAACTACAACCTCATCCTTTGTAATACCGAAGGTGATACCGAGCGAATGAAAGCCTCTATCGACACTTTGCTTCAAAAGCGTGTGGATGGACTGATTTTGATGTGTGCGACACTAGCGGGTGAGAAGCTCGATATCTTTGAGCAGTATCCGTCAGTCCCAGTTGTGGTGATGGACTGGGGGCCAATGCATTTCGAAAGTGACAAGATCCAAGATAACTCCTTTCTGGGTGGATATCTTGCGACAAAACACTTAATCGAGAATGGTCATAAAGAAGTGGGTTGTATTACTGGTCCACTTAACCGTCATCAAGCCTTGATGCGTTATGAGGGATACAAGAAGGCGCTGAAAGAGCATCATCTTGCTATTAATCCAGACTGGATCATCGAATCAGACTTTGAGTGTGATGGTGGTGCTAAGTCGCTGGAAGCCTTGATTGAGCGTGGGCCTCTGCCTTCGTCACTATTTGTCTGTAATGACATGATGGCGATGGGGGCGCTCAATATTGCTCATGCTAAGGGAATTATCGTTCCCAATGAACTTTCGATCATTGGCTACGATGATATCCATATCGCGAAGTACATGACCCCGTCACTTACAACCATTCACCAGCCAAAGTATCGACTAGGTAAAGCAGCGGTAGAAACCCTACTTGCGAAGATCGATAAGACCGATCTTGCTCCTGATGTGGTTCAACTCGAGCCGTCATTAGTGATACGCGACAGCGTAAAAACGCTTTAGTTATAGTCTAAGCTCAGCCTTAAGCGGGCTGAGCCACCTTGAACCCTCTAATAACATTGCTAAGCGTAATCACCGCGAATACCGCAATGACGATAGACAGGTGCCACGGTTGGCTCAACCCAAGCTGTACCAGCGACATACTGACAATCGAAGAGACGATCATCTGTCCACCACCTGATAATGCAGCTGCTGCGCCCGCTTGTTTTTTATAAGGCAGCATCACCATGGCTTGTGCACAAGGCAGCGCAATACCATTCCCTAAGATCATAAGCAGTTGCCCCAGCATGAGGTAGATAGGCTCTAGCGGACAGAACAGTAACCACAGGGCTGCGGTGGCATGCAAAGCAGGTGTCCACAACAGCATCTTTTTGCTGCCGATGATTGGACGAACACGGTTACAAATCGTGGTACCACAAATCATACCGAGGGCAGGGATCAGCGCCCACAGCGCATACTCATCGGAATTCATTCCAATTTGATTTTGCATGATAAACGGCATGACGGAGACTGTAGTGATCATCAAGCTAAAATTGAGCCAACCGATACTGGCAAAGCTCATAAAGTAACTTGAGCGTAGAAGCTCTCCATACTGAATAATCATCTTTTTAGGAGAGGGTATGGATGACTTCTCTGCCACTGTTTCTTTGAATAGAATTGCGATTGCAACCCATGCCAGTGCCACATAACTAAACAGCGACACGAAAACCATACTCCAGCCGAAGTGGAAGTTGATAAATCCACCAAGCACAGGCGCAATAACCGGCGTAATCGACGCTGCCATTGCAATGTATGACATAGCCAGTGGTAGATCCGCTCCGCTGAACTGATCACGTGTCGATGCCCTAGCAAGTACCGCGCAGCAACCTGTTCCCACCCCTTGCAAGAATCGACCAAGCACCATGCCTTTGAAGGAGTTTTGCATCAAGATGATCATCACTAGACCCAAGAGAGCGATAACTAAGCCGGTCAACAATACCTTTTTTCGACCGATAGCGTCAGAGATGGGGCCATATAAAAATTGTGAAGGTCCAAAGCCCAGAAGGTAAATACCCACCAGTAACTGTGCTTCATCTAGAGTGATATTGAAATCTTTCGCTATCCAAGGCAGAGAGGGAAAGACTAAGCCCATGCTAAGTTGACCAACGCTGATGATCAGGCAGGCGAGAAGAATGACTTTATAGCGAATTCCTTGAGTCATTGAGATTCCGTATTAAATGGCAGAGAGGAGCGGGAGTTTTGTATGACATATTACGCTAATAGACTGAGTGTTGGCTAGTTATTAAGATAAAAGTCATACTTATTGATAGATTGTCCGTATGATGCAGGCAGAGATTGAAAATTATCAAAGGGATTAGAGAGTTAGGATGAGTGAACGAGCAGAGAAAAAGTCGATCAAAGGAATCACTACTATTGAAGAGTTTGCCAAAGCCGCAGACTACTCATTAATGATGTCGCTTAATCGCGACCCTGACTCTGATGGCACTGGAAATGACCATAATCTAAGGCAAGTATTTACAGGGCATTTTGTTCCAGTAAAACCAACACCTATTGCCGATCCTATCTACATTACTCACAGCCAATCACTATTTGAAGAACTTGGTTTAGAAAATGCATTAGCGCTAACAGATGAGTTCCGAAACGTTTTCTCGGGCCAGTTAAGCCAAGCACCTGAACCAATGGAAAAGTTTGGCTGGGCAACAGGATACGCGCTTTCTATCTACGGTACTGAGTACATTGAACAATGCCCATTCAAAACGGGTAACGGATACGGTGACGGACGCGCCATGTCTATCTTTGAAGGCGTCTTTAACAATAAGCGATGGGAGATGCAACTGAAAGGCGGCGGTCCAACTCCTTATTGTCGAGGCGCAGATGGACGCGCGGTACTTCGCTCTAGCGTGAGAGAGTTTCTTGCTCAAGAACTCATGTACAGCTTAGGTATTCCCACAACGCGCTCGCTTTGCTTGTTTGCCTCTCAGTCAGAAACGGTTGATAGACCTTGGTATCGTGAGGGTTCCCATTCTGAGAATCCAGATATCATGGTTTCCAACCCTGTGGCGATATCGACTCGTGTAGCATCGTCATTTCTAAGGGTAGGGCAGCTAGAGCTGTTTGGACGCAGAGCACGCAGCGACGCTCACCCCGAAGCGATGCGTGAACTGGAGATGATCGTCGATCACGCTATTGAGCGTGAGTATTCAGATCAAATCGATCCCACACTTTCTGCCAAAGAAAAGCTACTCACCTTTGCCGCGGCTTTTCGAGACAGACTCACAACGTTAGTGACCCACTGGATGCGCGTCGGATTCTGCCAAGGGAACTTCAATAGCGATAACTGTGCGATAGGCGGATTCACACTCGACTTCGGGCCGTTTGGTTTTGTTGAGCGCTTTGAACCCTATTACCAGCCTTGGACTGGCGGTGGTCGTCATTTTTCATTCTTCAACCAGCCTCAAGCTGCGGAGAAAAACTTCGAAAGCTTTTGCTCGGCATTAATGCCTTTGATTCGTGATGATTCGGTAGCGCTAGAACAGCTGGGCCAGATTCAAGATGATTTCGCACAAGTGATGCACGATAAACTGAGCGAAATGTGGACTGCAAAGCTAGGTCTTATAGAGTTCGACGGCGACCTTCTTCAAGAGCTGTTTAAACTCATGATGATGACTCATGTGGATTACACGATCTTCTTCCGCCAGTTATCCCACCTACCTAAAACCATATCTGAGCTTGAACCGAGTTTCTATACGTCTCCAGATGAGGAACTGATGAATCAATGGAGTGACTGGTTAACGGAGTGGAGAAGAAAGCTTGATACCTCTATCAGTGAGCAGGAACTATCAACGCAAATGCAGCGCGTGAACCCTAAGTATACTTGGCGTGAGTGGTTAGTTGTGCCAGCGTATAAACAAGCAGAGCTAGGGGAGTTTGGTTTGATTCATGAGTTACAAGATGTGTTTGGCGAACCTTATGGGGAGCAATCGAAAGAGGTTGAAGGGAAGTTTTATCGGTTGAGACCGTTGGAACTTTTTGATGTGGGTGGGGTGACGCATTATAGTTGTTCGTCGTAACTTGAAAAAACAATCTGTAGATAGAAATTTATGCCTTAAAAAGGCTCGAAGTCGTATTACTTCGAGCGTTTTTTTAGTTTGAAAAGCTTAAGGGAGTATTGGCTCAGCACCATCCTTTAAATCGAAATTGTACTCATTGATTTCTATGTTTCTTCCAACATTACGATTAGGCTCAAGCTCACCTTCTGCATTGGTCACTTCTGCATTCAATCTAAGGTAAAAGTTACCGAGTGTAAGGCCTCCTAACTCATTCCAAAGAATTACCTTGTGCTCTTGGAAGTCAGACAAAGGAGCGCTATTTGTCTCACTATAGTCTTCATAACTGACGGTAACGATACCTGTATCTTTGGTTTCATTGGTCAACGAAATAGCCTTTACTTCGCGTAGACTTCCATTGATTAGGTATAGACCATCTAGATAGATATTTACGAATAGATGGGAGGTTTCACCTTCTCCATGTATGATACCGCTAAACTCTTGGTTATAAGATCCCAGAGCGTAGCCTGGAGCAACATTAGTAACGGCTTTGGCTTCATCTTCTCGATCATCACGCTCTGACTTATCAACATTAATAATTACACTACCATTGAAGTCTGTAGAGACAATGTTGGCAAAGTGTAATGATTCAGAACTTAGAACTGGCTCTTTAGGGCTGATTTCAATGGGATCCGCGAAGTCAGGCGGAGTAATAATTATGCCTCCATTTTCAGACTTTGACACAATAAAGTTCCAGTGTTTTGCGATTTTAGGGTCATATCCATCGGCTAGCCCTGTTTCAGGGTCCACGTAATCTGAGAGGTTTTGGTACATTGATTCACCAGTAGTTGTAGTGATCGTAAGTACTGAATCCTCCTGAATCACATATGCACTGTGATATGCCTTAGTTTTATCTTTGTTAAAAGTACCGAACATAGTCTCATCAGCTAATAAAGTGTTTCGAGCGTCTACATCTTCAGTTGCAGTTACCGTTACAAAAGAATAGCGAGGGTCATTAACGGCCTCTAATTCGAAATCATTGATGCTACGGTCAATGTACTCTTCTCCAATAGCCGTATACGAGTATGCTATTCCTTTTTGAGAGTATTGTTGCGGTGCAACTAGAGTGATTTTTGCGTCACCGATGACATCAATAGTGAAGCTTTTTAGTTTCGTAATATCATCTTCAGTTCCACCGTTACTAGCTATTAACTCGGCTACAGTGTAGGTTTTGTTTTCACCAATACCGTCAATCTTATCCTCTACAAAAATACTATACCCATCTACACGCAAGAAGTGAGCAAATAATTCATCATTAAAACTGCCTTTCGAGTAGATTTTGACGACTTTACCCTGTAAGTGACAGATTTCATGAATATTGGCATCACCACAGTATTCATCTGAACTAATGTCGACGGATGTTGGAGTTGATAAGTTAGCAGTAACAGCTCGAGAGGTTAGTTCTGCATTATTGCTTACATCATCTGCGTTACAGCCAATAAGACTTAAAGATGTAGCTGCAATAAGTGTACTTAGAATGTTTTTTTTCATTTTGTTACCTGTTTTATTGGTACTAGTACTAATTCCATGTAAATGGCAGCTCATCCATTAAGCGTTAGGGGTATTCTAAGTGGTTATTTTTTGTTTTTCAATACTAGTACTTTAAAAAATGATTTTTTTTGATACTAGTACTATATAACTTTTGTATTTATACTGCGGTCTGTGATTTATAGACAGAAGTTATGGTGTGTTGATGGCGAGAATTTCTGCAGAGGAGAGAGCGAAGAAGAAACTGATCTTGGATGGGTTAGTTCTTTCAATTTTTCTTGAGGAAGGGTGGGGAGCTGTAACCTATGATAGGTTGGCTAAAGAGTTTGGTGTAAGCAAAAGTAGTATCCAGAATTATTACCCTTCGAGTATTATGTTCGCAACGGCCTTGCAGGGCAAGGTGTTACCGATGGTTCTCCCATTGTTGAACTTTTCATCGGAAGAGAAGTTTGTTTCATCTTGGATATGTGCTTATGAAGATGAACAGCATCATGTGTTTAGAGAAGTTGTTGAAATGTTGATAGATAATATTTTGAAAGATGGAACTAGTCCATATTCTCGAGGAGGGGCCTTGAAACTAGAGGAGATGCTTGCAAAAAACACAGATGAGAGCAGTGCGAAAAGAGCGATGAAAACCGTTTTTGGAGAAGTAATATATCGGAAAATGTTTTCTTAGAGCTCTGATAAAAACTAGGCTCAGTGGCAAACGATCTTGTGCCACTAAGCCATTCTACCAACCTACTTACCGCCAATACTCAACCTTGTAAACCTAACATCAGGTGCAAAGAAACTGCGGCTATCATTCACAAGCTGCGTATCCCCAACGGCATCGATTTCTTTCAGCATCTTGTAGAAGTTACCCGCTACAGTAATACCACGAACAGGCTGTACTCGTTTACCATCTCGACATAAAAAGCCGCTAGCGCCAAATGAGAAATCACCGCTGACAACATCAGCACCAGAGTGCACGCCTTGCAGTTCGACTAGTTCTAAGTATTCCCCAGCTCTCACTTCAGACGCGCTACTTTGACCAGTAGCAATCACTTTGTGATTTGTGGAAACATCTAAGCTCGATTTTGCACCGCGCGCTGCGCTAGCCGTTGATACTGCACCAAGGTAGCTGGCAGTGTGGCTGTTGTGGAGTAGGGTACTTAACTGCCCGTTAGCAATTAGGATGTTGTCTTGCGTCGCAAAACCTTCGCTATCAAACGCGGCGATGGCCATGCCGTTTGGCATGTACGCTGCGTCGGTTAGGGTGATTAGCTCGCTGGCAACAGACTGACCAACCTTATTCGCTAGTGGTGTGATGCCTTTCATTGCACTGACACCAGAGAATGCGCTGACGAATGCACCGAATAGGCTACTTAGCGCGCCGACATCAAAAATTGCTGAATATTCACCAGTAGCAACAGGTGCACCATCAAGGAGGTCACGTGCAAGGTTGTAGCCTTTTTCGATACAGTAGCTAGGATCTAGTTCGTCAAAGCGTCGGCCAACTGACACTTTACCCGCCATGGATTGCTTGCCATCTTTTTCGAACAAGGTGTAAGCGTAGCAGCTAAACGAACGTTCAAAGTGTTGGCATAGCGTGCCTTGAGTGTTGGCAAGGATCAGTTGGCTCTCGCCATCGGCATAACCGTTATAAGGAGCGCTTGAAGCATGGGGCAGGTCGAGAACGCCTTTTTCAAGTGCGAGAGACAGAGCGATTTTGTCATCTGCGGAGGTTGTGTCTTCTTGCGCGATTTCTGCAATATCGGTGGTGATCTTGCTATCAACACAGCTGATCGTTTGGTGCTCATCTTGTTTGGAAAAACGAGCACTTTGCAGCGCGTTGGTGAGCATCAAATCTAGGCTGGATTCCTCTAATGATTCAGAATAGCTAGTTGCAATACGTGCGTCTTTGACAACCCGAACACCAAGAACTTGGCTTGAACTGACCTTGTATTCATCAAGCTGACCTTGGTTGGCTTTCAGTGAAAAACTATTGCTGCGATTGACGATAACGTCAGCTTCAGCACCTTGGCGCTTTGCCTCTGAGAGAACGTAATCAACAGCGCTGAGAAGTTGTTTGTCTTGGCTCATTAGTTTCCGCCTCCCACTAGAATGTTGTCCACTTTTAACGAAGGCTGGCCAACCGTTGTTGGTACTGAGCCACTAACAGATCCACACATACCTGGTGCCAGCGCCATGTCTTTGCCTACCATGCTAATCTCTTTGAGTACTTTAGGACCAGTGCTAATAAGAGTCGCGGTTTTAAGCGGTTTGGTGATTTTGCCGTTCTCCACCAAGTACGCTTCGCGAACCGCGAAGTTGAACTCTCCTGTACCTGGCTGAACTGAGCCACCGCCCATTTTTTTAGCGTAAATGCCGCGTTCTACGCCCGCTAGCATGTCGTCTAGTGAGTGTTCACCTGCTTCAATAAAGGTGTTTCTCATGCGTGACGTTGGGGCAAATTTGTAGTTTTGGCGGCGTCCAGAGCCAGTGGGCTCAAAGCCGGTTTTCATGCCGCCCATTTTATCAACCATAAAGCTAGTGAGCTGACCATCTTTGATTAATTGAGTGCGCTGCGTTGGCATGCCCTCATCATCGACATGGATAGAGCCCCACTCATTGGTCATCGTGCCATCATCAACGGCACTTACCGCTGTATGCGCAATCATTTCTCCCATTTTGTCATGAAAGACGGATGCTTTTTTGGCGACAGAGGTGGTCTCGAGTAAGTGCCCACAGGCCTCGTGGAAGATAACGCCACCAAATCCATTACCAATGATTACAGGCATTTCACCAGATGGACAGGCATCAGCACCAAGTTTGACTAATGCTTGTTGGGCGATGGTCTGGCCGAGTTCTTTGGCATCTAACTGCTCACTAAACTCCCAGCCTGCTAGTGCGCCTGGACCTTCCATACCAGAGGATTGTTCATTACCTTTTTGAGCAACGGAGTTACCCGATACGCGGATGTAATGACGTGTATCGTCAACGTGCAAGCCCTCTGAGTTGAAGATGGATATTTGCTGCTCTCGCTGCAGAACGCTACCGATAAACTGTGTGATGTATTCACTTTCAGCGCGAACTGCTGCATCGGTTTTTAGAAGAAACGCAATCTTTGAGTCCAAATTGGCGTCTTTGCTCAGTGGCAAGCGGCACCCGTGTTGGACTGGGTAGCGGTTTAGATTCAAAGCACCCGCTGTTGCGATTTGCTCTCTCTTGTCTTTTGCTGCGAGTAGTGACGTTACGCGCTTTAGTTCAGCCTCATCAGTGTTGTTGGTGTAGCCGTATAACACTTTGTGACCAAAGAAGAGACGAATACCAATACCAAAATCGATACCTGAGTTAACTTTATCGACTTCACCAGACGCGATCTGGACGGAATTGGTTTGATGGTGTTCGACGAAAAGCTCTGCGAAATCAGCGCCGAGAAAGAGGGCGTGATCGATGACTGCTTTCGCTGTATCAGAATTTAACATGAAGTCTCCTTGTTCATAGAAGGTCCAAGTAATCCCTAAAAAATAGGAATATCATAATGTTATATCAAGCTGGATGAGCAAGCCACTGACTTGGTTCTAGAGTGAAATCAGTGAAAGTTGCGGTAAACGAAGATGGTGTCGGGCTGCACGCATACACACCAAATTTTACCGATGACTCCGTCGGCATTGGTGGGTTGCATTTACCCATTTCCGGCGTTGTTTCTCCTAGCTTATGAAGATGAAAGATACGCATTTGTTTGAAATGTGCGCCATCAAGCGAGGATTCGATTAGAAAATCAGGACCACGTCGGCTTAAACGGTACCAGATCTCATTAGGGAGCGGGATATCCGTTGTCGCCCAGTCAGAATAACCAAGGTTGGTCACAACACTGCCGAGTCGAGAAAATGACTCGTATTCATATTCGATGGATGCTTTGAACCAATTTTCACTATCCAAATAGATAATTAGCCCACATTGATCAAACTGAGACTGATACTGAAAGCTCACTTTTGTGGTGAATGAGAAGTTATCACTAGACTCAAGCAATAATGCTGGGGCGTTGTCGTTTCTAAAGCCATAATATGAGCGCTGCCAAAAGTCTGTTTCCGGCTCTGTGGTAATCGATACAGACGTGTCCGTCACTTGACTGGTTTCGGGTTCAAAAATCCATGTGCCTTTGGTGAAATCAACCATTTAGGGTATCTCGCTCTTGGAAAAAAATTTGAATTGGTAGGGTTGGGGTGTTTGGTGATATTTCTGGTTCCCTAGAGTCCATGATGGTCTCTTTTTCCCCTTCCTTCAAGCGATTAGAGCAATAAATTCATCAAGCACGAATGTGCACGAAGAACAAAGAAAGTAGCGTGATTAGCGTTGGAGATGAATCTGTTTGTGATAAAGCTTCGTAAACCAGACAAACCAATTAAACGGAGTTAACTATGTTCTCATTCTTAAAACGAGATCCCGCGAGAAAACTAAAGAAAAGACATTCAATGTTGCTAGAGCAGGCGATGCGTGCACAGAGAAATGGCGATATCAGAATGTACTCTAAACTCACAGCCGAGGCAGAGGAGCTTTTTGTTCATATTAAAAAGCTCTCTGCTTCCGATTCTCAGTAAGTCAAGGCTTCGTCGCTAGCCGTTAGTAGCTAGACACTTCGAACTAGATGCCTTTCAGATACTGTTGGTTTCTTGTCGGCGCGATCAGCGCTGTGACACCGCTCGATGAGTCATCACCGTTTCGAAGCAACTCCGCTTGGAATGCACTGATGATATCAAGCTTACTACCTAATACCTTGGTTTCGGTTTGAATGTCTCGTAGGTCAATAAATACATCCGTGATGAGATCACGATGATCACTAAGGACATCTAAGTTTAACGTGTTCAAATCACTGTAGATAGAGTTGTGCGAGCCTCTTTGTTTTTGAACGACGTATGGATTGTCTTTTAGATTGATGATAGAGGTGCGCTTGTCACAGCGTCTCAAGCAACCTTTGTTGACTTTGATCTTCTTACAGCCTTCAGTTTGTTGGAACAAGCACTGACGGCTAGTCAAAAGCGTATTTGGGTGGTACACGCTGTAGAAGGTACGCATTTGATTAGGTCTGCGAATGTAGCGAAGCTGTTTGTTGCTTAACTCGTTAGATAAAAATGCGCCGGCGGCCGAGTACTCTTCTTCAAGACACTTGAGCGTGTATGAGTTCGTGGTGTTCATTTGTGGACCTGCAATCCACTCCAATCCATTGCTTTGCGCATAGAAGCCCACACCAGAGTTGTTGGTGATGAGTAAAGAGGGTTTGATAGTCACGAGAAACACCTTCGCCGCTTCATAATCGTCGCCGATCAAAATGGCAGGGAACCATGGTTTTAGTTTCGGGTTACTCTCAAACAGAGCAATCATCGAAGGCAGTTCTGCTTTTAGCCCCATAGGGAGCTGAAAGTAAACATCGACATTGTCTTCAAGCGCGAGTGCTACATCCTCCCGTTCTGAAATCAATACAGAGAGAGGCTTGGTCTCGGTTAGCTCAGGGTTATTCGGAAGCGTTGCCAGTTTTGGCGCTTCGATGGCTCCCTTTAAGCTGGCTTTCGGGCGATCTGAGTTGATGTCCATCTTCGCGATCTCGGCATCAACATGTTGGATAATATCGGTTTTCTTGTCGTACAGACGCTTTTTGACGCTTTGAACATCATCAGTACTGGTGCATTGATAGACCTTTGAGAAATGTGTGACGGCATTATCTCTTGGATTATCAATGTACATGCTTTTGCCAAAATCCCCTTTCAAAAACGCGTTTGAAAAATCGCGGTTAAACACTGTGTAGAGTTCAGTTGTGTCTTGCGATAGCGTTTCACCGTCACACAGTCGATCAATCTGCTTACGCCAGTTGTCGACGACTGTGTAAACGTAATGTGGCTTTTTGATTCGGCCTTCCACCTTGAGCGAATACACGCCAGCATCGGCAAGCGCTTGTAGATCGCCAAATGCGGAGTTGTCTTTGAGGTTTAGCGGGTAGTCATAACCTTGTTTAGTGGTTTGATACTGCTCTCGGCATGGTTGGCTACATCGACCGCGGTTGCCTGAGGCGCCATTGCGAGCAGAGCTGATATAGCAAAGACCAGAAAAACCGATGCAGTAGGAGCCATGAACGAATACTTCCATCAAAACGTTATGTTGATGACCAAAGTGTGCGAGATGAGCAATTTCATCGATGTTCAACTCTCGGGATAGATTGACGCGACTCGCGGTCATCTTCTTAAGGTACTCAATTTGCCCTGTGTTGTGGGTATTTAACTGAGTTGATGCGTGAACATCCAACGTAGGGAAATGATGTTTTAGAAGATAGGCTAAGCCAAGATCCTGAACGATAACGCCATCGATGTCTGTTTCGACTAACTGGGCGAGTAGCCTCATTACCGCAGCAACTTCACTCTCGAGAATGAGGACGTTAAGCGTAAGGAAAACTTGGCATTGATTGGCGTGAGCCAGTTCGAGAACGCCATTTAAGTTATCTAGCGTCAGGTTAACGGCGCGATTACGTGCGTTAAAGCGATCCAATCCGCAGTAGACCGCATCAGCCCCTGCTGCTATTGCTGCTTTGATTGATTCTACATCACCGCCCGGTGCTAATAACTCAAACTGATCTCGTGTCACGACCATACCCCTAAAAAAAGTGAGGGCGTAGTCTACAGGAATTAGTGACGAATTTCGTTAGTTAATTAGAGGTAGTTGTGGACGAAAGTAGGAAGGAACATGAAGAGGTGTAAAAAACGAGAAAAGGTGGCATCTGCCACCTTTTCGTTAAAGTAAAGCTCAATTACTGCATTTCTTTCATTGCAGAGACCACTGACGGGTCGTTAAGTAGGTTGAACAGTAAGCTTTTTGCTGAAGAACGCTGAGAGTCAGAAAGCTTCTTCGTTGGGTTTTCACGCGTTTGCGTTAGGATGTTTTTGACGAATCGACTGTTGGTACCAGACAACTCATACACAAAACGAAGCGTATCCATCAGTTCATCTTGAGGTAGGCTGTATACTGCCATCTCGCAGCTCAGTCCATCCATAGCGAGTAGGTTATTTACGACCTCGCGTCGCTCAGCATTAAACTTTTCTTTGGCAATGTAGCCGTCGATCAACGCTTGTACACGGTCTGCGATAGCAACAGGTACTTCCATGGTTTTTGTTTCGTAAGTCATCGCTGATTCTACTCCTTCGACTGGGATGTTTTTATCGTCACTGACTAGGCATGAAAAGTGAGTCGATGCCAAAATGTTCAGTCTTGTGACATTGTTTGCCTTACCATTTCTAGTCAGGCTTTTCATTTGTTCATAATGACAGAAAAACATTTCGAATAGTAGGGCAACTCGGGGCTCACGTTCTATTTGATAGATTCTTAAGCAATTTTTAACTCGCAGAGAGGGTAAATCCGTACCACACTTTTATTATCGTTAATGTGGAGTTTGGAAAGATGGAACGACGTGATTTCCTAGCATTGTGCTCTGTGTTTGTTGTTAGCCCGGTACTGGCAAATACAAAACTACAAAGAACGCCATCTCAAGCAGAGGGGCCCTTTTACCCAGTGACAACTATTCCCGTTCGCTCAGACCTGATTATCGAGAGCGACGAAGTCGAAGGTGAAAGCATGAACTTAGTTGGGCGAGTGGTAGATATTCAAGGTAATCCAATCTCTGATATCAGAGTTGAAATCTGGCAGTGTGATGGAAGAGGGGTCTATGACCATCCACGACAACCTAACGTTGAGAGATTCGATAAAAACTTCGCAGGCTTTGGCGCGCTTCAAAGTGATGAAAGAGGGCAGGTACAGTTTAGGACTCTATTTCCAGTCCCCTACACAGGCAGACCACCGCACATACATGTAAAGCTTTGGCAGAATCAACGAGAGTTGTTGACGACGCAACTTTACCTCAAAGGCAAGACAGGTAACGAGTGGTGGGGCGGTAGCGAGCGAGATTTACTGCAAATGGATGTAATCAAAGATGTCAAAGGAGAGTGGACAACGCAGTTCCAGTTCGTGGTCTGACGTTGCCCATCTATTTAGCACTTATGCGCTGCTCTGTACGGGTTGATAACGCCCGGGCTTGTGGTTCATCGCCAAGATCAGATTGGTTGCGATAGTACCCAATACAGAGAGTGCGATTAGATAGATATCGACAACAAACAGAGAAAGTACAACGATGGAGCAATCCAGTGCCATTTGTACTTTGCCTGCACGGATACCGAATCGCTCTTGCAAGAACAGCGCCAGAATATTGAACCCGCCTAGGCTCATCCTATGTCGAAAGATGACAAGCATGCCCATACCAATCAATCCACCACCAATTAACGCGGCATATACAGGCTCGATGTGCGAGATCTGAATGACGTGGTGCAAGTGGTCCACAGCGAAAGAGACGATACTAACCGCAATAAAGGTGTTGATGGTGAACTGCCATCCCATGCGGGTGACTGACAAAATATAGAAAGGCAGGTTTAATGCAAAAAACACCTGTCCGAAGCTAAGCGTGGTGACCTTAGTGATAAACAGGGCAAGGCCGGCAGTTCCGCCTGTTAACAAGCCAACTTGATTAAAGAAGATAACGCCTAGAGATACCAAAGCACTCCCGAGCGTTAGGGCGAGCAAATTCTCGCGCAGGCTATGATCTTTATCCATAAAGAAAATTCCAATTTATAGACGCCAAAATGGGCGTGTTGTTACAAGTGATTGGCGGCGATGTTAGCCTTCTATGGATACTTATGTCGATAACGTGGCGAATTTTCGATTTTTAATGAGTGTTTCGTTAGATTTACACATAAGGTGGCTAACGAGGCCGTTTTAGCCTCGTCTAGCTTCTACTTCCATACTGCGAAGAATGTAATCTGTCATCCATGCGGTTGCCAATAAACACATCCATACGACAACAACTTGATGGGGCACTTCGACTTTTGACCATACTACCAAGGTTGCAAAGCCAACCGCTGGGACTGTCCAGTAGATGAGCTTGTTCCAGCGAAAACCTTTGAGGTCAGATAGGCTTTCGAGGGAGGCAATAATACCGGTGATGGAAAGAGCGACGACGATGGTATAAGCCTGATCGGTAAACCATAGGGGTAAGATGAGTGCCAATACCCACCAATTTTGCTTGCGAGAAGTGTTCTTGCGTCTCGCCGCCCACCAGATGACACAAATAGAGACCATTTGAACCAGAGTAATCAGTGGCGAGCCATCGAGTGTCCCAAGTATCTGACTGACCATGATTCCTGTTTGCAAGGCACTAACGATGGCGGCGGTAATGATTCTGACGTTGCGATTGCTGCGTTTTGAGAATGCGACGAAGAGCAGTGGGAACAACGTCCATTGTGTCACAGATAGAGAGATGGATTGATAAGGTAGCGTGAGTCCGTAACAGAACATTCCTGCAAGAAGTACAAGTCCACTGGCACCTTTACGAGGCAGTATCCATAGCGCTGGAATGACTAATGCGAGAACAGAGATATCGCCATCACTCACACCAATCGCTTTTGCGCAGGTGATGGCGAGTAAAGTGGTGATGACAAAATGCAAAGTAGAAAACATCAGAACCCTCTTATATTTAAGAAGTGAAATCCTTAGTCACAGAAACAGAGCTTTTCGTTTGAATGTGAAACGTAAACAAGGACCTAACCCGAAGGTTAGGTCCATAAAGTAGCGTTAGATCGAGAGTGCTGAGTAAAGCACACCAAGCGTACCAAGAGTGAAGATAAGCAGTACCGCTTTGCTCGACATCTCGCCGTTGTTCTCCGTCGCTTTACCAAACAGACCAAATACCAACGGATGCACTAAGAATGGTGTCGCGAAGATGAAGGTGATCATGCTTGCCGCACTATCGCCAAACATTCCACCTTGTGTTGCTGCGAACAAGCCGAAGTGAGACAGACCAGAAGCTGCTGCCATCGATGCGTGCTCAATAGGCATACCTGCGAAGTGTAGAATCGTGAAGCTGCCGAATACCGCAACAATTTGCCAGCCAAACGAGAACTGCATCAGACCTTTTACTTCAACTGCATGGTCACCATTTGCTTTGCGAAGGTTCTTGGTTGCAAGGTACACACAAGCCAATCCTGCAAGCACGAGAGGCAGTGTCCAACCAACAAGCAACGCGCCACGCTCTGCACTTGCCGCAAGGATAGTAAATACAAAGATATGACCAAGGAATGGAATGTTGATCATGATTGGAGCGCGCGCTGCTGCCGTGTAGCCGAAGTCACCCGCAGTACATGCGCCTGTTAAGCCAGAGTGAGATAAACCACCTGCCATACCTGGTGCTAGGTTACGAACGTGGTTCGCTTTCGCTAGGAAGATAAGGATAGTTAGGCCACCAAACATCCAGAACATTTGACCAGCAAAGCCATAAACGATAACGCTTTGTAGACCCGGAATGCTAAACGCTTCAAGCATGTGTGAACCACCAACCAAGAAAGTACCGGTTAGTAGAACTGGGATGCCTGCGAACAGTAGTGAGTTCAGTGTAGGACCCGCTTTCCAATGTGGAAGCAACATACCTAAGCCAGATGAAATGATCATAGCAAAGAAGATTTGCGGTAAACCAATCACACTAGCAACTAGGTGAGAGAGTCTTAGCGACAACATCATAATGATGACGATCGTCAGAACCTCGACCACACCCTTAAATAGGTAGGTACGCATCTTAGCGACTTCTTTTTTGCTATCGACGAAGATGATGGCAACGCCGATACACAGGTACGCCATCGCAAGGTAGGATTCACCCATTGGGTGAGAAGCACTACGACCTGTTAGCAACGCTGAAATCATCTCGATACCCATCAGCAACACAAACGCGCGAATGATGTAGACGAATTGAGTACTTGTGGTGCCAAAGAAAACTTCATTCTTTGCAGGAACAGCTAACACATCAACGTGACCTGTCTCCTTTGAAAGCAGACGACGGATTTCTTGTCCACCGACAAAGAACGTCGCGATCAAGGCAATGACGGTCGTTTGGCTTAAAAGCACGATAGCAGGGAACTCTTGAAGTCCCGGGGTAGCAAGACCTGTTTTTACAAACAAGGTACCCATAAGTAGACCAAGTACAACGATAACTAAAACAGCCGAGTACTTAGTATTAGCGACGATGGTTCTTGAAAGTAGAACCATGATGACAACAGCCACCATTGAAAACAATAAATGATTAAAAGAAATCAGATACGAAAAGTGTTCCATTAATTACACCAGATAAGTCTTTGAAAATGGCAGCACTAGCGAGCCATAAATTTATGGCGGCGATCCTATAAGAATTCTTTGGTGCCATGTACTTCAAAAATGTAACGGCTGAAACATTTAATCATACAAATGAATGTGAGCTCGGTTTTTATTGATTGTGATTATCTGTAATATTCTATGAAAGTTCTTAAAAAACATATGGTAAGCGAAGTTGGTAAATTTTCGTGTTTTTGGGGACTTCTGTTTTTTCGAGGTTTTTGCTCGATATAACGGTTGAATGCGAAGTCGAGTGCATAGCTTAGTTTGACGTCGATAGATTAGCATCTCACAATGAGGTAAAGCATTAATGTATGGAGAGCTATGAACTTTCTCGCCCACTTACACATCGCAGAGCATTGCAGTAGTAGCTTACTAGGTAACTTATTGGGAGACTTTGTCAAAGGTGACCCAACAAAGCACTATCAAGACGATATTGCCCAAGGCATCATGTTGCATCGATTTGTAGATTCATACACTGACAACCATCTCATAATGAAGCAGTGTAAAACCTTGTTCGACTCTGACTTAAAACGGTTCGCCCCGATTGCGATGGATATGTTTTGGGATCACTGCCTTGCAAAACACTGGTCTAGGTTTCATCACCAATCACTCACTCGGTTTGTTGATAATGCAGAACTGACCATTAAGCAGACTTCGGCACCTTTACCTGACCGTTTTGTGCGAATGAGCACACACATGTGGCAAGGGCGCTGGCTTGAGTCGTATCAAGAGTTCGATAACATTAAATTTGCGTTGGAGCGTATGTCCCTGCGTAGCATGCGCATGGCACCATTGGCAGAGTGTGGTGAACAGCTTGAAATGCACTATCAAGAATTTTCAGGTTTATTCAATCAGTTGTATCCTGAGGTACTAGAGAAGGCAAAACAGCAAACTCGCAAGTAGTTAAGCGAGAATAGCATTAACCTAGCGCTTGGTTTCTGTTACACTCGCGACCCTTTTGAATACTTCCTGTTGGCGACGTTATGACAGACAAGACTTTACTCGATACTGCCGGTGAGCAGTCCTCTTTTGATGCTTTTGCATTTAGCGATACGTTAAAGCAAAACCTTGTTGACCTAAACTACACGTCACCGACACCGATTCAGGAAAAAGCCATTCCCTTTGTATTGGACGGCAAAGACATACTTGCAGGTGCACAAACAGGCACGGGTAAGACCGCAGCGTTTGGATTGCCATTGATTCAGCAGTTGCTGGATGAGCCTAAAGCGCGAGAGCCAGAGAGTAAGGTAATCCGTTCATTGATACTCACGCCAACGCGTGAACTGGCTCAACAGGTTTTCGATAGCCTGATGCAGCTCACCAAATCAACCGATTTAAAAGTGGTTGTCGCGTATGGTGGCACTAGCATCGGTGTGCAGACTAAGAATCTTCGTGGTGGTGCCGACATTCTAGTGGCAACACCGGGTCGTCTCCTTGACCATCAGCACACTCGTAACTTGACGCTCGCCGAGTGTGAATACCTCGTACTAGACGAAGCTGACCGCATGTTAGACATGGGCTTTATGCCGGATCTTAACCGTATCCTCAAACGGCTACCAAAAGAGCGTCAAAACATGATGTTTTCGGCGACCTTTGAGCAGCGTATTAAAGCGCTTGCGCATCGTATTATGAATCAGCCAGTAGAGGTCCAAGTTACGCCAGCGAACTCGACGGCAGATACCGTAAAACAGATGGTTTACCCCGTTGATAAGAAGCGTAAGCACGAATTGCTTGCCTACTTGATTGGTTCTCGTAACTGGCAGCAGGTCCTTGTGTTCACTAAAACCAAGCAAGGCAGTGATGCACTTGCTAAAGAGCTCAAGTTAGACGGTATTAAAGCGGTGTCCATTAATGGCGATAAGAGCCAAGGAGCACGTCAAAAAGCGCTAGACGACTTTAAGTCGGGCGCAGTGAGAGCATTGATCGCGACCGATGTTGCAGCGCGTGGTTTGGATATCCAACAGCTAGAGCAAGTGGTGAACTACGACTTACCGTATAAAGCGGAAGACTACATTCACCGCATCGGTCGTACAGGACGCGCAGGGCAGGCAGGTCTTGCCGTTTCGCTGATGAGCCACGATGAGCAATACTTGTTAGAGGCGATAGAGCGTTTGCTCGACAATCGCTTACCTCAAGAATGGCTGGCAGGGTTTGAACCAAGCCCAGAATCAGAAATAGATCCTGATAGAGCACCACGCCGAAAAGGCCGAGGTGCAGATAAGCGCAAGATGAAGGCGAAACTAAAGATACACGCTAATCGCGGTAAGAAACGCTAAAAACACCAACTAAAAAAGACAAGCTGAGGCCTGTCTTTTTTAGTTTTTATAATCTGCCAACGGAATTTTTTGTCTCATACAATCAGTCTTTTAATGAGAATGACTATCACTTGTTAATTTATGGTTACAATTGTTAACTAGCCATTAAGGGGTAGTGCTGGTTAATATTTGTGCAACCAAGGAGGAGTGTATGAGACGATTTGAGAACATACTATTTGCTACCCAAGGTTTGCCGGGACACAGTGATGCACTGGCGCAGGCGATTATGCTGGCGGCCAACAATCGCGTTCCAGTTAAGGGGTTGATTGCCAGTCCCACCTTTCCAGATGATCTATCCGAATATCAACGTGCCTATGAGAGTTCGTTGCAAAACTCTCTTGATCAAAGCGTTACAAAAACTAAAAGCGACGTTGGTTTGTCCGACGATGATGTGCTTTTTCCGATTGAGGTTCAAAGTAGCGAGCAGCCTGCAGTTTGCATCATTAGACATGTTCTCAACAATCACAACGACCTAGTTATCAAAGAAGCGGAACCCATCACCGATGGTGGCGATGGCTTCAAGGCGATCGACATGACATTGTTGCGTAAATGTCCAAGCCCTGTGTGGCTTCATAGACCTACGTCCAAGCCAAAACAAAAACGGCGAGTCGCGGTTGCGATTGACCCTGTCGCTTCGACGCAGGAACAACATGCCTTAGCCCTGCGACTGTTAGAACTATCGCGTTCGATCGCGGACAGTTGCGACAGTAGGCTTCATGTTATTTCGTGCTGGCAACACTACATGGAAAACTATATCGACAGAAATACCTGGATCAAGATTGAGCATGAAGATGTGGCGAAAGAAGTTGAAGAAGAGAGAGTTCGACATGAAGAAGCGCTTCAAGCTTTGATTGATGAATCGAGAATAAAAGGGAGTACCGTGGTCCACCATCTGCATGGTAAAGCGGACGATCAGATTCCAAAATGTGTAAGAGAGCGTGATGTAGACGTATTAGTAATGGGAACCGTCGCTCGAACGGGCATATCAGGATTTGTGATCGGCAATACAGCGGAGAATGTACTTCAATCGATTCACTGCTCGTTGGTCGCGCTCAAACCACAAGGCTTCAAAACACCAATATCAAGTTGAAACAAACCAAACAGAACTGACAACCATAGGGAGAACGGAGTTAATCAAACGTAATGACACTGACTTGGCAACACAATTTTGTGAGTAATCACAGGAGGATATCATGAAGCACTACTGTCCACATTGTAATACTGAACTGATAGAACGCCACCAAACACACGTTTGCCCACGACATGATATTGGCGAATGTACCTATAATGCGCTAGAGCTGTTGGAGCAGCAAAACGAAGGGGTGAAAACCTTGATTGCTCATCATCCAGACACGCTTGCCTCCCGACCTACCGACAGAGTCTTCTGACCTCATCTTCATCAGTTAATTGCTGACTGCAACATACTGATAACCAGTGCACCGAGATTGTTAGTGAGCCCCCGAGCTCACTAACCCTATCAATCTATACATGGAGCCAGTGTAGCCAGATGATGAGTAATGGAATCAATCGAGTCTATGTAACAGAGCCCAATGTAAGGGATAAGCCGCTTTGGATTTTTGCAGTCCTACCAGCTGGGATTCTCCTTGCCCTAAGTTATTGGTATCAGCCATCAGGATTGAGCTGGACAGTAGAGTGGGTGCCTAGCTTAGGGATCGATCTTAGCTTTAGGCTCACTGGTTTATCTTATCTGTTCGCGGCAATGATCTCTGGTGTCGGCGTAATGGTTCAGCTTTATGCTTATGCCTACTTAAAAGGGGCAAAAGATCGTTGGTTGTTCCACAGCTATCTAACGCTGTTTATGCTCGCCATGTTAGGTGTTGTGGTGAGTGACAACGTCCTTCTGTTGTTCGTATTTTGGGAGCTGACCACACTTACTTCCTATCTGCTTATCGGTTTTAACCATGAAAAGGAGCAATCGAGAAAAAATGCACTGCAATCGCTGATCGTTACTGGTGCTGGTGGGCTTGCTTTGCTTGCGGGACTCATCCTATTGGGGCAAGCCGCAGGCAGTTTTCAACTTAGTGTGATCATCTCTGAGCAAGCTGTGATAGCACAAGCTCCGATCTACCACGCCTCGATGGTTTTGGTCATGCTCGGCGCATTAACGAAATCTGCTCAGTTTCCATTTCATTTCTGGCTGCCAAATGCGATGGCAGCACCCACGCCAGTCAGTGCCTATTTGCATTCGTCGACCATGGTGAAAGCGGGCGTATTCTTGTTAGCTTTATTGTCTCCGGTCTACTCGGAATCAGACGTTTGGTTTTATACCTTAACAACAGTGGGTGGGTTTACCGCTTTATGGTGCGCGCTGCTGGCAGTAAGGCAAACGGACCTCAAACTGATGCTCGCATACAGTACCAATGTCGTGTTGGGCATGCTGGTGCTGCTACTGGGTATTGGTAGCGAACTCGCGTTGGTATCAGCATTTCTGTTGATTATTGCTCATGCTTTTTATAAAGCAGCACTGTTTATGGTCGTGGGTAACATAGATAAAGCGACGGGGACACGAGACATTCGGCTGCTTCGCGGTTTGAAAAGTGTGCTGGTTATATCGTTAATTGCTGCTGCTATTGCTGCATTATCAAAATCTGGTATCCCACCCTTTATGGGGTTCTTGAGCAAGGAGTACATGTACAAGGCGCTACTTGAGGTCAACACATGGATTTTGCTGGTGCTGCTTGTTGTCAACGCACTTATGGTGTCGCTAGCAATGTCACTTATTTTCAAACCGTTTCTTTCTTCAAAACCTCACGGTTCTCAAGAAAAGAGAGCGGCAGTAGCAAAGCCGGTAGAGACGAGTTTCATGCTCTGGATACCGCCAGCTTTACTGGCACTGGGTAGCATCGCTTTACCTGTTTTGGCTCTTGGTTGGCTTAATAGCAATATTGTGGCCCCTGGCGTGCAAACCGTCTCACCCGATCTTCTAGTCGGCGACGTTAAATTATGGCAAGGCATAAATCTTCCTCTGATCCTCAGTGGGTTTACTTTGGGCTTAGGCGTCTTGTTTTACAAATTATCAGGTCGCGCACAAACATGGTGGGATAGGGGGGGCGTAACAACACCTTTAGCTGACCCTGTGTTCCATCGATTCATGGCATCATTGGTCGGTGTCGCTAAATGGCAAACCAATTTGCTTCAACACAAAAAGCTTGGTGGCTACGTGCTCACCTCATTTGCAGTCCTCGCGATCTTGCTGTTCAGTCATATCTCGTTGGGGAATGTTAATTGGTCGTCTAGTCTTGCTGAACTTCGCTATTTCGAGGTCGTCATTGCTGCGATCATGATTGCCTCTGCACTGCTTTGTATTGTTTCGACTTCTCGTCTTTTAGCGGTCGCGTCATTAGGTGTGATTGGCTTTATGACGACATTGGTTTTTATGCTCTACAGCGCGCCGGATGTCGCCAAAACTCTCTTATTGGTAGAGACGCTGCTGGTGGTCTTCGTTGCACTTTTAATGCGCCATTTACCGTTGTTCTCAACCGTTCCTAAACATCCACGTCGACGTCGAGCACTGCACGCAGTCGTCGCTATTTTCATTGGCGTTGCAGTCACTATGTTGCTAATTACGATCACCTCCCAGCCTATAGATACGAGCTTATCGCAGTTCTTTGCAGAGCAAAGCGTGCCTGGCGGTCATGGTCGCAATATTGTGAATGTGATTTTGGTAGATTTTCGTGCCTTCGACACCTTTGGCGAGGTAGTGGTTGTTGTTATCGCGGGGCTATCAGCCGCAAGTCTAGTCAACTCAAGCGTTCATAAAAAGAACAAGATCAATTCGCTCATTTTCGCCACCACAGCGCACATTGTCGCAGCGCTTATGCTGGTGTTCTCACTCTATCTGTTGCTGAGAGGTCACAACACACCGGGAGGCGGCTTCATTGGCGCACTTATCGCCGTCATTGGTCTGTCTCTACTTATGTTTGCCGAATCGCCAAGTTACGTAAGGGAGCGATTGTATTACTCACCGTTTGGCATCGCGATGGTGGGGATTGCAGTGAGTGCTTTGTCAGGCGTAATGAGTTTGTTGGTGGGTCTGCCGTACCTCACGGGTTTGTGGTGGAAAGAAGTCGTGCCCCTTGGAACGCCGCTGCTATTTGATGTCGGTATTTACCTGTCGATTATCGGTGGAGTGATGGGGATGCTGCTAAAAGTGAATGAGGAGCTCGACTGATGGAAATATTATGGAGTGGGGTGATGGGTATCTTTGTCGCAGCCGGTATCTACTTGATGTTGGAGCGTCACTATCTTCGAGTTATCTTCGGATTAATACTACTTAGCAGTGCCGTTAACCTAGCAATATTTACTAGCGGTCGATTAACTTTCGGCGTGGCGCCGCTTATCGACGCAAATGACGTATTGCCGCCAGAGGGCTACGCAAACCCATTACCACAAGCCTTAGTTCTGACTGCGATCGTGATTGGATTTGGTTTACTGGTGTTTGCCTTGTTACTGTTTTACCGCTCTTATCAGGAGTCAGGGAGTGCAGATGTTGAGCAACTAACTCGCTCTGAGGAGGATTCATGACAGAGCTAGGTTTGACGTTACCCGTTGTCATATCACTGCTGACATCGATACTGACATTCTTTGCTCGACGCCATTTGCGCGTTTTGGACTATGTTAGCGGCATCAGCGTCAGCGTCACGTTTTGTATCGCGTTAGCCTTGCTAGTTGGTGTGCTTAATGGTGGTCCTCAAGCCGTGGCATTCGGGCAATGGGCAGCACCTTTTGGAATCGTGTTTGTAGCTGATTTGCTCAGTGCCGCCATGGTTTTAGTGACAGCAATAATAGGGGCCGTCTGTGTCTTCTACGCGATGGCCGATCTTAGAGATAAACCTTCATACGGCATGTACCACGTGCTGATACATGTTTTGCTCGCGGGGGTGTATGGCGCTTTCCTCACCGGAGATATCTTCAACCTCTATGTGTGGTTTGAGGTGATGCTAATAGCCTCATTTGGTCTGATGGTTCTGGATGCTGGAAAAGTTCAGGTCGATGGGGCAGTCAAGTATGTGGTGCTTAATCTGGTCTCTACACTGGTCTTCTTGCTGGCGATAGGTTTACTGTACGGTGCGACTGGCACGCTCAATCTGGCAGATTTGCACACCAAAGCCCAAACAATACCAACAGAAACCAAAGCTCTGCTCTCAGTGTTGTTCTTGTTCGCATTTGCCATTAAGTCGGCATTGTTTCCGCTCTTTTCATGGTTACCTGCGTCATACCATACTTTGCCGAATGCAGTGGTTGCCTTGTTTGCGGGCTTGCTGACTAAAGTAGGGGTGTACGCGCTTATTCGACTGTTTACTTTGGTATTTCCACTGGCGGAGAGTGGATGGCAACCGCTACTCATATGGGTAGCTGGTTTAACCATGTTAACAGGCGTATTGGGGGCTGCCGCTCAGTTTGATATTAAGCGCATCTTATCGTTTCATATCATCAGTCAGATCGGCTACATGATCATGGGGTTAGCTATCTACACGCCGTTAGCACTAGCGGGGGCGATTTTCTATATTGTTCATCACATCATAGTGAAAGCCAACCTGTTCTTGATTGGTGGATTTGTCGAGCGTCGATATGGCTCCAGTCACCTGTCCAAGCTTGGTGGCGTTTATAAGTCCATGCCTTTACTGGCCTTCTTGTTCGTTATTCCAGCCTTCTCATTAGCGGGTTTTCCACCCTTATCTGGTTTCTGGGGCAAGTTTTTGGTTATCAAAGACAGCCTTCATACGGAACACTACATGCTCGCTGTAACTGCTTTAGTGGTGGGACTGTTGACCATTTTCTCGATGACCAAGATTTGGAGTGAAGCGTTTTGGAAGCCTCAACCTGAGGAGACGAGATCGGTGGCTTTGCCCAAGGCTGTTCAACTCTTGTATTACACCCCCATCGTTATCTTAACAACAACCAGTTTAGTGATTGGCTTCGCCGCAGAGCCGTTTTTTCAATTCGCCATGGGGGCTGCAAACCAGCTTTTAGTACCCAGTGCCTACGTAGATGCCGTGTTAGGAGGCCGATTATGAGTTACTTCTTGCTTAACTTGTTTCTTGCTTTCGCTTGGATGCTAATTAATGGCAGCTACAGCAGCGGTAACTTTGTTATTGGATTTATTGTCGGTTTCTTTGCTTTGCGCCTTAGTCAGCCTTTTGGGTTAAAAACGAGTTACTTCAAACGCTTTACGGCGACGCTATCCCTCTTTGTTTATTTTATCTACGAGATGATAGTGTCAGTTGCTCGAGTGATGTGGGATGTCATTACGCCAACTCACCTAAGTGACCCTGATATTGTTTATGTCCCACTGGATGCCAAGAGTGATGTGGAAATAACCTTACTTGCAAATATGGTTTCATTAACTCCAGGTAGTCTTTGCCTCGATGTTACGGAGGACAAGAAGCATCTTGTGGTTCACGCGATGTTTGCACCTGAGCATGAAGAGGTGATCCAAAGCATTAAACAAGGAATGGAGAGAAGAATATTGGAGGTGACCCGTGGGTGAGTTCGTTCAAATGAGTATCCAGTTTGCCTATGTGGGATTGTTAGTGAGCTTGGTGCTGTCTTTCGTGAGGCTTGCTAAGGGGCCAACGTTGGCAGATCGAGTCGTTGCCTTGGACCTTATGGCGTTCATTACTATTGGATTCATTGCCATAGTGACCCTCGATACGATGCAAACGTCGCTACTTGATATTGCGATTACTTTAGGATTGGTCGCTTTTTTGGGCACAATCGCGTTTGCTCGTTTAATTGTTAAAGACAAACAAGCAGGAGGGTCGTAATGCAAGTGGTTGTCGCGCTACTATTAATATTCGGAACTCTGTTAGTTCTGGTCGCGAGTATTGGCGTTCTGCGCATGCCCGATCTCTATACGCGTATGCATGCTGCAACGAAAGCAGGTACTGTTGGGCTTGCTGCCATACTCTTCTCTGTTGCCTTGTCTATTCATGATCTGACAGTGCTATCACGGGTGATAGGCACTATGGTGTTTATCGTCCTAACTGCACCCGTCGCAGCCCACTTGTTGGGTAAAAGTATGCAAGCCCGCGGCTATAAGATTTGGCGCAATCGCTCAGATGATGCACCGTCGGTAGAACAAGAGACTAGCGAGAAAGGTGTGAGCTAGCCTCTTATTGAATGGCTCTTAATTGCTTGCACCTTCTGAAGAGTGTGTTAGCTCCAGTAACGCATCAAATCTAGGATTACCATGTAAGCCTTCCAAATCTGGTTCGGTGTTGATCAGCTCACGAATCGAGGGACTTGCTTCAATAGCAAGTTCTAAATCTTCAATAGCTTGTTCTTCCACCCCAAGACGAGAGAATGCGCAAGCACGTTGATACAGTGCAGGGCCGTTTGTAGTATCCAGTTCTAATACTCGATTACATAAGCTCAGTGCCCAGTGATATTCCCTAATTTCCATAGCTGCATCCGCTTTATAGGTGAGTGCTTCGAGGTCACCGGGGCGAATCGTTAAGATTTCATCGTAGACATCGATACGCTGCTCAGCGGTTGGCATACTTTGAGCTCTTAACCAAAGATTGTGGATTTCATTGATTCGCTCGATTTCTTTGTTGTTCTCACTGATGATCCTTGTCTTTCTCTTCAGATCTCGCTCCAACGCACTAAATTTCTTTTCATATTCACTCGCAATAGCGTCTAGCCTTTTATCTGCCATCTCTTTCGTGTTGTTCTTAAATTCACGCAACGATTGCCATCCAACAAACGCAATTAAAGAAGCCACACCGGCAATGATGTAGAAGAAGTAGGTGACGGTGACATTCGCGTAGTTCAATGACTTATCAGCCACTGCTAGTTCTCGGTCAGTAATTTGAACTACCAGTCTTTTCTCAAGCTCTTGTTGGTCTTGTCTTAGCGATTTGAGCTCATCAAGTATGTATCGCTCCATCAGGGGGCGATCGAGCAATTCAGAATCAGAGTATTTTGTGGATTGTGCCAGAGCCGGCCCTTGCCATAGGAGCGTTAGCATTATTGTTATCAAGAGTAATCTCATCTCTTCTTCCCGGTTTTGTGTTTAGTTAGTTTTACTATAGTCAGACGTTGCGCGTTTAGTAGGACGATCAATTGGCCTAATATAAAGCGTGTAGTTAGCTGTATGGGTCGCTAACTTAAACTCTATCAACTAGGCTTCATGATATTTGATAGCTTCGACCAATGTAATTTAAAGAATCAGCTTATCAGACGGCCTATAATCTCTCAGGGTGAATCATGAAGCCTAGTTTTAACTTTGAAGATGTGAGTCAACTACTTGTTGGCGCGTTTGCCCTTGGTATGCCGATTTCTTTTTCAGAAGAAGCCTGGCACCTAGGGGTAACGCTCCCCGCAATCAATTTGCTAATGATTGTGCTGTTGTCGGTTTGTTTTGTTACTTTGTACACCTATGAAGCTGTGTTTCAACGCAACATTGTCGAGCGTAAGCTGGCTTTTGTGTCTCGTGTGTTTTGGGCTTATGCGCTTACCATGGTTGTTGTTGCGTTGATACTAATATGCCTTGATAAGTTACCGTTATTGGATGATCCTGTCGTTGCTTTTAAACGAGTCTTGTTGATTTCAATGCCCGCTTCGATGGGGGCGATAGTCGTGGATAGTTTTGATAAGGAATAGTGATTTTGATCATCACGTATTCTGTTATTTTCAACGGCTAGGTCAGTCGATGTAATGCGAAAACACGTCATGGGGCTTACTTTAAGTCGCTCATTTCTAATAGAATTAAACTCAACTTCCGTTTTTTATAAAGTGCACTCTCGTCATGATTAGATATGTAGTATTGCTTTGCGCGCAGATACTTTATTGGGCCCCCATGTCAGCTTTTAGTGGAAGCTTGGCATGTCCAACGTCCAACGATGCCTCGAAGCAGCAATATGAAAGATCAGTGAGTTTTTCCAACCTAACGGATTGGGGACGGCACTTCTCTTATGCACACTCCGCAACACTCGTTCCCGAACCGCATAACGAGGAACACACCGTATTGCGAGTAGAAGTTCGAGAAAATGATGTATTTGCTACAAGAACGGGTGATGCCTACCGGGCTGAAGTCTATGAGCGCTATAAAGCACCATTTAATACGGAAATGCGTTATCGATTTAGAACGCTCATCTCCGAGGAATGGGAGTTTGACGACGTGCGGGCTCTTATCGCCCAATGGCATGCTACGCCGGATTTACACTTGGGAGAGATAAGTCGAAGCCCTAACTTAGGTATAGAGCTACGGAATGATCGCTTTTTAATTCGAGGGCAAACCAGTGACCTCCCTGTGAATTTGCACAACAAAGAGGGTATGACTCGAGTTCGCCATTATTTAAGTGAACCAATTGAAAAAGATCGTTGGTATCAATTTGATATTAAGGTGATGTGGACGCCAAGCTCTGAGGGCTATCTGCAAGTCCAAATAGATGACACTATAGTTGTGGATTATCAGGGTCCAACTAGCTATCTTGACTGTGTGGGACCTTATTTTAAGGCGGGCGTTTACCGAGATTATTCACCACATACTTTCGTTGTTTATTTTGATGATTACTCTCGAAGTGAAATGTAACTCAAAATAAGGAGAATTACGGTGTTCATAATCGGCTTGGACATTTCTCAGTTTTTAAGTTAATCGTGCGAAAAATCAAATAGTTTGATGTAACATGCAGTCTGTTCGAGATTACATCTAACAAGGAGTTTTAACATGGATGTATTTGATGTTCTTCATCAGCACCGCTCAATTCGTGAGTACCACGATGACCCTATCGCACCAGAATTACTTGATGAAATCTTGCAAGCAGGCGTGAGAGCTTCCTCGTCAGGAAACATGCAGTCGTACTCAATCATCGTTACCCAAGACAAGGCACGTCGTGAGGCTTTATTTGAACCTCATATGAAGCAGAACATGGTGGTTGATGCACCCGTATTGCTGACTTTCTGTGCTGATTTTAGAAGAATGCGTAAGTGGTTAAAGCAAAGCGAAGCGCCTTTAAACTTTGATAACTTTATGAGTTTTATGATCGCTGCGATTGATGCGACTTTGGTATCGCAAAACGTAGCAGTTGCTGCTGAGGCGAAGGGACTAGGTCTATGTTACATGGGTTCAACCCTAGCAAACTGTGACCAGATTGGTGAGATTCTAGAACTCCCAGAAGGTGTTGTACCCGTTGTCGGCTACTCAATTGGTTATCCCGCCGAAAACCCTGAGATCCGCGACCGTCTACCGATGGATGGGTTAATACATCATGAGGTTTATCAAGATCATGATGACGATACGATTCAATCAATCTACCACGACAGAGAAACCGCAGGATGGGCTCGTTACATGTCTTATCCTGAGCTTAAAAAGATGATCGAGGACTCTGATGTGGAGAACCTTGCGCAGGTTTATACCAAGCTTAAGTACACGCGAAAATCGCATGTAACCTTCTCAAATAACGTACTTAACTACCTCGAAAAGCAAGGCTTCATGAATCACGAACCGTCTTAAGTAAAAAATGGAAGTCTTAGGACTTCCATTTTTGGTTGAGCTTGTATTTGATTCTATTTGCTAATTCTACCCAGTAGTGCCCAAAGCAAAGCCAATACGACGCTGGCATATATCATCGCCAAACCAATCGAGAGCAGAACTAAGACACATAAGATAAGAGACAATATTGCGAGTTTCTTTCGCCAGCCACTAAGCAGTCTCACCGCACTCCACATTGCGAAAAGGTATATCACCACAAAAATTCCATTGGCGAGCGTTAAAAAGATATTGATGTCGATACCAGACAAATAGCCAAATACGCATGACACAGTAAGTGTGGCTCCAACCATTAATGTGGCAATAGTAGGAACACCTTTCACGGACACTCGAGCAACTGAACTCTCTGGACGATACTCTCGAGCCAGCGACCAGATCATACGAGCCAGGCTTTGGGTGTAGAGGTTTATAGTTGCAAAGCATGCTAAAAAGCCAACGATACTGATAATCCAAGTGGCTTGAGGACCAAATAATTTGTCGGCAATGAAGGGGACTGAGGTGGTGTTTAAAGTTTGAGTACCGTATGCGTGATGCTCTAAGACCACAGCTGAGAAAACGTAATAAACAGCGCCAGCGAGAAGGCACCCGACCAAAATGGCGATAGGGTAATCACGTTCAGGTCTTTTGAACTCTTCGCCCATATGAGCAAACGCTTCGATTCCTACGAAGCACCAAAACATAACTGCGATAGCTTGAGCAATAGAACCGATATCAGCATTTGACGAGGCAGTCGGAGCAAAGTTTGTCGCGTGCACATCACTGCTCCACACAAAACTCGCCACTAATACAATAATGCCCACCGCTATGAGGGTTTGAAGTCGACTTGATGATTTGCTGCCTGAAAAGTTCACCGCCATGAGCAGGGCGACCACAAATAGCTGTGCGGATAGTGGGTGAGACATAAAGCTTGGCAAGAATTGCTGTGCAAAGCCACCAGCAATTGCAATGGCAGCGGGAACACCGACGGGTATGACGCTAATAAATAGCAGGGCAATGGCTTTTTCTAGTCGCGGACCGAATGCTTGGCGCACAAAGTACGATGCTCCTCCCGCGTTAGGGTAGCGCTTTCCAAGCGATGCGAACGTAATTGCAATCGGGCAGATGGCAAGTAATAGAGCAAACCAAGCCCAAAGGATTTGCTCGCCGGCAATACTGGCGGCAATAGCGGGTACCATGAATAAGCCAGTACCAAGGAGAGTGGTAGACATCTGGCCAATGCCACCGAGTAGAGTAATTTCTTGTTTAAGCTGTGACATCGCGTTACATCGGTCGTACTGTGTAAAGCTGTCTAGCTTAGTATTTAGACGTTAAATTAACAACTTATCTATAAAGATAACCTAGTCGAGAAAGTGTAGAGTTCGCGATTTATTGCTCAGAGTAAAACGCCGCGACATCCTTAAGATCTTCATCTGATAAGTTTTGCAGTTGAGCTTTCATCAGTGCAGCCATGGGGCCTGAACGCTCGTCGTTGATATAGGCTCTCATCGCGTTATATAAGTAAAGTGGATCTTGTCCGTTAAGGTCTGGGTAGCTCGGCTGGCTGGTGGGACCGTTCGGGTTATGGCAAAACACGCAACTGGGTGACTTAACCTTTCCAAGTTCAGCATCACCAAAGTTGCTGGCGAGTGCAGTGCCCGAGAATAAAATCGATAGTACGGAGACAGCAGGAAGGAAATTCATATCAATACTCAAAAAAAACATAACCTAGGCAATAAGATAAACCTTACCCCTAGGTTAAGCTCAACTCTATTTTAAGTGTGGTGTGACTTGAGTTACACCAGCGTCTTTAGCTTCTCAAGCAAGACATCAATATCGTTGCTGGAAACATCTTTATGAGTCACAAAGCGAACTGGGTTGCTTGGTGAGATCGTAATGCCATCTTGAGCGAGCTGTTCGGCAATGCGGTTGATATCGACACTTTCATCGAGCTTAGCGAAAACGATATTGGTTTGGACAAAATCGGCGTTAACGCTAAATCCAGCAACAGCGTTAAGTCCCTCGGCCAGTTTCTTCGCGTTCGCGTGGTCAGTCGCAAGTTGAGCCACTTGCTCGGTAAGAGCCAGCTTACCTGCTGCGGCTAAAATACCGGCTTGACGCATACCGCCACCAACCATCTTACGTAAACGACGAGCGCGTTCGATAAAGGATTTTGAGCCTAGAAGTAGGGAGCCAATCGGAGCAGATAAGCCTTTCGATAGGCAGATAGTCATTGAGTCGAAATGCTTGGCAATTTCAATGACATCTACATCAAGAGCGACTGCTGCGTTGTATACTCGAGCACCATCGAGGTGGAGGCTCAATCCGTGTTCATCAACGAACTGCCTTGCTTCCGCCAAGTAGGAGAGAGGGAGCACCTTTCCGTTGATTGTGTTCTCTAGGCTTAGCAGCTTGGTGCGAGCAAAATGGCTGTCATCAGGCTTAATCGCAGCTTTCAGTTTACCAAAATCAAGCGTGCCATCTGGGTTGTTTTCGATAGGTTGCGGCTGGATAGAACCTAAGACCGCCGCACCACCTGCTTCGTATTTGTAGTTGTGCGCTTGTTGACCACATAAGTACTCATCACCGCGCTGACAATGCGCCATCAAGCCCAAAAGGTTGGCTTGTGTGCCTGATGTAGTAAACATGGCAGCTTCAAAACCATGTCGCTCTGCTGCCCACGCCTCTAGCTCATTAACCGTTGGGTCATCACCGTAAACATCATCGCCCACAGGAGCGTTTGCCATTGCTTCGCGCATAGCTTGGGTTGGTTTGGTGACCGTATCTGAGCGAAAATCCATTGAATATCTCCTAAATGTATCCGCATAGCGCTGCCTTGCTAAGACAAGCTATGGTTTTGGCGTCGGTGATTTTACCGTCGATAATATATTGTTGTAGTTGTGTGTGTGACATTGTCACAACTTCGATGACCTCATCGTCGTCACACGAATATTCATCGCTAGGCGATAAGGACTTTGCGATAAACAGGTGTTGAATCTCATCGCAAAAACCCGCCAATGGGGTTACCTGACCGAGCGAAATCATCTCACCAGCGGCGAAACCGGTTTCTTCAATCAACTCCCGAGACGCGCATTGCGTGGGATCCTCATTTGGCTCCATTGTGCCTGCAGGCAGTTCTAACAACCATTTCTTTAGCGATGGGCGAAATTGATTGAGTAGTAGGATTTCACCATTGTCGTTGATTGGCAGAATTACGGCAGCGCCAGGATGCTTGATGGTGGTATGTGTCACTGATTGATCATTCGGTAGGGTGACTTCTTCTTCGATGAGAGAAATAGATTTCCATTGATGAATGGTTTTGTAGGTCATAAATCATCCGTGACTGCGATGTTGAAGCGATAATATCACCACACAAAGCATCAAATGTCGATGATTAGTCTGCAGTGATAAAAGTGTTGATTGCCTTCCGAAAATGGAAACAGTGTTTTCTGCACTATTTTGACATCGAGAGATTAGGTATATCAAAGGCTTCAGGTGTATTTCATAAAAAGGTAGCGACAGCGTGTTAGGGGCAGATGGGCTAAATTTAGCATTGATGGTAGCGGAATCAGGCATGATTGACTCCGCAGTACGAGAAATCATGCAGCACACTGATCTTATGGCGCTTGGCAATGAGGACAGCGTTAAGCAGAGCCTCACCGCATCTATGGCCAAGTGGTCGAAGAGCGTTAAGCGCAAGCTAGTCAAAACTCAAGATGAAGACTCGATTCAAATTGAGTTAAACCTGTATCAACAAGCGGTATATATGACTGAGTCTGAGTTTGACGACAACCTCAGTACTCTCGTTGCACAGTTACCTGAAGACTCGCTGTTTATCGAAAAATCGCAAAAATTGATTGCTTCGAAGCAAAGTTACCCTAGCTCTCTATTTGCAAGACAGTTTTGTCGTCAGTGGTATGAGAGCTTAACCACAGCCGTTCAGTCTAAACAGCAAGATACCCTTGATGAGCAGAAATCACGTTTTCTAAAACAGTTGTACCAGCGCATAGACACGCTCAAGGATATGGAGAATCTTAATCAGACGGGCGAAAACGCGAAGCTTGGTCGTTTATGGGATCTAGCAGGTGCCGAGCTTACTAAGCAAGATTGGAAATCCATAGAGCGCACCGCAGAATATCTATCTAAGCACAGCGAACTAAACTCAATAGCAGACAAGCTAGGTCGTATGGCTGATGAAGTCGATGCGCCTGAGCTAAATAGAGTTGAGACGCATGATGATGTGGTGGTTGAAGAAAAGTCTGATTTTGCCACAGACGACATTGTTGGTATCCACACCAGTAACGATATCAATAAACTGCTACCAAACGAGACCATGTATCTTGCCTATCCAGAGCTAGAAACCGTGTTCTACCAGCACCTTGTCGAGAAGCGCTTGTTGACCTACAAAGCCGAAGGAAAACAGCGAACGATTCGCCAGCTTCATAACCCATCGCAATCACATGGAGAAGCGATAAAGGAAAAAGGTCCCATGGTTGTCGCGGTGGACGTTTCGGGCTCTATGCAGGGTGCACCTGAAAAATCGGCGAAGGCTATGGCTTACGCGCTGATGAAAATGGCAGCAGAGCAGTCTCGCGAGTGCCATGTAATTCTCTTCTCATCGACCTTTATTTCCTATGACTTATCTGGATCAAAAGGACTAAAAGAGGCGTGTGATTTTCTCTCTTACACATTCAAAGGTGGTACCGATCTCAGTAAGGTCCTAGATTATGCGGTGGATGTGATGAAGGGTGAACATTACAAAAACGCTGACCTCTTGGTGATTTCCGATTTTATTGCGCCAAAACAGGAAGAAAATATCATTGAAAAAGTGATGTCGTTGAAAGGAAGCTATAACCGATTTCATTCATTGTGCTTATCAAAGTACGGTAACCCAGAGGTATTATCGCTATTCGACACCCAGTGGCGATATCATCCGAGCTTAGTTGGTAAAATTGTCAAGAAACCAACTGCGGGCTTTCAAAGAGCTCGACAAGTTTTTTCTCATACTTTTGGCTAATATAAACGGCGTATATCGCCGTTTTTTTAGCAAAATTCTAATTAAATCAACTTGATAATTTTGCGTTGATGCGCATGCTTAAAATACGCAGGATTGAAAGATCTTGTAACATAATGATAACAAATGTATAAAATTAATTATGCATTCCAATTTTGTGCACAGAGGTATTGGCATGATTAAGCCCACAGTTGTCTCACACGCCGACAAAGCGTTGCTATCAGAACGAATTACAAAACTTGCCTCAGCACTTTCCGACGGAGTGTATGAGCGTGAAGAGACCATCAAGCTATGTCTTTTAGCTGCGCTTGCTGGAGAGAGTGTTTTCCTATTGGGTCCTCCAGGTATCGCCAAAAGCTTAATTGCGAAGCGTCTAATTCAAGCATTTGATAACAGTAGCTATTTTGAGTACCTAATGACTCGTTTCTCGACGCCTGAAGAGGTGTTTGGTCCATTGAGTATTCAAGAGTTAAAAGATAATGGACGCTACCTGCGTCTTACCGATGGCTATCTGCCTACCGCCCAAGTTGTGTTTCTCGACGAGATCTGGAAAGCAGGTCCAGCGATTCTAAATACGCTATTGACCGTTGTTAATGAAAAGACTTTTAAAAATGGTAGCGATATCGAGAAGGTGCCCATGCGTCTACTCGTGTCTGCATCGAATGAACTGCCAGATGAAGATAGCGGTCTAGAAGCACTATACGATCGTATGCTTGTACGCATTTTTGTTAACCGTATTCAAAACAAGCAGAACTTCAAGTCAATGTTGACGGTCGGCACTTCAGAGGAAGCGAAGATCCCTGAGGGGCTCGCAATTACTGATGCTGAATACCATCAATGGCAGCGAGAGCTAAACGATGTCGCGCTCAGTGATGACGTATTTGAGAAACTCTATCAATTAAAAACCATGCTAGAAGCGTCTGCGGACGAGCATAGGGCAACACTTTCTGAGGCGGATTTGTATGTCTCTGATAGACGTTGGAAGAAGGCCGTCAAGCTTCTCAAAGCAAGTGCTTTCTTTAATGGTCGTGACAGCGTTAACCCGCTGGATCTTCTGTTACTTCAAGACTGTTTATGGAACAGCCCTGAGTCATTAGAGATTGTACGAACGGTGATTAAAGACTTCGCCTTAAATCATGCCTTTGATCAGCAAGAAGTGTTTCAACAGATCGAAGAGGGCAAAGAGCAGCTTGAAGAAATCCAAGAGGAGATCGAGGCTGAGTTTGCTATGCCACTATCAATGGAAACCACAACAGGGTTGCTTCGCAAAGATGTTTATCAGTACGACATCAGTAACGCTAAATCTTACAAAGTAGGACCTGCTACAGACTTGGTGAAGCTGGTCCTGCTGCAGAGCAATATGTCGGTATCTGAAAGTGAAAAAGGCGACAGTCGTTGGGTCTATATCGCAAAAGATGAACTCAGCCGCGCTATCAAAGAGGGGGGCAGTGAGGTTTATGGTTATGTAAACCAAAATACCCACTTATGCCGTTTAAGACTCGATATCAATGCCTCTAGTCATCTGGTTGTTAAAGACATCGCGAATCGTTCAGTCCTGACGACCTTAGTGACTACCAATGGTATTGACGAGAGCATGCTTCAAGAGTGGGTGACTAAATCCGATCAAGTTCTTACTCAGTTAAAACATGCCGAGCATCACCTTCGCTCGGTACGTTCAAAATTCCACGGTGCTCTGCCACACGGCTTCATTCAACCAGACATACCAACAGAAATGGAAGTCAGTCTGCAAACAGTGACTCAAACATTAGAGTCGACAACAGCAGAAGCCGAAAAAGCAGTGGCAAGAATAAAAGGACTACAAACCTTTTTTGCTTGATGAAGCGACACTTTGATAAGAGACAAACAAGATTGAGAGCGGGCTGTGTAATACGCAAAACCATGTAAAGGTGAGAAACGGAGACAAGAATGCTCGGAGCAGATGGATTAAACCTCGCATTAATGGTGGCAGAATCAGGCTTAATTGATTCGGCAGTCAACGATTTGATGGCGCGCTCTCAGGTTTTGGCGATCAGCGAAAACCGTGGCATGCGAAGCTCGGTGAAGAATCATCTGCTCAAATGGCGTGGCTCGGTGAAAAAGCGCATGACGCGCGTGTGTGAAACGGAGCGCTTCCAACAAGAACTCGCGCTATACCAAGAAGTGATTCATTGGGACGAAGTGACTTTCTTTGAACGAATCCCTGGCGTGGTGAAAAAGCTGGAATGGCACTCTGCTTTCTACCTACAAGCTCGTCGTTTGCTCGAGAAAAACAAGTCCGTTCATAATCCTATGTTCCCGCGCTATTTTTGCGATCTTTGGTACAAGAGTCTAGCTGATGCTATTAAGCAAGCGGAAGTGTCAGAACTAGAAGCGAGCAAGGAGAAATTTCTGGCAGATCTCTATCAGCGCATGGAAACCATCAAAGATATGGATACGGTTACTCAGCAAGGTGATGAAGCGACGATGGGGCGCTTGTGGGACATGGCCGCTGCGAAACTGACCAAGACAGACCTTAAAACCATGCACAGCCACGCAGAGTTTTTGAAAAAGAACGATGCACTTAAACAAATAGCGGCGCAGTTGGGACGTATGGCGAGCGAGCAAGACGACCCTGAGTTAAACAAAGCCCAAGCTGACAATGTTGAAATGGTCGAGGAGCAGAGCGACGAAGCGACCGACGATATTGTCGGTATTCATGAATCTGACGACTTAAACAAACTCCTTCCTAACGAAACCATGTTCCTGGCATACCCTGAGCTTGAGGTTGTCTTTTACAAGCATCTTGCCGACAAACGCCTTATGAATTACAAAACGCAGGGTAAGGCTCGAACGCTGAAGAAAGTTCGTACCAGTGCTCCAGATAATAGTAAGGTGGATATCGAGAAGGGACCGTTTATCGTATGTATCGATGCATCGGGCTCGATGAGTGGATTCCCAGAGCAGTGTGCGAAGGCGATGGCGTATGCATTGATGCAGATAGCGCTAGCGGAAGAGCGCGAATGCTATGTGATTCTATTCTCGACGACTCACATTACGTATGAGCTAACCAAACAGGATGGCTTGCGAGAAGCGGCAGACTTCCTAAGTTATTCATTCCATGGCGGCACTGATCTTGAGCCGGTACTCAATAAATCGATTGATCTCATGCAATCGGATACCTACAAGAACGCTGACATGGTGGTCATTTCGGATTTTATTGCACCAGAGCAAACGCAAGAGATGATTGACAAAGTTGCCGATCTTAAAGCGCGCAAGAATCGTTTTCATGCGATTAATTTGTCCAAATATGGTAACCCATCATTGATGAGTATGTTTGATCACTGCTGGTCCTATCATCCGACGCTAGTAGGGCGTTTGATGAAAAAATGGTAATGCGTGAACGTATCTTTAATTGAAGGCGGATATGTTCAATCGTTGTGCAGTGCTGACGCATTTACACTCACCTTGGTTGGAAAGTCAGCGAACAAACTTTTTTTTCGAGTTTTTGTTTGACTAATTTTCTCATATCCGTAAAGTATGCCTCGAACACGGCGAGAGAGCTTCTCTAACGTGTTGAAAAGAAAGGCGCCTTGGCAGAGTGGCTATGCAGCGGATTGCAAATCCGTGGACCTCGGTTCGACTCCGGGAGGCGCCTCCATTATTCAGAAGCCCCGACATTACGTCGGGGCTTCGTCGTTTCTGGCTCAGAATTCTTGGTTAATCGGGTCTTACGTGTCTTGCGAGTATCCGTTTAGACTCCTGCTTTACGTCCAAACGTCGCTTAAAGCCCCAAAGCCTCTCACGTGCTGCTTTTCCTGATTCTTTTAGATTGATGATTGGAGCAAGATAAGGGCTGCCTTCTGATAGTTGGTACATCTGCGCTTCAAGGCTAGTCAGCTTCCATGGCTCAAATAGCAGCGGAGGAGGAACCGACGCGAGTTCAGGTATCCAAAGATGAATGAAGTGTCCGTTGGGGTCATGTTCAATGGCTTGCTTGGTGGGGTTGTAGATTCGAATCGTGTTAGTGCCAGTCACGCCCGCTTGCATTTGAAATTGCGGGTAATGAATACCAGGTTCGAAGTCTAGAAACAGCTGTGCTAGGTGTTTCACTCCATGCTCCCAGTGAATGTTCAAATGATGAGTTAAAAAGCTGACCAGCATGGCGCGCATTCTAAAGTTGATGTATCCAGTTGCCTGCAGGCAGCGCATACAGGCATCCACCAGTGGATAACCAGTATTCCCAGATTTCCACGCATCAAGCATATTGAGGTCGTTTTCGTACTCCAGGTGTTTGTAAGCGCGATTAACTGGTCTAAATTCCATTTCCGCTTCGGACTCAAACTTTTGAATAAAGTGGCAATGCCAATGCAGGCGTGATGAGAGTGCCACTAGGCTACGTCTGAACCCCTTCACATTCCAGTGAGCAAGCAGGGCTTGGTAAACTTCTCTAAGAGAAATGTTGCCCCATGCTAGATAAGGGGACAGGCGGGTGCAGGCACTTCGACTCTCTAGCGGTTTGGATATTTGATAGTAATAATGTCGTCCCCGCTCTTGGAAAAAACTTTCGAGTGTCTGCCAAGCTAAAGTCGTTCCACCGGTCTGCATTCCTTTTTGTTTTGTTTTCCAAGATTCTGGAGTGTGCTGTTCCTCATCGAAATCGAGTAATTCTAGTGGAACGAACGAGCCGTGCTTGAGGTCCGTTGATTCTATCGGTGCTCTCATTACTGACTTCCAATGAGTGTCCCAGTCGATTCTGTCGCGTGCACCTCGAACCACTGCACCATAAGGGCTTTCATGCCAGTTAATATTTGCGTCCTGAAACCACTGTGTAAGTTCTCTGTCTCTTGCAAACGAAACCTCAAGCCCTATTTCTTGGTATGAAAAGACGTTTTCGATGCCAAACTTAGTATCGAGCATTCTAAACGCCTTTACTGCTGAACTAAAAAGGATCAGAACTTTCGTATTGCAGCCTTTGAGTTGCTGATTCATGTCATCCAGTGATTGCCACACGAATCGCCAATGTCTGTCGTCATAGTGACCATCGTTAAGGAGTTCAGGCTCAAAAAGATAGAGCAGTAGCGTAGGGGCGTCATTCTTTAATGCTAAGTTCAATGGTTGATGGTCTGTAAGTCGCAAATCTCTTTTAAACCAAACAACATTAATGTTTTTCATACAATTTCCTCGTTACTTAACGTGTTACGAGAGGCGCACTCATTAGTTCAGTTGACTGAGATTGAGAGTAAGAGCACAGCAGCGTATCTTAGCCAATCAGATTGATTGCAAATCAACCAGAGCGGGCATAATCTAGCATTAGTAGCTAATGCATGGAGGTGCTTATGGCAGAAGTATTAATAGTACTGATTATCTTCGGCGCAATTTTTGGAAGAGGGTTGTTGCGCTCTTTTTACAGTCATCGAGAGAAAATGCGTGCAATTGAGCTCCATAATTCTTCTGCGGATACAAAACGTGAAAATAGTGAGCTTTTAGAGAAAGTGGACAAGCTTTCAGAACGTGTCGAAGTGTTGGAGAAAATTATCACCGACGAGAAATATCAGCTAGACCGCAAGATTGCCAATCTCTAGTTTGCTGTAATTTTCGGCGAATTGTTCGTGCTTCATACCGCAAAGTTCGCTATTTAATCACTTGATTCATAAAGTGAAAAATACCTGTTGACGGAAATCCTGAATCCGCTAAAGTACACCTCGTTCTCACGGGGAAGCCCGTTAGAAACAGAATTGAAAAGATGGTGTTTATACAATCTAAACGGCATCACAAAGAAATTTGTGTGCCCTGGTGGTGGAATTGGTAGACACAAGGGATTTAAAATCCCTCGACGTTCGCGTTGTGCCGGTTCAAGTCCGGCCCGGGGCACCATCATTTATGAGATTTAGCATCCCGCTCGGAGTGCCGGCCGATATGTCGGACCATCAATTCCGGCCCGGGGCACCATCTCTCATTTTACTATTCAATTAGTACACAATTTAAAGGCGCCTTGGCAGAGTGGCTATGCAGCGGATTGCAAATCCGTGGACCTCGGTTCGACTCCGGGAGGCGCCTCCATTCTTACTCCATATCCTATTCTAAAGTCTCTCTTTTTGAGCGCTTCATCACTGACATACCAGGCCTATTTACACGTTGTAAATTCATAAGACTTTAATGATTTCTTGTAGTTAACTGACCTTAAAGTACCAAGGCGTTACACTCTGTATCACGGTCAATCTTCCCAATAAAATAATCACTTCAAAATTAGTAAGTTAACCATTGGCATAAACTATGCTCACTGGCCTCTGTCTCTTAAAACGCACTTAGCAGTATGCGTATTCTTTTGCTCAGAAGGACAGAACGATGAATAACAGTCTATTGCAGCACCTGCCTCGGCATGGGGCAGTTATCGCACTTGGTATGTTTTTATATGCCAGTCCATCTCACACACAAGCCGCTGGTTGGGATTTTGGCGATGATTATGAACGCCGATGTATGGCAGATGCCTATCTTCTCAAACCAGGAAACTCCTTACCCCAAAACCAATTGAACTGTACCGCTAACGACGTTGAAATTACCAATGTTGTACCAGTGGGAATCAGTGAGTGTACGCCCGGCCAAATCGTTAGCTTTGATGCGGATGTTACCATTCGAACCAATGCAAAAGAGCGTTACGATACCACTTTTTATCTTCCACTCACGCCAGAATCACCCCAAGTTGTTCAAGGAGGAGCGGAGAATTGTAGTCTCATATTACCCAAGCCAGGGGATAGCGGAGCCGATCAAGATGTTAATATTGACGGCGACGAATGTGGGGACATCATCAAAACCAACACAGGCGACCAGTACGTGCTAGTCAATGAACGTATAAATATGCTCTGTGTCGATAATGATGAAGATGGTCGTGCAGATTTCTCATACTGTGCTGCCTGGGACAATATTGAAAGAAGCAATTGTACTGTTGATGATAGCAACTTCTCCTCAGGCCAAATCCCCAACACAAAATCTAAATGTAACTGTGACACGTTCAATATTGATCTGTTTATTAGACCTAATCCACCGGCAATTAACAAACAAGTGGTATCAGCAACCAGTGTTTCAGAACCCGGTGGCAAGTTCGACTATACGTTAAGCTTTACTAACCCAAGCACCGCTTCATCACTGTTTGTTACTTCGCTAATTGACGAAGTCTCTGTTGTTCCAGTGAGCAGTGCGCCGGCGGATTACTCGGTAAATTTACTCTTACCACCAGTATCAACGCCCACGCAGTCTGATCCAGATGGTGTTTACCTTGTAGCAAATACATGTCACACACAACCGACCGAAGTAGTGCCTTCTGCAACGTTTAGCTGTGCATTTTCTGTGTATGTCAAAGACATCGATCTAGATAACACGACTAAAACTGAGGTGTATCGAGATGTTGTTAATGTTGGTTTAGCTGACAAAAATAATGAACCAGTTGGCGATGGTTCGACATGTCCTACGTGGCTGAGTTCTGGCGATGGCAGTAATTGTAGTGGGCCTATTGACGTGACCATCACTAATGTTATGCCAAGTGTTAACCTCCTTAAAGAAGGTGATGTGGCTGCAGTAACAGAGCCGGGTGGACCAGTAACTTATACTGTAACGATTACGAATACGTCATCTTATTTTGACTCGCCAGTGTCTATCGATTCCCTCAGCGATAATTTGTTTGATATCTCGAGTGGTACCGGAACTTGTACCACAGGAGCTACGCTGAATGCTGGTGAACAAGTCGTGTGTACTTATACAACTAATCTTATAGGCAACTTTGGTGATGCAGCCATTGTCAATGAGGCTAGCATTACGATCTCGGACAATGAGGGTGACACAGCAAGTAGCAGCAATACACATGCTGTTGCGATACTAGATGTTCCTTCTAGCATTTCGTTAACTAAACTGGCGACACCGAATTCTGTACCGGAAACTGGAGACGATCCATCTGTTGTTCGTGCTATTGACTACACCTTCACCATTACAGTGAATAGCTCCGGAGTTGACACAGTGACATTTAGTTCGTTGCTAGATGATAAATTTGGTGAGCTAGTCGATGAATGTTTGGTAGGCGGTTCAACTAAGTTAAGCGAGTATGTGGCAGATCCAGGAGAAATGCTCTCTTGTGTAATCTCCCGTGATCTACAGGGCAGTGCAGGTGATAGTCATGTGAATATAGCGAATGTCAAAGGTGTCGACGCTGATGGTCAGATGGTTATGGCTGTAGCGACTGAAACGGTCAACTTTACCGATGTGATGCCAACTCTTGAACTCGCGTTTGCGCCGCGAATCGTTGTGGTCTTGCAGATCAAGAATACCAGTATCGAAAACGTTAAGTTGTCTGGTCTCACATTGTTTAGCCAGAACGTGCTAGAGGATGATGTCGTCGATGACGGTTTCACCTTCAGAAATGTAGGAGGCACCTATAACGAAGTGTTCTATCCAGCATGTGAACTCAATAAAGATATAGAGTATGCCGGTTCAGGTAACGACACTTACTTGTGTGCCTTTGTCGTGGACTTCGAGGCAGGTCTTGATGACGTAACCGCGGTTAACTTTAATGCTAACGCTGGAGATGCAGTCGTTGTCAGTGTCAAGGATGACCAAGATAATACGGTTAGCGGAAATGTATCCGTTCAACTCGTTACTCAGGAATAAAAATATGAGCGTACATTGCCATTGGTGATGTACGCTTTCGCTCAAATTTACGCTTTTCATTTCAAGTTTGGTTAACCGCCAAGCGAATCATTGAACTCTTATTTTTCGTCGAATATTAAGTTTGTCTTAAAATGCGAGCTATCTATCTCATTGGAGGCTGATTTCTACGCCTACCTATCTCCACCCCCTCGACTACGCCTCAGGCTGGTCAGTCTAAATGTTGTGCGCTTGATTGCATTTTGTAGGGTTTTTTACGTCCAGTAGTGTGAATTGTGTTCAATGAAAAGGTTATTTCATCAATTTCAAAAACTTTAGTAACATTTTTCACATTTTGTTCGGCAGGACCTTTTTTAGGATAGAGACAGGTCAAGTCTTTGATGTAAGACGCCTCTTTTCCCTCTATAACAAAAGGTTTAGAAAGTGGACAATAAAAAACTAAACATGACAGTGGTTGCTAAAACCCTAATACCTCTGCTCTCAGCAGCTGTATTAGCAGGTTGTAACTCGAGTAGTGATTCTGGTACGGATGCTGGCGGAAACACGGGTAATATTGAAGGTCTATATCAGGCGGGTGAAAACGAAGTTGTAATCTACTACAAACGCGATGTAGCTGCGCAATCTGGCGGGACATATGATGGCTGGGGCTTGCACCTTTGGAATGGCGAAGGGTGTGAGAGTACAGATTTAGAAGCGATGAGCATCGCAGAGGGTGGCACATCATGGGATAGCCCATACGCTCACTCTGGTATCAGTGATACTTATGGTGCTTATTACGTACTTAAAGTTAACCCAAATGCGTCAGACCCTCATGAGTGTATGAACTTCATTTTGCATAAAGGTGACGAGAAAGCGTTTGGTGGCAACAACCTTAAAGTTGAACTTCGCAACTTAGATGAAAACAAAGGTATCTTCGGCTTCCATGGCAGCAGCAAACTTTACTACGCACCTATTGAAGAGCGCCCGGTAGTGATTGATGGCCGTTCTGCACACTGGATTGATGCAGATACTATTGCTTGGGAATCAGCAGGTTCAGCGAGCAAAGTGGCACTTTACCACAGCAAGACGGGTGGTATTGAGCTTGATGAAGACAAAAACATCTCTGGTGGTGAAAAGCTTGATCTATCCATTGGTGGCGATCTAAATGATTCGCAGAAAGAGCGCTTCAGACACCTAGCAAGCCTAAAAGCTGTAACGAATAACTTTACCGCGGCTGAGGTTCACGACCTTCTCAAAGGACAAATTGTTCTTGTTGCATATAACGCTAATGACGAAATCATCTCTGCAACTGAAGTTCAGTCAGCGGGCGTACTAGACTCTGTCTACGCTTCAGAAGATGCAGGTGACGCAATGTCTGAAGAGCTGGGTGCGATCGTTGAAGGTAGCTCGGCAACCTTCAAACTTTGGGCGCCAACGGCTCAGTCTGTGTCTCTTGAAATCTATGATAACGATAAAGGTCTAGAAGAAACGATTACTATGAATGAAAACACCGACAATGGTGTTTGGTCTAGTGATCCTGTTTCTGGCGCAGTTGGTAAGTTCTACCGCTATAAAGTGACGGTTTATCATCCAACAACGGGTAAGGTTGAAGAGCGTCTAGTGACTGACCCGTACTCTTTGAGCGTATCTGCAAACTCTCTCTATTCTCATGTTGTTGATCTTGATGATCCTGATCTAGCTCCTCAAAACTGGGGCGCTGCCTTTACTAGTCCAACAACGAAAGATATTGACCACGTACTTTACGAGTCACACATTCGTGACTTCAGCTTTAGCGACACTAACGGTACTACTGCAAACAACGGCAAGTACCTTGCATTTACTGAGTCAGAGCGTGAGTCAGTAAAACACCTACAAGCGCTAAAAGACGCAGGTATGACAACTCTGCACGTGCTGCCAGCATTTGATATTGCAACTGTCGATGAAGTGAACCGCGTAGATATCACAGATACTGTTGGTGACTTGTGTGAAGCTAAGTCAGACGCTGCTATTTGTGCGACGGGTAACATGGGTGACACCATTGAATCCGTGCTTGAAGGCTTTGATAGCTCAACTGGTGATGCCCAGGCGTTGATGAATGACCTTCGTATGCTGGATAGCTTCAACTGGGGTTATGACCCGTTCCACTACACGGTGCCTGAAGGTAGCTATGCAAGTGACGCTGACGGCTCTGCACGTATCAAAGAATTCCGTGAAATGGTTCAAGCAACTCATGACATGGGACTCAAGTTCGTTATGGACGTGGTGTACAACCACACTAATGCATCGGGCGTGAATGATAAGTCAGTACTAGATAAAATTGTCCCAGGATACTACCACCGTCTAAACATCAACACGGGTGACGTAGAAATGTCTACGTGCTGTGATAACACAGCAACTGAAAACCTAATGATGGGTAAACTTATGATCGACTCACTAAAAGTGTGGGCGAACGATTATAACGTAGACGGTTTCCGCTTTGACTTGATGGGTCACCAACCTAAAGACCTAATGGTAGAAGCGCTAGCAGAAGTTAAGAAGATTGACCCGGATACTATCTTCTACGGCGAAGGTTGGGACTTCGGTGAAGTTGCAAACCATGCTCGTTTTGAGCAAGCAACCCAGATCGCAATGGCTGGTACAGGTATCGGTACCTTCTCGGATCGTCTACGTGACGCTGTTCGTGGCGGTAGTCCGTTCGACGGTGGCGAAGACACAGATGGTCGCCGTTCACTTAAGTACAACCAAGGCTTTGGTAACGCTGCTTACATGAACGATGAGGTTGAAGACTCTGCTGCAACAACTAAGGCGATGCTTCATAACCAAGACCTAGTTCGTCTGGGTATGGCAGGTAACCTAGCGACTTATGTACTGCTTGATTCACAGGGTGAGACTAAGCTAGGTAAGAACGTAGACTACAATGGTGCACCTGCTGGTTACACAGAGCAACCTTCAGAGAACATCTCTTACGTTTCTAAGCACGATAACCAAACGCTTTGGGATAACAATGCCTATAAGATTGCGTCAGGTACATCGTCTGCAGAGCGTGCGCGCATGCAAACAGTCTCTCTGTCTACTGTGATGATGGGCCAAGGTATTCCGTTCATCCACATGGGCTCTGAGCTACTTCGTTCTAAGTCAATGCAACGTGACTCTTACGATTCGGGTGACTGGTATAACCGCGTTCGTTTCGACGGTACAGACAACAACTGGAACGTTGGTCTACCTCGTGAAGACAAAGACGGTTCAAACTGGAACTTGATCAAAGAGATCATCGCAGATTCGACGGCTAAGCCAGATGCAGACGATATCGAACTGTCTAAACAGCAGTTCATGGAGCTACTTACTATCCGTAACGACAGCGAGCTGTTCCGCCTTGCGACCGCAGCTGAAGTTAAGAATCGCGTAGACTTCCGTAACGTTGGCGCAGACCAAACTCAAGGTCTGATTGTGATGACGATTGATGATGGTACAAGCGCTGGTGCTGATTTAGATAGCAAGTACGATGCGATTGTGGTTGTGATTAACTCAACGGCTACAACTCAAGACTTCACTATCGAAGATACTGCAGGGTTTGTTCTGCACGATGTTCAGAAAGCTTCTGCTGATGATATCGTGAAGACGGCAGAGTTTGCGGATAGCACGTTCACTGTTCCAGCACTAACGACAGCAGTATTTGTTCTGCCTCAAAACGGCGCACAAGGTGCTGGTCTACCGGTAGACATGTCGAATAAAGATGTATCAAACTTGCCTCCTTATGGCGAGACTGATGTGTATGTTCGTGGTAGCTTAACGGGTGATAGCTGGCCTGCGATTGACGAGTTCAAGATGAGCTTCGTTGGTAACGGCATCTATACGTTGACTGTTGGTTTAGATGCGGGCAATCATGAGTTCAAGTTTGCAGATGCAAACTGGGGTGATGTAAATATCCCTTGTGACTGGGCTGACCAAGCAAGCGACTCTATCGACCTTGGTACAGAAGGTAACTGTAAGCTATCTGTTGAAACAGCAGGCAAGTACACGTTCACTCTTGATGCGTCTTACATGCAAAACGATACAGCAGATAAACCAGTAGTTTCCGTTGTTGCGGCACCAGATGCGCCAACTTGGGGTGATACAGCACTATACCTACGTGGCGATGTCACTGATTCTGGTTGGGCTGCGATTGATTCTGCTAAGTTCACCTACGTAGCTAACGATGTGTACGCACTTGAAGTCGCGTTAAGCGCGGGTAACTTTGACATGAAAGTAGCAGACTCTGGTTGGTCAGATGCAACTATCTTTGCTCCGGATGCAGAAGGTGTTTCAGTTGAGTTCGGTACGCCACTAACACTGGGCGTTGGTCCAGCAACTAAGAACTTAGGCATTGCAATCCCGAGCGCAGGTGATTACCGCTTCGAGGTTAACTTTGCTGACAAGAGCGCACCAGTGCTTACCGTTACACAGCTATAAGGTTTTGTAACCGATAACTAAAAAGGCAGCGATCATTCGCTGCCTTTTCTCATTGTGTCGGTATTAAATGGAGTTAGGCGATTGATGTTAGTCGACTACCACCGCGGTACCACTCGCCGATACCATCAACATACCATTCCCACTACCCAGTACTTCATAATCGAGATCCACGCCAACCACTGCGTTCGCGCCCATGTCGCTGGCTTTTTGCTCGAGTTCTTTCAAAGCAATCTCACGCGCTCTTTGTAGCTCACGCTCATAAGTACCAGAGCGACCCCCGACGATGTCACGTAGTCCTGCAAACATGTCTTTAAAGACGTTAGCGCCCAGTATTGCTTCGCCGGCAATCACGCCTTTGTAGTTAACAATTCTTTTTCCTTCAACGGTTTGTGTTGTTGTTACTATCATGCGTTGTTCCTTAATGAAGAGTTCCTTAATGAAGAAAGAGATGGTGTGTTATTCACCATAGCAGCTTGGTTGGATTAGAGAAAAGTATCAATTATGGAATCAAAGGGTGCATCACAGTGTCTTGTGAAGTGTTTTGTAGAGGTGGGGTTTGGGGATATGAGATATAGAGAAGGAGAGCAACGCTCTCCTTCTCAAAGATTATTTCTTAACTGGGGTGTAACCGTACTCTTCGATCAACATCTGCCCTTCGGCTGAAAGAACATATTTGATGAACTTGTCTGCATCGTCATCGATATCGTCTTTCTTGTGCAGCAACAAGAATGGGCGAGCCAGTTTGTATTTACCTTCCGAGATATTTTTGGTTGAAGCGTCAATGCCTTCGAACTGAATCGCTTTAACTGAGCGGTCTACTGAGCCTTCAGAGATAAAACCAATCGCGTGTGGGTTGTGGTTCACAATGGTTTTTACCATGCTGTTGCTATTAACGACCAAGTTGGTTGGGTTGATATCTGAAACGGTTCTGTCGTTAATGACGCGAGTTAGACCGAGAAGGTTTTCAAAGCTTGCGCGAGTACCTGATGAGGCTTCACGAGTTACTACTGCGATCTTTTGATCTGGACCACCAAGTTGCTTCCAGTTGGAGATCTTACCTTTATAGATATTGAACAGCTGCTCTCGAGTTACGTTTTGAACTGGGTTTGCAAGGTTAACGACAACCGCAAGACCGTCGTAGGCGATTGGAAAGACTTCTAGAGACTCATTATTTTCTTGAACTGTGAGATAACGGCTGCTCATACCAATGTCGGTCGCGCCTTTTTCCAAAAGAGTGATGCCTGCGGTTGAACCCACGCCTTGCACTGCAACGAATGTGTTTGAGTTTTGGTTGTTGTATTGTTCTGCTAAAACATCCATTACTCGCGCAACAGAGGTTGAACCTGAAACGTTCACTTCTTCTGCCTGAACATGGGCAATGCTGGTAATAGAGAGTAGGGTGGCTAGCGCGATGCGAAGCATAGGAAAACTCCAAATAAAGTAAGAATTTGCCACATCATATTTCGTTAGTGTGACACTTTTGTGAATTGGCGAAACTCGCTGTTGGGCTGGCTCCCAAAAACATTCTTTTGGACTATGCAACGCTAACAAACTACCCAAAAAGCAGTTATATTAAATGTATCTAACTAGAGGTGTGGTGTATGACGCTTATTCAAATGTCACAGTGCCGTTTAGAGCGGTGTGCGGAGATTGTTTGCAGTAACCGTAATCGCAGTATGCCCGTTGAACTCGGAAAGTCTCTATTTGAAATGCTAGAGCAGGGCGTAGTATTTTCTAAAGCACACTATCTGCTTGATTCTACTTCTTCGAGTTACACCAGTGCAGTAGCCAAGGTCGAACTGGATCCAAATGATCAGAATTGGTTGGTGTTTGTTCCCGATGAAGAAGACGGCGAAACTTGGATACCTTATCCGTTTCTTGGCAAAAGTTCAGATCTCACCGCCGTTATGCGAGAAATCGAAAAAGACCCGAAGGCGTACTTCTGGTAAAGCGTTTGAGAGTTATGTATTAAAAGATACAAAAAATGGGAGCCTAGGCTCCCATTTTTGCGAATGGAGAATTACTTCTCTTCTTCGGTCTCTGTCGCCGTCTCTACCTCAGCAGGTAACTCAGCAAATACCTCAACAGGTTTAGCAACTAGGCTACGCGTCTCTTGGTTTACATCTGAAAGTACGACTTTCAGCGTGTCGCCTAAGCGATAAACCACTTCTTTATCGATCGACACTGTGCCTGTTTCGTTGTTGCTTTCGATACGCTCTTTGTTGGCAACGATTAGCGGGTTAGGGATGAACACACCAGCGCCATTTTCTAGAAGACGAGCACGCATGCCTGCACGGTTGATGTCGAAGATCTCAGCAGTGAACTCTGTTCCAGCTTTTGGTTCGTTTTCAAGAGTACGAGCGTACAGCCAATCACCGACGGTTCTTTCAGCGATCTTGTGGTGCTTACGGTGAATAGCGAGCTCTTCGCCTAGCGCATCATCTGGCTTCTGAATTGGTTCATTACCAAGGATCAATGCTTTGAGAAGACGGTGGTTAACCATGTCGCCGTATTTACGAATCGGAGAGGTCCAAGTCGCGTAAACATCCAGTCCCATCGCGAAGTGCGCATCAGGCTGGTTGCTGATTTCGCTGTAGGCTTGGTACTTGCGAATACGGTTGTCTAAGTAGCTTGACTCAAGCGCACCAAGGTCGCGACGAAGCGCTGCAAAGCCTTCGAGTGTCGATAGAGATTCAGCGGTATACGTCGCTTCTTCCTTATCTTGGTTTACAAGTTCTACCACGTCTTTTAATTTGTCAGCTTTAAAGCCTAGGTGGGTGTTGAACACGCCGTAACCAAATGCTTTGCTAATTGCACGACCCGCACAGATATTAGCCGTGATCATCGACTCTTCCACTAGGCGGTTAGCTGTACGGCGCATATCCGCGTGAATAGCGACGACGTCGTTGTCTTCACTTAGTTCAAAACGATAGTCTGGACGATCTGGGAATACAACTGCGTGAGTTTCACGCCAATTGGCTCGTGCTTTGGCAAACTCGCTCAGGTCAGTCACAACTTTAGCGATCTCTTCTGTCGGTTGCCATTTTTCACAACTGCCTGTTTCAAGCCAATCCGACACATGGTCGTACGCTAAACGAGCATGTGACTTGATGTTGGCAGCGAAGAATTTGATGTCATCTGCAATAACACCATCGGCATCAACGGTCACTTGGCAGCAGATTGCTGGGCGTACTTCATTCTCAATGAGAGAGCAAAGGTCATCAGCAAGGTCGCGAGGTAGCATCGGAATGTTTCGACCAGGTAGGTAGATAGTAAAGCCACGCTCGCGCGCTACTTTATCCATATTATCTTCTGGAGTGATGTATGCAGTTGGGTCAGCGATAGCAATCGTAAGTTCGAACTGGCCATCTTCTCTCTTTTTCGCATACAGTGCATCGTCCATATCTTTGGTGGATTCACCATCGATAGTGACGAAAGGCATGTCAGTTAGGTCAATGCGCTCTAGTGCTGCGTCATCTTTAATTTCCCAAGTATCAAGACCTTCTGGCTCAGTGTTTGGCAAATCGTTTTGCGCCAAGGTTACCCACCAAGGAGCAATCTTGTCATCAGCATCAGTGATCTTCTCAGTGATTTCAACAAAGAAACCATTGTCGCCTTTAAGAGGGTGTCGAATAAGCTGAGCAACAACCCAGTCACCTTCTTTTAGCTCATCTGACTTAAGACCTTTGATGGTCTTAGCTTTCAACGTCAGCTTCTTTAGTTGCGGATGATCGGGTGTAACGTTCAGTTTGCCTTTAAACAACTTAACGCGACCAATAAAGCGGGTTACGCCTTGCTCTACAAGCTCTTGAGGTTCTGCTACTTCACGCTCTTTTTCCGTACGAATGATCGCGACAACTTTATCGCCATGCATACACTTCTTCATGTACGGAGGCGGAATAAAGAAACTGTTTTTAGCGTCCACTTCTAGGAAGCCAAAACCTTTCTCAGTCGCTTTGATGGTCCCTTCTTTTTTAGGAAGGTTTTCTTGAATTTGCTGCTTAAGTTGAGCGAGTAACGGATTGTCTTGAAACATGTAGCGTTTATATACCTTTGCTTGAGAGAAGCGATTATTGCGGTGGATTCTACCATTGGATTGATATGGCGTCACACACAAGTTGAAGTAAATCGAGACAGGACAGTCGCAGCAATAGTTAAGTTGCTAAGTCCCTAAAAGCATGAATGTTTGTTTTCTAACCGAGAAATGTGTCAGTTTGACTATGGTTTATACAGATTTTTGTCATTGAGGAGAAAATTGTGATGTATTTCAATTTTTTCTAGCTTTTTTTGTGCTTTTAGGGAATAATCCGCCTCCTTGTTTACGTCCCTAGCGGCTTGATGCGATTTGTTACTTATCCGCATCTGAATGGAATCAGCTCTTAATCGATTGTTTTTAGAGACAATCTGGATCAGTTTGGAATTGGTAGAGCTCGTGGGACCTAGTTATTAATCTAAGAATGGGATCCCAATGACAGATTCTACTATCCAGTTTAGCGATTTAGCGCTGAACGACGCAATCCTTTCTGCTCTTGACGGAATGGGTTTTGTTTCTCCAACGCCTATCCAAGCTGCAGCTATTCCTCACCTTCTAGAAGGTAAAGACGCGCTAGGTAAAGCACAAACTGGTACTGGTAAAACAGCTGCTTTCTCTCTTCCTCTACTTAACAAGCTAGACCTTGGTCAACGTAAGCCACAGGCTATCGTTCTTGCCCCAACTCGCGAACTAGCGATTCAGGTTGCTGCTGAAGTTAAGAACCTTGGTAAAAACGTTGCTGGTCTTAAAGTTCTAGAAATCTACGGTGGTGCATCTATCGTTGATCAAATGCGTGCACTTAAATCTGGTGCTCACATTGTTGTTGGTACTCCTGGCCGTGTTCAAGACCTTATCAACCGTGACCGTCTACACCTAGACGAAGTACACACGTTTGTTCTTGATGAAGCTGATGAAATGCTAAACATGGGCTTTGTTGACGACGTAACAGAGATCATGGAGCACGCTCCAGAAACAGCACAGCGCGTACTTTTCTCTGCAACTATGCCTCCAATGCTTAAGAAGATCGTTGACCGTTTCCTTCGTGAGCCTGAGTACATCGACGTTGCTGGTAAAAACCACACAGTTGACAAAGTAGAGCAGCAGTTCTGGGTTGTTAAAGGCGTCGAGAAAGACGAAGCAATGTCTCGTCTTCTTGAAACAGAAGAAACTGACGCGTCAATCGTATTCGTACGTACTCGTCAAGATACTGAGCGTCTTGCAGATTGGCTATCAGCACGCGGCTTCAAAGCAGCGGCACTGCACGGTGACATTCCTCAGTCTCTACGTGAGCGTACTGTTGATCACATCAAACAAGGTGTTATCGACATCCTAGTTGCGACTGACGTTGTTGCACGTGGTCTAGACGTTCCACGTATTACGCACGTATTCAACTACGACATCCCATTCGATGTTGAGTCTTACATCCACCGTATCGGCCGTACTGGTCGTGCTGGACGTAAAGGTAAAGCGATCCTTCTAGTTCGCACTAACCAAATCCGTATGCTTCGCACTATCGAGCGCGTAACTAAGTCTTCAATGGAAGAAATCCAACTTCCTCTACGTGACAAGGTTGCAGAAGCTCGCCTCGTTAAACTTGGTGAAGAACTAGCTCAAGAAACTGAGCACAAGTCACTAGACAAGTTTGCTGAGCTTGTTGAGAAGCTACAAGAAACTCTAGAGATTGACGCAGCAACACTTGCGGCAATCCTTCTTAAGCGCCAACAGGGTAAACGTCCACTGTTCTACATTGGTGAAGACCCAATGATCGCTGCTATCGAGCGTGACAAGCAGCGTCGCAAAGAGCGCCGTGAAAACCGCGATCGCGACGGTGGTCGTGACGGCGGTCGTAACTTCAACACTCAAGACTGGGATACGTACCAACTACAAGTTGGTCGCGAGCAGGGTGTTCAGGTTAAAGACATCGTTGGCGCACTAGCAAACGAACTAGGCCTAACTAAAGGTTCTATCGGTGCTATCAAGCTAGACCGTGAATCAACTTACGTTCAGCTTCCAAAAGCAATGACTTCAGACGTTGCTGGTAAGCTACAGAAACTACGTATCCGCCAAAAAGAAGCGGGTGCGGTAGTGGTTGATTTCAACGACTTCCGTGAGCCTCGTGGTCGTCGTGACGGCGGTCGTCGCGATGGTGGCGGCTACCGTGGTAATCGCGATGGCGGTGGCTACCGTGGCAACCGTGACGGTAACCGTGAGGGCGGTCGTGGCCGTGGTCGTGATGGCGAGCGTCGTTTTGATCGTAACCGTGGTGGCGATCACCGTGGTAGCCACCGTGGCGAGCGTTCATTCTCACGCAACCGTCGTGATGAAGCTTAAAAATAGTTGAGCACTCAAAAATAGTTGAAAGCCGAGCGTAAGCTCGGCTTTTTTGTATGATGAATATGCAACCTGTCTGCGAAGCTACTATAATCAAGGGATGCAATCGATTAAATTCAAATCGTGAATTAAATAATATGTTGATCATCATCAATAAATATCATTTTGATACAATCGAATTCTTAAAAGAAAGTTGAAACATTCAAAAAATATTGAATAATACTACTAATGTTTGGAAGTCGACTTCCATCAATGCTCAATAACAGGATAAATCCCCCCATGTCTAATTCGTTTGTTCTCGTAATCAACTCTGGTAGCTCATCTTTGAAGTTTGCCGTGATTGATTCACAAAATGGTGAAGCAGTACTTTCTGGTCTTGGCGAGTGCTTTGGCCTTCCTGAGTCTCGTATGAGCTGGAAATTCAATGGTGAAAAAACTGAAATCGCTATCGAAGGCGATGACAGCCACCACAAAATTGCTATCAGCAAGCTAGTAGGTCTGACTGATGAACTAGGTCTGCAAGAGAACATCGTAGCTGTTGGTCACCGTATCGTTCACGGTGGTGAGAAATTCACTAAGACTGTACGCATTAACGAAGAAGTGACGGCGGAAATCGAAAAACTTGCGGATCTTGCTCCACTACATAACCCTGCAGGTGCTATCGGTATCCGAGCTGCGATGGAAGCGTTTCCTTCTCTTCCTCAGTTTGCTGTGTTCGACACTGCATTCCACCAAACTATGCCTGAGAAAGCATTCACTGGCGCAATCTCTAACGAGCTTTACAAAGAGTACGGTATCCGTCGTTACGGTTTCCACGGCACAAGCCACTACTTTGTAAGCCGTGAAGCGGCGAAAATGCTGAACAAACCGGTTGAAGAATCGAGCTTTATCTCTGTTCACCTAGGTAACGGCGCATCAGTATGTGCTATCAGCAACGGCGAAAGTGTTGATACGTCAATGGGCTTTACTCCGCTAGCTGGTCTTATGATGGGCACGCGCTCTGGTGACCTTGATCCAGGTATCATTGAGTTCTTGATGAAAAAAGGCTGGAGCCAAGAGAAAGTTTTCGAAACGCTTAACAAAAAATCTGGTTTCCTAGGTGTATCTGGTCTAACGTCAGACGCACGTGGCATCCTAGAAGCGATGGAAGAAGGTCATGAAGGCGCGAAACTAGCGTTCGAGGTATTCACATACCGCGTAGCTAAGTACATCGGTTCTTACATGATCCCACTATCTAGCCTAGATGCAGTAATCTTCACTGGCGGGATTGGTGAGAACTCTCTAGACATCCGTCGTGAAATCCTAAGCAACCTAAAACTACTAGGTTTCGTTGAAGATACGAAAGGCAACGAAGATGCACGCTTCGGTAACGCAGGCATCATCGGTAAATCTGAACTGCTAGACGCGGTTGCTATGGTTATCCCAACTAACGAAGAATTCGTTATCGCTCAACAATCTGTTGAACTGCTTTAATCATTAGATACCCCAATATCTATTGACCCTCGACCCGAAGTGCCTGACTCCGGGTTTTTTTGTATCTATCGGATTGACCTTCATTACCTGCTTCGTAAACTATTGATCAAAAGCATTATTTATACATGAATTGTCTAAAGGGATTTTGATGTCTACAGTCATATTAAAGGGTTATATAGAAGTTCCGACAGAAGAGCTAAATGTGGTAACAAATGCATTGGTTGAGCACGCAAGGCTAACCGAGGCAGAGCCGGGTTGTTTAGTCTTCAAGGTATCTAAGCATTCGACTATTTCAAATAGGTTTGATGTCTATGAAGAGTTCGAAGATCAAAAGGCATTCGAACATCATCAGCAGAGGGTTCTTTCTTCGGAGTGGGGCCAGCTAACGGTAAATGTAAGACGCTTCTATGACGTAGTGATTCGCGAATAACAGCAACTCCTCATTAGGGTTAAGGAGCAGGGAATATGTTATGGATTATCACCAAATACCTGTTCACAGCTGGCGTAGTAGTATTGATTTCTGAAGTAGCAAAGAGAAGTGACAAACTTGGCGCTTTGATCGCAGCGTTACCTGTGGTGACCATTCTTGCTTTAATCTGGATGTATGTAGAAGGGCAAGGTCAGCAAAAGCTAGCCAATCATGCTTACTATACCTTTTGGTATGTATTGCCGACGTTGCCAATGTTTCTTCTCTTTCCACTCCTGCTGAGTCGTTATTCTTTTTGGTGGTCCCTGGGTGTCGGGGCATTGGTATCGATAGGGTGCTTCTTTGTCGTTGTCTATATAGCGAAAGGTATGGGTATCGAACTGCTATGATGGAAGCGTCAATATGGCGTTTGAGAGCGTGCCACCTTTGAATTTGGTGCTTTGCCTAAAGTCTTGGCGATATAATGAGCTGTTCTAACTACTTCCTCTAAGTTGACACCAGTATTGATACCCAACCCCTCACATAGATACAGAACATCCTCTGTCGCCACATTACCGCTTGCGCCAGGAGCATAAGGGCAGCCTCCGAGTCCAGCCACACTGCTATCAATGGTGTTGATACCCATTTGTAAAGCTTGAAAAATGTTGGCGAGGGCTTGGCCGTAGGTATCGTGGAAATGGACGGCAAGGTTGTGGGCTGGCAATAAATGGGATACCGACTCAATCATTCGAGCAATTCTTAAAGGTGTTCCTGTCCCAATCGTGTCGCCCAACGATACCTGATAGCACCCGAGATCACTCATTACCTTTGCTATGGAGGCTACTTGAGCGGGCTGGGTTGGACCTTCGTACGGGCAATCAGCGACGCATGAGAGGTACCCTCGAACTTTGATATTTTCAGAAGCCGCTAGAGCGATAACGGGCTCGAAGCGCTTTAGGCTTTCGTTGATGGAGCAGTGAATATTATTCTGACTGAACGTTTCGGATGCAGAAGTAAATACGGCAACTTCGTCAGCGCCCGCCTGAATGGCTTCTTCTAAACCTCTTAAGTTTGGGGTAAGGGCTGAATAGGTAATATTCGGCTTTCTGTTAATCGCCTCAAAGACTTCAGCGGAACTCGCCATTTGGGGAATACGTTTTGGAGAAACAAACGCGCCTGTTTCAATGTAACAGAGACCAGTTTGGGAGAGTTTATCAATTAAGGCGACTTTGACGTCGAGAGGCACCATTTTTTCATTCTGCAGCCCGTCTCTCGCACCAACTTCAACGATGTTGACCTGTTTTGGTAAAAGCTTGTGCAAGCTTGTTGAGTGGTCGTCGTTTCTCATGTTTGCTATTCCTTCCAAACCCAGCCTGGTGTTGTTTTTGAGAAGAACGATTGCAGTCCATGCTGGCCATCTTCAGAGACTCTTGCGTCTGCGATAAGCTCTGCGGTGTGATTGATGAGAGGATCTTCGATATGAAAATGGCATTTTTTAATTAATGATTTTGTGTTTCGGATGGCAGATGGACTAGAGGATAGGATTTGTTTGGCTATGTCCGCCGCAACACATTCAGAATCGCCGTCCTGTGTCAGTTCATGAAAAAGACCCAGTTCAAGTGCTTGTTTTCCCGTGATTGTTTCAGCGGTCAGCAAGTATCGTCTTGCCGAGCGAGATCCAATGGCTCGAACGACATAGGGGGCTATAGTAGCGGGTATCAGACCAATCTTTACTTCGCTAAAGCAGCAAAGACTAGACTCTTCGCCAATGACGATATCGCAGCAGCATAGTAGCCCTAACGCTCCTCCAAAGGCGCAACCCTGAACGATGGCGATAGTTGGCACTGGAATGTTATCCAGCGATGACAACAGTAGCGCAAGCCGCTTGGCGTCTTGGACGTTCTCTTCACGACTGTTATTAGCCATTGATTTCATCCATGCTAAATCAGCACCAGCAGAGAAGTGTTTGCCTTCTCCTTGCACGATCAAACACCGGACATTTCGTTGGTTGGAAAGAGAATCTAGCGCGGCTATGAGTTCACTGATCGTTTTGCTGCTGAACGCATTTCGTTTGTCAGGGCGATTCAAAGTAATGGTAGCGACACCAGACGCGGTGATATCAAGACGTATATGGTCACTCATAGCTTTCCCCTACATTCGAAAGATACCAAACTCACTGTCGGGTATAGGCGCATTGAGCGAGGCTTTGAGAGCTTGACTCAACACGCTGCGTGTTGTTTTAGGGTCGATGATTCCATCATCCCAGAGCCGCGCACTCGCGTAGTAGGGGCTACCTTCTCGCTCGTAGCGCTCAACAATACTTAGTTTGTAAGCTTCTGCTTGAGCAGGCTCCCATTCTTCACCTTGACGCTTTTTCACATCATGTTTCACCTGAGTGAGGACATTAGCGGCTTGTATCCCACCCATTACCGATATACGAGCATTAGGCCATATCCACATCATAGTTGGGTCATACGCTCGGCCGCACATCCCATAGTTTCCCGCACCATAGGAACCTCCGATGATCACAGTGAACTTAGGGACGTCTGCACATGAAACGGCCATGACAAGTTTGGCTCCGTGCTTAGCAATGCCGCCTTCTTCGTACTGTTTTCCAACCATGAATCCGGTGATGTTTTGTAAGAAGAGCAGGGGAACCTTACGCTTGGCACATAACTCGATAAAGTGCGCCCCCTTTTGAGCAGACTCAGAGAATAGGATGCCGTTGTTGGCGACGATACCAATTAGCTGACCTTCAATTCTAGCGAAGCCACATACCAGGGTTGAGCCATAGAGTGCTTTAAACTCATCGAAATCAGAACCGTCTACTAATCGGGCTATCACTTCTCGGACATCAAATGAGAGTCTTAAATCGCGGTTGACGATGCCATAGATGTCTGTGATGTCGTATTTGGGAGGAAGAAATGACGCTGCTGTTGCTTCATCCAAGGATTGGTTGGTGTTTGAGACCGCTTCTCGAGCGAGTTCAATGGCATGACTTTCTGAATCAGCATAATAGTCCGCAACGCCAGACTTTTTGCAGTGAACATCCGCGCCACCAAGCTCCTCATCTGTCACTTCTTCTCCTGTCGCAGCCTTGACCAGTGGCGGCCCCGCCAAAAAAATCGTGCTTTGCTGCTTCACCATAATCGACACATCAGCCATGGCGGGTACATAGGCCCCACCAGCGGTACACAAACCCAGAACGACGGCGATCTGCGGGATTCCCTTTGCAGACATGCGAGCTTGATTGAAAAAGATCCGCCCGAAATGCTCTTTATCCGGAAACACTTCGGCTTGATGTGGCAGGTTAGCACCACCTGAATCTACCAAGTAGATGCAGGGTAGGTGACATTTCGCTGCGATTTCCTGTGCTCTCAAGTGCTTTTTTACGGTTAAAGGATAGTAAGTCCCACCTTTCACCGCTGGGTCATTCGCGACAATCATGCACCTTACGCCCGATACATGGCCGATGCCCGCAACAACCCCTGCACAAGGTACTGACTCATCGTAGACTTCCCAAGCGGCAAATTGGGCGATCTCAAGAAACTCCGAGCCTTTGTCAATGAGAGCTTCAACGCGTTCTCGCACTGGCAACTTGCCTTTCTTGCGTTGACGCTCAATCGCCTTTTCTCCGCCGCCTTGCTTAACTTGGGCGAGATTAGTTTGCAGCGTCGAGACTAGGCTCTCCATCGCGACAGTATTATCTTTGAATAACTCAGAATCAGGCTTAATTTTGGTGATAATTTGTGGCATAGCCTCTCCTTAACGCGACTCGTCAAAAAGCTCTCGACCAATCAGCATCCGACGAATTTCGGAGGTCCCTGCGCCAATTTCATAGAGTTTAGCGTCTCTCAATAGTCGACCTGCAGGATATTCGTTGATATAACCGTTACCGCCGAGTAGTTGAATCGCATCGAGCGCCATTTGCGTTGCTAGTTCAGCGGTGTACAGAATGACGCCTGCAGAATCTTTGCGGGTTACTTTGCCTCTATCGCAAGCGTTAGCAACCGCATACAGATAAGAGCGAGCAGCGTTGCAACGGGTATACATATCAGCAAGCTTGGCTTGAACTAACTGAAACTCACCAATGGCGCGTCCGAACTGTTTGCGTTCATGAACATAAGGAACGACGAGATCAAGGCAGGCTTGCATAATGCCGACGGGGCCGGCAGCTAGGACGACGCGTTCGTAGTCAAGGCCGCTCATCAATACCTCGACGCCTTGGTTTACTTCACCCAACACATTCTCAATCGGTACCTTGCAGTCTTGGAATACCAGCTCACAGGTGTTTGAACCGCGCATACCAAGTTTGTCGAGTTTTTGAGCATGGCTGAATCCATCAAACTGCTTCTCGATGATAAAAGCAGTAATACCGTGTTGCGCAGCGTTCGGATCGGTTTTGGCATAGACAACTAGCACATCGGCATCGGGACCATTAGTGATCCACATTTTGCAGCCGTTAAGTAAAAAGTGGTCTTCGTGGCGCTCGGCTCTTAACTGCATACTCACCACATCTGAACCAGCATTTGCTTCACTCATTGCGAGCGCGCCAACGTGCGACCCATCAATGAGCTTTGGCAGGTATTTTTCACGTTGATGTGTATTGCCATTTCTGTATATTTGATTGACACAAAGGTTTGAGTGCGCGCCATAAGAAAGAGCGACGGAGGCGGAAGCTCGGCTGATTTCTTCCAAGGCAACGACGTGAGCAAGGTAGCCCATATCTGCGCCGCCATACTGTTCAGCGACGGTAACGCCGAGTAAGCCCATGTCTCCTAGTTGTGACCACAATTCATTTGGAAAAGCATTTTGCCCATCGATTTGAGCGGCGAGAGGCGCGATACATTCGTTCGCAAACCCGCTCACGTGTTCACGAAGTAGGTTGATGGATTCATCTAAGCCAAAGTCCATGGGGCGATACTGAGCGAGCATAATTCCTCCTCATACTGGACATTGACCTAGTCACGAACGCTTGTTGCGCAATGGTTTACTGAGCGTTCTAGTCTTTTGCTAATGCGTCTTCGCAGCGTTTTCGCGCAACGGTCAAGTCTTCCAGTAGTGTATTAATGTCATCGAGCTGTCTTTTGAGAACGGCTTCTTTCTCGTCAATGATCTTCAACATTTTGGTGAGTTGGTCACCTTCTTGATGAGTATCATAAAGCTCAAACAATTCCCTGATCTCTGCGAGTGAGAAACCTAGGCGTTTTCCTCGCAGTATGAGTTTAAGGCGTATTTTGTCGCGTCGATTGTAGAGACGCATACTGCCGCTTCGGTCCGGTTGGATTAGACCTTCATCTTCATAAAAACGAATGCTTCTTGTCGTAATATCAAATTCTTTTGCGAGTTCGCTGATCTTATAGGTTTCCACGGTACTGCTCTCCGATTAACTGGGCTCAGGTCAGTCTTCACTCTACCACTGCTGTATTGAGTAAAGATAAATTGACAAGTTAGCAACTTGTTTCTTTACGTTTACGTAAATGTTAGTGCTATGCTTACGTAAACGTCAAGCTAATCATTAACAATGAAGTGGGTGAGGAAGCAAGGTGATGGATAAGCATGTTGAAGACAACGAAGTCTGGATAGTTGCAGCGAAGCGAACGCCGATGGGAAAATTTCAGGGTGATCTTGCTTCATTTAGTGCGACGGATTTAGGAGGCATCGCAATTAGCGCGGCGCTGAAAGAATCTGGGCTAGACGTAGACGTCGTTGATGAGGTCGTAATGGGCTGCGTGCTGACTGCAGGCGTTGGTCAAGCTCCGGCCAGACAAGCTGCTCTGAACGCGAATCTCAATCTCAACACGCCTTGCACAACCGTCAACAAGGTGTGTGGGTCGGGGATGAAAGCTGTGATGATGGCGACCACTCAGATTCGCACGGGGGAAGCTGCGTGTGCGGTAGCGGGCGGGATGGAGAGTATGACCAATGCGCCATACTTGTTGCCGCAAGGGCGTAATGGCATGCGTATTGGGCACAAAACGACTTATGATCATATGTTCCTAGACGGGCTTCAAGATGCCTATGACGGCGAGCTAATGGGTGTTTACGGTCAGAGAACCGCCGATGCACTCGGCTACAGCCGTGAACAAATGGATGAATGGGCGGTACGCTCAGCAATGAGAGCGAAAAGTGCCATAGAAAATGCCTCGTTTTCACAAGAAACCGCCAAGATCCAATTAGATAACAACACTTTTATATCGAATGATGAGCTACCCAGTTCTATCCGAGTCAGTAAAATCCCCTCGCTAAAACCCGCTTTTGATAGCAGCGGTACCATCACAGCAGCAAACTCCAGTGCTATTTCGGACGGGGCTGCGGCATTAGTGCTGATAAGCAAAGCAAAAGGCCTAGACTTGGGACTCGCGTCGCTCGCTGTTGTTAAGGGACAGGTAACAGCTGCTAGAAGACCTTCAGAGTTTACACTGGCACCCATGGATGCCATTCAAAAGCTACTCAAGCAGCTCCAGTGGAATAAAAACGATGTTGATCTTTGGGAGATCAACGAAGCCTTTGCTGTTGTCACTCAAATAGCAATTGACCAGCTAGAACTCGACCCAGAAAGGGTCAATGTTAAAGGTGGTGCTTGCGCCTTAGGGCATCCAATCGGTGCGAGTGGCGCCCGAATTCTAGTGACGCTCATACATGCGCTGAGAGAAAGAGCACTCAAATCAGATAAACCTCTAAAAGGAATTGCCACTTTGTGTATTGGTGGCGGTGAGGCAACCGCGGTCGCCATCGAAGTACCGAATATTTAACGGACATTATGAGGACTTACTCATGACCAACAACGTTAGAAATTTTATTGATGGTCAAGCCATCGTCTCTAATGCGACAGAATGGCTTGACGTCACTGACCCGAGTACCAACGATGTCATTGGAATGGTGCCACTGACGCCGATGGACGAGATGGAAGCCGCCATTGAGCAAGCTGTTTTAGCTCAAAGAGTGTGGCGTGAGGTGGCAGTGTCAGAACGTGCTCGTTTAATGCTTCGTTATCAGCACTTACTGAAAGAGCACCACGACGATATCGCAGCAGTGCTCTCCAAAGAAACAGGCAAGACCCTGGCAGATGCCAAGGGTGATGTGTGGCGTGGGATCGAGGTGGTGGAGCAAGCAGCAAACATTGCCTCAAATATGATGGGCGAAACCGTCGAGAATGTGGCGACAGATATCGATAGCTATTCGCTCATTCAGCCACTTGGTGTGTGCTGTGGTATTACTCCGTTTAATTTTCCAGCCATGATACCGCTTTGGATGTTCCCGATTGCCATAGCAGCAGGCAATGCCTTTGTTCTCAAGCCTTCAGAGCAAGTTCCTTTTACCGCATTAAAACTCGCTGAGCTATTCCATCAAGCGCGTGCGCCAAAAGGTATTTTGCAGGTTATTCATGGGTCGAAGCCCCAGGTTGACTACTTGCTAACTCACCCAAACATTTGCGCGGTTTCATTTGTTGGTTCAGTACCCACCGCTCAATACATATATCAAACGGGAACGGCAAATCACAAGCGAGTACAAGCCTTTGCGGGCGCGAAAAACCATATGGTGATCATGCCTGACGCAAATAAAGAGCAGGTTATTGACCAATTGGTGGGTTCGTCGGTGGGCGCAGCGGGGCAGCGTTGCATGGCGATTTCCGTAGCGGTGTTTGTCGGTAGCGCAAATCAGTGGATTGATGAACTTAGTGATGCAATGAAGACGATCCAGCCTGGCGCATGGAATGATGCCTCAGCCGCTTATGGACCACTTATTAGTAAACAAGCGAAAAAACGTGTGTTGGATCTAATTGAAAAAGGGAAGTCAGAGGGAGCGCAGTGCCTGCTAGATGGCTCCAACAGTACTGTCAAAGGTTATCCGAACGGAAACTGGGTCTCTCCAACTTTGTTTAAAGGAGTGACACCAGAGATGGCGATTTATAAAGAAGAGATATTCGGACCCGTATTGGTGTGTATAGAGGTGGACCGCTTAGAGGAGGCAATTGCTTTGGTAAACGCCAATCCATACGGCAATGGTACGTCTATCTTTACAGCGAGCGGTGGAGCTGCACGCAAATATCAACATCAGGTGCTCGTGGGTCAGGTAGGGATCAATGTTCCGATCCCAGTTCCGCTACCATTTTTTTCATTTACAGGCTGGCGCGGCAGCTTCTATGGCGATCTTCATGCCTACGGTAAACAAGCCGTTCGTTTTTACACCGAGACCAAAACCGTTACCGCAAAATGGTTTGAAGAAGATGTGTCTGATGGTCCCAATTTAACGATTCAGCTTCGCTGAAAAAAGGTGAGCTTCGCAAATGGAGGGTAAATGATGGATTTTGAACTTAACGAAGACCAGCGAGCCTTTGCGGACACAGCAAGTCAGTTCGCAACAGAGAGCCTACTTCCAAATGCTGCAAAATGGGACGAAGAATGCCATTTTCCCAAAGACGTTCTAAGACAAGCGGGTGATATTGGTTTTCTTAGCCTTTATACACCGGAAGAGCAAGGTGGGCTGGGGTTAAGTCGGCTAGATGCGTCCATCGTTTTCGAGCAGCTAAGTATGGGCTGCACATCGACGACAGCTTTCATGACGATTCACAACATGGTGACGTGGATGGTCGCCAGCTTTGCGGACGATACCGCTCGTCAGCGATTTGTACCTAAGCTTATCTCTGGAGAATGGCTTGGCTCATACTGTTTAACTGAGCCTAATGCTGGTTCCGATGCAGCGTCACTCACTACAAATGCGAGTCTTGAGGGCGACTATTACGTGCTCAATGGCGCTAAAACTTTTATCTCTGGTGCAGGAGATACTGAAGTGTTGTTGGTGATGGCGAGAACCGGAGAGGTCGGCGCAAAAGGGATTTCTGCATTTGTACTGGATGCAGATTCCGAAGGAATCAGCTTCGGCCGTAAAGAGCCAAAGATGGGCTGGAATAGCCAACCCACAAGAGCCATTACTTTTCAGAACGTGAAAGTACCAGTGAATCAGTTGTTGGGTCGTGAAGGTGAGGGCTTTACATTTGCCATGAAAGGTTTGGATGGTGGGCGTATCAATATCGCGACCTGTTCAGTCGGGACCGCGCAGCACGCGCTAAACCAGGCGACTCAATATCTGCAAGAAAGAAAGCAGTTCGGTCAACCTCTAGCGAGCTTTCAAGCACTCCAATTTAAGTTAGCTGATCTTGCTACTGAGTTGGTCGCAGCAAGGCAAATGGTTCGCTTGGCAGCGTTCAAGCTCGACGCTGGGCACGCAGATGCCACGACATATTGCGCGATGGCGAAACGCTACGCGACCGACGTTGGCTTTAAGGTATGTGACGGTGTACTTCAGCTATTTGGTGGATATGGCTACATCAAGGAGTATTCGTTAGAGCGTCACTTCCGAGATGTTCGTGTTCATCAGATCCTTGAGGGTACCAACGAAATCATGCGCCTCATCATTGCAAGGCGATTGCTAAATAGCAGTTACCCGATCGAATAGTGCTACCTTCAAAATGAGCGGATAAGGAGAACGCCTCATGTCTGAGTCATCATTGATTCCTCATCAGATACAGGACCACGTTGCAACGATCACGATCAGCAACCCGCCAGCGAACACCTGGACGGCGGCAAGTCTCAACAACCTAAAAAGCTTAGTCGATGAGCTGAACGCTAACAGAGAGGTCTATGCTTTAGTTATCACCGGGCAAGGAGAGAAGTTTTTTTCTGCTGGTGCAGATTTAAATGTGTTTGCAGGCGGCGATAAAGAGAGTGCTTGTTTGATGTCACGCACTTTTGGTGAAGCGTTCGAAGCCTTATCAGAGTTTCGTGGAGTGTCGATCGCCGCCATCAATGGCTACGCTATGGGAGGAGGCCTAGAAGTCGCGCTAGCTTGTGACATTCGTATTGCTGAGTCACACGCTGTGCTCGCCTTGCCTGAAGCGAAAGTGGGATTATTGCCTTGTGCTGGTGGTACACAAAATCTCACGGCGTTAGTCGGGGAGGGCTGGGCAAAACGAATAATCTTGTGTGGTGAGCAAGTTTCAGCGCAGCAAGCATTGCAAATTAAGCTGGTTGAGGAGGTTGTAGATAAGGGGCAAGCCTTAGCAGCTGCGAGTAAGCTTGCTAAACAAGTCGCCAATCAGTCGCCTTCATCAGTAGCAGCATGTAAAACGCTAATTCAAAGCAACCGAGGTCATTTTATATCACACGGTTTAGTCAAAGAGCGCGAGTTATTTATTCAATTATTCGATACCGAGGATCAAGCAGAGGGCGTGAATGCATTTCTAGAGAAACGTCCACCTCAATGGAAGAATCGTTAGGAGGTTTTATGGCACCAGTCCAGTTCCAGGAAGTTAGCTGTGACAATGGCAATGTGATTGGTATTGCTACACTCAATAATCCGAAGGCGCTCAACGCACTGACCTTCGACATGTTAGTGCTGTTGAAGCAGCAGTTAGAGGTGTGGCATGAGGATGACAACGTACTTTGCGTTCTATTGGATGGCTCAGGCGATAAGGCCTTTTGTGCTGGGGGCGATGTACGCGCTCTGCATGACAAGATGAAACAGGGGCCTTTAGACGATGCAAAAGCCTATGGCGAGCAGTTTTTTGCGACCGAATACGAGTGCGACTACCTAATCCATACTTATTGCAAACCCATCATTGCATGGGGAGAAGGTATTGTCATGGGCGGAGGAATGGGGCTGTTTATGGGGGCGAGCCATAAGGTGGTAACGCCAGACTCTCGACTCGCGATGCCAGAGATTAATATCGGTCTCTTTCCCGATGTAGGTGCCACCTATTTTTTAAATCAACTAGAAGACAATATTGGTCTGTTTCTCGGACTAACTGGCGTTATGATGAATGCCACCGATGCGTTAGATATCCATCTCGCTGACCATCTAAACGCGCCTTCTGATAAACAGAGATTGATAGGACAACTTCAAAGCGCTGAGTGGGATAGCGTTGAAGACAGCTATGACTACATCACTGAAATCCTTAGCGAGTTATCCGACAAGGCCAATATCGCTAAGCCTGAAGCGCAGCTTAAACCACTACTTCCTGATATATCGTTAGCATGTAACTCAGATAACCTCACCGATGTATACGCCAATATCATGGCGTTACCTTGTCACGAAAAGTGGATGGAGGCTGCTAAGCAAAACCTTATGGACGGTAGCGCTATTACAGCACACATCTGTTTTAGACAAATCAAGAATTACAGTCACTTATCTTTAGCCGACTGCTTCCGACTTGAGCTAATCCTCGGACTTAGAAGTGTTCTTCTCGGTGAGTTTCAGGAAGGCGTGCGCGCTCGTTTAGTTGATAAGGATGGTATGCCGAACTGGAAGTATCAACATGTCAGCTTGGTGGATAGAAGCGTCATTGATGAGTTATTCACCTCATTATGGCGCGATGAAGAGCATCCTCTCGCCAAACTTGGACACTATTGAGTCAACTACGGTGGAATAAATAAGGAGATAATTATGAACGAGCAAGCTAACACCACGATTGCTTTTGTCGGGCTTGGAAACATGGGAACTCCTATGGCAAGTAACCTGCTTAAAGCTGGGTTTGCCGTTCGTGTTTATGACCGTGTGCCAGCGCTGATTGAAGCGTTGAAGCAAGAGGGTGCGGTGGGGTGTTCAAGTCTAAGAGATACCGTAGAGAGTGCCAATATCGTCGTAACCATGTTGCCTGCGGGTGAGCATGTTAAAACAGTGTTCCTTGGTACCGAATCTGATGAGGGGGTGCTTGAGCTCATCTCGAACGACACGTTTTTGATTGATTGCTCGACGATTGACCCGGATACGGCGAGAGCAGTCGCAGGCGTTGCCTCTGAAAAAGGCATCGAGTTTGTCGATGCGCCTGTTTCTGGTGGTGTTGCAGGTGCCTCGGCTGGCACGCTGACCTTCATTGTTGGCGGAACGGACTCTGCTTTTAGTAAGGCGAAAGCAATCTTGTCCCATATGGGAAAAAACGTGTTTCACGCTGGGAAAGCGGGCGACGGCCAAATGGCAAAGATATGCAATAACTTATTATTGGGTTCTGTCATGGCAGCGACATGTGAAGCCCTTAATCTTGGTGTGGATAACGATCTCAATCCTGAGGTGTTATCAAATATTATGCTACAGAGTTCTGGAAGAAACTGGGTTTTAGAACTATATAACCCTTGTCCGGGAGTTTTGGAGCACGCGCCAGCGAGCCACCAATATACTCCCGGTTTTATGTGTAAGTTGATGTCAAAGGATTTGGGGCTTGGGTTAGATGCGGCGAAATTGAGCCAATCTTCAGTGCCCATGGGAGCGTTAGCTCACAGTCTCTACGCACTCCATAACCGAAACGGAAATGCGGAGTTAGATTTCTCAAGTCTTTTTGAGTTTTTTAGCAATAAGCAGTAGAAGGGAGAAGTAAATGGAACTTGAACAGAGCGTTATCGCTATTACTGGTGCAGGACAAGGATTAGGTCAAACTATGGCGACAAGCCTAGCTTCGCAGGGAGCGAGCTTGGCACTGCTCGATGTCAATCAAGACGCCTTAACAGAGACAAAAGAACTCTGCGAGGCATTTGGGGTAAAAGCGCAAACTTATCAAGTCGATGTCACGAATGAAGAACAAGTGGAGCAGGTGTTTAGTGACATTGTCACTGAATTTGGTGCTCTTAACGGTCTTGTCAACAATGCCGGCATTCTTCGTGATGGCATGCTCGTCAAAGCAAGGGGTGGCGAAATCACTAAGATGTCTCTAGGTGACTTTAACGCGGTCATTAATGTCAATCTTACTGGTACTTTTCTGTGCGGTCGTGAGGCTGCAGTGAAGATGATTGAGTCAGACTCTCGCGGTGTCATCATCAATATCTCTAGCGTGTCACGAGCGGGTAATATGGGGCAAACCAACTACGCAGCTTCTAAGGCAGCAGTTGCGACCATGTCATCGGTGTGGGGTAAAGAACTGGCTCGTTACGGTATCCGCTCGGTAGCGATTGCACCGGGTGTTGTAGAAACGTCGATGACTGCTTCCATGAAACCAGAAGCGCGTGAGCGCCTAGAGAATATGGTGCCAGTGCGTCGAATGGCTGATCCGTCAGAAATCGCCCATACCGTTCGTTATATTCTTGAAAACGAATATGTGAATGGTCGCGTGATTGAGGTAGACGGTGGGCTAGTTATCTAAATATTTATTGTCAGCGTTATGAGTCATTTGACCTCTACCTGAAAAGGTAGAGGTCTTTATTTTTGTAACCCTTTGCTTTTATGACGATATGTTTGCTTGGCTTATGTCATCGTCTAAAATTGCTTGCTTAATCACATTAAGTAATACAATAGCATTGTAGTATGTTTGTTATCCATCTGGAGACCCTACAACGATAACAAGGACATCTATAATGAAAAAAATCTTACTTGGATTAGCGGCTGCGAGCCTAATGGCGGGCGCAGCACAAGCATCTACTCAAGTGATTACCTCTTCTTCAAATGAGCTGTTACAAGATCCCCAGTTTACTGAGTTTAGAAGCAACAAAGGTAAGAGTGATTTCTGGCGTAAAGAAGCGGATAACAAGAACGGAAAAGGCGATGTTGGTAGCTCAAAAGACACGGCTTTTGATGATGAAGGATCAGTGCGCATTCGCTTTAGAAATGCGACCGATGACTTCTCAGCAACACCGGGTGTGAGTCAAGAAGTCGCTGGTCTGAAACCTAACACTGACTATACACTTTCGTTCTACTACAACGACAAGAAGGGTGATAACTCACCGAGCCAACTACTTGCTGGTGTGCTCGGTGCAAACGGCAAGACACTGAAAGAGAAATCAATTCACGTTACTGATCTTTCTGATAGCCCTAAAGGTGCTGTGAAGAAGTCATTCCGCCAAGCGTTACTTTCGTTTAATTCTGGTGATAATACCAGTGCCGTTATTTATACCAGAATGCGTATCACCGATACATCGGGTATCAATATGGATGGTGATATCGGTAAGCAAACTGAAGTACGTTTGGATGAGTTTGCTTTGAAAGCTCAATAATGCGCTATTAGCTTATATACCGAAAAGCCTCAGCAACCGCTGGGGCTTTCCTTTTGCATACCGCACCCAATGTCTTCAAATAGCTCAAGGGCAGCACAATAAGCTTCTGCAATAATGGTACTTTTACTCAGGTGTTTTCTCTGAACCATATTGGTCAATAGATGAAGTATTTGGATCAGTTTTATCCTTTTGTCATAGTCAAGCGACCAATCAGGCTCCGTGACTAAGGGCTGTCCCTTAAGTGCTCTTTTAAGTGGCAGTCTATAGTCGACAAATGTTTAGCTATGCACTAACGCCAAACAGGCTAAGACCAATATCTTCTCACCGATCGGGCTAGCAGCATCCGTACTACCCAAACTATGTTTAAGTTCGCTTAGATAGCTTTGAGCTGCTTTCTTGCACAGAGGTTGTGGACACTGAGTATGAGTCTCGGCAACCTCATAATTCATGCGCACAGCAATATCGTTAGTTCTTCGCATAACCACTCCTATATTAGTTAACTCGTGGTTATTCCGCTGATCGTTTAATAATGGCGGTAAATCGATTGTCGGACGTAGTAGCAGAGACCAGGGTCCATCCTAGAACGTTCATATAGTTCAGAGCGTCCATTGGAGAGTTAAAAGTCAGAGTTTTACCGCTTTCATCTCTCAATAAATCTTTGTTCCTAATCCCTATCTCCAATTCTTGCCCAAAGTCGACTTCAACTTTCCATTGGGTAAGGCTGAGCAATTTCCCTGAGGCGATGACCATCGCATATTGTTCTGTTTGATTGGTTCTAGATGTAGCCTCTGGTGATTTAGCAGCCAATGCTGTAGAGCACAGGGCAAGTGTTAGTAAAAGGGTTAGAAAAACTCTATGGATGGCTTTCATGGCTACCTCCGGTAATCTTTAGCTCAAAGTAAGCACGTTGTGTGTGATTGAGGCTTAGATTACTAGAGGGCATTTCCATTATTCGGAAATGATTGGGGCGCATTATACGAATTATGGATGCGTATTTTGGGTGTTAGCCTTCGCTGTCACCATCGCGTTTTTTCAAAGACGCGTAGAAGTTAGAGAGAAACTCGATGTCCTCTTTCGGGGCCGCTAACATGAGATCGAGGAACTTTAGCGTACTGGCAGAAAGCGGCAACTGACCACCATGTAATCGTTCTAACTGAGTCATCGGAAACAATTGCAGTAAGCTGACGTCGAGCGCTTTGGCTATTCGGAAAAAGTCCAAAATGGTGAAGTGGCTCTTCGCTTCTCGATCCATTTTCTCATAAAGAGCAGAACGACCAATGTCCGCCTTTTTAGCCAGTCCGTTTTTAGAGAGTCCTTCTTGAACCATGAGAGCTTCGATCCGCTCTATGACCATTTTTCGAAATACCGTCTCTTCAACGCCAAAAAACTCGAATCCTTCAGTTTCTATTTCTGCCATAGCGTTTGTCCGTTTTTCTGGAATTAGTCCCTTAATGGTATCTGAATTTCGGAAACTTGAAATGATAATTTAATAGCCAGACACAGAGACTTGAACGGTCTCAACTGACTAACCAAATAGATGAGGGTAAACACCATGCTAACGACTAAACGCGCAATCCTTGCTACTGCACTTGCACTATCTGGCGCAGCTCAGGCGATTTCTCTTGAGCCAGCTCCAGGCCTGGATGTAAATCAGCCTTACTATGCTCCGCAAGCATTTGTGCAGCAAGAAAGCCTACCTATTGTGGATATTCGCGGCGTAAAGCCGGCAGACTACGCTGAGCTATTTGAAAAGCAGGTAGGCGAAGAAGTGCGACGTGGTATCAAGGAAGCGCAATACGTCTATAAGCTAGCAGGGATAAATGTGGTCGAGTTCGAGAAAAGCTCGATGAAGGTGCTGGAAAACTCACGAAAGTTAAACCCGGAATATTTTGAAATCGTTGAGGCATTGGCAACAGTAGGTGGCATTTCTTTGGAAACCATGTTCACTCTATCGCAGCTAGATGCAGCATTGGCGTCGGCAGCTCAGTCTGCACTAAGTGGATGTACAACCGTAAGTTTTGCTGGTACGGGTGTTGTTGGTCAGGTAAACGATACGCCATCGCTTTCTGGAGGCAACTACTGGGTATTGCAAGCGGATGACTATGTACAAGTGATGGCGTCTGGCTTCTATGGCTCAGGTCAGACGCTAGGTAAAGATATTGGCGTTGTGATTAACTTCCAAGGCACGGATTCTAAGGGTGTTGGGCTAGAAGCAGACAGCGCAATTGAGCTAGGTGCACTTCAAAACTATCTCGTGCGCAATGCTAAGAGTGTTGATGATGCGGAAAAGATCCTCGACCAATACCGCACAGTAGTGGCTTCTCACTTTAACTTTGCTGATAGCACTGGTAACACCGTTGGCGTAGAGATGCTTGATGGTGAGAACTACATAATTAAACGTCCTGCTGGTGTTGGTCATGCAAACCACTCTGAGCGCCCAGGCGTCATGCAAGCTTTCGCAGAATCCGTTGGTTTAGGAGAGAAAAGCAAGCAGCGCACGGTTGCTACCGCCTATACAGAGTGGCGAGCAGAATTCGCACAGCAGTTCATCGACAATACGCCGGAGGGCAATGTTGATGCCGCTAAATATGTCCTGAATACTAAACCCATCGCCCAACTCGCAGCCTATGGTTCTGATTTTATTACGACATTAACAGCGGTGATGGATACAAAATCAGGATGTATGGAAGTAGCGCCAGGCGTGGGAGAGTGGAATGACTTTCAGAAAGTGTGTCTTGAAAAATAATGGGCATCTTAATGGTTAAGTTAATGAGACTTCGCTACTTGCTGGGGATTTTATTTACTGCTCTCGTAGGATGTGATCATACCCCATTAAAGTATCAGGACAATTATGAACTTTGTCAGTCTCTGGCATATGGCTATAGTGAAGAAGTGGTGCAAGAGTTAGAAAGTCGAGGGCGATCAGCCTCAGATAAAGAATGCGGAGATGCCAAACGTCGAAAGCAAGATGAGATAGAGCTAAGGCATTTAATCTGGAGTGCTGAGCATACTATTCGGCATGAGAGCTAAGATTAGCCCTCACTAGTTGATAGAAGAAAAGATAATAGGACAAGGACGTTTGCCTTATGTTGACCGCTACATTCCTCTATAGCTCGGTCCTCCACCACCTTCGGGCGCTGTCCAGTCGATATTCGCTGAAGGGTCTTTAATATCACAGGTTTTACAATGCAAACAGTTAGTTGCGTTTATTTGTAGTTTCCGTTTTCCTTCCACATCAACGATTTCATAGACACCAGCAGGGCAGTAGCGTTGACTCGGCTCATTGTAGAGGGGGATATGTGTATCCAATACCAAAGTAGGATCAGTAAGGTGTAAATGACAGGGTTGGTTTTCTTCATGCTGTGTGCCAGATAAAAACAATGAAGAGGGTTTGTCAAAACTCAAAACGCCATCTGGTTTCTGATAGTTTATGGGCGTTGTACTATCTTTCATTTTGAGCATCATATGGTCCTCAATATTATCAGTCACTTTCCAAGGAATGGGAGTCTTAAATAGTCGAGACCACCAGTTTTGTTCAATTACATTAAGTAGCCCGCCCAATGGTTCACCAAACTTGTGGAGGTTGGCACCAAAGTTTCGCGTCGATGCCAGTTCTTTATATAACCACGAGCTTTCAAACCGTGTTTGATAGTCGGCTTCTTGATGAGCTAGTCCGGCCGAAATTTGTTCAAAGATCGCCTCAGCCGCAATCATTCCTGATTTCATTGCAGTATGGCTACCCTTGATCTTCCCCATATTTAATGTGCCGGCATCGCAGCCAATCAGTAATCCTCCAGGGAATTGTTGTTTAGGCAGTGAACGTATTCCACCTTTGGTAATAGCGCGAGCCCCAAAACACACGCGTTCTCCACCTTGCAAATATTTGGCAATGGCACGGTGATGTTTGAAGCGTTGAAACTCCTCAAATAGATTCAGGTGAGGATTGGAGTAGTTGAGATCAACTATCAAACCTACCGCAACTTGGTTTGATTCCATATGGTATAGAAAGCTGCCACCTGTGGTACCGCTTTCGGACAATGGCCACCCAACTCCATGTAGCACTTTGCCTTTTGAGTAGTGAGGATGATCGTCAGGGAGTTGCCAAAGTTCTTTAAAGCCGAGTGCATAGTGTTGTGGCTGCTTATTTTTGTCTAATGAGAACTTGTTGATGAGCGACTTACCTAGATGTCCGCGGGATCCTTCAGCAAACACAGTGTATTTGGCTAATAAATTGATACCGGGCTCGAATGTTGGCTTTTTCTCTCCTTGTTTATCGAGTCCCATATCCGTGGTTTGCACCCCGATAACGCGTTGCTCAGAGTCATACAACACTTTACTCGCGGCAAAGCCAGGAAAGATCTCTACGCCCAACTGCTCTGCCTGCTGTGCAAGCCAGCTGCAGAGTTTGCCTAGGCTTATCGCGTGATTATCTGATGAGTTTTTTAAAGTACAAGGCACCATTGCGCTAGGAACTTTTAGATGATTTAAATGTGTTGTTAGATAAATAAACTCGTCGTCACAAACAGGATTAGCTATGGGAGCATTCATCTCACGCCAGTCTGGTAGCAGTTCATCTAAAGCTCTGGTTTCGAATAGGGCACCAGAAAGAATATGTGCGCCAACCTCCGACCCTTTCTCAATCACGCACACGGAAAGTGTTTGGTTTTGATCATGAGAAAGCTGAGCTAGCCGAATGGCTGCCGAGAGGCCAGCCGGTCCTGCACCGACAATCACGACATCAAACTCCATTGATTCTCTTTCCATTATGTACACCTTTATTGCCAAACATCGGATTCAAAAATTCCTACGTATAAATATAGTGCAGTTGACGTAAACGTAAACTTTACTAAGCTCAGTTTATGGTCAATCCGAGCCGTTGAACGTCGAATTAGGGAGTGAACATGAAGGTATTAGTGGCGATAAAGCGTGTAATAGACCCTTATGCGAAGATCCGTGTAAAAAGCGATGGAACCGGGGTTGAGACAAGTAATATGAAGATGTCGATGAACCCGTTTTGTGAAATTGCGGTGGAGGAGGCGATTCGATTAAAGGAAGCTGGTGTTGCCGAGGAGGTTATAGTGGTCTCAGTTGGTGATACTAGCGTGCAGGAGACGTTGCGCGGGGCGCTGGCACTCGGAGCGGACCGAGCAATCCATATTGAAGCGATAGAAGAGCTAGAGCCGTTGTCGGTTGCCAAAGTGCTTAAACAAATCTTGGAACGAGAAGAGCCTAAATTAGTTTTACTCGGAAAACAGTCCATCGATACCGATAACAATCAGGTCGCTCAGATGTTGTCTGCGATCACCGACCGTCCTCAGGGTGCTTTCGCATCAAAGCTGGTCGCTTCAGATACACACGTAACTGTAACCAGGGAAGTGGATGGTGGGTTAGAGACCAATCGCCTAGAAATGCCAGCGATCATCAGTACTGACCTTAGGTTAAATGAGCCTCGTTACGCGTCACTTCCTAATATTATGAAAGCTAAGAAAAAGCCGATGGACCTTATCAAGTTAGAAGACCTCGATGTCGATGTGATTAGCCATCAAACAATACTGGAAGTTACACCGCCAGTTGCTAGAAGCGCAGGGGTGATGGTTACCACGGTCGATGAGCTGGTGGATAAGCTTAAAAACAACGCCAATGTGCTTTAGGGAGAGTCTTATGGATACGCGAGTTTTGGTCATTGCCGAGCATGACAATAACAACATTGCTCCAGATACGCTGAAGGCATTAAACGCCGCATCACAGTTAGGTGGAGCCGTCTCAGTATTGGTCATTGGGCATCAATGTTCGAGTGTTACCGATACACTGATTGGCGCTGCTGGAGTAAGTCAGGTTTATCAAATAGACGATGAAAGATACCAAAACCCACTAGCAGAAACGTTAACACCAGCTGTCTTTGGTTTAGCGAAAGACCACAGCCATGTGTTGGCGGCTGCCACGACCTTCGGTAAAAACTTGCTGCCAAGAGTTGCCGCGTTGTTAGACGTCGGGCAAGTATCAGACGTGATCAGTATTGTGTCCCCAAATACATTCATTCGTCCAATCTATGCCGGTAATGCGCTTGCTAAGGTGCAATCGAACGATAGTAAAATCGTGATGACCGTTCGCGGGTCTGCGTTTCAAGCATGTGCGGTGAGTCAAGATTCGGCTCCTGTCGTTAATCTCGATGCGACAGAGACTGTAAATACGACTAGTGAGTTTATTGGTATTGAACAAACGGTGAGCGAAAGACCCGATTTGTCGAGCGCAAACGTTGTAATTTCAGGTGGTCGAGGCCTAGCGAGTAAAGAGAATTTTGCTTTGGTAGAGAGGCTTGCAGATAAACTCGGCGGTGCAATAGGCGCATCGAGAGCGGCAGTGGACGCGGGGTATGTGTCTAATGATCTACAAGTTGGTCAAACAGGGAAGATAGTAGCCCCAGATCTATACATTGCCATTGGAATCTCCGGCGCGATACAGCATATGGCCGGGATGAAAGACTCAAAGGTCATCGTGGCGATTAACAGTGACCCAGATGCGCCAATCTTTGAGGTGGCAGATTATGGTTTGGTCGGAGATTTGTTCGAAATTATGCCTGAACTGATAGATAAAGTTCCTTAAAACAGTGCATAGCTCAATGACTGAATACAGGCTAAGGTTACGACCTTAGCCTTCGTCCTTATCGCTTTCCTTTAGAGTTCTCGCTGCGTAGCGCACTGCAAACACGCACATCAACATCATGATAAACGGAATTGAGGCCAAAGACATTTCGACCCATGAGTACTCAGTAAAGAACTTCGATAACAAAAGGTGCGACACGATATTGAGAAGAGCAATCGCAATTGCGACTACAAGTAGCTTTGATTCTCTATTCAAAACGAACGGCTTCCTACCTATATTAGTATTATTGAATCAGAACCAGCGTCCCGACTTCTGCAAGGGTCGTGACTATATCATAGGGATTGCTTTGGTTTCGTGATGGCCTAATAATTTTAAGTTATTGATACTTGCTGTAGGCATCGACGAAGAGCAACATATCCCAGACCACAAATGGGAACTCAAAGGATACGAAATGTCAGGGATTACCGATTTAGACCAGCTACTAGCCTCCATGGAGCCGAGTTTGGTCGATGAAGAGTATGTCTTTTGCACCTGTAACGGAGCGCTAAGTGAATACACTGAACTCGACATTATAGGGTCTTTTAAAGAGCGAGAAGGACTCACCCTGATACTGCCTTTATCGCAGGCTAGGCAAGCAGACCTTGAGTATGAAGGTGTCTTTAGAATGATCACCTTAAATGTCCACTCTAGCCTCGAAGCCGTCGGTTTAACTGCGGCAGTATCTAACAAGCTTTCCGAGCGAGGTATTAGTGCAAATGTCGTAGCTGCCTATTATCACGACCATATCTTTGTGCAATCTACTAAGGCAGATGAAGCACTTTCAGCGCTGCTGGAGTTTGTGAACTAACGGCGTAAAAGGGAAGAAATACCATGAAGTATGATGAGTTTAATGACTTTTGCAGCTCATTTACGGCGACATCGCATGTAGTCCAATGGGGAGGTGCGCATGTTTGGAAGGTTGGAGGAAAGGTTTTTGCTATCGGAGGATGGAGCAAAGAGGGCAGTGAAGCGTATATCTTCAAGACCTCGGATCTAAACTTCGATTTTCTCAGTGACCATGAGGGATATCGCCCCGCACCGTATTTCGCTAATCGTGGAATGAAATGGATTCAACAAACCGAGACGCAAGGACATCTCGATGAGGAGTTACGATACTATATCGGCGAATCATATCGTATTGTCGCATTGGGATTAAGCAAACGAAAAAGAGCAGAACTCGGGATCGATGTCGAGTAGTGTTCAACCGTTCAAATAAACTGTGCAAATAGAGTGATTCACTCAAATCTATTCTTTAATTCTCCTTTCATATCCGGTGTTCCATTGTTGAAATAGTGAAAGTTATATTCAAAAAACGTAATTTTGATCACTGTATGTAGTCAAACAAAATGTGACATCAGCAAAGACGAGAAAATATCTTTTATAAATCAGGTAAATATAGTGATAGTTATATTTACCTGAATTTTTATTCACGAAATACAATTTAAATACACATTTAGTGATTTTGCTTCAATCGGATTGTGTGTTTATTGTACAATATATGATGCTACTCACGTTAGAAAAAATAGATAATTACAGATGTAAACTTAGTGCCTACCTTATTTTTGGTTGTTTATGTTGTTTGAAATTAAATCTATAAATAAGGAATAGAAATGAAACCTAAGTTAAGCTTGGCTGCGGGATTAATTCTTGCGGGACTAGCCTTTCCCTCTATTAGCACCGCGTCAGAGGTACCGAGAACCACATTTGTGCATCTATTTGAATGGCGCTGGAATGATATTGCGACAGAATGTGAGACTTTCTTAGGCCCTAAAGGTTTTTCAGCTGTGCAAGTATCTCCACCTCAAAAGAGCGTTGATAATCAGGCATGGTGGTCTCGTTATCAGCCAGTAAGCTACTCTTTTGAAGGCAGAAGTGGTAGCCGTCAAGAATTTCAAAGTATGGTAGACCGCTGTAAATCGGTTGGGGTTGATATATACGTTGATGCCGTAATTAACCATATGGCTGCATGGGACCGCAATTTCCCAGAGGTCCCGTTTGGTGGCAATGATTTTCACAATTGTACCGACGATATAAATTATGGTGATCGCTGGTCCATACAGAATTGCGACTTAGTAGGTTTAAATGACTTAAAAACGGAATCTGAATATGTCCGTCAGAAAATAGCGGATTACATGAATGATGCTATAAGTATGGGCGTGACTGGATTTAGGATAGATGCAGCGAAACACATGCCAGCAGGCGATATTGCTGCCATTAAAAGTAAGCTAAATGGAAATCCTTATATATTCCAAGAAGTGATTGGAGCGGGCGGTGAACCAGTTCAGCCCGGTGAATACACCTATATTGGTGATGTGACAGAGTTCAATTTTGCAAGAACGCTCGGGCCTAAGTTTAAGCATGGCGGAATTAAAGATCTGCAAGGTATTGGCAGTTGGGGTGGTTGGCTATCGAGTGATCAGGCGGTGACCTTTGTCACTAACCACGATGAAGAGCGACACAATCCAGGGCAAGTATTGAGTCATCAAGATTTTGGTAATTTATACATGCTAGGAAATGTGTTCACGTTAGCCTATCCGTATGGTTATCCCAAAATTATGTCTGGTTACTACTTCAATAATGATTTTGATGCTGGACCACCTTCAGCAGGTGTCCACTCAGGTAATGCTTGTGGATTCGATGGCGGTAACTGGGTATGCGAACACAAATGGCGAGGTGTTGCCAATATGGTCGCGTTCCGAAATCATACCGCTTCAGAGTGGCGTGTCACCAATTGGTGGGATGATGGGTATAACCAAGTTGCCTTTGGACGAGGAGGGTTAGGCTTCGTAGCGATCAACCGCGATGACAATAAATCCATAGACCAAGGGTTTCAAACCGGAATGCCTTCTGGTGAGTATTGTGATGTGATTGCAGGCAACTTTGATTCTGACACAGGCACCTGTGACGGACCTACTATTTCGGTCGATTCGTCTGGTTACGCTCACTTTACGGTTGCCAAGCATGATGCAGCGGCAATTCACGTAGGAGCAAAAGTGTGTGCAGGGTGTACTGACCCGACGCCAGGACCAACACCAACGCCTGATAGTCCAGTCAATGCGACCGCGATTTGTATCGACAATCGTGCGGGACTAAATAATCCGAACTTGTATTACTGGAATGCAACGCCGGCAGGCAGCATAGCTAACGCGACGTGGCCAGGTGTATCAATGGCGTCGAATGGGGATTACTTCTGTCACGATCTTGGTGTCGTAGTAGACAGTGTTAATGTGATTTTCTCTGATAATGGTGCAAATCAAACTGAGGACTTAATCGCAAGTTCTGGTCAATGTTTCTCAAACGGCAAATGGGACTCACTAGTAGCTTGTGGTTTCACGGTTAATGATGACGGTGGTGATAACGGCGGTCCAGATCCCGTAGTCGGCAGTAAGGTCTGCTATGACAACGCAGAAAATCATTCAGAGCCAACGCTGTATTACTGGAGTGTGGTTGCAGATCAGTCCGTAGCTAATGCAACCTGGCCTGGCGTGATGTTGAAAGAAGAAAATGGTGTGTACTGCCATGATTTTGGTGTGGATGTACAAAGTCTCAACGCGATCTTTAGCAATGCTGGTAACAATAAATCCGCAGACTTAAGCACGTCAGCTCCCGAACTTTGCTTCAAGAATGGTCAATGGCAGTCGCTGGATAACTGTCAAAGTACAGCGGTTGGCGGCGATGAAACCTGGTATTTCCGCGGCACTTCAAACGCTTGGGGCTTAGCTAAGCTGACCTACGATGCTAACTCTGGTCTCTATACAACGCAGCAAAGTTTTAATGGAGAAGAGACGCCTGCACGCTTCAAAATTGATAGTGGCAGCTGGACTGAGGCCTACCCGAGTAGTGACTACGAAGTTGGGGATTACGCGAGCTATAAGATTGACTTCAATAGCGCAACTAAGCAAATCACCATAACCAAACAGTAAGGAACACGAGCATGAGCAAGATTATTTTGACCATGCTCGGCGTGGCGACGGTAACGTCGCCAGTGTCCGCAGAATGGTTCTATCGTGGTACGTCCAATGATTGGGCGGTAGCACAAATGTCTTCAAAAGGGGGCAACATATATGAGATTTGCCAAGTGTTTAGCAGTGGTGATCAATCAGGAGGACCAAGGTTTAAGGTCGACCGAGATGGCAATTGGACAGAGAGTTATCCTACGAGTGACTATACCGTTAGCAACGACCAAACATTAGTTATACAGTTTGATGCCAACAGTAAGCAAGTATCGGTCGAAGCGGCTTCCAGTTGTGAATCAGCATCAGACTCGCGTTTTAGCCAGCTCTATTTTAGAGGTACGGCGAACAATTGGGCTTCAACGCCAATGACACGAGTATCAGAAAGCTTGTGGCGTGTTTCTGTTAACTTTGATGGGCAGTCTAACCAAAGGTTCAAATTCGATGTACTCGGAGACTGGACTCAAAACTATGGTGATAATGATAACGACGGAGTTCTAGACTTCTCAGGTGATGACATTATTACCAGCGTTATTGGTACCTATGATGTTGAGGTTGATGACCAAACACTCGCTTATACTTTGATTCAAACAGGGGACGAAAATCAAGCTCCTGTGGCTCAGATTGACTCTTCCGCTAGCTCGTCAGTCGACGTTGGTACGACGGTAACCTTCTCCGCGGCTAACTCTTATGATCCTGATGGCTCAATTGCGTCTTTCCTGTGGAATACAGGGGAAACGACAGAATCGATCGATGTGACTTTTAATCAAGCGGGACAACAAGAAGTATCCGTTACGGTGGAAGATAATCAGGGACTATCGGCACAAGCGAGCTTGATGATATCAGTCGGAGCAACGAGTACCGACTCATGGTACTTCCGTGGAACCCCAAACAATTGGGCAGCACTTAAAATGACATCTTCTGGTGCGGATTTGTATTGCACAGAGCAAAGCTTTGGCGGAGCGGATCCTAGGTTCAAAGTTGATCACTACGGCGATTGGACCGAAAGCTATCCAGCAGAAGATTACCGTATTGCAAACGCGGGAGACTATGAGATTTGCTTTAATGCGGTCGACAAGAGTTTAGTTGTCACTCAGCAGGGTGGCGCGGATACAACCCCGCCTTCTGTGGTTGCATCTCCAAGTGCGGGCAGCTATGCCGATAGTCAGTCAATAACGCTCAGCGTCAATGACAATCAAGATAGCGCCCCTAAGCTATATTTCACGACAGATGGCTCAGAACCAACTGAGCAAAGCAGCCAATATAACAACCAAGTGTTTACTGCCAATGATATTACTTCTGGCGTTGACTTGGAGATCCGCACGTTGGCTGTTGATGCGTCGGGTAATCGGAAGCTTCAGTCTTTTCAGTACCGTATCGGTGATACAAGTATTGGTGGGGGAGACTTTAGAAGCGAGACGATTTACTTCTTGATGACAGCACGATTCTATGATGGTGATAGCAGTAACAATTACTATAATCGAGACCGTTACAAAGAAGGTGATCCGCAATGGCGTGGTGACTTTAAAGGTTTGATTCAGCAATTGGATTACATTAAAGACCTCGGTTTCACCGCGATTTGGGTGACGCCACCGGTTGAGAACCGCTCGGGTCTCGACTATCACGGTTATCATGCTTATGACTTCTACACGGTTGATCCCAGGTTAGAATCGGAGGGCGGGAGTTATCAAGACTTCATTAATGCGGCCCATGCTAAAGGGCTTAAGGTCATTCAAGATGTGGTAATTAACCATTCAAGCCAATACGGTTTGCGTGGCCATGTTTGGATAGATCATATGCCAATCAAGTACTACGTCCCACAAGGTTCAACTCAAGGTCTGATTGATAACGGCCCGTACCAAGGAAACCTGGGTGACTATTCAACGGTCAAGCGATGTGATGATGATAACCCAGTGGCACCACCGTGGTATCGCGATGCATGTAACTCAGACCCAGAGGGAATCCAGCCCATCGTCGATCCGAAAACAGGAGTAACGCTGCCGCTTGCTGGCTACGACCCCAATCGCTTCTTTGGCATTGATGCTCAAGGGCTAGACCCAGATTGGTATCATCTAGATGGGTTTATGTCAGGTGGTGACTGGGAAAATCCCGAAGCGCTTCAACGCAAGCATATGGCTGGCGATACAATAGATTTAGCCACTGGCAACCAAAACGTTAAAGACTACATCAATGGTGCGATACGTCAGTATCTCGATATGGGCGTTGATGCCATCCGTTTGGATACGGTTAAACATGTCGAACGCGATGAGCTTTTAGAGTATGTGAATAACTGGAAAGCCCACAAACCCGATCTGTTTGTGTTTGGTGAGAACTTGGTGAAGGGCACTGGTTGGGGCTCTGAGATTGCCAACGATAATGCGTCGGCTGTCATCCGTCCTTGGTGGTATACCCGAACAACTCAAGATCCATCGAACCCAAATGGTGGTGGCGACTCTGGTTTCTCGGTACTTGATTTTTCATTGTTCTCCACGTTCCGTGACAATGTCACACGAGGTCACTTTGGTGGTGTAGGGGGCATATTCTCGATGGATTGGGTATATGGCGATGCAACTAAACTCGTCACCTTTTTCCAAAACCATGATGTGGGGCCAGATAATGACTTTAAATACCGATTCGGTGGCGAGGAAGTAAACGCTGCGATGGTTTACAACTTGCTGTGGACCGCTCGCGGTATCCCTACGTTGTACTATGGTGAAGAAATCATGTTCCAAGCGGGTCTTCCACAAGACATTGCGAGTGCAAATGACACCATTGATCAGACCGGTCGTGCTTACTATGGCGAGCACTTAGAAAACGCTGAAGCTACTCAGTCACATCCGCTCTATCAGCATATTAAACGTCTTAATATGATTCGCTCTGCCGTGCCAGCGCTACAAAAGGCTCCGATGAGTGAAGTAAACGAATGGGGTGCTGGTATGAGTTTCGTTCGTGATTTGAGCTCAGAAGGTAGCTATGCAGTCGTTGGATTAGCGGCTGGTGGTAATCAGCAGATCAACGTTAGCAACGTACAGAACGGTACCTATACCGATGCTGTATCGGGTGAAACTAAACAGGTGAGTGGTGGCAGCTTTACATTTAATGTTCCTGCACATTCTGTACGAGTCTGGGTACTAAATGGCGGCGGACAGATCGGTAGTAGCGGTAAATACCTGAAATAATTCACGTGATTAGTAATAGAAACGCCCCTCGATAGGGGCGTTTTCGTATTAAAGGTGTTTTAACTAATTTGCGGAAGCCCGCTGTAAGTGCTCGACGAGTACTTTGACAAACCTCGCGGCCTCACCACCAGTACACGCTCTGTGGTCAAAGGTAATCGACAAGGGTAGTGCTTTAACACCAACCGCTTGTCCGTCGCGTAATATGACTTTTTGAATGATGCGACCCGCACCCACAATAGCCACTTGAGGCGGTGTGACAACCGGTGTAGCAAAGATCCCGGCGATTGCACCAAAATTAGAAAGCGTAATGGTCGCGTGTTGCAACTGCTCTCGACCTATCCGCCTTGCGCGAATACCTTCAACGGTTTGATTAAGCCACTGTCGGATCCCTTGCTGATCGTATTCGTTTGCATCTCTGAGCACTGGTACGTAAAGCCCATGACTGCTGTCGACTGCGATACCAATATTCACTTTCGAATGCACACAGCGAGTCATTGTCTCTGCATCAAACCAAGCGTTTAATGCAGGCTCTTCTTGGCAAGCATGAACGACGGCTTTAATCAGTCGTCCAGATATGTCCTCTGTGTCCGCCCAGCTGTTAAGCAACGCTTCTTCGGTAATGGTCACAGAGGCTACAGAGTGGTGGGATTCCGACATAGTGCCGACCATGGTTCTTCTTGCACCCTTGAGTACTTCGGTGCCTGGCGCTTGCTTACCGATTTGCTCGTAGACATCGCTGTCTATGATGACGCCATCTTGCCCACTACCTTTAATTTGAAGTAGATCGATACCCAGTTTCTTCGCGAGAAGACGAGCAGATGGCATGGCAGTAATGGATTGTTCGTCGGAGGTGTGATGGGCAGGCCCCACCCAGAAATCGTCCACTTCGATGTGGTGGGTGTGGTTGGAAACATTACCAACCACGGTCGCTGCGTCATTTGTAGTGGAACTAGATGATAAACCGTTGGTTTCCGTTACGGCTTCTTCTATTTCGATCAGTAGACTGCCGATACTAATGACATCGCCTTCCGCACCGTAGCGCTTCACGATTTTGCCGCTGTAAGGGGCAGGGACTTCAACTACGGCTTTCGCAGTTTCTACTGTCAATATCACTTGGTCTAGCTCAACATCATCTCCAACGTTAACATGCCATTCGACAATCTCAGACTCTGCAAGACCTTCCCCTAAATCTGGCAATAAAAATGACTTCATTTCCAGCCCTCCACCAGTTCTTTAGCCGCTTGAACGATGTCTTCTTCTTGAATCAAAAAGTAATCCTCGTTTTTGTAGTACGGCATAACGGTATCAAGACCAGCCACACGCTTCGGAGGCGCTTTGAGCATGCACATAGCTTGCTCTGATGTGCGGCTTATAATCTCAGCACCGACGCCAAGGCTTCTGCTTGCTTCATGCACCACGAGCAAACGACCGGTTTTCTCAAGCGACTTGAATATCGTCTCCATATCGATAGGTTTGATGCTGGCAAGATCAATCACTTCGACTTCGATACCAGAACGAGACAAAGTATCAGCAGCTTGAAGCGACTCTACTACACATGCTCCCCAAGTGACTAAGGTAAGGTCTCGCCCTTTGCGTAGCGTATAGCAAGTATCAAGTGGAAGAGCTTCGCCGTTATCGACAACATTGGATTTAACAGTGCGATAAATACGCTTAGGCTCAAAGAACATTACGGGGTCGTTACAGCGAATAGCTGACAACAATAGTCCATAAGCACGTTGCGGCGAAGAAGGAATAACGACTCTTAAACCAGGAATGTGTGCGAACAAAGCCTCGACACTTTCAGAGTGATGTTCTGGGGCATGGATACCACCACCAAACGGAGCACGAAAGACGATTGGGCAGGATAAGCGTCCGCGAGTTCGGTTTCTCATCCGTGCAGCGTGGCAGATGATGTGTTCCATGGCGGGAAATACAAATCCTTGAAACTGGAACTCAGCGATTGGTCGCAACCCCTGAGTGGCCATACCAACGGCGACACCGCCTATTAGCGCTTCTGCTAAGGGCGTGTCAATCACTCGCTTAAGACCGAAGCGCTCTTTTAGTCCGACTGTTGCTCGAAACACACCGCCATTATCACCAACATCTTCACCTAACAGGACAACACGTCTGTCCCTTGCCATTTCATGATGCAAAGCTAGGTTTACGGCGTCGACTAGCGTGGACTCCACCGATGCTATCGGGCTCGCGAGAGGTTCAATATGTAGTTGATCAGCCATGTTGTCCTCCTTGCATTCGCATCGATTTATTGATGAGTTCATCTCTTTGAGGTCTGAGTTCCTTTATCGGTTGCTCGTAAAGGTAATCAAACGCGGTTTCTGGAGCTTGAGGAGGAGTATTCAAATAGCGTGCGACAGCTTCCTCAACGAGCTTCTTACTTTCCGCAGCGAGTTCTATCTCGTTGGATTCTTCCCACCATCCTTGAGTTTCTAAAAAGGTTTTTAATCGCGCTATCGGCTCGTATTCCCAAGCCGTATCCAGTTCGTCGTCAGAGCGATATCGAGTGGCATCGTCGGCAGTAGTGTGGTCGCTGAGTCGATAGCTTATTGCCTCGATGAGCGTCGCTCCTTTGCCTTTGCGAGCGTTGGCAATCGACGTAGTAATGACATCCATCATGGCAACGACGTCGTTGCCGTCGACCTTGAGACCTGGAATGCCTGCGCCCTGTGCTTTATCTGCAAGAAAATCGGCACCGCATTGAAGTGCGCGAGGCACAGAGATAGCCCACTGGTTGTTGTTAACGACAAACACAAGAGGAATGTTCCACGCGCCAGCGCAGTTTATCGATTCTAAAAAATCACCTTTGGATGTTGCGCCATCGCCACATGTCACAAGGGCTACATCGTGGTTTCCCTTTATTTTGAGCGCTGCAGCAACCCCAACGGCATGGGTACATTGGGTTGCAATGGGGACGCAGAATGGCAAGTCAGTACAGGGATTGTCGCTGTTGGTAAACTCAAAATCGCTTCCGCGTTCGTCACCACCCCAGTATTGAAGGTTTTTTTCTATCGGGATGCCACGCACCCACATGGCTGGCATATCACGATAGTAGGGAATAAAGACGTCTCGATGAGATAGGGCATGACCGATGGCAATCCCTATTGCTTCAGCGCCGAGGTGCGAAGGGTAGGTACCGAGTTTACCTGTCCGTTGTAGTGCGACAGCTTTAGCATCGTAGGTTCGTGCGACTACCATGTCGCGGTACAGCTTGATTAGGGTCTCTTTGTCAGCCCAATCGGGTAGTGAGTTGACTAAGTTTCCTTGGTAGTCGATAAAACGATGCATGGGTAATGCTTGTACGTTCATCTCGAACTCCTTTTCACATACTCTGGGTAAGAGTGATGTCGATAAGGTTGAAATCAGATACGTGTTTATACGCAGTGTCTCAAACACTTGGATACTATAAGTGTAAACAAATTGTTAATTTTTGCTTCAATTGGTACTTTGTTTGGCAGTAAATATAACCTTACAGTGACTTATGTGAGAAAGAAAAAACTATCAATTGTTGTCCTGTTAGTGATATAGACTGCTTTTTGAAGCTCGGATTGTTTCGAGTTGAAATATGATTCTGGCGAGATATTGTTCAAAATATTATTAAAACGGGAGAGTTAAGCCCAAGATTTTGGGCTTTTTCTATTGAATTTGTTACCTTGTCACCTCTTCGCAAAGCTCTAGTGGCAAACCATCTGGATCTTGGAAGAAGGTATAGCGTTTGCCCGTGTACTCGTCGACGCGAATCGGTTCTACTGAGACGTCTTGCTCCACAAGCTGTGATACTGCGCTATCAATATCATCTACGCTAAAAGCAAGATGCCTCAATCCTTGTGCCTCGGGAAAGCTGGGACGAGGCGGCGCTTCGGGAAAAGAGAACAGCTCTATTTGTGTGCCATCTGGTAGCTCCAAATCCAACTTGTAGGAATCGCGATGCTCTCGATAGTTTTCTGCTAGTACTTTCAAACCGAGTATTTGTGTATAGAAGCGCTTTGATATTTGGTAATCAGAACAGATAACGGCGATATGATGTGTTCCTTTGAGCATGTTACAAGTCCTTTTTATTTGATGAGTTTTGATGGCAGTTCACGTGCTACATAGTCGATGAACACTCTCAAACGAGCCGGCATATATTTGGTTTGCGCGTATTGAAGTGCAATAGCCCCGTGGTAATTACTTTTAATCGTCCAATCTGGTAATACGGGAATAACACTGCCGTCATCGAGTGACTCTTTTATCACGAAGTCGTGGAAGATACCGATACCTAAGCCTTGTTTTACACCGCTAAGTCGCATTTGTGAGTGGTTGATGGCATACCGACCGGTAACGGTCACCGTGTGGAAATCATCGTCTTTGAGAAAATCCCAAATGTTGTCTCTGTCGACTTCCGCCAGATACAAACAATCGTGATGCTCCAAATCACTAGGTGAAGTAGGGAGCCCATTGTTTCGGATGTAATCTGGACTTGCGCACAATACTAGATTTGTTGGTCCTAGCTCTTTCATGACTAGGTTTTCATCAGGTGTGTCGGTTAGCTTGAACGCGACGTCTATCCCAAGGTTTAAGAGATCGTAATCACCATCAATGGCGCGCACTTTTAGCTGAATCTCAGGGTAGTGCTGCAGAAATGGCGCAATGAAAGGTTGCAGTACTGAATTAAGGAAAGCTTCTGGCGCTGCCACGGTGATAGAGCCGCTGGGTTCGGCGTGGTCCGACTGTGACACTTCAACCGCTTGTTGAGCGGCGTTAACCATTAGAACACTCTGATCGTAAACCTTTTGGCCTGCTTGAGTGATTATCAGCTTTCGAGTCGTTCGTTCGAACAGCTTTACAGACAGGGCGCTTTCTAGCCGAGTGATGGTTTTAGACAAGGCTGAAGGTGTAACGCCTAACTTCTTAGCAGCCGCGGTAAAACTGCCTTCGTTAACGACCAATATATAAGACGCCAAGTCGGGTAGGAGCGCGATAAGCTTCTGGCTGAACATGATTCGTGCCTCAGATTCACTAATGGTTTTCCATGTTAAGGGATAATCGTTTGCAGCACAATGAACTAAAATGATTGCATTCGTTAGATACACCAAATCAATAGAATTTGGCTATCTCATCCCCTACATAACCTATTGAGAAATAGGATAGAAAAAGGAATCCACTATGTCTGCTTCGTTTTATAAGCAAATCCAAGATCAGATTGAAGAAGTAAAAGCGGAAGGTTTGTACAAATCTGAGCGTGTTATTACTTCTCAACAACAAGCGGCTGTTGAAATCTCAACGGGCGAAGAAGTACTTAACTTCTGTGCAAACAACTATCTTGGTCTAGCTAACCACCCAGCGCTTATTGAAGCGGGTAAAGCGGGTATGGATAAAAATGGCTTCGGTATGGCGTCTGTACGCTTTATCTGTGGTACTCAAGACATTCACAAAGAGCTTGAGCAGAAGCTTTCTACTTTCCTAGGTAAAGAAGACACGATTCTTTACACCTCTTGCTTCGACGCAAATACAGGTTTGTTCGAGACTATCCTAGGCAAAGAAGATGCAATCATCTCTGATGCACTAAACCACGCATCTATTATCGATGGCGTTCGTCTATGTAAAGCGATGCGTTACCGTTACGCGAACAACGATATGGCTGAACTAGAACAGCAACTTATCGCCGCGACTGAAGCAGGTGCTCGCCACAAGCTTATCGTGACTGACGGTGTTTTCTCAATGGACGGCGTTGTAGCAAACTTACCAGCTATCTGTGACCTTGCTGACAAGTACGGCGCACTGGTTATGGTTGATGATTCTCACGCTGTTGGCTTTATGGGTAAAAACGGCGCAGGTACTCACGAGTTCCACGATGTGGTTGACCGTATCGATATCATCACAGGTACGCTAGGTAAAGCAATGGGTGGCGCGTCAGGCGGCTATACTTCTGGTAAGAAAGAAGTGATTGATTGGTTGCGTCAGCGTTCTCGTCCATACCTATTCTCTAACTCAGTAGCACCGGCAATTGTTAACGCGTCTATCCGCGTTCTAGACCTGCTACAAGAAAGCGGTGACTTACGTGACCGTCTATGGGAAAACGCAGCTCACTTCCGTACTCGTATGGAAGGCGCGGGCTTCACTATGGGCGGTGCTGACCACGCAATCATTCCAATCATGTTAGGTGATGCGAAAGTAGCGGCTGAGTTCGCTGAGCGTGCTCTAGAGAAAGGCATCTACGTTATTGGTTTCTCTTTCCCAGTTGTACCTAAGGGTCAAGCACGTATCCGTACTCAGATGTCAGCAGCACACTCTCGTGAGCAACTAGACCGCGCTATCGATGCATTCATCGAAGTGGGTAAAGACATGGGGCTTATCAAGTAATCGCTCTCTCATTGATTTTTAGCCCTGAGCTTTTGGCTCGGGGCACAGTTTGGTAAATATTATGAAAATCAAAGCACTTTCAAAGCTTAAGCCAGAACAAGGCATCTGGATGACCGAAGTAGACAAGCCTGAGCTTGGTCACAACGACATCCTAATTCGCATCAAAAAGACCGCTATCTGTGGTACTGACGTTCACATCTACAACTGGGATGAGTGGTCACAAAACACAATTCCTGTACCTATGGTTGTTGGTCACGAGTACGTGGGTGAAGTCGTCGGTATCGGTCAAGAAGTTCGCGGCTTCGAAATTGGCGATCGTGTCTCTGGCGAAGGCCACATCACTTGTGGTCACTGCCGTAACTGTCGTGGCGGTCGTACTCACCTATGTCGTAACACAGTAGGTGTGGGTGTTAACCGCACAGGTGCTTTCTCTGAGTACCTCGTTATCCCAGCGTTCAACGCGTTTAAGATCCCTGAAGGTATCTCTGATGACCTAGCATCTATCTTTGACCCGTTTGGTAACGCGGTACACACTGCGCTTTCTTTCGACCTAGTAGGCGAAGATGTACTTATCACCGGTGCGGGTCCAATCGGCATCATGGCGGCAGCGGTTGCAAAACACGTTGGTGCTCGTCACGTGGTTATCACTGATGTTAACGAATACCGTCTAGATCTTGCTAAGAAAATGGGCGTAACGCGCGCAGTTAACGTAGCAAAAGAAAACCTAAAAGACGTGATGGCTGAGCTAGGCATGACGGAAGGTTTCGATGTTGGTCTAGAAATGTCTGGCGTACAAGCAGCATTCAGCTCAATGCTAGAAACCATGAACCACGGTGGTCGTATCGCACTCCTAGGTATTCCACCATCAGACATGGGCATCGACTGGAACCAAGTTATCTTTAAAGGTCTTGTGATCAAAGGTATCTACGGTCGTGAAATGTTCGAAACTTGGTACAAGATGGCAAGCTTGATTCAATCTGGCCTAGATCTAACACCAATCATCACTCACCACTACAAAGTTGATGACTTCCAAGAAGGTTTCGACGTTATGCGCAGTGGTCAGTCTGGTAAGGTTATTCTCGATTGGGAATAAAATAGCCTTTTATAGAGTGTCGCCAGCAATTGGCGACACTCTGTATTATTTTCAAAGTCGCTCCACTCTTAAAGTAAACTCTCTTCTCAACAAGTTGTTTCATTCTAACAACTGCTCAACAAACCACTCCCCAGCAACACCGAGTTGATTTCGCCAAAGCACTTCTATCGGCCATAGGTTACCTGCGCTACCAAAATCATATTCAAGATCTATCAGTTGTTTAGCTTCAACAAGTGGTTTGCATAGGTGTGCAGGAAAGACGGCAAATCCCACGCCCGCCAAGAGCATTTCGCGTATTTGGTAGAAACTGTCTGCAGAGATGACTTGTGCGGAGTATCGCATTGCTTCACGGTATTCTGGTTTAGTGCAAAAGCCCTCATTAAGGAGTAGTTGCGGATGTTGTTCTAAATCTTCTGGCTCAAGACGACCCTGTTGTGATGCAAGCGGAAAATCTGGGGTGCACACGACTCGCCATTCAAGATGGCCTACCATAGATGCATTCATCCCCCTTGGTACTTCATGTCGTGTAGGACCTGCATAAATGTCGAAGTCATCGTCATAACCACTAAGTGACTCAGCATCTATAAATTTGAGCTCAACGGTGGGGTAACTGTTGGTCAGAGACTTGATCCTAAGATTGAAATCGTAAGAGAGAGTATAAGGATGAACGGCTATCACTAGACTAGATTCAACGCCTTTGGAAAGCATCTCTGCATGCTGCTCCATGAGAATTACTTTGGGTAATATATCAAGTGCTTGTACGTAGAGTTTCTTGCCTGCGTCTGTGAGAGTAGGTCGTTTACCATGGTGTCGGTTAAATATCTCCAATTCTAAATCAAACTCTAGTGCTTGGATGGTTTTATTAACCGCTGTATTACTGACGCCTAACTCTCGAGCGGCGGCCGAGAAACTGCCGTGTTGCGCTACGGCGACAAGGTATTTGAGTCGTTCTATAGTGATATACATCGTTACTTCAAACCTTAGGTTGCAAGAGTTAACACTAACATGATTTTTGATTTGCTTAAAATCAATGCATCAGCAAAACGCTAAAAAGCATAGATAAAGGTAAATAACCATGAAGAAATCAATCATTGCTCTCGCTATCATCGCATCAAGCACGTTGAGTATCGCACACGCTACAAGTTCAGAGGGTAAAACTCGAGTGGAAATGGGGGCAACGCAATTCAATATTTTGCATCCAGATCTAAACCGTTACACCTATAAAAACCTAAGTGAGTTTGTTCACACAAAGCAGATCGATAATGGTGGCTACAAGCAAGTCATCGAGCTACGCAAATCGAAAAAGCCTCTTAACTTAAATATGAATTTTGACCACCTTGGTAAGCAACTCAACTTGCTCGATGTGTTACACAAGCATCGTGCTGATGCTTTCATTGTACTAAAGGACGGAAAGATCGTCGCTGAGCAATACTTCGATGGTCAAAGTGAACGTACTCACCATCAAATGATGAGTGTGACTAAATCGTTTACTGGCATCATCGCAGCATCTTTAGTTGCGGAGGGTAAATTGGACAGAAAAGCTCTAGTCGGCGCTTACATTCCGCAGTTGATTCAGTCTGCTTTTGGTATGGCGACAGTAGGCCAGGTTCTTGATATGACCAACAACCTAAATTATTCGGAGTCCTATGAAGATCCAAATGCTGAGGTATTTAAACATGCAAAAACGGTTGGCTTAACGCCAAAAGAGGAAGGTTATAATGGCCCGAAAACCATCCATCAGTTTTTAGCGGAACTCCAAAAAGACGGAGATCGTTCTCATGGCGAAGAATTCCATTACCTAACTGCAAACACGGACGTAGTTGCTTGGCTTATTTCAACAGTGGAAGGGAAGCCATTTAGTGAAGTCTTGGAAGAACGTATTTGGACTCAGTTGGGTATGGAGCGCGGTGCCTATCTGATGTCTGACCCTGCATCGGTAGGTCTTGCCTCAGGAGGACTCAACGGTACCGCTAGAGACATGGCACGGTTTGGTCAGATGCTAGCTGATGGTGGTAAAAACTTGCTTGGTGAGCAGGTGATTCACCCAGATGCGATAGCTGAAACTGAGCAAGGTGGCGACCCAAGCAAGTTCGCAAAAGGCGGATACGGTGAGGGTGCTTTAAAAGGTTGGTCATATAAAAACCAGTTTTGGCATACCATGAACGACAACAATGCTTATACAGCTCTGGGGATTTTTGGGCAGTGGATTTATGTAGATCCAACAGAAAATGTGGTCGTCGTTAGACAAGCATCAGCCGAGAAATCAGTGGTAGATGCTTACGACCACGAAATGCTGTCTGCTATCGATGAAATTATTCGACGAGTTAAGTAGATTATAGAATTAGGCTTTCTATCCATCACTACGTGTGCGATAGGAGGCCTAATTCTTAGATGTAGGTGATTTCGAGGTAGCTATTAGTGCAATCTCGATTTTAACAAACTTTTTATTTCTTGCAGCTCCTGATGGATATCTTCCACTTGCTGATGAGTCGCAAGTATTTGTCTTGCCGTATGGTCTGAAGTAAGTAAAGGTATTTCGGATTCCTTGTCTTTCTCTGCAATGGCATGCTCGGCCGTCATCGTCTCGATCACGACACCAATCATCATGTTCAAAAAGACAAATGCAGTGAGAAAAATGAACGTCAGGTAGTAAATCCAACTAATGGGATAAACTTCCATTGTCTCATACATAACGTCCGTCCAATCTTCAAAAGTGGCAATGCGGAACAAGGTGAGCATGGAGATTGATACATCTCCCCACAGTATATCGTTGATGTCTGAGAAGACTAAGCTACCAACGACTGCATAGATATAGAAGATAATAAACATGAGAACAGCGATGTAGCCCATCTTGGGAATCGCTTTAATCAGTGCGTTAATGAGTAGCTTGAGTTGTGGGATTGCAGATACCAATCTTAATACTCGAAATACTCTTAGCAAACGAGCGATTAAGATGCCTTGTCCTGCTGCAGGAATCAAACTACCGATGACGATGGCAGCATCAAATAGATTCCAACCACTTTTAAAGAAATCGAGTTTGTTTCGATAAGAGAAGAACTTGATGACGATTTCAACTAAGAAAAACAGCAAAATACATGCATCTAACCATTGAAGAGTTTCGACTAGAGCATCAGGTAGTTCAAACGTCTTCGCGCCTATTGTAAGTGCTGCCAGTATGATCACAATGACAGTTAACGATTGAAAGTACTTATTGTTGTTGATTGCGTTTAACTTGAGGTGCAAAGAGGAGATCATAGATGTCGCTCCTTCGAGTATAAGTATCCATTGTTACTTAAATGTTAAGTTGAGTTTATGGATTTTCGCCAGTGGAGAATTGCGACATTTTATGAATGTTTTGGAGTTGCAGAGTGTGTGAATAGAAGAGGTATGTCCTTATATAAAAAGTTTCTACCAAACTTTCTCTAACCTAGGTGTATCTTAGTACTACAACTTGTCTTTTTGCATATTATTATAGTACAAAATAATTATTACCTATAAGTCAAGCCTCTAGTATTCGAGGTCCCGCCAACCACCTAATTATTGGAAAGACCCTCTTAGCCGTATTATGCGCGCCGCTTGATGGGATAGCCCATCACTTTTAATTCACGTACAAACGGTCTTCGAGGAAATTAAGGTGAAAAAACAAACTATCGCAATGGCTCTAGTGGCGGCTATTACTTCTGGTGCTGCATTGGCTGAAGCAGAGCCACAGTTTATTGACGGAATCATCAACGAAACAATCGTCAATGGCACTGGTTTCGAAATCGCTCGTGAGTCTGGAATTCCTGGCTTCGATAAGTACTTCGACGGTAATGCCACCCCTGAACAACGCGCACAAGGTGCTCTGGAGTTTGCCGAAGCAGCAGAGCAAAACCCCGAGTTATACGACATCGCTAACGCTATCACTACTAAAGTTGGCAGCGATGAGAATGGGTGGGGTGCTGGCGATCACATCGCAGCAGATCTAAAAGGTGCATTATCTAACACGCCAAGTAATGACCATCAACGTGCTATGGGTGATGTTATCCGCAAGCACACAACTAAAGAAGAACGCGATCAAGCTCGTGAAGCGCTAAAAGACGCACCAAATCAAGGTGACCGCACTGCAGCTGAAGGTGCAGAGGGTAACGTTGATATTATCGACGCTGACATTAAAGCTCGTGATGAACAGGCTGACCGCAATACCGAAGGTGTGGATCGCAACCGTAGTGACATCGATAAGAACGCTGGCAACATCGACCGTAACCGCGAGATCATCGAGAAAAACGAGCGTGACAACCTGAACCAACAGCGTGAAATCGATAAGAACAAAGAAGATATCGCTAACAATGGTAAGCGCATCGATGACAACAAGCGTGAAGCTGACGTAGACCGCGCACGCATTGACGGCAAGGTTGACGAGAACCGTGGCGACATTGATAAAAACAAAACAGATATTAGCAATAACGGTGATCGAATTAAAAGCATCGAAGACGAAGGTAAGCAAGCCGGTGAAGATCTTGACCGTGCACATGCAGACCAGGAACGCGATAATCAGAAAGCAGCTGATGAAATTGGTAGCAACCGCAACAAGATTGAAGATATCCAACGAACTGCCGATAAATGGGATCAACAAGCTCAAAAAGATTGGCAATCAGCAGGTCGCACGATTGACTCAAAATTTAATTCTCAGCAAGGTCAGATCGATGGTAACAGCAACTCTATCGCTCAAAACCGTGAAGCGATTGGGCAAAACTCTAAGCGTATAGATAATCTTGAAAATGCTTTTAAACAGCAGGGTGAGGAAATGCGTGAGCGATACGATGGCGTAAAGGCATCTATGCATGCAATCACTAACGCACGTCCTGTGGCGTATGATGTCGGCGAATTTGCTGTGGGCGCGGGCTTGGGTGCCTCAGGTAGCAAGAAAGCGATTGCTATAGGTGGTGCGTATCGATTCAATGATCAGTGGTCAGGGTCGTTCACGGTAAACCACGAAACAGAGGGTCGCCATACTAAGGCTGATACATCAGCCGGAGTTGGTGCGCAGTTCAGCTTTAAATAAACAATGTATCTTTGAACAGCTGAATCTTCAGCTAAATATAGAAAAGTCTCCTTCGTTGGAGGCTTTTTTGTATTAGGATAATTTTAAATTTATTGGAAGTTGCATAATTGATTCGTTTTGTTGTTAAACAATGTATTACTGAATAGCAAAATAGTAAGAGAAAAGCCCTAAGGAGTTACTAGGTAGGCGATTTACTCGTCAATAAAGGATTGAAAGAGTGGGAAGGGTGGCCGCCCTTCCCACCAAAGCTCGAACACCACACTTTCGAGGCAATGAGTTGTACTGCTCAAGCACGTTCGATGATAAACAGTTTTGTTTTTGTCGTCTATTGAACAATAAACGTACACGCCAGAACCTTCAATAGTAGCTATCGACACGTTGAAATAGGTCGGGATTGACCGGTCTTAGAGTTGAGTGTGGATGATGATTTAGCAATTTATCAATCTATCAGTTTAGTCGATAAGTACCTAACTCGACACCCAATACAAGTTCCTTTACATTGCTGCTTAACAATGGACGAGCGGGTTTCCTGCCCTGATGAATATTTGGGCTATAACTTGCAACCCCTTCAAGGAATGATATTACTTAAATAGTTAAATTAGAACTTGAGGTAACCATATGTCACTGTTTACGTATGCGCGAGATAGTAAATATTATTCGACCCACAAGAATGATGCTGATACGCGTAAATGCATGGAATGTATGAAAGAGTTGATTCACGAACATGCTGAGCGTTTTGCTGGAATGCCATATGAAGCAGCGATTGCTGGTGAACTCAATGGGTCTGTGTTTGTTTCTAAAGGTGAACTTGAAGAGAAAGAACCGCCAATAGGTGAACCAATGGGTTGTCGTACTGACTATGACAGAGACGGCCTCAAACGCTATGTTTTACTGTACGTGGACAAGTGCGCAAGGATGTATAATGGTGCACCAAGTAGCCTTATTAATTCGGCCTTTGCCTCAATTGTAGAGGCGATGTTTGAAATGCAGTACATATCGTTCGAAGAAGCTGAAGATCTACTCATTGATACGTTGAAGGCTCAGTCATGAATGGGCTTACTCAAAAACAGGTCGCACTTATCCGCCATTTGGGTCAAGGTGCGATAGTCGAAGTGGTAAACAAAGCTTCACCATTTGACCCTCGTACCTGGCGTACTTTAATTGGTCGTAAGCTGATCGTGTATCTTAAAACGAAACGCATGTATCGGCTGACCGCTCGAGGAGAGCGAGTCTATTCGCAGATACGGCATCTAGACCAGGACGCAAGAACAATTAGCTGACATAACCTCTGAACAGTGTCTACTAGTTAAGTTCAATTAATGAAAACTCACTAATCAACTATCTGATTAGTGAGTTTTTTTATATCTATTAATACAACTTTCTACACAGTAAAAAAGCATAAAGCCGAACTGTATAAATGCTCAAAGTTGTACATTGATTTTAGTATCAGTCTGTGTGATGGATGCTAATTGTTCTTGTCCAGATAGGCTTGATATTGTTCGCCTCAACAAGACGATAAGAGGCAATTAGTATGAACAAAAGTATCACTCAAGCAGAAGTCACCAACTACATACAGGAATGGTTTGAACAAATGGACACGATGCCAGCCAGTTCGGACTTTTTCACACTGCGCTTAACCGACGACATTAAGTGGATCTCCCCGGGTTTTTGCTTCGATGGGAAGGAGCACTTTGATGACTTCCTTCAAGGAGCTAGGGCAATGATAAAGCCCAACTGTAAACACACGGTAGAGCACATGGTTATAAGAGAAACTGATGGTTACTGTGAGGCGATTTTGAGTATGCATATGGTGGGACAGAGCTTCGAAGATAGTGAATTTAAAGGACAGCCCTTAGATTTACGCAGCAAAGAGGTGTGGAGGTTTGTAAGAGATACATCAAACCAAATCAAGATGTCTAAATGCGTGATTGAAGTCGCCTAACAAATCTATTCGAGGTACAAAATGAAGAAACTTATTACACTATTGGCAATGGCCGTGTCATTCAGTGCTGCAGCGGAAAACGTTCATCTTCGTGATATTCAGGGTGATGTTTTTAAACAGTCAGCCGAAGTGATAGCAGAGAAGGGAACTGTATCGGTAGACTACATCTTCCAGTGCTCGACGCCTGTTACACCCATTGGACAGAAAGGTACTTATGCAACGAAAGTGGAAATTGAACTAACCGCAAAAAACGGTGTTATTTCGGCTTTCACGCCTGACTTGAAAGATATTGAGGCGCGTCATTGTCAGTCCAAAATGAAGCCGGTAGGTATGCACAATTTGTTCGCAGCCATTATTAGTATTGGTAAGTAAATCTAAGCCCGACTCTTTGTCGGGCTTTTTAAATCCTTGATATTTTTCAAAAACGATTTTGACACTGAACCCTCATCTACTGTGGGATGGCTGAGTAACACAATATAAACTGCTTGTAAGCCACAGCTTTAAACTAGGTTAATAGGCCCGTCTTAATACCTTCACTTAAAAAAAGTGTTCAACTGTACAGCATGTTTTGAAAACGCGTTTCTCGTTTTGCTTGGTGTGCGTGTATAAAGCTCGCTTAACCTATCGGCTTTGCACTCTGGGCAACCATTGCCCGACAGGTGATTAGTAGCAGTTTGTTCAAACTCACCGTGTAGAGGGCAAATTAGAGTCACTTTTTTGTGTGCAGTCTTATAATCGACTTTGCTGTAGTCGTAAAACTTCGGACCGTGCTTCAAGATACCTTTCACCTTAAATAGACCGTTTGTAGATCTTTCTGTCATGTCCTATCTCACAATCAAAAGTGAGCCATCAGGACGTCGCCAAACTTCTTTTATGCCGATTAGCTTTTGCCACCAGCGTCTAGAAACTCGCGTCATATTCATTTCTTATATACCTTTTTGTATCCAGTTTCACCGGGGGCTTTGATGATAGGCTAAGAGGCAAGGTTAGATAAGTTAGGTCATATTATTGAGTCGAATAGTTGCCTATTGACTAAGTCCCAATTAATTGTCGCCAAGATTTACCCAACCCTAGAGCTACTGTCATTCCATAACAAAGGGGACTTCACTTTACCAACGAGCAGTGAATGCCAGTTACATGACTCTGTTTTTTGTCATTAGGTTACAAGTTTCGAGAGAACTTCATATTCGCGAGGATGATGACGAAATGGGACATGTAAAAATAAAAGATATTGGATTAATTCTGTCTACATACCTGTTCTTATACGAGTGCAGTGAAAATTATCAGGCTTATTTACGCAAAAAGCGGCCTCAGCCGCTATTTTTGTGTTTATCGATTAGAAGTATTAAGATCCAGACAGTTTAGTTACAACCGTATCAAACAGGCTATTACCCTTTGAGCGATTCACTCGCTCGGTCATTGTGTGTCTTATTTTTCGCTCCTCGTTTCCAAGGAATAAAGCGATACCTGTGTACAAAACAACAATGAGTGAAATTACCATACTAGTTACCTTTTAAAATCGTTTACCTAAGATGAGAGTCGCGCCATTTCGTGTACGACCCTTCTGATACATAAGAGACGCTTCCCAGTTGTCATCGAACTCTTTAGATACACCTACCATGGTTGACCAAGAGTCATTGTGCTGTCTTACACTGAACTCGTGGCCATCAATATTTCCTCGAATGTATCTGTCGTAAGACTGATACTGCGCACCTACCATGATCCTGAAGTCGTTCGGTAGCATGTAGCCCACCATTGGTGTAATAACCAGGGCATTAAGATTAGCGCCAACCCCATTTACGGAAGTAGCAACGTAGGTTGTGTCTACAGCTCCGAACCAATTGCCATAGCCCGCTGCTAAAACCGCGCCAACACCAATGATGTCGCTCGTTGTGCCTAAGCCATTAATATGGTCGCGAGTCACGGTGCCGTCGAAATCATTCATTCCTAAGGTTATATTTGAAGACGTTGTGGCTTTACCAATCATTGCGTGTAGGTTGAGAAATGGTAATACCCACATGTCTGCGCGAAGCGCTAGCAAGTTTGTAGTGTTTACTGTACCACTGACACCGTCGGGCATGTCTTCAGCAATGTTTGGGTCGCCTTGTAATGTAAAGTTATCAAGGCCCATCTTGTCTTCTTGAGAATGAGTGAATACCGATATGCCGATGGGCTTAGGTAGTTTAATTCCTAAATCTCGGACTTCATCACCATAAAATGGTAAGGTGCGCCCATAGTCTTCGTCGGTAGAATTAGCGCCACCATTAATATCTGAGATGGCGGCGGATGTGCCAAAAGACACTACTGCTGCAAGCAGCATAGCTTTATTTAATATGTTCATTGTTGCCTCAATGCGCTGCTCTTCTACATGTAATAAAGGAAGAGTTGTTTGCTGAGCTACAAAACCGTTCCATCGATTTGATTGCTCTTTTGTTTTAAATAAACAATTATTAGAACTAACCAATTTTCTAGTTAGTTGTTACTTGTGGAATGAATAAAACCTTATAACTACGAAATTATATTATTCACACTGTTTAATTATTGCTACGGACTCGATAACCTTGCCCAGGCTTGGGTGGCCTCTGCGCAAATCGACAGTGACACGATATAGCGTGTCACGAAGTTTAGGTACAAAATGCTTCCGAAATCGATCGCGTGCTAGGGCATCGGTTCTATATCGCATCGTAATATTTTTTAGTACTTTCTTTGTGTCTAGACACGTAACAATAATATAAAACGGTCTAAGCGGGGCTATCGTCATAATGAATACCTCTAATTAAGTTATGACTTTATGTGTTCTCCGATAGTTCACACTCAAACATAGAAGGGTAATTCTCATGACCAATTACCTCACGGAGCTTGGTTATATAACCCTGTCGTTCCAATGTTATAAGTGTTGCTAAATTTCGTTTAGAAAAAGATACGCGCTTTTCTCCAATAGCATGCATTGAGCGTAATACCGCTATAACTAAGGTTTGTGAGCTTGACAGCTTCATCAGAGCCTCCTGTTATCAGTTTTGGCTACATTGATGGAGTAGCGTTAGGGGCGACAGCTTGCTGTACAATGCTTGGTACACCGGCGGTAATCTTTTCAGGGCATGTATAATCTGATTTTACGATTACTTCTGTCTCTATATCTGTGGAGCTTTGATACAAGCACTTCTTCAATGAGGCTGACTCGATGTGTTGTCCATTGCTTCTTTCGAGGACAACCGGTTTTTCGGTGATGAAATCACCATAGTCCGCAAAACTGAATGATGATGCTAAAAGTAGAATGCTGGCTAGTGTTTTAGTGCCAATAGATTTTAAGATACTTTGACTAATCATTGTTGATACCTCGAGTTCAGAGGGCGGCCACCCTCGTACATATTTATTTTCGGTAAGTTGTGTATGTTTAAAGCTGTTATTTGAGATAATTGCTTTATTGTTAGAATTTAATACCTACAGCTAATGCTGCTTGAGAGTTGTCTTTAATAACGCTATTTGCTTTCTGCTGGTCGTTCATGTTTATCTTCTGAACTCGAAGGTCGACATAGACATCGACTGGTGTATTAAGGCGTACACCGGCTGCTGTGGTGAGGTAAGTGCCCTTGAAACTATTTAATTCTGTTTGAGGCGCTGATGCGGATCCACCAATAAAGCCACGCTTTGTACCATTGATGAAGGCACTGCCCACAGCAACATATGGCTTGATATCCCAGCCTTTGGCAAGGTTAAATGCGTAACCCATCTCAGCTTCTAATCGAACATCTCTGCCGCGGATATCACTACCTGCATTAGTTCCATCGCCTGATTCAGAGTAACCAGCGCCACTAAAAGCCGTGACCGATCCATTAATAGCGAAAACACGGTTGAAGTCATAACCCGCTTCTATTTTTGCGCGGTTTCCAGAGTTTGTTGTAATGCCGTCAAAGGTAAGTTCCTGTCCAGAGACAGCGCCCACCCCTAAACGGAATCCTGAGTAGTCTTCGGCGAAGGTTGCGCCGGAAGTGATGCTTGTAAAAAGTGCGACTGCTAGAAGTTGTTGTTTCATATTTGCCTCAAAAATATTTCAGGCATCCATGCTAGGTAACTGTAGTGGTTTAGAATCCGCGCCCAGACCGGGTGTATTGTTAACTCACACCAAGAACTGGTCGACTTGGATGTCGATAGCGTGTGTTTTTCGATGTGCGCTAATGTAGTGTATTTTTAAATCAGGCTCAAAATAGGTATCGCTCGAAAACACGAATAGGTGTATGGATTGTTAAAGCAAGGTTGATTGGTTCTTGTGAAAAAAAAGCCCAACGCTAGGTTGGGCTTTGGTAGAGTGGCTGAACAGACCTCAATTAGTCGTTTTCACGCGAGATGTTGCCACTTGAACGATCTAATCCACAGTGGCATGCTTCAGCAATTTGGGTAGTTGATTGGGATAGACCGATATCGTTCTCAAAGATATAAATTTACTTATGCACGGCTCTTTATTTAAGAGTCGAGTCATTGAAACGTACTAATAAATTGGAAGCACTATTTCTTAATTAGGTCCATTAGCTTTTGGCATACTTTGTACATAGAACTACGGTACTGAATTCCGATTGCAACACGAATCATCAGTAGTAAAAATACGAGTAGAAGGCTTTGCATTATTACCTCATTAACGAATAGTACAGATGCTGATAAGCCGCTTTTGCTTCGTTTGGATTAAGGAAAAATCGTCCGATATAATGATATATCGGACGTGTCCTATCATCCTTGGGTGCAATAGGGAAAACAAGTATGTGACTCAAAGTTAGGTGGATGCAAATACCTATCTATAAGTCGAGAGCAAGATTAAAGACCTTGCCCTCCTAGGCAGACCAAAGGCTTAATTAAGGTCTGCACGTAGGGTAATTGAATAGATTGTTATCAGCAAATGAGATGGTTATCGGTATTGTGAATAGATGAAGTTCACATAAACCATGAGCAATTGTTGAAGTGCGGTGGCTAATTTGCACCAAGGTTTGTTAGTCGTGATTGTTTAAGTTCACGCATAGTTTTACTGTGTTGGTACTCCGCGCCGACTCGCCCACACTTGATACCTAGTGGGTCGATGCCTCTGCGCTCGAGTTCAGACTTTATTTGTGAGTCGGAGAACTGGTAGTTGCTTGCTAGTTTTGTGTTTCTGATCGTCTCATTTTCAGAGAGAGCAGCACAAAGGTGGTAACTATTCGCGCCTTTCAAGTAAGCGTTGTTATTTGAGCAGCCAAAGAGTGTAACTGCCATGGCTAGTAGGAGTATATTTTTCATGGTCTACCTATTATCATTTCTAAGTATTGGCTCTTTGTCCCTTTCAGCCTCCAAAATTTCTCCGAGTAGCGATTGCTTTTCCAGTTCAGAGATCAGTGTTAGTCTTCCGGATTCTACTTGCGGACTATCGCCCTCGCATCGTCGTAATACAACTAGGGCGCGTTCTATCAAATAGTTCCCGGCTATCATTTCTGCATGCGAAGATTCAGCAGCGTCATTGATTTCATCTAGCAGACGACAAAGTCTGCGTAATTGAGGGAATTGGTTTTGTTCAGTCATAATAATTCATCCATTCTGTAATTCACTGATTTGTTCTATTCAGCGTGTAGAACTATTGTCCTATTACGTAATATTGAATGCGAATTAGGTGACCATCGGGTTCGTTAATAGATAAAGTTGTAATCCACGCTTGCTTAAAACGAACTTAAAATGAAAAACCAATACGTGGAACTACCATATATCATCCATTGATTGAGTTTCGAGTTCATAGTGTGATTCAACCTCATACTCAACTTCTGCCCCATATTCCGCTTCGTATTCATACTCGGCTTCTACTTCATACTCATATTCGGCTCGATCTACAGCATGTGCACATTCTTCTCTTGCAAACTCGCCGTCAATTACGCCTGCGCCAGCACCGATTAGTGCTCCTTTTTTTGTATCTCCTGCCATTGCACCGATGACCCCACCAATGATAGCTCCGTCGACAGCGCTCGTAATTGGTGTGGCATAGCAATCTTCTACGGATGCATAGGCTTGTGTACTGAACACGGAAGCAGCAACCAGCGTGACAGATAGTTTTTTCATTATGTTTCCCCCCTTAAAAGGCTGTACCAAATTTAATTTGGATCGCAGTGTCGGTTTCACTTCTAGATACATCCACACCTGCTTTAATGCCAAGTTGGCGGGCGATGGTGTAGCGAAATCCCATACCGATGGTGTTGTTCCAGTCGAGCTTTCTAGCACCGTGGTCATAGGCGGTACCTGAACCGGTAAAGCCAATGATCTGGTAGCGAGTATTGATGTTGTAGCCAACTTGAACCTCGCCCAAGGCAACGTTGTCGCCTTGGTTTCTAAGGGCTGCGATACCACGCATTTGAACAAAAGGTCGAGCGTAGAAAGGAACATCTCCGGCGGTATTAATCGTGTTTACTCGCCATGCTAGAGACCATTTGTTGTTGATTTCGTGGTACGAGCGTACATCGACGTTTAAACGCTGATGATTGAAGTCGCCGCCCCAACGTTTGTTGTAATCTGAATAGATGATCTTGGCTTTTATGCCGTCTGTGGGTGCAAACTGATTATTTAGGCTGTCATAGGTGAGGCGTAAGTCTGCTCGCGCCCCTTTGTTTGTCATTCGAGTCGCTGCATCTCCAGCGAATGTGACGTCACCACGGAAATAGTGATATCCAGCACCGACGAAAAAATTACTATCGAATAAGCGGAAATCAATGTTTGAAAAGGCATAGTTACCTTTAAGGTTCATTCGAGTTGGCGTATCAAAGCCATGGAAGTTTACGTTGATATTGGCTTTAAACAGACCGCCTTCGAAGCGCACTTTATCATCCAACCATACGCCTTGGTGGAAAGCACCACCGAAGCCAGTACCGTTATTTGTTCCAGCACCAATGACACCAGAAATACTTGGAGCGATTGTTGTTACTTTTTCCGGGTTTTCACGACGGATCTTTTTTTGCTCTTCCGTCTCATGAAAAAATATCGCGCCGAGCCCTGCACCGTAGCCAATTGCAGGATCAGTAATTAACATTGGGATTGGCATAAAGCCTGTCGCTCGCTCGAGAAGAAAGCGACTGGCATCAGGCTTTCCGTCCACCGGGTCGATAGTCATGGGGCTTTTAGCGGCCACGCCAAAAGGGAGCATGATTGCTCCAAGTATTAGTTTTTTCATTATAAATGCCTCGATTAATTGGGGGCGGACAATACATGATGAAAAAAAAACCAGCAAAATAGATACCCATCATAAATGCAGATGGGTATATCTAAGGGCTTGTAATTTAGAGCATCATTTTGCAAAACTCACAATCGACTACCTTCCAACCTACAAGCTGAATGCTTAAATGGATTGATGCAACATGTAGTATCACAATAGCTGATGGATTCCTCTTTGTTCGACTATATTAGACTCTATTATCATTGACGCTACAGGTGAGGGGCATGCGATGCACCTTATATAAAATACAGTTTAATTTTAAGAGGTGTTTAATATGAAATTAGTACTTTCGACTCTAGCTATTTGTTTACTAGTTGTTTATGCATGCGCAGTTGGAGCTTACTAATCTGTGCCGACAGATAAAACACATAAGTTGACTTAGCCTACTGTGTAATACGACACGTCAACAAGAGAATCTAACTTAGCCAAAGGTGGCGGCCGTGGTGAGTAAAAAGACGTTTAAGAGGTAACCAACATGAGTATTAAACTAATAGCATTAATTGTAGCCCTTGTTTCGGTTGTTCCATTTGGTAACAGCAAAGAAATCACGGAGGAAAAAATAGATAGTCAATTAGAGGAAATTGAAGACAAGTTCACCCCCCGTATACTCGGTGAACTATTCGGTACCATGAAAGGGTGCAGATTATCGGGGAGAATTTCAAAGGATAGTGAAGCAAAAGTATTGGGAGAAGGACGCTTCGAAGAGATTACCGATGCAAAGATCCGGAGTCCACAGAATGTGATTGTATTTGATACTGCATTTTATTTGGCATTTGATAACGCGCATCGAGGCGATGTTAGTTGCAAAGATTTTAGTGAAAGTCTCACGAAATATGTTGATAAAGCGGATAGATACAATCAGCTTATCTCTTTATCTAAAGCAACCAAGAACAGTTGAGCCCAATTTATTGGGCTTTTTTTACTGATGCGATCTGCGAGTTGTGCAATTGGAAGGTGATGAAATTGTCCGGTAAATGTCAGAATGAGAGTGTTAGCACGAAAATCAAATAGTACCATTCGACATCCCGATGGGTACCTAATTTCTAAAGTATCAATTAAATCAGTAGTGTTCGCCTCGAAGCGGGAATAACCCGAGATAATAGTTACTTCGAGGTAATAAAATGAAAAAAACAGCAATTGCACTAACCGTGGCGGCACTTTTTACATCTAATTTGGCTGTAGCAAACACTAAAGCAGGTGACTTTAAAGGTGGGTTAGAGTTTGATTCTAAGTTTAGTATGAACAATGCAAAACACGCAGACAAGGAAGGCCCCAATGGAGATACAGCGCCTTTGCGTAAACAAGATTTCGGCGCAAAACTATTTTTGAGCTACCAAGGTGTTGGTCTATCGATCAAACACAAAAATACTCAAGAGACGGAAACAAACATCAACTATACTTACGGTTGGGAGCACGTTTGGCTCAAAGGTGAAGCCGAGCATGTTGGAAAAACGTATGGAAACAACCAACAGAAACTAGGCATTACTATTGGCTCACACCTAAACGGCTTGTTTGATACTAGTTTACGTTACCGTGAAGATAGAGATACTCAAGGTACGGAGAGTACGCGTTCTAAAGTGAATCGTGTGGACTTATTTGTAGGTAAGCAATTAACTGACAATCTTTACTTGAATGCTAAACTTATCAACTTTGACCAGCAGAATAGTCAGATTAATTCGCAACCTGGCAACAAGAAGAATTGGAACAATGTAGAGGTAAAAGCGACCTTTACGGGCTTTGATAACTTCAAACCATATGTAGAATATGAAAATGCGTTTGTGCAAAAAGTGCAGCGTCGAGATGACAACCTAAAAGTCGGTGTTGTGTTCCCATTCTAAATATCTTTTAAGATAGATACATTATCAATAAACAGAAAAATATTATGAGAGCCTTCGAGAAATCGAGGGCTTTTTTGTTTAGTTCGCTTTTGATCTATTCGCTTTCTCGAGCGTTACCTATTTTGCTGCCTCAATGCAATTACGTTAAATTCACCACGTTCAATTCTGCTTGATTTTTACGAGGAAAAATTGAGCATTTGATATCTATAATCGAGGTAAAGAAAATGAAAAAATTGCTTAGCGCAATTGGACTACTTGTAGCGTTTGGAGCACACGCAGGTGATGATACAGCACTAGAAAAAAAGCAAGAACCGACCGACAAGAAAGAAGAGATTAACTATGGAGACCCAACAGCTATCTTTAAGTCTTTTGGTGTTCTTCATAATCTAGATGGCGGTGTTCAAGCGAACATAATTTATGGACACGGGAAAAACTACTTTCAAGTAGACTTAACGAGCCAATATAAAGATCAAAAAGGTAAAGAAGGTACTAAAGGGTTTAATTACCGTGCGCGCTACTTTTATGTGGATGAAGGGCTTGGATTTAGCGGTGACATCATCGGTACACACAATCAAAATACCAACTCGACTATGGCCCTAGGTGGCATAATCTACAAGATAAATGTGACTGAAAACTTTATGGTATTCCCTATGCTAGCAGCGGGATACAGTCACGCAAAATCAAAGCATTCGAATGAGGAAAGCAGTACGCCAGTCGTTCAACCGGGCTTGTACGCGATGTATGCATTTGACGGAGGACACTGGTTATATGCGAATCCTAAAATGACCCATGAGTTTCGCGATCCTCGCAATGCAGATTACCAAAAGTACGATAAAAACCAGTGGGAGGTCGAGTTTGGTGGCGGTTACATGCTAAATGACTGGTCCTCGTTAGAGGTGAAGGTAGAGCACAAGTGGGCGAATAAGACTCGCCGCCCGAATGCATCCAGACTAAACAAAGATGACACCGTTGGGTGGGTTAAGTACGCCGTATTTTGGTAAACTATCAACGATAAATACTTTTTAATAAGCCCTGGCATATGCCGGGGCTTTTTTGTATCTAATGAATATTAAACAAAGCTTTATACAGTAACTACTAGTGTCGATATTTAGTGAAATAATAAACGACCTATTCGATTTTTCGAGCGGTACCTAATTATGATGTTTTTCTTAATTCATTTATTATTCTCCTCGCTGACAAGGGAGACCTTTCAGTAATGGTCAGTCACTCGATGGTATGAGTGACTAACAACCATGGATGGCCTTTTAAATATCAAATTAATTTTCGAGGCTAAATATGAAAAAGCAAACTCTAGCACTAACACTAATTCTTGGTTTAACTTCTGGCGCAGCATTCGCAAAAGATGACTACAGCGGTTTCCGCGTAGGTGTCGGTGCGGTTTCTGGTCAAAAATCTGCAATTGATGCAGATGCAAAAGTATCAAAACCAACAGCTAAAATTGAAGCTGGTTATGACTTCAATCGCGTATTCTCAGTCAACGGTTCTATTACGGACCAACGCGGTGAAACTGGCAGCTACAAGATGAAGGGCAATGAAGCAAAACTTGAAGGTGAAGTTGGTTACGCGTTCAACGTTGGTCAAGGTTGGGACATCAAGCCTTACGTTGCTGCAGGTGTAGCTCACTCAAACGGTACAATTGAAATTGCGGGTGAATCAGACCGAGTACGTGGTACGACACTATCAACGGCAGCTGGCGTACGCCTAACAACACCTATTGGTATCTATGTTGACGGCCGTATGCAAAAGAACCAACTGTCAAAACAACAAAAGCGTGAATCACGCTTTACCGACAGCTCTCAAGCTGCGGTATCGGTAGGCTTCAAATTCTAAGGTAGCCTCGACGGCTTGATTTATTATCGAGCCATTTAATTAAGCCCCGGCATTTGCTGGGGCTTTTTTATATGCGTTGTAAGTAACTCGCAAAAAAATAGATAGGTTATATGTTTAATGAGGGATAAAAATCATTTTTTGAGGGGCTTGGATAGGTTGCGGTTTAGGGTCACGGAAGGGGTTTCGTTATAAAATCGACGGTAGTGCTCAATAAATTTGCTAGTGCTTGTAAAACCCATTTCAGCGCCTAGGTCGGTGACAGACAGCGAATTGGATTGGCTTACGATCAGCTCCTGACGAGCAGCATTGAGTCTTACGTTAAGTAGGAAAGAGTAGGGGGCAATTCCCAATGAGTCGTTAAAAGCACGTTGCAGAGTTCGCCCTGTCGTTCCGATTTCTTTGCTCAATTGCTCTACGGTCATGTCCGGGGTGCTTTCTTGATGCTTACGCACATATTCTAGAGCCCGTTCTACCAGCTGTTGTCGACTATTCGGCGTAAGCGCTTTAGACGCATCAGCATGATGAACACACTCTTTCAATTGCTCCAAGATTTTACTTAACCAATCGTTGCTTTCTTGGTGTTCAGGATCATATGAACAAAACAATAGCCTTAATTGTGCAGACACCGATCGAATTAACGGGTGGGTTAGAGTGTGAAGGGTGTATGGGTCGATACCTAAGTCCATCGCGATTTGGTTAGGTATGATGATATCTATGTCTTCCCAAGACTCTGGACTGGCATAAAAGCCAAAATTATCAGGGATAACGAGTATTGTATCTTCTACGGTGTTGAACCCACGCCACTGAGAGGTCGTATCGCCGCTAGAGGAAAACAGCAATCTGACTGAATCCGATGGCGTGGTGGTTTCTAAGTAAAGAGAGCGATCACAGACCTGACGGCTAATTTCTATACCCCCTTGGCTTAACTGCCATAAAGAGATGTTTAAGTCACCAGGGCTAAGTTGTATAGCGGAATGAGGTGCACAAACACTGGTTTGAGAACCAAAGTAGAGGCTGAGACCTGTTAACTTATGATGTCGATAATCACTCAAGAGTTGCCTCCGTTTTTCCTGCTCTAACAGAATAGTCGTGCGGTGTTCTAATGTCGACATGGCGACTATTTAATAGCCACAATATAAAACAGTAGTTATTGTTTTTCTGAAATATTTTCTGTCATCACGAAAGTTGTCCGAAATAGTATATTGACCCGTTCATCTTTAATGCAAACTTTGCAGCGTTGCGAAGGAATGTCAAATCACAACCTTATTTAATGGATAAATCAACTCAAATCCAATAGGAGATTTTTATGACTATCGTTGCAAAACCTGAGACGAGCGCAGAACAGTGGTCGCTATACAACAAAATGTGGGAAGACCAAGTTCGCGGGAAAGGTCTGAAAGTGTACGAAGAACATGTAATGGCACAACTTCGTGCTTGTATGGTAGGTGACCCGTTCGATATTTACATTCCTTATGTGACGCCAGAAATTCATGGTCTGATTAAAGATAACATGACACCTGAAGCTCAAAAAGAATGGTTAGAAAATGGTGGCGCGCACATGCGTGACGTCGACCCTGAAAGATATGAAAAAATGGTGGAAGAGTGTGCTGCAAGAGACAAAGCGTATGAAGATGCTGGTATTACCATCGTTAAAAACCGTATCGGCTGGACACCAGATGAGATTGTGAATGACTATGCTTCATATGCAAACCAAAAGTACCTTTCTCTTTATGCAGGTGCACGCTGGCAGGTAGCAGAAGAGTTCATTCTTCATGCTGAAACGGCAGGTCCTTGTAAGCCGACACCTGTCGCTGCACGTGCAGCGCTGTTGGCTCTGATTGAAGAAGATCCAACAGGTAACAGCGCTATTGCTGCTTTCCCTAACCCTGAACCCGATCCGAACGTTATCGGCCCAGGTATTGCTGGCCTAGATTTAGCCGACTGGCGATATATGCCGGGTAAGACGCTACTGTTTGGGCTTGGTGCTCCTTCGAAAGAATCTATCGCTGAGATTGAAGGTGGAAACGGCGATCTTACACCAGCAGGTACTCCTCGTGGACGCGACCTTTATATGCGTCTCTTGGAGAAACTGGGCATCAAACAAGATACGTGGTATTTCGATAGTAACATTAGTTACCACCAAGACTGCATCATGCTGAATGTTCAAGAAGGTGTTATTGGTTTACCGGACGATGGTAAAAACGGTATGTGGAATGAAGAGCTTCCTGAGTGTATCCGTGACTGGGAAATTATTCCGCTACCATTAGAAGATATTGCTCGAGGTGTTGCTAACTCAACGGCAATCGGTGATGGTCGAATCTTTATGGATTCTAGCTGTACTAAAACGATGGATATTCTTGAGAAACGTGGCTTTGAACCGATTCCAGTACCGTACCAAACATGCTGGCAGACATTCAACAGCGGCATTGACTGCTCGGATACCAACATCTGGCGCGAAAATGACTAATTGAAATGGCCCGGTTTTTTAAACCGGGCCATTCTTATATGAAAAGGCACTAAGTTCTTTTGAAATGTTCAGTTAAAAACAGTTGAACTTCGCCTCCATTTGCACCTTTTAAGCTAACAAGGTCAATCGGAATCTGGAGCTTTATTCGCATAATGTCAGACTCGAACCTAACCATGCTGCCAATCGCTTCACGCTCTTCAATCAATTCTTCTGGCAAGCATGTCCATCCAATTCCTTGCTCAGTGAGCCTAACCGCATCATCCAACGATGTCGTTTTCCAGTGAATGGGAGAATAGATCATGTAGTTCGCTAACAGTGGATTATCCTCAATACTTTTACATATTATTTGGCGACTACTGTAAAGCATTTGTGCGCTTACTATAGGGACATCGGCCAAAGGTGAATCGGGTGCACAGCCGAGCGCCATTGGCATCATTCTCACGCCCGAAAACTCAATACCTTCATGAGGGTTACCAAAACTTGCAATAAGTGCGAGTTCTATTTTCTTATCCAGAATTAGCGCCAGTAGTTGTTCTCTCGGCGCCCTTAAAATCTCTATAGTGGTGTGTGGATATTTTTCTGAGACATTCTCGATGATGGTCTCAACCATAGTGGTGGGCACAAGCTCTCCAAGACCTATGGTGAGAGTGGATTCAACGGAAGAAATCGAATCTTCGGCAGAACTAATAATTGTTTCTACCTGCCTAAACAGCACATTAGCTTGGGCATATAGACGCTCTCCGTTAGAGGTCAGTCTAGGATACCGACCTGCTCGATCGAATAACGCAACACCGAGGTGGTCTTCTAAGGTAGAGATTGCGGTGCTGATGGTCGTGAGCCCTTTCCCCGTTTTTCTGGCTGCACCTGAGAAAGAGCCAGCTTCAACCGCTGCACAAAATGCACTTAACTGTTCCAATGTGAACACTTCTATCTCCTGCAGGTTCATGTCTTTGTTAAAGAGGTTCTCCAACCACGCTCTACGTCCCCTTAATCGCAAGCATAGCATCTTAATATGCCACTATCCTTCCGAATTTCGGAAGGAACCCTTTTTAGAGCTTTTGTATTATTCATTTATAGTCTGCTTCGAAGACGAGGTGCAGAGTGGCGTTGAATCTACAGAAGATAAATCATGTGCGTCTGTTCAGGTTCACGAAAATACTATCGATGGTTAAATCTGGCACTTTTTGAGTTAGAGCAAGGATGCCTTTAAATTTTTTATTGCGAGGCAAATATTATGACATACAGAACTTATCCAACCGTGAAAGAGTTAGCTTACAACCCAGTTCCTAAACCAGAATGTAAAAAGGAACAGTGGAAACTCTACAATGAAATGTGGGAAGAACAAGTCCGTGGCAAGGGCATTAAAATGTTCTGTGATTGGGCAGGGGCTCCACTGAAGGCTTGTATTGTAGGTGACCCGTTTAGCATTTATGGCCCGGATATCGAATCCCCTGAGCTTAAATCGCTATTTGCAGATAATACCGATGAAGAGTTTAAAGCGACCATGGAGCGTCGTGCTAACAAACCACTAAAAGAAACAGACCCAGAACTATTCGATAAAATTGTTAACGAAATCGATGCACGTGATGACGCTTACGAAAAAGAGGGCGTAATTATCATCCGTAACAAGCTTGGATGGTATCCAGATGAGATTATTAACTATAACGCTGCTTGGGGTGGTTCTAAGTTTTTATCTATCTATGGTGGTGGATACTGGATCACAGTAGGTAATCTGTGGGCTGGTGCTAAGTCGCCGGGTGTTTATGGTCAGGAGTCGGCTGCACAAGCTGCAGTGGCGGCAATTTTACAAGAGGATCCCAACTCTCGTATGTATCAGTGTGCAACCAAAGAGCCTGATCCTACTGCGGCGAGTGGTGGTCTATTTGGTGTTGACCAAGCGGATTGGCGCGTTTTTCCAAATAAACACATCGTTTGGCACTATGCTACCGCCAAGGCTGAAGATTGTTCAGAAGACATTGATCCTTATATCGTTAGTGGTGGTACACCAAAAGGGCGTGATGTGTATGGTCGTGTTTTTGAAGACTACGGCTACACGAGTGAAACAGTGTGGTTCGATAGTAAGCTCACATATCACCACGATTGCCTGCACATGAATCTTGTCGATGGCATGTGTGGTTTGCCTGATGTCGAAGGTTACGGTTATCACGGAAAACTGCCAGATGCGATTAAAGATTGGAAGATTCTACCGATTCCCCTTGAAGAGCAGCAGATGGGGGCGATGAATGGTGTGACAACTGGCACAGGTAAATACTTCATCGATAGTCGTTGTGTAAAATCGATGGAAATCTTGAGGGAAAATGGCATAGAGCCTATCCCGGTTCCTTATGAAACGATTTGGGAGATGTTCCACAGTGGAATTGATTGTTCTGATTCTTCCATCTGGCGTGAATATGACTAATTAAATTTAGTCATCTGTTAAAAAGGTCACTCAATTACGAGTGACCTTTTTTGATCAGCATACGTTTTTTCAATCTTTCGATTCAGTCGAAAGTTAGTTTTTTTGAGCTTTTTAGGATTTATCTATAATAGACCCAAGAAAGCGATTGGTAGGTAAGCCGATTGAATAGCAAGGGATTGTGGTTATGAGTACGAATATTCCTTGCTTCAACTTACTGCTAGGATAAGTCGTGTAAATGTCCACAATAGAGCGTTGATACGGTATCAATATCGTTGAAACGAACCCTTCAAAATTCTACTCAATTACCTTTGAAATACTCAGGCAAAGATAAACCTTGAACATATTTGCAAACAATTGGATTTGTATTGCGTAACCCTGCATATGGACTGCTTTGCGATGACCTTTAGGTCTATATAAGTCATTCATTAGTTAGAGGCGATTACGATGAATATTCAACCATTACAAGAACGTGTGCTGCTGAGAACCATTCAGAAAGAAGCAAAATCAGATGGCGGCATTGTTTTAACGGGACTATCCGTGAATAAACCTAATAGAGGCGAAGTTATTTCATGCGGTCACGGGTACCTGTTAGCAGACGGTTCGCGCAGAACATTAGAAGTTAAGCCTGGTCAGGTCGTCTTGTTTAATCCTGCTGCAGTGCAAATGGAAGAAAAAATAGATGGCGATAGTTATGTTCTTATTGGCGAGCATGACATTGTCGCTGTAGTGACTGAATAATTTAATCCAAGATTACTAGAATTGAGAGAAATACTATGTCAGCTAAAAATGTAACCTTTGCTAACGATGCTCGCGTTAAAATGTTAAACGGTGTGAATATCCTTGCTAATGCAGTCAAAGTGACGTTAGGACCAAAGGGTAGAAATGTCGTTCTCGATAAAATGTTTGGTGGTCCTGTTATTACCAAAGATGGTGTATCCGTAGCAAAAGAGATCGAACTTGAAGATAAGCTAGAAAATGTCGGTGCACAAATAGTCAAAGAAGTCGCTTCTAAAGCAAATGACGCGGCTGGTGACGGTACAACGACTGCGACCGTACTTGCCCAGTCCATTGTAAACGAGGGGCTAAAAGCGGTTGCCGCAGGTATGAACCCTATGGATCTTAAGCGAGGAATCGAAAAAGCGGTTGTGGCAGCAGTAAAAGAGCTGCGCGCGATGTCTCAGCCTTGTGACAGCGAGAAGGCGATAGCCCAAGTTGCCACTATTTCAGCTAACTCAGACAGTTTGGTCGGGGACATTCTTGCTGATGCGATGAAGCGTGTAGGCAAAGAAGGTGTGATTACCGTTGAGGAAGGGCAAACACTCGAAGACGAACTCGATGTAGTAGAAGGCATGCAGTTTGATAGAGGTTATTTATCCCCTTACTTTATTAACAAGCCTGAAACTGGGACTGTTGAGTTGGAAAATCCACTTACTCTGCTGATTGATAAACGTGTCTCTACCATTCGAGAGTTAGTTCCGGTATTGGAACAAGTATCGAAAGCAAATCGTCCACTGTTCATCGTCGCTGAGGATCTTGAAGGGGAGGCCTTGGGTACTTTGGTAGTGAATACTATGCGCGGTATCGTAAAGGCAGCAGCAATTAAAGCACCGGCATTCGGTGACCGCCGCAAAGAAATGTTGCGTGATATCGCTGTTCTAACTGCTGGTACTGTCATATCAGAAGATACAGGCATGACATTGGCTGATGTGACAATGGAGCATTTAGGTCATGCTAACCGTATTGTCGTGACTAAAGAGACGACAACCATTATCAATGGCGCAGGCACAGAAGAAGCTATAAATGGCCGTGTCGCTCATATCAAGCAACAACTCAATCAGAATACATCAGATTATGACCGAGAGAAGATGCTAGACCGAATTGCTAAATTAGCTGGTGGTGTGGCGGTTATAAAAATAGGCGCAGCGACTGAAGTTGAAATGAAAGAGAAGAAAGACCGTGTCGACGATGCACTTCATGCCACACGAGCAGCGGTAGAAGAGGGTGTAGTGCCAGGTGGTGGAGTTGCTTTGGTAAGAGCAGCTTCAAAACTGAATGGTCTATTGGGTGAAAACGAGGATCAAAATGTTGGTATACGTTTAGCACTTCGAGCTATGGAGGCACCGCTTCGCCAAATCGTCGCTAACGCAGGCGGAGAAGGTTCCGTCGTTATTCACCACGTACAACAGGGCGATGGTGCGATGGGTTATAACGCCGCGAACGATACATATGGTGACATGATGGAAATGGGGATTTTAGACCCAACGAAAGTTACGCGCTCGGCTTTGCAGTTTGCGGCATCTGTTGCGTCTCTATTGATCACCACTGAGGCAATGGTGACAGATGTACCATCACATGAACCAGCAACACCACTCATACCATCTCGTAATGCTGGCGTGCCAAATATGGCACCTTTGTCTTAAAGTTACTGTGTAAAGACCTCCTCGGAGGTCTTTTTTGCCTTCTGTAGTTTGAGTGTTACTCTTATTAGATAACTCATCAAACGTTACTCTTTATGCTTTCACTAGAACAACTTACCGTATTTAAAGCCGCTGCGGAGTTAGGCAGCTTTTCAGCTGCAGCTCGCGACACTGGTAAAGCAGTAAGCACCGTCAGTAACTCTATCTCTAATCTAGAGGTACATCTTGGGATCCCCTTATTCGATCGCTCTACTCGAATACCGACATTAACTCCTCAAGGCGAGCAGCTCTTTGCGAAGACTCAGGTACTTTTTCAACAACTTGATGGGATAGAGCACATTGCACAAGATAGTTTTGCAGAAATGGAGAGCCAAATTCATATAGGAGTTGACGAGCTGATACCTTCGCAGCTTTATGAAGTTCCTATTGAGAGAGTAACCAGAGATTATCCCAACGTTAAAGTTACTTTAACAAGAGGTACATCAAAAGTGCTTCAACAGCTTTTGTTAGATGGAGACGTTGACCTGGCTATGGCAGTAACAGGAGAAAAACTGGATTATAGGCTGAGTGTAAAAGGATGTGATAAGGTTACTTTTGTATTGGCGTGTTCACCCGATCATCCGTTCGCTGATCAAGAGATAGTGACTGACAAAGAGATGTATCAAAATCGACAGATTACTTGCAGTGCAATGAACAAGAATCCTCAACTAGCATCGGTCTTCTCGTTTTCCCCCGATATTTGGAGTGCTAGCAGCCAAGAAGATGTAATCAGATTGGTTGAGCAAGGTATGGGGTGGGCCTTAGTGCCAAAGGCGATGGCAGACGAGCGTAGCCTTTTAGGAAGCTTAACTGAGTTTCACTCTGATATGGTGAACGTTGAAATCGCCTTTCCAGCCGAACTGTTTTGGGTTAGCGAGCGAAAATGCGGTCCCATTATGACTCGCCTGCAGCAAGAGTTAAGCCAACAAACGAAATAACCAGCGTTTTTCATCGAAAGTATATTACCCCGCAGTCCCCCCTGTTACTTCTAAGCTCTCTAGCTACGATAGATAATTTCGTAAATCATCGACAATTGCTACTAACTATTGGTTATAGCTGGGACTTTGGGAGTGAAAGGCGAAATGATAAAACACCACTGGATGTTGGTCCCTCTAATTGTCTTATTTGTGTTGGTATATCTACTACCGTCCGAGAAGGTTGACCAAAACCCGAAACATGCGGAGTTAGAAGCAGGAGCTACTCATCCATGGAGTAATCCGAATAATGATGCCGCTTCAGAGTCGGCGTTAAATCAAAACCATCCAAGGACCATTACACCACGCGATAATTTAGAGCAATTGACGCGTATCAACGAGCAACTAAGTGGTCTGAATGAAACCCGGTTAAAAACGAACCTAAATGGATTCTCAGAAACTACCGCAGACCTAGAAGCGTACTATGATGACACATGTTGGCTGACCTTCTATTTGTCACTCGGTTATGACGAGGATGATATTGCCGCCATGATTGCTCTTCGTAGCCAGTCTATGTCTGACGAATATCAACAAAATGCGAGTGATCCAGACCCATCGATACCGCCACATTCAATAATTGTCGAGATGCTAGCGAGTAATGTTACTGCCTATCTTCGTGATGAAGCAGGGATGACGTTTCAAGAAGTCATAGACTTCTCAGTACAAGATATTCACCAAAGCTACTCAGTACCAAATGAGACCATTGTAGACTTTGCTCATTTGTATTTGATTGATGAGTTGGAAAGACGGTTAGAAAACTATGCGGTCGATGAGCAAGAAGTGCAATTTGACGAAAACAGTTCGGCACTTACGAGGCAGTTTGTTGCTTATCTAGACTCTGACGATGAATATATACATCAGGCCAAAGATCCAGTAGTGTTTTCAGAAACTAACCTTGTTGAGCAAGAATATGACGTTGAGAGTGAAACCATCGAGTGAAGGGCCAATAACTGTTTCTTTCAGCGAGAGTGAAGGTGTAAAGTTTAGAAGGGGTAACGAGCCATTTTCTAATGCCCCTTTGTTAGATGATCCAGCTGTTATGCTCCTTTATTCAATAGGATCTTGTATGGCTATTTCCGTCCAAAGACTGGCGAAGCGAAGAAAAGTCGATATCAACCCATTTCAAATTCGGGTGATAGGGCACAAGGGCCTAACTTTGCCGGCTCACTTTGCGAGTTATGAACTTGAGTTAAGTCGAGGAATTCATCCGGATACAGAAACCGCTCAACAGTTGCTCAAAGATGCCAAGAAAATCTGTACTATCGGTAACAGCGTTTCAGGTACCTTTGAGCTCACATTAGAAAGCTAGTTGTTAAACAGCATTTATAGGTAGTCGGATCTGGAAGTGCGCTCCAATGGAGGCATCTTGCTCTACGATTCGAATATCGCCTTTCAACTTTTGAGTTACTAAGTTATAGACAATAGAGAGCCCCAATCCCGTTCCGCCTTGATTTCTGTTTGTAGTATAGAAGGGGGTAAAAACCTGATGAGCTACTGCGTCATCAATTCCAACACCATTATCTTGATAATCAATGATGACCTTGTCATCAACCTTAAATACCTTAATAAACACGAGATTATGTGGCTCTTGGCTGCTTTTGAATCCATGCTGACAACTGTTGTTGATAAAGTTGGTGAGTATCTGTTCAACTGCACCAGGAATGGTCTCGAGCTTGAGGGCTTCCGGTATATCGACCATAAATTCAACATCATAAGGTTGATATAGTGGTGCGATACTTGCGATAAGATTTTCACATAAGGGTTTAAAGAATACGACTTCCGCCGTTCCATGGCCTTCGTTGTCAGAGGTTTGCTTAAACTGTTGTACCAATAAAGCAGCACGCTCCAAATTTGTGTTCGTCATATTAATCGCAGGGATTGACGACTCAAGAAACTCGACAAATACTGACTCGTCTAGCTGTTGATTTTGGTAAGCGCGCTCAAGCTTTTTTATTTGCTCATCGACGATAGAAACAGACGTCATTGCAACGCCCAAAGGGGTGTTCACTTCATGGGCGACGCCAGCCACTAATTTACCTAGCGCTTCCATCTTTTCGACCTCAACTTGATAGTTTTGTGCCTTCTCGAGGTTCTGAAGCATCTCTTTTATACCTTTGTTATGCTCTCTTACACTCTGTTCAAGTTGAAGCTCTCGCTGACTAGGCGAGTCAAGGGATAAAGATTGCTGAGCTGTCTGAATGGTAGCACCTAATGCGAAAACGGTGCTTATCACAAATTGGATTGCAGCACTATCTGGCGTGGCTTGATGAGGTTTTTGGCGAAGCATAATAAAGCCATTCAACTGTCCATGTAACTTCACTGGCACAAGTATCGCTCTAAAATGGGTCACATCGACATCACCCATCCATTTGGCATTTTCAGCATTGTTATAGGCATACACTAGGTGACTGCTCTTTGAAAGTTGCAGTGCAAACTGACCAAAAGAGTGTTTATCGATCGGTGAAAAGAGTTTGGCTTCATCACTGTTGATAGTCTGGTAGCCAACACAGTCAATTTGATCACTGCTGACCGCTAGCCATAAACTGGCATCGTGAAGGTAAAGTGATTGAACAAGTGTTTCCAGTAGTAAGGCTGAATAACCTGCTACATCGCCTTGCTTAATATGTTCGCTGTCTAAAAGCCGGGTTAGCTTTTTTGTGTACATAGATACTTCCGTGATTCGAGATTACTGATCGGCGTCTGGATATTGCTTTCGGATTTCCATTATTTCATCGAAATTTTGGATAACAATGTCAGCGATATCTGGGTCAAAATGATGCCCTTTTTGTTCTTGAATCAAGGCAATAATGTCTTCATTTTTCCAGGCCTTTTTATAAGAACGAGTCGAACCAAGTGCATCGACCACGTCTGCTATAGCCATTAAACGACCCTCGAGCGGTATTTCGGGTCCACTTGTACCATTCGGATAACCTGAGCCATTCCATTTTTCATGATGGGAAAGCGAAACCATTGCACCCATCTGAGGAATTCCGTAATTGAGTTTACTTAGTAACTTATGACCTATTTCAGGGTGGGTTTTCATTACTGCCCATTCGTCATCATCTAACGGACCCGGCTTATGAAGAATTCGCTCAGGAACACCGATTTTACCAAGATCGTGCATAGGCGCTGAGTGTTTGATAATTTCGACATGTTTTTCACCCAGACCTAGTTTCTTAGCGATGTATTCACAGATTAAAGCTACTCTTAATACGTGTGCACCCGTCTCTTTCGACCTAGTTTCAATGGCTTCACTTAACATTAGCATGAGTTGTTGTTGTACTTCTTGAACTTCATTTTTCGCTCGCAAGTTTTCGAAGACCAAGACGAAATTTGAAGTGAAGTGGGGAAGAAGGTTTTTCACCCCCTGAGAAATGGGTTTGGCAAAATCGAAAACCAGTGTGACGGATTCAAACTCATTAATTTTCATGTAATGAACGTAGTGGTCATCCTCTATTTTAACCATAGGGCGGTTTGGATTCGAGATGATTACGTCTGCTAGCATTTGTTGAACCGAACTGATCGATTCTCCTTCAATGAGCGTGTTATGGTCTGTGAGATGAAACTGTTTTTGAGTAGGTTGGGAGTAGGGCATATTGCTCTCAATCGAAACACCTAAGCTCACGTTATCCTGTTTAATGAATGATTTAAGCTCTGTATAGGCCGAGAGAAGAAAGCCGTTGACCTTAGAATGAGTCAAAATTGTCTCGGTCGCGTTAAGAACATGTTCAAGTTTCTTCTGGTTGGAGGAGATGATTTTAATGTCTCTATAAGCTCTTAAAGCGGTAAGCACAGATGTTTTTAATCTAATCGCATTGAGTTCGGTTTTGTTTTTATAGTCATTAATCTCATACTTTTGTATGACAGTTTCCTCTGGCGCCGAACCAGGTTGGCCGGTACGTAACACCAGTCGAATATGTTGATCATTTCTCTCTTCTCTAATCCAGCGTATTAACTCCAATCCCGCGGAGTCTGTCTCCATAACTACATCGACAAAAGCCAGTGCGATATCCGAATTATCACTCAAAACTTTACGTGCTTCTGTGGCTGAGGACGCTGTAAGAATTTTGACTTCAGAACCTTGAAAACAAAGGCCTCGTAGCGCCATTTTTGAAACAGTAATAACGTCAGGTTCGTCGTCTACCAGAAGTACCTTCCATGGTCTTTTGTTACTGGTGATGTCGCCCGTCAATGGTGGGCTAGTAACTGTTTCTTTTGCATAGGAATTATTTGAGAAAAGGGTATTTGGCATCTGTCTTTCCTTAACAAATATAAAGCATAAATGTAAATAAACTTGCTGGCTATTGTCGGACTTTATCTTATTAGAACCTAAGTTCTAATTTCCACAAATCCCTGTGGTGCCTTTACCAACCTTACAATTTATCTACACAATTTCAATTCAAAAAAGAACTGATTTATGGCGTGAATGCATTACACCCAATTTTTGAATGGTTGTTAATGTGTTGTTATGTTGTTATTTTTTAAAGGTGATTCCGTTTTATGAACTTTAGTAGGCATAACCCTGAGGTATGGTCTACTTTTGGATTAGGACGACGCGAACAAAAGTTTACTTGAGCATTAGATTCGCGAAGATTTTTGAAAGAATTTAAGTGAGTAGTACTTCTTCACTTATTGAGGTTGGGAAGATGAGAGCATTTTTTGAAGTTCACTTGAGACTGGTGATTACCGTTTGGGTAATTCTCATGTCTGTGTTGGGACTTCTATACCTGATGAACTACATGAAGTTTGACAGTTTAATGTCTGGTGTAGTGTCTTCAAAGCTAGATGTTATTTCGTCTTCGCTAGATACCTCTATCCAGCGCGTTGAACGCTTAGGTATTCCATTCCATTCAGCTGATAACCTTATCGAACAATTTGATCAAGCTAAGGCGCGCGAATCTGACGTGACCGCTATTTCGCTTATCGATAACAATGGTCGCGTTTTATTGCAGACCACGAGTGCAGTAAATTCCCCCACGGCAATTCCTGAAGATGTCATCCGACGCGCTCTAACGTCTAACGAGCAGCGTTGGCTATACAGTGATGACACAAAGCTTTATAGCGGGCTTCAAACGTTCGGTGATTTCAGTAATCTAACCGGCAGCCTAGTTATCGAATATGACAAGACTGCACTTTTTGGTGTCTATGCTCTTGTTCGACTTCATTTATTAGAAGCGACGGTGGTCATATTTCTTATCACTGCATTGATCGTATTTATAGTGGTTCGAATTGGATTTGCTGATGTGGCAAATGTTCTGAAACTCATTCACAACTATTCATCAGGTGATAAATCTGTTGACGGAAAAAAAGCACCAGATGGTTCTATGAGCCAAAGCTTTGCTGAACAAATCAAGCAAAGTGAAGAAATGAAAGCACAAGTGTCTGCTGAGCTGGAGCGCCTGCAGTCGCTTTCAAGAAATAACACCGAAAATACCAAGGATGGAACTGAGGTGGTTAAGTGAATCAAGCGCAAACTATTGCGAGCTTAATTAATAAAAGACTGATTTATATCACAATTATTAGCGCCTTCATTGCTTCTTTTTTAAGCGCGGCGTACACGCTCGTAGAGTTCAACTTTTCGATTAAGCCAGAACTTCTAAAAAAAGCTAATTCGATCGCTCAAATCATTCATGATGACGTTGAGTTAGCGATCAACGTAGGTGTGCCTTATCAAGAAATTAGCGGTATGGATACATACCTTGATGAGACCCTTAAAAAGTACCCAGAACTCACTTTCGTTGCGCTTACTCAAAACGACACTGTTTTGTACCAAGCAGGTGCTGTCGAGGAACTCGATCCAACTTACGCGATCACGTTTGAGAAGTCCTCAAGTCAGTATTTAAGTGCGTCGTTTATCGAACGACTTGTTGTGGTGATGAAGGAACTGCCACAGTTGCTACCATCTCTATTTAGCTCAGAATCTTCACGTAGTGACCTGTTTCAACTTCCAATAGAAAGTGCAGAAGAGGTAAGCGGTAGAGTATATGTTGGGTTGAGCTCTACGTATGTTCAGTCGCAGCTTACCGATATTTTCTTCGATATCGCTATTGTTTTGGTCGCAGTTCTTCTCGTCTGTTTTGAAGTCGTGATGGTTGTCGTCATGTTCTATGTATCCGGACCTTTGGAAGAATCTGAATCGATTCTAAAAAGGCAAGTCAAAGGGGATTTTTCAGTAAACGAGAAGATTACTTACCACGGTGTTATTGGTACGTTTGCTGATAGATTGAACCAAGACTCAAAGGACTTACAATCGCGATTCAAATCTTTGTTTGCCAAGCTATTGCCACAAAGCTCTAGCTCTTCTGAAGTAGATTCTAAACTGAAGTCAGTGTCCGATAGGTTCAGTTTGCAGAATAAACTAGGGATGCACAAAGGGGATGTTGTAGACGCTCGAATCCCGTTGTTTGTGTTCTCTTTTGCAGAAGAACTGTCTAAGTCCTTTATGCCTTTGTTTGTCAACGAGTTCTATCAGCCATCCAGCTGGATCTCTAAAGATGTGATGCTAGGGCTGCCTATTTCGGTATTCATGTTTGTCATTGCTGCTTGCACACCGTTTGCCGCTAAGTGGGTAGATCGCTGGGGACAGAAGCAGCTTTTCCTCGTTGGTCTTATTCCAGCGATTGGTGGTTATTTTGGTTGTGCATTCGCAACGGATGCTATGGACATAGTCATCTCCCGCGGTGTGACTGCATTTGGTTATGCGATTATTACCATTAGCTGCCAAAGCTACATCGCGGCAGTAGTCACGTCAGAGAATCGTGCCAAAGGCATGGCAATGTTTGTCGGTGTACTGATGACTGCCACTATGTGTGGTACCGCGCTGGGTGCAATTATCGCAGATCGCATCGGTTATCAGCCGGTGTTCTTATTGTCAGCCTTACTTGCTGCGTTTGCTGGCGTTCTTGCTTGGAGAATGTTTATTGGCGAGTTGGATGCCGGTGAGGGTAAAAAAGCTCCAGGCGAAAAAGGAAGTGTGTTGCTGCTGATGAAAAACGTTCGCTTTATGGCCGTTATTCTATTCTGCGCAATTCCAGCGAAAATCGTACTGACTGGCTTCTTGTACTTTTTAGTTCCACTTTATCTCGTATCTCTCGATGCGAGTCAGTCTGAAATAGGTCGTATTATGATGATCTATTCTCTCGTCATTATTCCTTTGAGTCCAATCGCATCGGGCATTGCAGACCGCACTCAAAAGACAAAACAACTGGTTGTACTTGGAACGATTTTGTCAGGTGCGATTTTAGTTTCTCTCTATGGTGACGACTCAATTTTCAAGATACTTCTTGCCGTAACGCTGATGGGTGTTGCTCATTCTATTCTAAAAGCGCCACTCATCGCTTGTGCTCTTGAAGCGTCGGAAGATACACCTGAAGTTGGCAGAACCGAGACGCTAGGATTCTTACGTACCTCCGAACGTATCGGCAGTGTAATTGGACCTATTCTGGTTGCGATGCTACTGGCGACGCATACCTTTGGTGAAGCCATGAGTATCGTAGGTGGTGGGATAATCGTAGCGGGTATCGCAATCCTAATTATTCTGAAGAAACCTGCTGTTGAAGCTAACAAAGGAGTCGACGTATGAGATCTCTGATCACGTTTCCTCTTCTGACTTTGATATCAGGTTTGACGTACTCCAGCATCGCGAGTTCAGAAGAGCGCAAAACGATCTATATGACGGTTTGGCGTGGCTGTGAAGAAGCCTGCCAAGGTTTCCATGATTATGTTGAGGCTAACAAACTCCCAATTGATATTGTGCTTCGTAACGTTGACCGAGATAAAAGTAAACTGCCGACATTCCTGGACGAGGCCAAGCAGTTAAAGCCAGATTTGGTCGTCACTTGGGGAACCAGTGTGAGTAAAGCGATGATTGGCTCACTGGAAGACTATGGCAACGAAACCAAACTGGGCGAGATTCCGGTTCTATTTATGATTGTTGCGGACCCAGTTGGCGCGGGAATCATCAAAGATTCAACGTACTCAGGACGTACAACCGTTACTGGGATTAGAAACCGTATTGAAGAAGAAGTTCAGATTAGGGCAATGAGAGAGTACTTCCCAGTAAGTACGATTGGCGTTGTCTATTCGTCAGCTGAGCTCAACTCAGCACTCAATACAGAAAAACTGCAGACCCTTGAAGAGAAAATGCAGTTCAAGACCATAGTTGAAACATATGAACTGGGAGACGATGACAAACCACTTCCAAACCAGTTTGAACAAAAAATGCAGAGCCTGTCAGAAAAAGGTGTAGATGTCGTTTATGTTGGCTCTAGCTCATACAACTTATCCAACCGTGATGCTTTTACTAGCGCCGCTCTGAAGCACAACTTACCTGTGGCATCAGCCTATGATTCTATGGTGACTGAGTCGGACGCATTGATCTCAGTTTCAAATAAATACTATCGCGTAGGTCAATTGGCGGCTAATCAAGCGAAGAAAGTGCTGCTTGAAAATATCGAGCCGGGTCAGTTGCCGATTGCGGAGCTTCAGAGTTACTCAATCACTATCAATATGGATGTGGCGAGACAGATGTCACTTTATCCGCCTATACAGCTTCTTCGCTTTGCGGAGCTTGTCAATGTTGATAAGAGCAGGAGCGAATGATGATGAAACTAGTTGGTAAGTCACGATTTGAGGAGGTTCGATGAGAGAGATTATTGAACCACAAGGAAGCTTGTTAGTCGTTACAGACTCTAATAACAAAGAGTACGTTGCAACAAACTTCTTTGGATTTGAAGCCGTCAGCAAAGATTATGAGTGGCAAGTCAATGCGCTAGTAACTAAAGCGAATCCAGCTGACTGGGTCGGTGAGCCGATTAGCTTAAAGCTGTACTCTGAAACGGGAACAAGCCGAAGCGAGCTTAGAACATTCCAGGGCTACGTCGTTAGAACACAGTCTCAGTCGCAAAGAATTGATTCGACCTATTCAAGTATCCGATTAACCGTCAAGCCTTGGCTGTACCTACTGCATCACTCTAGAAAGTGTCGTGTATTCCAGGAGGCGAGCGTACAAACAATCGTAACAAGTATTTTTGATGAGTTGGGTTTCAAAGGAGCCTACAGTGTCAAAAGCATGCCGTCGACCAAGCGTGAATACTGCATTCAGTTTAATGAAACGGACTTCGAATTTGTCACTAGGCTCTTAGCGGAAGAAGGTGTTCATTTCTACTTTGGTAAAGACAGCGATGCAAACAAGCTGTTTTTACAGCAAGCAAGTAAGCCCTTTGCTTCCGACAAAATGGTGACGCTAGATTACGCTTCGCAACCATCGGGTGATTATGAGATTTTGGATACTTGGCAGCGTGAACATCGTTTCCACAGTGCTTCACTCGAGCTAGCAGGTTATGACTACAACCAGTCAAAACTAATTACAAGTAAGGCGAAAAAATCAAAGTACTCATTGTCCAATAACACAAAGCTAACTGATTATCGTTATCCGGCAGCAAGTGCCACGGGGTCTTACACCGATTTAGCGGGTGATGTCGTTGAAACCCAGCGAGGGCAGCTAGATTCAGACTACGATAGCGCGTTGGCAACGACGACCTCAGCAAGCCTTTGTGCAGGTTACTTTCTCAAGCTCAACGCGCATACGGATAGTAGTCAAATAGGACAGTATTTAGTCGCCGAAATTAAGTACGATTTCGATGACGAAAAAGGAGAGTTTCACTCCGATGTAAAAGTCATCCCAGAAGGTCAGACGTTCTATCCTCAATACATTGAAAAGCCAGTTTTACACGGGCTTCAATCCGCGACAGTCGCGGGCAGCACCGCGGGTGAGCCTGCTAACGACGCGCTAGGGCGCGTTCGTATTAAGTTTCATTGGGATCCTGAAACAGGTGATAAAACGAGTTGCTGGGTACGAGTTGCCCAACCTATGGCTGGTAAAGGCTATGGTGCCCAATTCTTACCTAGAGCAGGCCAAGAGGTACTTGTTAGCTTTGTTAATGGTGACCCAGATCAGCCCGTTGTCGTCTCAAGTGTTTACAACAGCGGGAACAAGCCACCATACCCAACAGCTAATACTACTCAATCTGGGGTAATGACGAAATTAACCGGTGAGAGTAACGAGTTACGGTTTGACGACAAGAAAGATAACGAGCAGTTATATGTGCACGCTGCTAAGGATATGACACGAGAGGTCGTCAACGATTACACCGAAACGATCGGTGGTGAAATGAAGTCGACGGTAACCAAAAACATAACTCAAACCGTTGAGAAGCAAACTACGTTAACGTCTAAAGAAGGCATTACCTACAGCACCGATAAATCTTACAAGCTTACTGCCAAAGAAAGCATTAACGAGCAAGGTAAGGAAATTACCTTAACGGCAGATGACACTCTAACGTTGAAAGTCGGCAGCAGCAAAATTGTAGTTACTAGCGACAAGATTGAAATTTCTAGCGGTACGGTAGCAGTGAGTGGCAGTTCTAAAGTATCGGTCGATGGTGGCAGTCTGAGTCAATCTGGAACGTCCGTTAGCATCAAATCTGATGGGGCATTTAGTGGCAAGGCGGGTACTTCAATGTCGTTGAGTGCTTCAACCAGCTTTGCCGCGAAAGGCAGCACCGGCGCAAAACTTCAAGGGCTCAACGCGGAAGTTAAAGGGGATGTTACCGCTAAGCTATCTGGTGCAGCTCAGTCTGAAGTCAGTTCATCGGGTCAAACTGCCATTAAAGGCACGATATTAATGGTGAACTAATGAAAAAGATTCCCTACCAAGACTCAAAAAAAATCCTATCTTACTTTGATCTATCAGATGAAGCGAAGGAGCTTGTAAACGAAGCGCTGTCGCCGATAGAAGTGATACAGGTATTACAGAAAGCGGCGCTGAACATTGATTTGACAACATTTATTGCACACGCACTACCAATGCGAGAGTCAATTTGGTGGGCGACGTTAGCGACGGGATTGAGACACGACGACTTAACTCAAGCAGAAAATTCTGTGGTAGCAGCGAGTGCAAACTGGGTAAAGCAGCCAAATGAAGCGATGCGCCGTGAAATAGAGAAATCAATCGTGCCACTTGCGAATGAGAGTGCGGCTAAATGGGTCGGTCAAGCTGTGTTTTGGAGTGGTCAGGGGAGCATTGCTCCTGCTGAAAATCCGGTAGTCATGCCCGCTGACTTTTTGCATGCAAAGGCTGTGGCGGGTGCTATCAACACGGCTGCAGCACTACCTGAATGGTCCGGGTATAAAGGTTATTACAAGAAAGTGTTCAACATGGCACTGGATATAGCCGATGGCGGTTCCGGTAAGTTAACCGAGGAGGTGAGCTAATGCCTAGTGCAGCGAGATTAACAGACATGCACACATGTCCGATGCAAACACCTGGTACACCGCCTATTCCTCATGTTGGCGGTCCTATAGTTGGTCCGGGCGCGGTCACCGTTCTTATATGCGGTTTACCAGCAGCGAAGATGGGGGACTCGCTAGTATGTGTTGGACCGCCAGACTCGATTGTTAAAGGCAGCGCAACAGTATTGATTAATAGTACCCCAGCGGCGCGAATGGGCGACACCACAGCACATGGCGGCAGTATTGTGTTTGGTGCACCGACCGTTCAGATCGGTGGATAAAGTAGAACGTAATTCGAATTAAATTGGACTAAGTGGAGCGGAGGGAACCATGCCACCACCATATACGATTAAGGGTCACATATCTCAAACAACGTTTTGGGACAACGATCATCCACGTGAACAAATTGAAGAGTTGGTAGAGCAAGCAAAGCTTGCTGATCCAAAGCTACATGAATTCATGCGCCACCTATCCAACACAGTCAAGAATGAAAGTGGCAAGCCAATAAGATATGAACGAGGTCCACTTAAAACTCGAGAACGTATTGCTGCTAAATGCGGTATTACCAATTGGGATGACCCAAAAACAGATAAACCAGGCGGCAAAATTCCGCTCCAAGTAAAGGATATTTCCCGAGCGACGATTGTATTTAGCACTATCGCACAAATGAATGCTTTTAGAGACTTCATATCCATGACTCCGGAGTTTGAGGCAATCAAAGATTTGCATGGAAAAGCAGTAAAGGATCTATGGGGCATGGGTATCCAAGATCAGTATAAAGACGTAAAGTTTTTCCTTCAGGTAGAGATTGATTTTTCCACCACGGTTGATGGTAAGCCGACCGGCAAACGAAAGATTCCTCATATTGTTGAGCTACAGCTTAATGTCGGACAGATGGCATGGGGTAAAGCTTATGGTCATGCGTTCTATAACCTGTCGCGCCTGGCACGATTGGATGGTGAAGAAAAGTTTGTGTGGAATAATCCAAAGTGTGTCATTACTGTGCCTGCAAATATTAGTGGTAAATGTGCTAACAAGCTTCGTACCGCTATCACTCACTGTCGCAGCCTTGCAGAAGGCGACAAAACAGTACTCCTAGCAACCAATATCCTATCTAAGTTGCTATCTAACAAGTTTAAACTTCCATCTTCCAAAGAATGTGAAAGTTTGCCTTCAGCAAAGCATTACGACTACAAAAACCGCAAGCAACCCCTTGTCATTAGATGTGGCAAATACAATTGGAAAAAAGCAGAGAGTCAAGATAGTAATCAAGCGCAAGCGTGGGCTATCGCTTACTTAGCCGCTTTCGTTTGGTCCAATTTCACTAAATCACAGCACAAGCCCGGTATCACGGGTACTGCCGCGAGCTTCCACGAGAAATAGGAGTAGTTAGTCGATGTTTGATGATTTATTGGCCCCAATTTCTGATGAATCCCCAAGTGGTGAATATCTCAAAGATAACCGCTCTTTATTCCGCGGTTATCGCAATGAGTTCAACATGGCCCAGTCGTCGTTTAGGCAGCTCGTTGAAGTTCCAGATGCACTTGAGGATGCAGAACTCGTTGATGCCAATACGACAAACTGGAACAAGCTTTCTGAATCCTGCCATCTGTGCTTGGCGACTAAATCTAAAGACCTCGAGATTTTCTCTTGGTTTACCGTTGCTCAGCTTTTTACACCGCAGCCTTTTAACAATCTAAATAGTGCCTTGATGTCGATGGAAGCTGTTGTAGACAGTTTTTGGTCGAGTCTGCACCCAATGCTACCGGAAAAAAAGCGCAAAGGGGACACAGAGCAAGAGCAAGCTGTTGAAATTATTGAACATCGAATAAAACCTTTATTGCAACTTGTTGGTGACACAGCCGAGAGTGGCTTGCTCTACATGCCATTGCAAATGCTGCCTTTGGTAGGCGAAATCGACTTTGGCCGTTTTTACAAGGCGGAAAAAGACGGAAGTTTGTCTAATCTTAAAGATGAGGCAGTGATTGCATATGGACATGAAAAAGCTGAAGTAGAAGAACGAATTAGATCATTGGGAGGTTCACTCGATGCTCTGATTCGTCTTGAAACCTTGCTCACCGAAAAGTGTCGCGAGGCCGGTGCAACAGCAATTAGCTTCAAGTTTGTAAAAGACGCAATAGAGAGACTTATTTCATCGTTGAGATATTTAGTGGGTGAGCAGTTTGCACATTGGCCTTTGGACCCTGAACCCGTTTTGGAAACGGTTCAAGTGATACCAGAGAGCTCATCTGAACAAATTGATTCGGGCGTTCAACCTGATACGAATGAACCTATACAGGTTGCGACTGACGTAGCCCAGGCGCCATTGAATGTCGTGTCATTGCCCACAGCCGGTGTAGCGACGAGAGAACAAGCATTAGCGAATTTACAGTCAATAGCAGACTACTTTTTAGAACATGAGCCACATAGCCCGATTTACTTACTGTTAAAGCGGGCAATACGTTGGGGAGGGATGTCATTACCAGAATTACTCGAAGAGTTGGTCGGCGACAATAGTGCCGTACATCAGCGAATCGAACATTTGGCTGGACTGGAAAGTGCAGAGCACAAAGCAACGCATAGTGTACCTGCTAGTGCTCAAGCGATAACGCCTATTGAACCAGTTCAGGAAGAAGTGAAACCAAAGGAAACAACCACTACCAGTGAAAGCAACACCGATTCAGGGCTTTCGAACATCGAGTGGTAATCGTTACTCACAGTCATAAATGACTATTTATACAAAAAGGGAACAATCATGGCTTCTATTTTTATGCGAATTGATGGATTAACAAGCATTAAAGGTGCAGCGACAATCGGTGATATCGGTGGCAAGAAAGGCTTCTTTGCTGTCGATAATATGTCATGGGGTGCTAACCGTGGTGTTAGTGTTGACGTAGGTAATGCGAACAATGCAGACAAAGGGATGGTATCGCTTGATGCACTAAACATTAGCCGAACTTCAGATGGTGCATCGCCTCATCTAACAACCTTTCTATTCGCACCGGGTGCAGAAGGTAAGACAGTGGAAATTCTACTGACTAAACCATCTCGTGACGGTGCAGGTGCAGATCCATACCTAGTCATTACTATGGAGAAGGCGCGTATCGCGAGCTACAACATTTCTGGCTCAGACGGTCAACTACCAACCGAAGACTTTTCACTCACATACACGACGCTAACCAAGGTTTATTACCAAGAAGGTGACGGCGGTAAGATCGAGAAAGGCGACACCGTTAAGTTTGACTGCACGACCGGCAAGCTAGAGTCGAAAGCAGCTTAATCTGATTAACAGGGAGAAGTAACGTGGCTTTGAATTCACAACACAAACGTGTAAGTAAAAACCGGGTAAGTATTACCTATGATGTTGAGACAAATGGCGCTGTTGAAACGAAAGAGTTGCCTTTTGTAGTGGGTGTTATTGGTGATTTTTCTGCACACAAGGAAGATCGCGAAGACCTAGAAGAGAGAACGTTTTATCAAATCGACAAAGATAACTTTGATACGGTTTTGAAACGTGTTGGACCAGAGTTGAAGTTAAAAGTCGACAACACTCTGCAAGACGATGATAGCCAGTTTGAAGCCGCGTTATCTTTCTCTTCTATGAAAGATTTCGAACCTGATGCTCTAGTTGAGCAAATAGAACCACTCAAAAAACTTGCTGAGACCCGCCAACAGCTTAAAACCTTGCTGTCAAAAGCGGATCGTTCTCGTGATTTAGAAAAGCTGCTCAAAGAAGTTCTGCAAAGTGCAGATCAAATTAACGCGCTTTCTAGTGAGTTGGGCATCGAAAGCAAAGGAGATGAGTGATGAGTTCTGAATTAGAAAGCCAAGCAGGTGCGGGCGCAGAAGCAGAGGCGGGCAGTGTTCTAGACAGAGCGATTGCTGCTACGACGCAAACACCGGCAGACACAACGAAAGAGTTGTTTTCTGTACTGGCTGAGCAAGCGCTCAGTGGTACGGTAACTTGGGACAAAAATGTCTCAAAGACTATCGAAAACGCAATAGCACAAATCGACAAGCAAATGTCTAAGCAGCTTTCAAAGGTAATGCAGGATGATGAGTTCCAGCGTTTAGAAGGCTCTTGGCGTGGTCTGAATAAGCTGGTTCGCGAAAGTGAAACTGGCCAATCTCTTAAGATCAAGCTTGTTGATTTCACAAAAGATGAGCTAATTGAACAGTTTGAGGACGCACCAGCGGTTGACCGCAGTCCACTGTTTGATGCCTTGTATCAAAAAGAGTTTGGTACTGCGGGTGGTGAACCATATGGTGCACTCATCGGTGATTACTCTTTCTCACACAAAGATGAAGATGTAGCACTGCTACGTTATATGGGTGAAACCGCCGCAGCGAGCCACGCTCCATTCGTTGCAGCAGCAAATCCAGAAATGTTTGAGTTCAACTCTTTTGAAACTTTCGACGAGGGTAAGCCTGTAGCGGCTGGCTTTGATTCACCAGCGTATGCGTCTTGGAACGCGTTCCGTGAGAGTGACGATGCCCGCTATGTAGTGCTAACACTACCTCAAACATTGGCTCGTCTGCCATACGGCGAAAAAGGTTTGTCGACTGACGCATTTGAGTTTGAAGAACTTAATACTGACGCAGAGGGTAATCCGAAACCAGCAAACAACTCTGAGTTGGTTTGGTCTAACGCTGCGTTCGATTTTGGTCTAAAAATGACTCAAGCGCACACGGCGTTTGGATGGTGTACTGCAGTTCGTGGTTTAGATAACGGTGGTAAAGTAGAAAACCTACCAAACCTAACGTTCAAATCAGAAGCTGGCGACATTCAGCAGCAGTGTCCGATTGAAGTTAACTTGACTGATGAACGCGAAAAAGAGCTGAGCGACCTTGGTTTCCTACCTTTGGTTCACTACAAAAACACCAACTATGGTGTGTTTATTGGTAGCCAAACAACACAAAAACCAAAGACGTATACAGACCCTGACGCGACAAGTAACGCAGCAATTTCTGCTCGTATTCCTTACATCATGGCGAGTAGCCGAATTGCACATTACCTCAAAGTAATGGGGCGTGACATGCTTGGCTCTAACCTTGAAGCAACGGATGTTCAGAAACAACTGCAAACCTGGATTGACCAATACACCAACTCAGGTGCCGTTGGTAATGCAGAGCGTTCTAAAACACCACTTTGTGAGTCTCAGATTTCAGTTGTAGAACAACCAGGTAAGCCAGGTGCATATTCAGCAGTGGCGCACCTAAGACCTTGGCTACAACTAGAAGAACTGACGACTTCAGTTCGTATGGTAACGAAAATCCCAGGTTAAAACCTGGTATGTAATGACTAAGTGGGATGATGGATGTTTGACCCGAAACTGCAAACGGAATTTTGCGAATTGAATAGTAATGATGCTTCTTTCTTGAAAGACGCATTATTACTACTCGCTCAATTAGATGAAGACTTGCTTAAGGGAAGTGACCTTTTCTTTGCAGGTGTGACTCGTTTGATCGCAGAAATCGATAGACGAATGTCGAAGCAGGTATCGAACATCATCCATCACCCTAATTTTAGTCAACTAGAAGCGAGCTGGAGAGGCGTCGAAACACTGGCGTTTCTCCCTGTTAATTATCAGAAAGTTCGTATAAAGCTTCTCGATGTTTCTTGGAACGAACTTTCTCATGAGCTTAACACAGCAGTTTCACTTAAGCGCACTGCGCTTTATAACTTAATCGCTAACCGAGAGCTGAATACTTCAGGTGGTCAGCCATTTGGTATGGTGGTTGTTGACCATGACATCTCAATGAATGTCGACTCTGACTTTGATGACATATACACGCTAGAACTGCTCGCTAGTTTGGGCCAACTTTGTTTATGTCCGTTTGTTTTATCTCCTGAGGATACATTTTTCGGTGAGCCTGGCGCTGATTGGTTGTCGGACATTCAACGAGTTGAGAAGATTCTTCAAGGGCCCGACTATATTGCTTGGCAAAGGCTTCGTAGCTTAACGCAGTCCCGTTTTCTTGGTGTGGCAATGCCTAAAATACGCTTACGGAATGCGTATAGTAGCCAGTCATCAACCTCATTTTTGTTTAGCGAAACATACCAGCCGAGAGCGGGCCTTTGGGGTAGTGCTGCTGTACTTTTCGCGTCGACAGCGTTACGGGAGTTTAACCGAATCAACTGGTTCGGTTTTATGAAATCACGGTGGCAGGACAAGCTAATGGGCGCATTAGTCAACGTACCAATTAATGGCCAAGGCACGTTAGCAACTTACCAACCTGCATCGGAAATGAGCCTGTATACCGAGATGGGCAATTTTTACACTGAGCAGGGCTTTATTCCATTATGTCGCAGTACTACGACGGAAAAGTATTTCTTCAGAGGCAACCGTTCTATTTGGGATAAGGCTAAAGATGACTCGGAACTTGTTGCGGGTCAGATCCAAACCACGCTCATGATTTGTCGTATTGCTCATTTTCTTAAAGTACAGATCAGAGGGATGATCGGTAATTTCCAAAGTGCAGAAGAGTGTGAGCTCTACTTAAATGATTGGCTGCAAAAGTATACGAGTAATCTGTTCAATGCTGATGAAGCAACAATGGCTAAGTATCCACTGAGTAAAAGCCGTGTTGAAGTTAAAGAAGTTCAAGGTGAGAGCGACCGTTACGTTTGTAATGTTCTTATTCAACCACAGTACCAGTTTGATAACGTGTGTGGCGAAGTCCTTCTTTCGACAGACCTTGGTACTGAAGATGCCTTGTTCACTTCGAGGGCTCGCGCATGATGTTTTGGAAAACGTTTGTGAAGCAAACCGGATCGAACCGCACTGCTTCCGGAAACATCAATAGCGAGAAGAGTGGCGATGATCTACTTGATGCAATTCATTATCAACTGACAACACTGTTGAACTCAGAGGCGCCAATGAGATTGGTGTCTAACTCGTTTCCAGAAGTACAGCGCTCTCTGTATTGCTTTGGCCTCGACAACTCGCAGAGTTTAAGTAGTCAAATCGATCACGATCAATTTTCCCGCGCCCTCGAGCGTATGATTAAGGCGTTTGAGCCTAGGTTGTCAGAAGTCAGTGTGTTCGTACAAGAAAGTGACCAATCAAAAAACGCAGTTTGTTTTTCGATAATGGCAAAAATTGAAACCGCAAAAGGCGAGCATGTCTTTTTGTTTGATTCAAATATAAGCCTGTCAAACCAGTCTGCGACGATGGAGGGACAGGAAATTGTCTGATCAACTTCTAAGTTACTTTGAAAGAGAATTAGCAAGTATTCGCGGTGCATTGAGCGAATATAGCCGAGATTTCCCCGATCATGCCGCGTCAATGCGCTTGAATCAAAACGATCAAGAAGATCCAAATATCAGCAGATTTATCGAAGCTGCTGCTTTGTTGAATGCAAAAACAGAGAAGCGTCTAGACGAGCAGTTTCCGGAAATATTGCAAGACCTTATCAATATAGTTTATCCAGGTTACCTTCAAGTGATCCCTAGCTATACGCCATTTCACTTGAACCTAGATACTGAAGCAGCGACGAGTAAACTCGAACTAGAGAAAGGGTCTGAGCTTGCGGTGTCTCACGATGAGGTAGAGTCGATTTTCACTTTAGTTGATGACTTGGTCGTTGAGCCATTTCATATTGCAGACATAAGCGCCACGACTGCACCGTTTAACTTTCCCACTCCTAACAACCTTAGAAGGGCTGAGTCTGCACTTCAGGTGACGCTTAAGTGCAACGACCCTGATACAACGTTTAGTCAATTGACCACCGAACACTTTGACTTCTATGTTCGCGGCTTTGAGAGTAGTTCGCGAGGCTTGATTGATCTTCTTTTGTTAAACACAGAAGCTATAACACTGTGGAACGGCAATCAGCAAGAATCAATCAATACGTCGCGCTTACGAACTCGTGTTTCTGATTCGAACTTTACCTGGCTTCCAAGCTACGATGGTCATCTTACCGGTTTCGACATATTGCGTGATTACTTCGCGTTCCCTGATAAAGCTGCCTATATGAGAGTTGACGATCTTGGCGATCAGTTGAGAGCGTTTAATAGTAGTGAAGTTACGTTGACTCTTTTTATCCAGCATTTGCCAGTAGAGTACCTAAGTTTATTCAGTCCTGAGGTTATACAGCTTAATACTGTACCTGCACTCAATCTATTTCGACGTCGTGGCGAGCCGCTTCGATATGACTTCTCCAAGCTTTCTATGCCAGTCATTGCGGATGCCCAGCAACAGGACCACTATACTGTCGTCTCTGTGGAGTCAGTTAATGAAGTACTTTCTACTGGAGAAGTACCTTTAACACCAATATACGAAAGCGGTTATTGGTCCGATAGTGATGCTCCGCAATGGCAGAGCAGTCAGTATTGGGATCATAAAGGGCGCAGGCGCATGAACCTCTCAGTTAGCTATGCTCAGATGCCAATGGATCAAGAGTCCGTTGTCCTCTCTACTCAGTTAATGGTGTGCAATGGGCGTACACCCTGTTTAATCCCAACAGGGACATGGGCTGAATGTTTGGCAGCGGTCGACTTACCTGGCGAGCTTGAGGTTGTTAAAACCCCCACGGCACCGCAATACCCTTCATTGGATAATCAATTAACTTGGCGATTTCTTGCGATTCTCAATGCGAACTTCGCGACCTTGGTTCAGACAGATGATCCAACGCTGGCACTACAGGATGTTCTTAGACTCAGTTGTAATACCATTCAATGTACTCAGGCATTTGCCATTAAAACCGTCTCATACAAACATCTGATTGCTCCTATTACCATCGATGGACAAAGTATTTTTGCTTCTGGTACCGAAATAAAAGTCATGGTGGACGATGAAATATTAAGCACGGATTTTTCTGTGTTTGCAGAGATTCTGAACGCTTTGTTCTCACAATATTGTAGTTTCGATAGGTTTATTCAGGTCTCTGTAGAACGATTTGGTAGTGACAAAGCTGGCGTACAGTTTCCAAAAACACACGGAAGTCAGTTATGTCTGTGATCCAAGAAAGCGTCAAAGCCCAGCTGTTAAATCAACCTTATTCTTTTGATTTTATTCAGGTCATTAGACTTCTAAAGGCGTTGAACGTGAGTGACAAGTTGCCCTTATCACTCACACCCGAGGTGATGCCTGAAGGTCTACCAGAGCAAGTAACCAGTATTCGCTTTGAAAGTGATAGAGTCAGAATCAAGCTTGGTTTAGAGGCGTTGTCAGGATCCAAGGGGCTTATTCCTGACTATCTATATGCTGAACTGCTCAATAGCTTGCACCAAGATGACAACGCGCTACAGAAGTTTATCGATGTGTTTAATCAACGTTACTTTGAGTTGAGAGCTCATGTAGAGATCAATCAGAGCATGTTGTTGAAACAAGAAAAAGATGCCGCAGCGAACAAGGTTTTGGGGCGTTTGACCCAACAAGCTGCATTGGCATGCATGTTTTCACTACCAGGGTCGAATCGAGAGAAAACACACCCTAGCATGCTGCGTCATGGTTTAGCGCTGGGCAACAAGAGCAGAAACTTAAATGGCCTAAAACGGCTGCTCAGTGATTACTTTTCGTTGGCTGTAACGCCTGTGGTAGCGCCTTCATCATTCTATCGAATCAATACCAACTACCAGTCGAAGCTCGGCGAAAAGAAAGGGCAGAATCAGAGTTTAGGCCAAGGCTTTTGGCTAGGAGCCACAGGGACTCAAACGTTTAAAGCACTTGAAATTAATATCACGCCTAAAACTCGCTCTGAGTATTTAGGGCTGCTCAACAATGCTCAATTTGCACAGTCTATGAAGTCTTTGGTTCAAGCATACCTTCGTGAAAGCATAGATATCAGACTCTATATGTATGTGAAACGAGACTACATAGACGAACCACAACTGTCTAACTCTAGGCAAGGACTCAGGTTAGGAGAAGCCAACTGCCTTGCCTCAAAAAGGCGAAAATCGGAATTTCGCAAGATACTCATTCAACAGGAGAAAGTTTGATGTCTCAAATAAAACTAGGGAACCTTGTTTCTAAGCTCGATATGCCCCTCAAGGCCGCGCTAGAGGAGGCTGCAGGTGCAGCAATGACTCAAACAGTCGCTGCCATCGAGATAGAGCACTGGCTGGTGCAGTTGCTAACAACAGATGAAAGTCATTTGAAAAGCTTTCTCGCCAAACAAAACATCGACCCAAGTGCTTTGTTGAGTGAGCTAACAGAGCGTATTAATCGCTTAAAACCGGGTGCAAATGGCCAGCCAACGATTAGCAGAGCATTGAGTGAGGTAATGGAAACCGCATGGATGCTGGCGTCAGTAAACTATGGGCATCAGGAAGTGACAAGCTTGCACTTACTCTTGGCGTTGAACCAAGCAGATAGTTTTGGCATGAAAACATTGTCACTCCCTTCTCTGGAAAATGTGTCAACAGAAGCGCTTGGTGCGCAAATCGCTTCTTTGAAGATAGCGACGAAGTCTAGTTCTTCAGCATCAACAGGTAGTGCTCCTCAGGCAGCAACTGCTGGTGGTGCTCTTGATAAATATACAGTTAACCTAACAGAGCAAGCTCGGAATGGAGAGCTAGATCCTGTGCTAGGACGAAACAGTGAAGTCAGGATGGCTATCGACATTCTATGTCGTAAGCGCCAAAACAATCCTATTCTTGTTGGTGAACCAGGTGTCGGTAAAACTGCCGTTGTCGAAGGTTTGGCTCACAGCATCGTCGCAGGCGAAGTGCCACCTGCGATTCAAGGTGTTGAAATTCACACGCTAGACCTAGGTCTACTGCAAGCGGGTGCGAGTATTAAAGGTGAATTTGAGAACCGACTTAAAGACGTTATCAACGAAGTAAAAAGCTCTGAAACACCAATTATTGTATTCATCGATGAAGCACACACGTTAATTGGAGCAGGTGGTGCTGCGGGTCAAAATGATGCGGCAAATCTACTAAAGCCAGCGCTAGCACGTGGTGAGTTCCGTTCAATTGCCGCAACGACTTGGGCAGAGTACAAGAAGTACTTCGAAAAAGATCCAGCGTTAACACGTCGTTTCCAGGTCATTAGTGTTGAGGAACCAAATGCTGAAGACGCGAAGCAGATCCTCCGTGGCGTAGGTGAAGCATTACGTAATCACCATGGCGTATTCATTTTGGAGGATGCAATTGAGGCTGCTGTGAGCTTGTCTATTCGTTATCTTCCATCACGACAACTGCCAGACAAAGCAATTAGCTTGCTTGATACGGCTTGTGCTCGAATAGCGTTAACGCAAGGTGCGAAGCCAGAGTCGATTGAAAGTCTTGAACAAAACATCCGCTATTTGGAGAGTGAGCTCAATGCGCTTGAAGCAGAAGGTACCGTGTTCATCGAAAAAGCCGGTGACCATCAACTTCTGAAAGATAGAATTGAAAACAGTAAATCTGATCTTGAAGCGCTAAACGTTCAATGGGAAAAAGAGCGCGAACTGGTATCTGAAATTATCTCTCTGTGCGAAAAAATCGAGACGGATCGTACAGAAGACACGGTTGATTCTATTAGTCAGCAAAGCCTTAACCAGGCACTCACCAGCTTGCGAGAGATTCAAGGTGAATCTCCGCTAGTTTTCCCGGTAGTTGACGAGCAAGTGATTGCAACTGTGATTGAAAACTGGACTGGCATCCCTGCTGGCAACATGGTCAAAGAAGAAGTCGCTCAGTTACTGTCCCTTGAAGACGCTCTTCATGAGCGAGTGATTGGGCAAGATGTGGCCATCAGCGAGCTTGTAAAAAGCATCCAAATATCAAGAGCGGGCCTTACTGATAGTCGTAAGCCAGTGGGTGTGTTCTTAATGTGTGGTCCAAGTGGTGTAGGTAAAACGGAAACTGCCATGGCTCTGGCTGATGAAGTGTTCGGCGGTGGAGATAACCTCACCATTATTAATATGACCGAGTTTAAAGAAGAGCACAAAATTTCGATGCTGCTTGGCTCTCCTGCAGGGTATGTTGGCTTTGGCGAAGGTGGTGTGCTCACTGAAGCGATTCGTCGCAACCCGTATTCAGTGTTGCTACTGGATGAAATGGAAAAAGCGCATCCAGGCGTTCATGACTTGTTCTATCAAATCTTTGATAAGGGCCATATCAAAGATAGTGAAGGTCGTACGGTCGACTTTAAAAACACAATCATCATTATGACATCGAACGCGGCAGACCAAGCGATAGTAGATATCTGTGAAGATAATGAAGAACGTTTAGCAAATGAAGATTTGTTAGAACAGATCCGCCCGGCATTACAACACTACTTTAAACCCGCTTTCTTAGGACGCACAACGATTGTGCCTTACTACCCATTGAATCGTGATGAACTGAGCCAAATCGCGGCAATTAGTTTGAATCGCATCGCTAATAAACTCAAAGAGAAGTACAAGGCCGAGTTTAAGTGGGATGACACTTTCATTGATTTTGTGGTCAGTAGGAACACGGATCCGACGACAGGAGGTCGAGCCGTGGAGCAGATTATTAATCGTTCTCTAATGCCTAAACTTGCGGTTGATTGTATTCATCGTCTCAGTGAGGGGCTTGGCGTGAATCAAGTATCCGTTACAACGGATGCTGTGACAGGTGAGTTGGTTATTGATATCACCTAAATATTAAAGTTGAGAGAGGTGACAACATGGATAAGCGTGCCTTGATGTTCCATTTTATTGGAAAGGCTAAAGTCAGTGCTAGGGCACTGACCAAGTTCTGCCTCGTGCCAAGTGTCCTATTAACCGGAGCATTTGAAGCGAGCGCGGTAGAACGTATAACGCTTGCAACCCAGATCTGGACTCCCTATCAAACCGTTGACAGTAACGGCACGATAGGGGGTGTAGCTGTAGATAGAGTGAAGTGTGCGCTAGGCAGAATGGGGCAGCCTTATGAAATTCGGGTAATGCGTTGGGACAAAGCGCAGTTGATGGTTGAAACAGGCGAAATGCATGGTTTTTTTGCCGGTTCATCGAATAGTCGTCGAGCGCAATATGCGACGGCGTCTTATCCGATAGTGTCAGAAAACTTGGCATGGTTCATAGCTCCAAACATCTATGCCGACATAAATGATGAAACAACTAAGTACAGTTTACGTTTTGGTGCTAAGTTTAATACAAACAAGTGGTTATCTTTAAAGAGAGATGGCTATAACGTAATAAGAAAGCCAAGAGATGCGGATTCGCTATTACAAATGCTTTGGAAAGGCGATTTGGATGTCGCCTATGAGTATGAACTTGTGTTTGAAGAGTCGATGAAGAAAGCGAACCTACCTATGGATTACTTCCAACGGGTGAGAATTAAAAAGCAAGATTTAATGGTTCATTTTTCTAACGACTTTTTGCGTCAAGCCCCAGGCTTTTTGGAGCAGTTTAATGCTTCCTTACGCAAATGTTATTGAAGTATAGGTAAGGGAATGCCATGGATATTAGTTTTCAGTTGATTGAGCTACCTGAAAACGAGCAGGTAATGAGTCGCCAGATAACGCTTCCTAGTGAAGGTGGCACAATAGGCCGTTCATATGAATGCACGGTGCAATTACCTGATCTCAGTCGTACGCTATCTCGCGTGCATATAGAAGTGCGTCCGCACTCTGAGGGCGGCTTCCAGATTATTGATAGAAGCGTAAATGGATGCCAGGTGAATGGCGTTGAGCTTGGTGTTGGTCAGTCTTTAAAGTTGAATGATGGCGACAATATCCGTATTGGTGGGTATTTGATGCTGGTCAGCGATATGGACGAACTATTCGCTGAAAGTTCAACCAATAGTAGCTCTCAGCAAAATACAGAAGGCCTGTTTTCCGAAAAAAGAGATACATTCGACTTCGATAGCGTGATGGAAGAGCCGACAGAAGCGATATTTGCGCAAGATGTTTCGTCGAGTTCATCGTTTAAACAAGAAGAAGTTGAAGCGTTTTCATCTGAGAACGTGGTTGGGGAGGATATTTATTCCTACGACCCATTTGAAGATGACGATGACCTCGCGATGGACCTCTCAAGCAGTGATAGTAAAGACAATATTGTAATGATAACAGAGCATCAAAATGAGCCTGTAGCCGATGATCATTCTGTCACGGTTGCCAATGGGTCACAGATTCAAGCTCTAGATTCCAGCATCGATCGGTTAACAAAGTTAGTTGAGCATCAACAATCGACCGTCACCGCGGCAATCGATAGGGAGCGACTGTTTTCATGTATCGAAGTGACACTGGATAAGTTTTTGGATGATTTCAACCCCAGTTCTTTAGAAGAAGAATTTGACGATTACATCACTGGGTGGGGCAACAAGGACAAAAAGTATTGGTCCCTATATAAAAAACAGTTTATGAGAAAACAACAGAAAAGTGAGTTTAAAAGACAGTTTACAGCGCTATTAATGGAAGAGTTGAGGGAGAAGTAGTGGAGCATATGAATCTTATGCGTCTGTTTACGTCAGCGTTGTTGTCGATAGCCATTTTAGGCTGTGGTTCAAGCGCACCCGTATTTCAACCTTCAATTGCAGTAACGGTGAACATGAAGGCAGCGGATGACATTAATACGTTTGATGATGACATTCCTAGACCGCTGATTATTAGACTGTATCAACTCAAAGAAAGTGGCGCATTTGAAAATGCGGAGTTCGTTAGTATTTACGAGTCAGACAGTAGTGTACTTGCTGGTTCGTTGATTGATTCGAAAGTCATGCCACCAGTAATCCCAGGTGAGACGCGGTCTTTTACGCTAGAAGTCCAACAAGAAACAAAGTTTATCGCAGTGTTTGCAGAGTTTGCAGACTATGAAGTGGCAACATCAAAGGCAGTGGTTGCGTTGGTCGAAGAACCTGATGAAAACCCAATAATTATAAGAATCTCTCAAGCAAAAATTGAGATTTCTCAGCCTGTTGATAGTTCATGGTGGTAAGGAGACCCAATTGAAACATCAGAGAAAAGTGGTTTGGAAAGAAGGGATGTTTGTTGCACCCCAACATTTCCAACAGACAGAAAGATACATTACTCAGTACATTCAAAAGTACGTTGATCTAACGTCGAGCGGAAAAAGCTTCGGCGTTTCAGTGTTAGAAAACGAGTCTAACTACCTAAAACTAGGGAAATTTAGCGTCGTCCGTTGTAGCGGTGTGTTTCAAGATGGAACCTTGTTTGATTGCTCTCGTGAACTGATTATCGAGATTCCAGAGAACACCATGAATAAAACGGTCTTCTTAGCTCTGCCTCTTTCTATTGAAGGTGAGAACGAATACGGAGAGAGGGAACTACTGAAACGTTACGTTGTAGCGGAGCATAATCTCTTTGACTCTAGTGATGCGGAGCAAAGTGGGATTAAAGCATCACTTGCAGAACCAAACGTTCGCCTGTTACTAGAAGGTGAAGACACAAATGGCTTAGTGCTAATCCCAATCGCTCGAGTTCTTGAGCGACGTGATGACGGAGAGGTTGTACTTGATAAAGGGTTCATTCCTGCATGTCTACAATATGGAGCCTCTTCACTGCTCAAGGATAGATTGAAGGAGCTACTTGTTCTCGTTCAAGCGAGGGCAAAAAACGTCATTGAGAGAATTGGTGCTGGTGAGCAAACAAAAAGTGATTTGAGTTTAATGCGGGAATTTCTTTGGTTGCAAACCCTAAACCGATGGATACCACAACTGGCGATCTTGGTTGAAAAGCCTGAAACGAACGTAGATACACTGTACGAAAAGTTGGCGAGCTTCTCCTCTGAGCTTGATAGCTTCACGCCCGCTATGGGCAGTGTAGAGCACGTGGTCCTTAATAAAGACAACCTCCACCTTGCATTTGGTCCCTTGTTTTCGGGGTTGAGGGATAAACTGTCTATGGTTCAAAGTGACAAGGTAACCGAATTTGAATGGGATACTAACCTCTTTGAGAAACGTCGACTACTAAGACTGTCGATTCCAACCTTGGCTCAGATGGAAGGAAGGCGTTTAGTAATTTCGGTGAAGTCTTCGGTTGGTGCCGCTACGCTGAGCTCGACGTTCCCAAGCGTGTGTACTTTAAGTGGAATCAGTTTGATTGCTGAGTTGGTTAGAAATAGTCAATCCGGTGTCACTATCAATCCATTACCGGTTGCTCCATCAGAGCTAAAAGCTCAGGTCGACTTAGCCTATTTTGAGATAGACGCCTCCCATGAATACTGGCAACAACTCAAGTCGAAACGTGAGCCTATTGCACTGCACGTGGATAGTCGCATACCCGATCTAGCCATCAAGCTTTACGCATTGGGATAATGCTATGAACGATCTATTAGATGAAGTCACGGTCCCTTTAAAAACTCATGTTGATACTGATTCAGTGTCCTCATCCGGTGGGGTGCGCCTGACCAGTTTAAACGCTATCAAGAACCAAGCGCGTTATACATTGGCCCAGCGCCAAACTGAACTGTTTGATAACGATATACTCCGTGTCAGCGCGGAGCTGTTATCGCTCATCATTTCGGTGAAGCGACTTGAATGTCCTGCGGATATGTATACTTTCCGTATGGGGTTAAAAGGGCAATTAACGGATCTAAAATACAAGGTAGCTAAACTCGACTATCCCCCCTCTGTCGCGGATAAAACCTGCTTCTTGTTCGCCGTTATGTTGGATGAACAAATTTTGCACTCCGAATGGGGAGAAGAGTCTGGGTGGGAGAATCAGACATTAGTCAGTGAACTATTCGGTGTTAAAAACGGTGGTGAACAATTTTATCTTGTTGCGGAAAGAGCACTCTTACAGCCCATCCTGCTTAAAGACCTTTTAGAACTCATCTATATCATGATTAAGCTTGGGTTCCGCGGCCGCTATCGAGTTGAAGGAAAAGAGTTGCTCGGTGTTTTAGTTCAGCGATTAGAAGAGGCGGTGTTTGCAGACATTGAACAAGGCTCAGAGCCAGAGAGGATGCCGATACCTAGACCGATAGCCTCTACTTTTAAACGCAGGGCTCGACCACAACGCCCGGTAAGGCTTTGGCGAGGTGCCATGCTATTTGTTGCCTTGCTAGCGTCGTTTTGGGGCGGCATATACTATTGGTATCAAATTACGGTTCCCGTCAAAGCAGAGCCATTTACCTCATTACCTAGCTTTACCGACAAATACTATAGTCAAGCCAACGCTCAAGAGAAAGAGTACATCTACACGAGCACCGATCAAGATCTCAGCGGTTCCAAAAAATCGTATGTGCCGGCTTCTAGTAATTCGTCGACCATAGCGACTTCAGGCTCAACGTCTTCGAGTGTGTCAGCTCGTACCGGTTTTCGAGTACAACTTGCGACATTGTCCTCAAAATCTTCGGCACAAAATTTTCTGTCTCAACATGGTGAAATGCTACCGAATGCTCAGGTAGAGCGCCAAGGCAATTTTTATATCGTTTCCAGCAATGTAGCGACGACACAAGAAGCACAAGAAGTGCTAAGTGCTGCGAAGAATGCAGGGATAGATGACGCTTTCGTCATCAGAGCGAAGCAGTAGGTCAAACCAATGATGAAAAAAAATAAAGCGATAGTATTAGCAAGCTTGATAGCACTCGTTATAACGTCATTATTGATGCTGGTTTTTTGGGTATTAGGTTGGTTCGGAACTGAGCCTGCTTGGGTTATTGTACTTCAGACACTCGGTGCGCTCGTTGTACTTATTGGTTCAGGTTTCGGTAGTTACCGTCTATTTCGAAGAAAGAAAATCAATGAAGACGAGAAAAAACTTGAGCAATGGCGAGTGGATGAAATCAAACGTACCTTTAATTTGGTTTGGAGAAAACACTCAAAGCTCAACGCAAATCCGTACTCAATTCCTTGGTATGTTCAACTTACCGAAGACCCAAGTCATGATCAGTCCTTGCTGCAACAGATGGGATTTGAACTGATTGACCCTGTTGATGAGTTACCTACAGATCTCGTCGCTGTCAGGTTTTGGGCTTCTGACGCGGCAATTATCGTCACGGTCGATCTAATGATGAACAAAGAGAGTTCATCTAAAAGTGTTCAGATACTGCTCGATTTGGTGCAAAAGAAGCGAGCGAGACAGGCTTTCAATGGTGTGTTGTGTTCGGTGAATTTGGGTAGCTTGATAAATAGCACAGAAATTTCAGCGAGTGAGACCAGTCAAAAGTATCGTTCTATGTTGGAAGATTTAAACAAGCAGACTGGGCTTATTTTACCTGTCTATTGTGCCTTTACTGACATGGCTCAAGTGCGTGATTTGTGTGAGCTTTTTTCACCGTTGGATGAGACAGAGAGGGATCAACCTTTCGGTGCACTGCGTGATTTGAATGAAAGCCGCCATTACGACAAGGAATGGTTTGATGACTCTTATGAAGCCTTGGTCAAAGGAATTGCGAGCACAATCAGCTCATCGCTCAAGCAACAACTCAATGCTGATTATCGTGACTCTTCAGTCTCAGGTTTGTTTCAGCTATCCGCACTTCGATATGACATTGAAGACTTTTTGTCACTAACCTTTAATCAGCACCAGTTTGATGACGTGGAGTTGTTTTTTAGAGGTTACTTCTTCGTCAATACTGGTGGTGATAGTAAGACACTGGACGTCGTTTCTGCGATGCATGCGTCCGAGCTCGGTTTTGAGTCAATCTCCACGGTAAACACTACGAGTAAAACACTCAGCTTGTTCGCTAAGGGGTTATTCCCAAGCTGTGTTCTAAAAGAGTCAACATTGGTCGGCGTTAACAGAAAACGAGAGTTTACCTATCGGACGACGCGTTTAGCAGCGACTGTTGGGCTAGTTGTATTATTTGGCGGTTTCTTAGCACTTATAAGAGCCAGTTATGTTTATCAGCAAAACCTCGATGGTCAAGCCCAGGCTATGCTCGCACAGTATAAAGATAACCTAAGGGTTAATGAAATACAGCCGGATGATCTCGCATCACCGGTATTTAGCCTGTATGAACTTCGAGAAATCGATCAGCTATATAAACAGGATAACCACCCTTGGTACGTCTTAAGTTGGTTGCCAAGTTCAAGCATCGCTGAGTATGTGAACAGTGCTTACTACGGTGAACTAACATCGGAACTATTGACCTTGATGCGTGACTACATCATGAAAGATATGTTTGTGTACAATTCACTCGATGACAAAGTAAAGACGCTCGAACTGCTCAACCTTCAGCAGATTTTGTACAACCCTGATCGTCACTCATCTGAGCCATTGGTAAATTATTACATTGGAGCGCTTAACGAAGAGGGAAGCGGCTACGCTAATTTGATAGAGCGCTTTACCTTGCTCGCGCAAGATGCCTTAAGCACAAAGGCGGTTCCTCCTCCTTATGATGAACAATTGCTTGAACTCGTACGTGGCACTTTATCGTCTAATGATGTCAGTGAATTACTTTACCAGCACATCATGCAACATAAAGATTTCTCTCGTCGTGTTGATCTGCGAAACCAACTTAATCCAACCTTTGATCAAGTCTATAGCTTCAAGCAAGACTTTAGTGGCTACTTGATTCCGTATGCGTTTACTCGCGATGGATTTGAAGAGCTCAGTAACGAAACGGGTTTTCAACTCGCCTCTGAAGCCATCAAAGCTTACGAAGGGGTAATGGGGCGAATCAGTGGCGATGCGGAAATGAACCGGATTAACCGTCAATTACGCGAACGTTACATCAAAGACTACATAAGCCATTGGACTGCGTTTACGGGCAGCGTAAGTTTGACGACCGTAGACAGTTGGGGTGGGAGCGAACAACAGTTGGCATTGGTCACAGATGCTAATTTCTCTCCTTTGCTGCAGTTTTATCAGGTGATTGATGAAAATACCAACCTTCTCAAAACCTTTGAAACAACAGAGAAAGAACAACCTGCAGATAAAGATGCAAGCGCTAAGGAAGAGGAATCGCCGCTAACGCCAGCAAATGGTGCCGCGATGGAGCGTGTTGCTGAGTCGATTACCTATCCATTTAGGCACATTCATAGTGTTATTGCGGCAAATAAAACGGGTAAGAGTCCATTTGACGTAGCAATGGGAGACTTACAAGCACTGCGTGATTGGATTGCCAAGTCCAAAGAGATTCAGTTTAAGGGACATTATTTTCTTGAACAGCTTGAAAATGCGGATGCGAGTAATCCAATCGCTAAACTCAACTCATCGGCGGACAACTACAATGTGCCGATTCTGCCAGAGCTAATGCAACAACAAGCAACGTTAGTTAATGGACTGGCTTTGGATTCCATACGTGAGGTTATCAATCAGGATTGGGCTAAGGTTACTGATTTTTATCAAACTCGACTGGCAAGCCACTATCCATTTAATACGACCTCGACGACGGATGCTGCGTTGTCTGATGTTGAGTTCTTCTTTAAGCCAAACGGTGAGTTTGATCAGTTTGCGACTAAATATGCCAATCAGTTGGATATTACTATAAATAAAGAGTTGTTTATTAATGGCTTCGTACCACATCAATATTTGTCGCTCTCCTGGCAATATCAACCGTTCAAAGAGTCTGTATCTCGAATTCAAGATCAGCTGTTTACTGGGGATAAGTTAGGCTTTAAGTTCTCAGTAAGAGCGGAAAAGATGTCACCAGTATTGACGCGTTTTGCGTTGATCACCAATTCGAAACTGTTTGAATACCAAAATGGTCCTAAACTTTGGCGTACTCAAGCATGGCCAATTCCCACCAACCAAGTTCAAGATATTTCTATTCTTATCGAGGACACGAGTGGTGTAATAAAGCGTGATAAACAGTCGGGAGCTTGGAGCTGGTTTAAGGTCGCAGATGCAATGCAAGGGGCATCACAAGTAGGTAGCAGTGAACTGATTTGGCGTTACCAAGTAGGGGACAACGAGGTGAACTTACTGGTCAAGTCGGATGGCGTTGGGCAGCCGTTTGATTCTGGTTTCTTCAAACAACTGACACTACCTCAATGGCTGTAGAGTTGACTGTGCCACTATGGGTTAGCGCACTCGTTCCAGAGCATAGACTGGAACGAGTGAGCAACACACGTATTCTGCATACTCCAGAACGCGATATGCGCGTTAAATTCTCTGATAACGTACTCGACACCGCTTTGTTGCAAAGAGAGGCTTTATGGCTGTCGAGAGTGGGCACGCTTGGTGTCGACACTCATCAATGTCTCGGGTTTTTCAAAGATGGTAGTCGTGGTTTGCTGACGACGACTTATATTGAAGGTCGATCTTTATCTGACCTGATTCGCGAAGCGACTCTTAATGGCACACAATCCATGAATATGAGCGACATAGTGTTACGTGTGTTTCGTGAGGTAGAACAGCTTCATCAACTCGGTATCGTTCACGGTGACATTAAGCCAGCTAACATCATTGTTCAGAGAGACGGAACACTGTCACTCATTGATTTTTCAAATGCTCGACGAGTTGGTGAATTATGGGCAGAGCGTGGAGTTAGTCAAAGCACTCAGAGTTTTGCCTATCCGAAAGGTGACAAATCCGCGAGTCCGATTCACGATTATTACGCATTACTTGTGACGATATTGACCGTCGTTGGAGGAACCTATAAGCCTCTTCTCAGTGACTTCGAGTCTTGGACCTGTATGTTACTTGAGCGCCTTCAAATTTTACGCCTTTCAACCCAACTAACCGACAGGGTAGAGACGCTTGTCAAAGCTATCACTAAAGACCTTCAGCTACCGAATTCTCATAGTGGCGCGTAATGTCTAAGAAGACGACACCTCAATTTTCTTGTGATTGATTCACGATAGATAGAAGGGGGGATAGTCAAAAATATCCTTTCCGTCGAATAACGTGTTCTGTCTTGCAAAACTGTTATCGTTTTGAGCGAAATGTTAACAATAATCTATGCTTATCATTGAGTTAGCTCTATCCCCAGAATGGAGTCGGTATCTGGGAACCTAGTGGGGCACGCACTCGCTGTATAAAAGGAATAAAATCAGGAGAAGTTGTCCATGAAAGCGACAAAAACAGCGTTAACGGTATCACTTATTATAACTGGGTTTATGGCAGCCGAAGTACATGCTGCGACTGAGTGGAATGTATCTTTGTGGGGTAAGCGCAGAGCTTTCACAGAGAATGTGGAAAAACTGGCGGAGCTAGTTGAGCAGAAAACCAATGGTGAATTTAAGCTTGTATTGTCTTACGGTGGTTTATCGAAAGCGCGAGAAAACTTAGATGGAATCTCATTTGGTGCCTTTGAAATGGCGCAATTCTGCTCTTTCTATCATACAGACAAGAACCCAACGATTACGGTAACGGAATTACCATTCTCTCAAGATGTATCTTTGGCAAGAGTCGGTGAAATCTATACCGAGGTCTTTAACCATCCAGAAGTAATGAAAGATCTTGCTAGATGGAACGCAACGTTACTGATGCCAACACCCTTACCGCAGTACAACATTGCAAGTAAGAGTGACAAATTAGAAAGCTTGGATGACTTTAAAGGGCTGAGAGTTCGCGGTCCCGGTGGGATTATGAGCGTTCTAGAAAAACTTGGCGCGGTTAAAACAACGGTGCCTTTCTCTGAGGTTAGACAATCGATGGACTCCGGCGTGATCGATGCAGCATCGTTTGCCCCGCACGCCCATCTAGCGACTAATACTTATAAGGTGGCAAATTGGGTGACCACCAACTTGAACCTAGGTTCAGCAAACTGCCCGGTAGTGGTTAACACTGAAGCATTGGAAATGCTTAAACCTGAACATCGAGAAGCGTTATTGAGCTCGGTGCCAGAAGCACTGGATTACTATGTTTCAAATTACGAGCAAAACACGACGGCGAAGTTCGATAAAGCAATCGCAGATGAGGGCGTCACACAAGTCACTTTCACGGCAGATCAAACTGCAGAACTTAATAATTTAGCGGCTTCAGTGCGTGAAGATTGGGTGAACAAGTACAAAGGTCAGTTCGACTCTCAGGCTTTATTTGACTACACAGAAGCCTTATTCAAACAGCAGAATTAATGCTCATTTCAACACTCAAACTATTAAGCGCTAGTCGTGACTAGCGCTTAGTTTTTTTCAATACCAAAAGGATTTCGAGTATGTCTGCGTCAGTTTTAGAGGACAGCTCGGCGGTAAGTCGGGTCGACAAGGTATTCTTCAAGCTTGAATCATTATTAAATCTTGCTGCAGGGTGTGTGATTGTCGCACTTGTGGCATTGGCCACGACCAACATACTAGGGCGCTGGCTGTTTTCAATGCCGATCAGCGGTTACATCGACTGGGTAGAACAGGCGATGGCGTTTATCGCCTTTTTAGGGATCGCGTACACGCAGCGTATGGGCGGACACATTAGGATGGATATCTTGGTCGGACGTTTCAAAGGTCGATGGTTGTGGTTCACTGAGTTCTTATCAAGTGTACTGATGCTCGTCGTCACTTTGCTACTTATTTACGGCTCTTACCTTCACTTTTGGCGAGCCTATTCTATTGGTGACTCTTCTGTTGATATCAATTTGCCCACTTGGCCTGCAAAGCTAGTCGTGCCATTTGCATTATCGGTGTTAGCACTGCGATTGATTTTGCAAATCTGGGCGTATTTGCGAGCGATTAAGCGAGGTGATACTAAGCCAGTAGCCGTTCCCATGATCGAATCTGCTGCCGAAGTTGCAGCGAAAGAAGCTGAAACCGTGAGTGCCAGCGATGAGGGGGCTTCAAAATGATGTCTTTGTTTGAAGTTATGGGAGCCATGGACTCTATTGAAATCGGCTTGTGGGTTTCGGGTTTTATGTTGGTCATGGTGATCATCGGGGTAAGAGTCGCTTTTGCTGCTGCGATTGCTGGTTTCTTAGGCTTAGTGTGGATCTTTTCGGCAAAACTGGGCTTTGAAAGGGGGCTCTTAGTTGCGATTAAAATGGCCGGCACCATTCCGCATTCTAAAGTGTCATCGCTTGCTTTATCGCTAATTCCGACCTTTATACTTATCGGATTTCTCGCTTACCATGCAGGATTGACACGTTCATTGTTTGAGGCCGCAAAACGTTGGGTTGGTTGGCTTCCAGGCGGTATGGGGGTGGCTACGGTGTTTTCAACCGCGGGGTTTGCCGCTGTATCAGGTGCATCTGTTGCAACATCAGCAGTTTTTGCCCGAATTGCCGTCCCTGAGATGCTCAAACTTGGCTACGATAAACGCTTTGCAGCAGGGGTTGTCGCTGCTGGTGGTACGTTGGCTTCGTTGATCCCGCCTTCTGCGATATTGGTTATCTACGCGATTATTGTTGAGCAGGATGTAGGCGCACTGCTAATGGCTGGCTTTCTACCAGGCGCTGTCTCCGCGCTGATTTATGGTGGGTTAGTTGTATTTCTTGCTCTAACACGTAAAAACTTTGGTCCACCTGTGAGAGGTTTTACCTGGAAAGAGCGATTTGAAACCCTCCCGGGGGCGATGCCTATATTCGCAGTAGTAGGCATAATCGTCGTATGTATTTATGGTGGCGTCGGGACTCCTACAGAAGCTGGCGCGTTAGGTGCATCATTGATTCTGGCCTTGGCTATTTTCCACGGCAGTCGTTGGAAAGAAATTAAAAGCTCTTTAATGGAAACGGCTAAGTTGTCAGCCATGATCTTCGCAATAATTTGGGGTGTACTGATCTACGTGCGTTTCTTAGGGTTTGCAGATCTACCCACAGCGTTTTCGGATTGGATTGTCAGCTTGGAACAAAGCCCAATGCTCACGCTTCTACTCATTCTTTGTGCCTATGCTGTTTTGGGGATGTTCATGGACGCGATTGGAATGCTGTTGTTAACGCTACCGGTTGTTTATCCTGCGGTTATCGCTCTAAACGGTGGCGCAGATGTCGCGGCGGTAGATTCAGCATTTGGAGTGTCTGGAGTAGGGTGTGCAATTTGGTTTGGCATCATCGTTGTTAAGATGGCAGAACTTTGTCTGATTACTCCGCCAATTGGCTTGAACTGCTTTGTTGTTGCGGGCGTTAGACCTGAATGCTCGGTACAAGACGTATTTCGAGGTTGCTTACCGTTTTTTGTCGCTGACGTGATCACCATTGCCGTGTTATTAGTGATGCCAGGAATTGTTCTGTGGTTGCCGAGCTTAATGGGGTATACCTAGTTCGATCTAGACTCGTGTGTTAGTCGCTAAAGAATAGGAGTGCCTCGATTAAGTCGAGGCATTTGTTGTTCGTCTTGCGATAAATCAATTGTCTTTGTTTTCACGCCAAGTAATCGTGACTTCTCGAACACCCCATTGTTTGGCGCTCTCAACATCATTACCCATATAGATATCAATCTTTTTAGTCCATCGCTTGTTCATTTTGTCTAGCACTCGATAGGTTCCTTTAAACCCTTCGATGGTGACTTCTTGATTATGGTCTAAGCCAAGCTCAATTAGATCTCTCGATACCGCAATTGACCTCATACCTGGCTTGAGTGTGTCTCCCCAAGCTCCAATGTTTGGGGTCGAATCTGTCTCACCGACGGCAGAGGTGTAGGCACTCGCCGTGACTCGGAGTTTTTTCTCAGTAGAAGCGAATGTCACTAAAGGAACAAGTAAAGTTAGGACTAGATAGCTAAGCGATTTCTTCATCTAAAACCGTGTACTTAAAATGGGAAGGTTGAAGTAAGTATAGCTTTGTATTGTGCTGTGCCTGTCAGGCAAGCGTTTGATGAAGGAGAGGAAAGGCACATAGCGGCTTTATGCGCTATGCACCTAACCAAGGGATTATCTTGTTTTGCACTCAGTGAAAACAACTTCGGATAACCCTTCCTCCGCTTGTTTTACGGTATCTGCACACATGGTTTTGGTGAACGATTTAGTATCGTTGAAGTTGTATCCAATTGATGAGCGAGTATCGTAATTGGTGAAGAGGAAGTCACCGCTATCGTGGTTGTAGACGAACTGAGTCCACGTCGCATAAGTTTCACCATTCTCAGGGTCGATCAGATCTTGTGGGATCAGGTTACCCGCGTTGTATGTGCTTAGTAGCTTGCCGCGAGTTTGTGCCCAGCTGGCATCTTCTTGGAACGTGACGTGCTGAGTGTTAAATAGGCCACGTAGGTTGCGGTCTAGTGAGCTAATTGAGCTTGGGATGCCTTTCGCCGCTATATCGTCGAGATTTACTTTCTCAACGTATGCACGGTGATCTTGTTGCAGTGGCGAGTTCGCCATAACACGCAGGTCAGACTTGGTGTCACCACGGTAAACGACCATCTTGCCGCCTTTGTTTAGCTGAAGCAGTGCGATGTCTCCGGACTTATCTTGGATAGAAATATGCAGACCGTGCTGTGTGCCGTGTAAACCATCTTTCCAAGCGATTTGCCAGTCGTTGTTGTTGAATGCTTTAACGGCTTCTTCTGTCGTCGCGTAATTTTCTGTTATGTAACGAATTACATCGAGGAAGCTGACCGCTGGCGCGCCATTATCTTGGTAATCTGCAATAAACTCAGCTGAATCGTACATATAGAGCAGTGAAGCAGCGAGTCCTTCAGAATTGATGGCATCGGATGCGACTCCGCCGAAGACATCCCATTCCATCTGTGAAATAGCGTGAAACTTGGTGGTCCACGTCATCGCGTTTTTGTAGCTTGGCGCTTCTGAGCTGTTACTTATGCCAACAGGATTCACTTGGGCTACATTGCCTAACTGCTCTCCCCAATCTAATGAACGAACCGTAGAGACACCATGCGGCGTATCGAGAGTGAAGCGTGAACATGCATTAGCCGCGCCAGCAGTTAGTGCTAACGCAGTTGCCGTTAGAGATGCGATTGCCAATTTATTTAGTGTTAGTGCTTTCATAACAAACCTCAAAGTTGGTTGATATTGGTAACTTGAGTCTATTATTTCAATTTATTTAGCGATGAAAAGCTGCTAAGGCTAGGTAAATCCCCTATGATGTTTATTGAGTGTACAGCAGAGGAAGTGTGGTGTTATGCCAGCATCTTTAGATCAGTTAAGAGCATTTGTAGCAACCGTAGAGAATAAGGGGTTAGCTCAAGCCGCGAGAAGCCTTGGAAAGCATGTTTCCACAGTTCGGGAGCAAATCAACAATTTAGAAATAGACACGGGTATTACGCTATTTGATCGATATCCTCGCTCTCTAGAGGTTACGTCTCAAGGTGAACAGTTATATAAATCCGCGACAGCCATGTTGAGAGAAGCGTCGCTATTTGATGCCAATGTCGAGAGCATATTACAGGGTGTCCCAGAAAAGCTGACTTTTGCTTTAGACAGTGGTTTAAAGGAACCCGCGGTTGATGCAATCATCGCAAGGTTTGTCGAAGCGTTTCCACATTTATCTCTGCAGGTACGCACCGGTGACACCCTACAGATAAAGGCATGGGCATTAGAAGGGGTCGTAGATATCGGACTTATATTTAACACGCTGCAACTGCACACCGAGCTGAGCTCTGAAAAAGCCTATGCGTTTGGGGTTAACTGCGTTGTACCTTGTTCATGGAACCTGCCGGAACAAGCTGATACCAGTTCTCTTTTAGATAAGTTGCAGCTAAGTCTCTCTTTTTTAGACGAAATAGGCGTTCGAAACGCTGATATTACAAGTCACCGCTTTATGTTGTGTAATGATGCCGTACAAATATTGAATCTAGTTAAGGCAGGTGCCGGTTGGGGCTACTTGCCAAACTTTGTTTGCCAAACGGCGATTCAAAACGAAGAGGTAAGGCTGTATCAACCTACACCAGATAGTATTTCAGATTGGAACACGAATCTGGTTTGGTCGAAACAAAACATTCTCAATCCAGCGATGAGGTGGCTTGTGAATGAAATACAAAAGTTACCTAAGTATCGCTAGTCGACTTCATGTACGGTGCCAGTATCAAGAGATAGTTCTTGAATAGCTGAGATAGTCACAACACAAGCTTTTTGTATCAGTGTACTCTCAGCGCCATTAAATCTGGTGAAGCATTGGTTTGTCGTATTCAAAACATGTAACGCTTTACCTCGCTTTGTATTGAATTCTCGTTTCATGATAGGTAACTCAGGCAGCTTCCCTTGCAGAGCTGCTCTTAATTTATGTCGGTTGAAAAGGTGTTTGTGGCTCTCAAGCGTTTGTGTTAGTTCTCGTAAGTGAGCAAGTGTCGTCTCTTTCATGTGAATCTCATTCAAACAAGCGAGTTATTGGCTAGGTTTACAACTGACAAGCGGAGGAACCTAGCTTGCCAGTTGGGGTTGGTACATTGAAGAATCAATCAACTGCTTAGAATTGGTAGTCTTGGTATTGCTCTTTGCTTCTAAACAAACTTTTAGCGCTGTACTTCACGTTGGAAAAATCAATAGAATCTACGTCGATTTTACGAATATCCATATTATCGTAGGTGCGGAAGTAGTAATCTTTATTCGCGATATCTACGACATTAGAGTACGACGTGAACTGTGGTACTTCAGCTGACGCGAAACGCCAATACAGGGTACCCTGTGGGATATCTACCGCGTTGACCATAGACCATGCACGATTAACGCCGTCAAAATCCGTTTTTAGTTGGCTTTGATCCATTGTGTAATTGAAACCAACCATCTTTTGGAATCGTCCAATGGGTGAATAGTCAAATGCCGCAAATGTTTCTTCAGAGAAACGTGCTTTTGCAGAGTGATAGCCATCGTAGCCATCAAGCATCATTCCAGCGAGTGCTTCTTGCTCGTGATACGCTGGATCATTAGTCATCACGCCAAGTTTGTTTTCTGTAATTACAGGAAAACCAGTTCCGTCAAGATACTCAACAACAATGGCACGTTTTCCATCGTTGAAGGCGTAGTGCATACCAAGATGCAAGCCGTCTACAACGTCGTAGGCCGCGACGGATACTTTGGTAGACTGAAGTATCTTTTCTGCTTCATCGACGGATCTTGCGTTGGCGAGAACATAGCGCACCACATCACCAGAGCGAATATCACCTTGCCCTTCATCGGCGAACACTGCACCTGCAAGCGCGAGCGCTTCACCGCTAAGTCCATGTTCGTTCAGAGCCGAGCTAAATAACTCCTCGCCATGTTCTATACCAACAAAACCATGAGTCGTTTTGCTTTCGGAGAATACATGTCCGCGGGGGACAACCGCAATTTTACCTTTTAACTCACCGGGCCATTCCATAGTTCGACCAATGAATGTATTTCCATTGTCAGTGGAAAAATTAAAGTTAGTGCATGCGTTTGCGATGCTTGAAACGCCAGCCATTGCTATAGCCGAAATAGATAGAGCAAGTAGTTGTTTTTTCATGGTAGTCCTCGGAACAGGTCAATGTCACTTTGTGTATGGAGCGTATTATGGATGTTATTATCCCTTTTAAAAACTCGTATAAGAATGATATTTTCCTGCTATAGTTTATGCCAAGGAGGGGCTATGAATTTTTCATTGGATCAGATCTCTGCTTTTGTCTCAACTGTAGAGGAAGGCAGTTTCAAAAGCGCGGCAATTAAACTCAACAAGCATTCAACGACGGTAAGCCAACAAGTGGCATCGTTAGAGATTGATCTAGGCTTTGCATTGTTTGATAGGCAGGTAAGAAAGTTAAACCTTACCGAACAAGGGCGGCTTTGTTATGCCAACGCTAAGGGGGTAATGGTTGAAGCATTGCATCTGCAGAGTAAAGTCAGTGGCTTGCTCTCTGATGTACCAGCAACGTTTACGGTTGGTCTAGATACAACAGTGCGTGATAGGCAATTGGTTAGATGCGTCAAAGATCTCGCGGATAAGTTTCCAACGATTGATATTACGATTTTACATGGGGACGCGGTATCCATAATCGATATGGCCGAACAAGGTAAAGTAGATGTTGGAATAGTTAACTCTCTATTTAAGGCGCACCGCTCTCTTACTATGGTGCCACTTTTTAGCTATGAAATAGTGTCGGTCGCCAGCTCAAAGTGGTTAGGGGAGCAAAGGGTTAAGTCAGAGTCCGAAGTTCGTATCTATCCTCAAATCGTTATGCAATATATTCAGAAAGCAAGCAGTCTAAAAGGGCATATTTTTAGTAATCGATGCTATACGGCGCAAAGTTTAATGGACCAGTTGGACATGGTGAGTATGGGCATGGGATGGGCAATCGTACCTAAGTTCCAGGCGTTGGATATGCTTGATAGCGGTGACCTTGTCGAGTTTAAGATAGAGGGAGGCAAAAACATTAACTGGAGTGCTGAGCTTATCTACGGGGCCGATAAAGCAATGAACCCCGTTCTAGCGAGGTTCATTGAAAATACGTCTTCACTGACGAATCGTTAGACAAGAGAACTTAAATTGAGAGCTCGTGAGTGCGTCACAAGCTCTCAATTACTAATTACTGACACGACCCCCAAACAATCTGACCACCTTTACGTCCTTGCTGATAGATGTCCGCACAGGACTCTTGCTTCATTCCTGCAATATCATCGATATTAAATGAAAGCTGACCTGCATAACCTTCGTTGTAGTAAGTAATGCCGCCTGTCTCTAAGCTATACACAAAGGTCTCCCATGTCGCATAACTTTCATTGTTCGTAGGATCGATGACATCTTGAGGGACTTTATTACCAAAATCGAATACCGCTTTCATTTTTCCTCGTACATCAATCCAATCCGCATTAGCTTGCGGTGTCCAGTCGGTGTTGCTTGTGACATAGATTCCACGAACATTACGATCGCGTGAGCTAATTGAACCTGGCAAGTTTTCGGCATCATTCATATCAAATGTAGCGGTATAGGCTCTATGATCTTGTTGAAGTGGGGAGTTTGCCATTACGCGGAGATCGGTTGTTACGTCGCCGCGGTGCACGACCATTTCACCACCTTTGTTGAGCTGAAGAAGTGCAATGTCGCCGCTTTTATCTTGAATGGAAACATGGAACCCATGCTGATGACCGGCAATGCCCGTTTTGTAGGCAATTTGAAACTCGCCTTGCTCAAAAGCTCTCACTGCTTCGTCAACAGTGGCATAGTTTTCAACAATGTACGGCACGATATCAGAAAGGTGTACTGCAGGAGTGCCGTCATCTTTAATGTCTTTGATGAAGTCTACACTGTCATGCATATACAACATTGACGCTGAAAGACCATCGGTGTTTATTGCTTCGCCAGTCGTATTATGGAAGGTTTTTACCTCTTCGAATGAAACAGTGTTGTGCTTTACTGTCCATGATTTCGCATTTTTATACTCAGGAACTGGCTTGGTTTCACGCTGTGTGTCCGTTACTTGAACGTGGGCGATCGATTGCAGTTCGCTGCCACCCCAATCATAAGAGCGTGCTATCGAAATACCATGTAGGTCACCTGTATTTTGGATAATTCGCGAGCAAGCATGCGTGCTCGTAGAGATAGATGCAATTGAAGCAGTTGCTGCAATAGCGATGGCTAGCGTGTTCAGATTCTTTTTCATTTCACGGATTCCAAATAAAAGTCATAGGACGTTAGGGGATGGTGTTTTCAGTTCATAGTTAACTGATGAATTGATTATGGCGGGTCTATTGCTTATTCTGAACGGGCTCAAGAGTGGGAAAACCCCGCCCTTAAGTCATGTATCGAACATGGTGACTGAAAGGTAATGCTAATGGCGATGACTCTAGAACAACTGAATGCTTTTGTAGAAACGGTTGAATGTGGCAGTTTTAAACAGGCTAGCGCTCGACTTGGAAAACACAAATCCACAGTAAGTGGATTGATTGCCAACCTAGAAGCCGAACTGGGGATGGAGCTTTTTGTCCGTAAGCCTCGTTCACTAGAGATAACAGCTAAAGGCACAGAAATTTATCGATATGCACTCTCTGTGCTACGAGAGTGCGACTTACTCAGCGTGAAAGCGAATAGCTTGTTAGAAGGCATGCCCTCGAGATTAACGTTGGCCATAGACCATGACTTGATGGGGAGTGATGTCAGCGCGATCTGCGCAAAAGTCATTAAAAAGTTCCCAGCGATAGAGCTTAATGTCATTGCAGTAGATCCTATGCAAGTTAGAAGTCATGTTGTGAGTGAACAAGCTGATATTGGCTTTGGTATCTCATTGTTCAGTGGCAATCATGAGTTAACGATTGCAGATGGCTACTCGTTTGATGTTGCTTGTGTTGCTTCTCCAAATCTCGACTGCAGGGATAAGGTGCTCACACTAGATGAAGTCAGAGGTATGTTGCAGATATCGGCAAGGTTTATGAAGCAAACAAGTCGCGAAGATACTCACAACCTGAGCAGCAGGAATATTTACAGTAACAGTTCGAAAAACACTTTGCAGTTGTTGGGGCAGGTAGATGCATGGGCGATGGTACCTGAGTTTTTGTGCTCTCAACAGCTAGGCGATGGTCAGCTAGACAAAATGTACATATCGTCAACAGCATCAAAAAGACCGAATCAATGGTCAACGGAGATTAGTTGGCTTACCGCGAAGCCGGTCAATAGTGCGATGGATTACGTCATCGAAGAGCTAGCAAGATTGCCTAATCGATAAATACCACTTTTGGCCGAAGATTCGGATGGCTGACTTTCAAAATTAATTTGAAACTCTATTAACGGCTAACTGGTTTTTTATTGTGAGTGGCTACTGTAGCCTTGGACAAAAGTAGGTAACAAAGGAATCTTCCTATGAGTATTGTTCAAAGTGCTAAATCTCGTTATTCAACCAAAGCATTTGATCCTGCGGGCCGTCTTTCCCTCGAGCAAATAGAGGCAATCAAGGAGTTATTGCGTTTCAGTCCATCAAGCGTGAACTCCCAACCTTGGCATTTTATGATCGCCGGTAGCCCAGAAGGAAAAGCGCGTATCGCTAAAGCAATGCAAGGCGATTACATCTACAACTCGGACAAGGTGCTTAACTCGTCTCATGTGCTTGTATTCTGTACAAAAGTAGATATTGATGACCACTACTTAAACCTTTTACTTGAAAATGAGGAAAGGGATGGTCGTATTGCCAATGACCAGGCGAAGCAAGGTCAGCACAAAGTGCGCAGCTACTATGTTGATATGCATCGTTCAGAGCTCAAAGACGTGCAACACTGGATGGAAAAACAGGTATACCTAAACCTAGGGACCGTGTTGCTCGGCGCGTCCACATTGGGTATCGATGCCGTTCCAATGGAAGGATTTGATTCTGAGATACTGGATAAAGAGTTTGGCTTGAAAGAAAAGGGCTACACGAGTTCTGTAGTGGTTCCTCTTGGTGTTCGAAGTGAAGAGGATTTCAATGCGAAGCTTCCTAAGTCGCGCCATGAGGCCGAATACTTATTTAGCGAGTTCTAGAGCAAGAACAGAAAATTATTGCCAGCCAAAAGCTCGATTAGTTAACGAGAAATCGTTGCACTTTGTCTAGCTGAAGCTGGCATTTATGTTTAAGAAACGAACGGAACTCTTTGATGATAGGTCTCAACTGACGTTTGTCTGCACACACCATGTAGAGTGGGGCGGGTTCCCCATGCCAGTCAGGAAGCACTTTCTCTAACGTTCCGTCTATTAGGTCCTGACTCGCGTCAATCAGTGACTTATTGGCGATGCCTTTGCTTTTGAGTGCCATCCTTCTGACTACGTCACCATCATTGGCAAGGAAGGAGCCCTTCACTGTTATCACTTGTTCTTCATCGCCTTTGGTCAAAGGCCATTTGTTGTGTATCGCATCCGCTAACATGAAACTGATGCAATTATGGCTGAGTATATCCCTAGGCACTGAAATAGGCGGGTTATCTTTGATATAGCGAGGGGTCGCGCATAACAAACGTAGATTCTCTGTGCATAGAGGCGTCGCAATCATGCCTGAGTCTGGAAGTTCTCCATAACGAATCGCGATATCTACGGGCTTGCTATACATATCGATGAGTTGATCTGAAAGTTCAAGCTTTACTGTTACGTTATTGTGTAGCTGGGTAAATTCATCGATCCAATCTAACAATAGATTTCTACCAAAATCCGACGGAGCGGTTATGTAGATATTGCCGGTAAGCTCCCCTCGAGCACTGGCGATCTCTTCAACTCCCTGGTTCAACGTATCTAGAGCAAGTACCACTTTAGAGAGAAACCGTTCACCTTCACCCGTTAAGCTTAAACTGCGTGTGGTTCTCACGAAAAGAGGAAAGCCGACTTGCTCTTCTAAGCGTTTGATTGACGCACTCACGGCCGCTGGGGTCATATTTAATTGGTTAGCCACTTTTGAAAAATTGCCAAGTTTGGCTGTTTCGACAAATAGTGTGAGCTCGTTGAGTGCTTTCATTTGGTCATCAAGTCGTGTCAGGTCTTAGAACCAACTTAGCGCAACTAGTATGGTTTAGTACAGCTTTGCAAGGTGCTTAAACCGTGAAAACGCTACTTAAGCTTGTGTCAGCTAGCAAGTTAGAAAAAGTTTGCAAAACAGAACTGCTGCGGGATAGGTGATTGGTAGCACGATAGATACGACAAAGCCCTTGTAAAACAAGGGCTTTGTCGTAAAAAGTGGCGGAGAGATAGGGATTTGAACCCTAGAACCGCTATTAACGGTTGCCGGTTTTCAAGACCGGTGCTTTCGACCACTCAGCCATCTCTCCGTTGTTGGCGCTCATAATAGGGGGGACGGAGTTCGCTGTAAAGAAAAAATTTCATGACTTTGGTTTGACTGCTTTAAAAGTGATCACATTGATTAAATCGTCTTCGATGTGTTGATTGGTGACAGTAGCGTTAGCTAGGCAAACGATTTCATTGCGTAATCAACATGATCAATTACTCAAAATAAAATAATGTTTTTTATTGATAAGTCATTGAAAATATAAAATAAAACGATGTTCAGAATACGCTTGTGCGCTCGAAATTGTTTGCGTGATTAAGGGGTTTGCTTCAAAATATTAGGGTTAGTTCTCGCGAACTGTGATTTGAGGTCAAGATGAAAGTTGTAAAATTGTTTAAACAAAGAGCTGATTCTATCAAGCATCAGTCTGAGCTTATGCAATGGATGTCGCCAGCGATTAGAGAGTATTGGACTGAGTTTGTAGACAAAACAAACCACAGCAATTTCTTAGCGTGGGTTCGAGACTATCACAAGCCAGCGGTTAATGAACCAGAAGTTGCACAGGTCGAACCAGAAATTGTGCTCAAGCCCGCAGCTCAAGAGCTGTTTGATGAGCTTCAAGAGAAGATAGGTGAAGTTATCCACGAGGGTAGCTGGATCCATGTTGGGCAGGAGCGTATCAATCAATTTGGCGCTGTCACTGAAGACAATCAGTGGATCCACACCGATCCGGAGCGAGCAGAGCAAGAGTCTCCGTTCAAGACGACGGTTGCACATGGTTTCCTTACATTGTCTTTATTGCCAGCACTAACGGATAGCGTCGACCCAGATAAGCCACTTTTTCCGACTGCGAAAATGATGGTGAACATCGGCTTGAATCAGGTTCGCTTCCCATATCCTGTAAAAGTCGGCAGTAATGTTCGTGCGAAAAGCACTTTAGTCAAAGTAACGCCGATTAAAAAAGGCCTTGAGATTGAACGCGAGATCCGTGTAGAAATTGAGGGTATTCGACGTCCAGCGTGTATCGCGACGTCAGTGATTCATCTTCACTTTTGATGATAAACATTGAGTTTTATGAAGCCCAGCCTTTAAGCTGGGCTTTTTTGTGCATGTTTGCCTTCATATTAACGCCAAATATCTATCTGTGGTTCACATAGCAAACGTGGTAGTTAATGTTGAGCCGCTCAAAGTGCTTCATCCATCGTTTTTGATTGTGTTGAAGTTTATCGCCTGGCCCTTTTACCTCGCACCACATAAAGTCTCCGTTTTTAAATGCAATGACATCAGGTTGGCCTGCTCTGTATGCACGAATATCTTCAAGAATCACCTCAAATAGTCCAGCTAGCTGTTGGTAGCTTATGGTATACATCGCTAACTCTATCCAAGATGCATCGACTAACTCCCAAAGAATGAATGGGTTCTGGAGACCATTTTTGTTTAGATGTACGGCGACTAGCTGTGTGATACCTTCACTTCTAATCTGGCTAAGACGATCTTCGATAAGGACACTTCGGCTGTCTATAAACTCTTTTCGATAGAGGTCAAGAGGCTGACGTTGATAAGGGTTGATAAATGCGCCTTCAACAGGCGCAAACAAGATATCCCAGAACGCTAGACCAAATAGCGTGTTGAGAAACTGGTTTTCAAGATAAAACGCATCCCATCCTTCGGCTTTAAGGGCTTCCGCAACAGCAACTTCGACTCGACAATTTGTAAGGTCTAACTGGCGATAGACTTCCGGTAGCGTCGAAACTTGCTTTTTTGGTAAAGGAATACCAAGTTTCTTTTTTAGCGGAGAAGCGATGCGCTCTGCCACCTCAGACTCGTCAGTACTATACGGGTCAGCCAGCATCATTTTTGTGATAGATAAAGCCTCTTCTTGTCTTCCTTGAGCTTTAAGAATGCGTGCTTGTCTTTCTCGAGATGGCGGGATGTTACTTTGCTGGAATAGCGCGAGAGCTTCATCTAGTGCCCCGCAACGCTCTAAGTCTCGAGCTACGGAGTTGATGAGTTTCTGGTACATTCTTTTGGCATGTTTGCCGTGAGGAGCGGGAAGTAATTGAGAGAATTCAATCAAATCTTCTCGTGATTTACGGTTTATCTCTTCGTAGCGTAGTGACATCTCACTGATGCAAAAAGACGAATCCAGCTCTTCTCTGGTATGAAATAAGCGTGTTTTCACTGAAATTTCATACTGTTCGAATTTGTGAATGCCGAGATTTTCAAGTACAAACTGAGCAAACTCTTGGTATCGATTGCCAAAAAACAACAAACAAAACATAGGAAGAATTTGGTTATCCACAAGCCTGATGACTTGAAATGGTAGCGTTGAAACCGAGTGGGGCATCTGTTCAGGCAAGAGTGCCACCAGCTCACTTTTACGGAGTGATTTGGGTAATTTGGGGAATAAAGCCAGAAGCTCCGGTTTAGTAAGAAGTGTGTCTGCTAATAGCTTTGGAGAGTCGGGAAGGGCTAGATCTACAAAACCAGAGAGAGCTAGATTGGCAAGCAGTGTCTCTGGATTCGTGAGTTCTGAATAACGTAACTTATCACTTCTAAACCACTCACCTTTACGGGTCATCATTCGGACTAGTAGACATTGTTCGTCTTCTTCCAATGCGTAGAAACGAGCGAGCCACTGTTGCTCAGATTCATTTAACAGGTCTTGATATAAGTCTTTTACTCCCGAAAGAAGTGTCGTGAAGTTAGTTAGATAGTATTTGGGTTCTAGTACCACTGAAGGTGTGTGGGTCACGGCAATACCTGAGTGTTAACTGTTTGAAATAGCTCGCATCGACGCATTAAATAATATGCAATTCAATGTGTAGTGTTTCATTGCTCTTCTGATCATCGTAGCGTTTAGCCATATTAGTCGCAAGTAAGGTAATACGATGAAAAAACTACAAGCTTGGTTTGCATCTTGGGCTTTGTTATTACTCATAGGGTGCTCTTTAGAAAATGATACACCAATCAAACCTGACCCAGGTTGGAAGATAGACAAGCTTGATAATGGCTTAACCGTCAGCCGTTACTATAAATCGGGTCAACCTATTACTCTGCGACTTGTCGTTCATGCCGGGAGTCTTCAAGAGACGACGCAACAGACTGGCTATGCACACTTTTTGGAACATTTGTTTTTTCGTGTAGAAGATGTACCTCAGCAGAAGGCAGCGAAAGATGCTCTTTTTCAAGCAGGGGTGAGCTTTGGCCCAGATCTTAATGCTTTTACATTCAACGAGTACACGAGTTATGAGCTGGCTATAGACAATGTAGATATGCTAAATGACGCGCTTACATGGTTAGCGTACGTTGCAGATGCTATGCACATTACTCAAGCGATGATAGAGCAGGAAAAAGGAGTAGTGCTGGGTGAAATGCGATTGAGACGTCCGGACCCGTTACCATACGGTCAAAAGATTTATGATCATCTGTTGATCGGTACACCTCTTGGTTCACACGATATTATTGGTAATCGAGAGTCGATAGAGAACGTTGATATTACTGAGCTGAAGGCTTTCTATAAAAAATGGTATCAACCCCAAAACATGGAATTAATGATTGCTGGCGATTGGGAGCAAAGTGAGTTGCTCGCTATCGTAAATAGCTACTTTGCTGATATTCAAAAAGGGGAGCAGCCGAGACGCGTTCTCATAGACCCCGTGAAGTTCAACGATACCCCATTGGTTTCTGAAGCATTGCCTTTTGAATATGCCGCTTTAGATCTTGCCTATCCAATGCCAAACCCATTGTTAAATACTGTTTCAGACCAATACGTTCAACTAAGTTCAAAGTTTGTCGGTGACATAATATCGAATCGGATTTCAGACTTATATCACTCAAAGGATATCCTTGTACAAGGTTTAAATGCTGGAGTTGTAGACATACACTCGAACTCCCTGTTTGCAATTGGTGCGAGTTTTGAAGAAACCGAGAGGGCCAAGATCCAACAAGCATTAACCGAACAACTCGCCTCTTTGCAGCAACATGGTATTAGCCAAGATGAGTTAGATACAGTAAAAAGCAGTTGGACTACGTTCAACGATGAGCTAAAGACCATTATTGATAGTTGGACATCTAAGCAAATAATCGATTACAAATTCGATATGTTGTTAGCGCAGAGTGTTCCCCAAGACCCTATTCAGTACATAGAAGTGCATCGCCAGTTAGCGACGGAAATTACTCTGGAACAGGTTAATCAAGCAATTAAAAAGTTGCTCATCAAAGAGCCTATTATTGGTACTAATGTAAAAAATGGGTCGTTTTCTTTAAATGATATTTATTCGGGATTAGAGCAAAAAACGGACAAGCCACTCGAATTGACAGTAACCAAAGCCCTTGCAGTCCCTAGCTCGAAAGGAAAGGTCTCGTCGATGGAGACCCTGGAAAATGGCTTAGTAAAATGGAAGCTAGCGAATGGCATTGAGGTGCTTTACCTTAACCACAAGGACAGCGGCGATCGTTTTTACGGATGGTTTGGTTCACTGGGTGGTTCATCTGCACTTACCAGAGAGAACATCGCAGCAGGTCAACTGCTACCCTTGATTACGCTCTACAGCGATATTGGACCGCTAACCGCGAAGCAAATTGAACGCGCATTCAGTAAAACAAATAGTTACGTAGAACCGTTTATACGTGACGTTAAGCAGGGTATGTCCTTTGGAAGTAACGAAAAGGGCATTGCTGATGTGTTTTCTGTTGTTCACCATGCGATGTCACTTAACGATGTCGATGACGTTGCGGTTAGTAAAGCGAAAAGCATGGTTATTAATGAACTCAAGCGTTTGAAACAGGATTCGAATGTTCAAAGTGTTAACGATGCACTAAAACTAACCTTTGATAAAGGCAGTCATTTACTCTCAAGAACAGAGCCAGAAATTGCTCTAGTGACAAAAGAGAAAGTTATGGAAGCCTATGACGAGCTTATTAACGTAAATCGTGGGTACAAAATGATGTTGGTGGGTGGTAAAAGTGCTTCTGAAGTGCAGCCGCTGTTAGAGCAGTACATTGCCAATATTCAGTTTAGGGAAGAATCAAAGTACTTATGGCCCACGGTTGAAATACGTGACGGTTTTGCTGATGGCATAACCAATATCGAAAGCCACGATTCACAGGACGGTCAATCGCAAGTCTATCTGATCGCTGTATCTGAGAGAAATGAACCCAGAACCTCAAAAGACGTGTTTGCCGAAGATTTGTTTCAAAGGCTTTTGAACGAGCGTATTTTCCAGACGATACGTTCAGATAACTCCCTTGATTACAATCCGCACGCTTATGGTTTTGCCGATGAAGGCAATGGGATTGCTGCCTGGTCGTTCTTTGCCAATGTTGATCCTAAGGATGAGGCGCGAGCCGCCAAATTGTTTGAAACTGTAGCTAACGACATCTTGAATGGGTTTGAAAAGACAGAAAGGGATCAGGTTGTTGCTCAGCTAAAAAGTGACCTTGCCCCTTGGCTTGATGATCCTGAAGGAGCGAGCTTTATGTTATTTCGATATTGGTTAATGGGTTACGGTATCGATGCGCTTTATAACTATGAGTCTGTGGCTGATAGTATTACTTTAAGTGATCTAGATCGTATGTCTCAACAGGCGCTTGGTCAAAACGCGAGCAAATTTTCTATAAGAATCAATCCTTAATCGGCACTTAATGTGTGTATAAAAATATTTACATGGCGTTTATTGGAAAAAACAGTGAAGAAATTTGCCTTTTTTTATAATTAGTGATTGCACTTCTTGTTCTAAGCAGATAAGTTACGGGAAAGAGCACGATACGAGTCACAAAACGGATTGTGCAGATCGTGCTCAAGTGATTTAGATACAAAGAATAGGAAGAAGTAAGCAATGTTCCAAACTGATGACGTAAGAATTAATAAAGTAAAAGAACTTTTACCACCGGTTGCTGTGTTAGAGAAGTTTCCAGCAACTGAAGTTGCTTCTTCTACCACGTTTAATGCACGTAAAGCGATCCACAACATCCTTCAAGGCGATGATGACAGACTGCTTGTTATTGTTGGTCCATGCTCAATTCATGACCCAGAAGCTGCGGTTGAATACGGTAAGCGCCTAAAAGTTTTACGCGATGAACTTGGCGATCGTCTAGAAATCGTAATGCGAGTCTACTTCGAAAAGCCACGTACTACCGTGGGTTGGAAAGGTCTTATTAACGACCCGTACCTAAACGACACCTTTAAGATCAACGATGGTCTACGTATGGGGCGTAAGCTATTACTTGACCTAACTGATATGGGCATGCCAACAGCGAGTGAATTCCTTGATATGATCACACCGCAATATGTTGCTGACCTTATTAGTTGGGGCGCGATTGGCGCACGTACTACAGAATCTCAGGTTCACCGTGAGTTGTCTTCTGGTATTTCATGTCCAGTTGGTTTCAAAAACGGCACAGACGGTAACATTAAGATTGCATCTGATGCAATCCGCTCGGCGAGTGCTTCTCACCATTTCCTATCGGTAACTAAGTACGGCCATTCAGCAATCGTTGAAACTGCTGGTAACCCAGACTGCCATATCATTTTGCGTGGTGGTAAAGAGCCAAACTACAGTGCTGAGCATGTAAAAGGCATTAAAGACGAACTAACGGCTAACGGTCTTCCAGCAAAAGTGATGATCGATTTTAGCCACGCAAACAGTTCTAAGCAGTTCCAGCGTCAGAAAGTTGTAGCGACAGATGTAGCTGGTCAAATGGCTGGCGGTGAAGACGCAATTTTTGGTGTGATGATTGAATCACACCTAGTAGAAGGTCGCCAGGATCTAGTTGACGGTGTTGCACCTACTTATGGTCAGTCTATTACTGACGCATGTATTGGTTGGGAAGACACAGAACAAGTACTTCGTGAACTCGCTGATGCGGTAGAAGCTCGCCGTAAAGCCTAATTTATTAATCTAATTCAAAGCCTTTGCTTCGGTGAAGGCTTTTTTATTTGATCTTAACCGTACGTCATGTTTTAATTTTGAGAATTGTATATGGTTAAGAAGAGACAAAATGAAACGTAATTTATCCTTGATACTAGCAGCTGTAATCGCTGCATCATTATCAACACCATCACTGGCGGCGGGTTTGAGTAATGAACAAGTTTGTACTGCAGGTCTAGCACTGGCTCTCGACAAGCAACCACGCGGTATTAAAACAAAATCAGCATCGGGTAAGCGTGTGCTATTGTCTGTGAAGGATTGGCAAAGTGATTGGGACTATCGCTGCGATGTGAGCAGAGGCAATAAAACTATTAAAATTGAAGCGAGAGATACTCGCCGAAATGATAGCTATCTAAATCAAACAATACGTTACAAGGTCACTGATAACGCTCGTAGTATTGAAGTCATCATGAAAAAACGCAAAGCAGGTGTGAAGAGTGAGACTTACAAAGCGTATCAGCTAAAAAGTTAGCCAAATCAAACAATACCGATCAAGAGGGCGTGTATATCTCGGTTCCATGTTCTGTCATTGCCATAGTGATCAAAATCTCGTACTAATGCTAAACTAACGTTAGTCAGCGTGATTGAGCAACAGGGAGCTTGGCTTGACGGAATTCCAGTCTAATCAAATCAATGTAAAACGGCATGCTGAGAACCCATTGCTGTGGTCAGTACTCAATGTCGTAGAGCGGCAAACCGAAAGTATCAAGGTACACAGTTTGTTTGCCGTCCTTGCAGAACAACAACTGATTCCCGTACTCGACGAGAGTGCAGAAAAAGATCTATTCAAGCGTAACTTTCTGATTATGAACGCGCTATATCAGCTTCAAGCCTTACTCGTTCCAGAAAAATGGCTGCAAGTGGAAGCGATGGATATACGAATCATGCCATATAACGCCGCTCAGCACGCAATCGCTGATAATGACCCTCTTAGAGACTACTACTTGGATTGGTCTCACTATGAAGCCGACAATCACGAAATTAAGCGACTACTTGAACAGTTTTGGACTCGCTATAAAGAGTATGTGGGCGTTACAGATGTGACAATGTCACATAAGCAAGCGCTGAGCTGTTTCGGGTTAGATAAAAACGCGTCGTCGAGAGAGATTCGCCATGCATGGAGGCGCTGCGCATTGAAGTGGCATCCGGACAGACCCGGCGGAGATAGTGAAAAATTCAGAAAATACTGTGAGGCGTGGTCAATCCTTAAGGAGTCATGACCACGCGGCTCCAGTTAGTATCAAGTATTATTATCTTGGTTGACGCATTTTTGCTGCTCGAAGGCGATTCAAACTCGCTAAAACATCGACGACGCGTGGCTTTGCCAGATCGCCAGAATTTGGCATGTTGCCACTCCAATTGCCCTCTAAGATTGATTCAATCGCTTTTGGTGGATGCATTGACCAACCAGGTTGTTGTGCTAGTTGGAATAGTGTCCAACCAATAGCGTTCAGTTCTGAGTTAGACTCAAGTTGCTCTAGTGCTTCTATATCAATGGTTTCTTTACCAAATCTTAAGCTTTTAGCCCCTTTGCCCGATACGCGGAACTTCCCATCGACAAGAAGTTGTTGAAGGTGAGCGCAATCAACATGCCTCGGTGGGATGAGCTCTAGTGGCTTTTCACATTCGTTTTGACGCTCCGTTGGGTGCAGTTTGATGACTTCACGAGCTTTGTCGGTTACGTCAACAGCTTGGTAGTCTTGCATTTGAATCACGGTATCAGCAACGTCTAAGTAGTCACCCGATCCCCCCATAACAATAATGGTTGAGATATTGAGTTCGTCTCTCAACTGACCGACACGATCTACGAATGGAGTAATTGGCTCGTCACCTTTTGAAACGAGCGCTTGCATGCGTTCGTCACGAATCATGAAGTTGGTTGCCGATGTGTCTTCGTCAATCATTATCGCAGAAGCCCCCGACTCAATAGACTCTTGAAGCCAGGCTGCTTGCGACGTTGAGCCAGAAGCGTCTTGAGTACTAAAATCTGTTGTCTGCTTACCGAATGGTAAATGATTGATGTAGTTGCTCAAGTTGAGATTATGAATAGAGCGACCGTCTTCAGCTTTGATCTTACAAGCGTCATTGAGAGTAACCACGCCTTCACGGCCATCTCCTGGTATATGATCGTAAATCGAACGTTCAAGAGCGTTCAAAAGCGTCGATTTACCATGGAAACCACCACCAACGATGAGAGTGACGCCAGCGGGTATCCCCATGCCTTTGATAAAACCTTGGTTAGGGCGGTGAAGTGTTACTTCCATCGAACTTGGTGATGTAAACGGGATAGCATCTTTCATTGGATAGTCACAATTACCGGCCAAACGAGGCAGTACACTACCATTAGCAACAAAAGCGACGAGATTGTTTGCTTCCAACTGCTCACGAAGTGCGACTTGATCTTCAACGACTTCACAGTGATGTTTTAAGTCCGCAATATCGAGCTCTCGTTCAAGCGTCGCTTTACGGATGTACTTAGGAAGATGGAAAGTAAGAATGTTGGATGCCTTCTTCGCGAGAATTAAGCGACCTTCTGCAGGTAAGTTCACTCTGAAGCGAAGCTCAATACCTTCTTCGGTGAAAACGACGGACGTTGAATCTAGAACTGTCTGACCCGTGATAGAGACAGAAACAGAGTTTTCCTGTTTAGCAAAAGCAGCAAACTGACGCGCGATATAGTCACGTGCAGCAATTTTATAGGCAGGAGACTGTTCTTTTAACCATTCCAATCCTGTTGGCGCCCATTTGCGAAAAGCGCGGACTCGTGACGCTGCAGCGTAAGGATCCGATTGAACATGATCGATGTGAAACTCAAAATCGGTGAAATCGTAGCTTCCTTTAATTTGTTGGTAAGCACGATAGTTTTGCTTTTCGATTTTTTTAAGTTTGGCGATTAATAGATCCATATCGAATGTCTCGGATTTCAAAAGGTTGGTGCGCGATTATAGGAGGCGAACCTCCTGCGGTAAAGGGTTTGGTTCAATAATAGCAAAAGCAAAGGCTGTTAGCGGTTCATGGAAGAACGCCGCGACGTTCAACGAATGATAAACTGAGTTGGAGATGGATACTGTTTTTGTATTTGAATCTCAAAAATGTCTCTAGGCATAGGTTTAGCGTAATAAAAGCCTTGTCCAATATCACACTGCTCATTCAAGACGAATTGATGCTGTTCTTGTGTCTCGACTCCTTCAATAACAACTTGTTTCTCCAACTTTTTAGCAATAGTAATGATCGAACGAAGGATAGATTTGTCCTGGGCATTATCAAGGATATTCGCTAAGAACTCTTTATCGATCTTCAGAGCGTGGAAAGGAAGATTCTTTAGATAATTAAAAGAGGCATAGCCAGTACCAAAATCATCGAGCGCAAACTTCACACCTTGCCGAGTTAAAATTTCCATGTTGTTCTTAGCTACATCAAAGTTAGATACGAGGCAGCTCTCTGTCAGCTCAAGTTCAAGATTGTGAGGCGGAAGCTCATATTGCTCTAAGAGAGCCGTTACTTTGTCTGCGAAAAGAGGGGAGCATATTTGTTTGGCTGAGATATTAATCGATAGGCAAAAATCGGAAGCGAACTCTATCCATTCAGAAGCTCGATCAATTGCATTGCGCAGCACAAAGTAGCCTAATTCTATGATCAAACCGTTTTGTTCCGCCATGTGGATCAGAGCTTCATTAGATACGTCACCCAAAACTGGATGCTTCCAACGTAGTAACACTTCTGCCCCTATCCACTTTTGCGATTCAAGCTCAACCTTAGGTTGGAAATAGAGAATGAGATCGTCGTTTCTAACGGCTTGAATTAAATAGTGTTCGAGTTGATTGAATGCTTTTTGGTCTTGTTGATCAGCATGGGTAAAAAAGGACACAAGCTCTCCTGACTCTTTACAGGCTAAAGCAGCGTGAAACGCATTGTTAATTAATTGGTTGGCATCTTGTGTATGGTAAGAGTTGGCAACACCCATGTAGGTATGTAAATGGACCTCTTGTCCATGAAACTGAAAACCTTGTTTCGCAATGCTTGCTATCTGTTTACATAGTGTTGGCAAGAACTGTTCGTCTACAGCGGGGACAACGGTCGCTAAAGCGAGTTCAGTTGTAGAGATCCTGGCGAAGTAGTGTATCTGAGATGTTATCTCAGTGACTTTTTGTTCAAACTCCGCGAGTAGTTGGTCGAGTCCCTCACATCCAATACGCGCCTGTACACGTTCACCATTCGTAAACTGTACCAAGATAACACTGAGATAGGCTTTACCTTCGATTACTATCGTGTTGTTGAACGAGGCGTTTAGTGCATTTTCCAACCCAGTTCGGTTTAACATGTCCGTAGAATAATCGTGGCTTCGTTGGTGCAGCATTCTTTTTTCTAGCTGCCAGTTGTCTTTTCTCAAAGCTTCGAGTTCGTCTTGTGCCTGTTTCAGTAAACGTTCCTTCTCGCGCAGTTTAGTTTGATAAGCTCGTTTGATCTCTCTACTTTTGAATGACGCTTCTTTGCGCGATACCCATCTGGACAAACGAAATTGCAGTCCATTTAAAAAAGACACGCTTACCAGTGGCTTACGATGGATCGCAAACACGACGCCGATGGGGTCTTTTCCAAGAGAGTAAATGTATAGGTGAGTGATTTGTTCGTCGGGCTTGACCGAAAGGAGCGAATGTAGTGACTCAAAGACTGTGTTGTCAGAAGATCGGTCAGACTCATCAAGAAGTCTTCGTCTATTCTCGTTAACATCGAAATCGTCTAAGTGGGACGAGTATACTAGGTCTATCATGCCACGATGTAATGCGCACCAACCCCAACAAATGTAGTTTGGGTCAGGTGAGCGGTTAACGTCGGAAAAATCAATGATACGCAGCTTTTCCGCACCATTCATCGTTTGCAAGATGGAAGGCTTGGTTCTCGTCATGTTCAATTACCACATCCTGTGGTTGAGTTTCGCTAAATCGTTGCGAAACGAAATGTCATTAAATGAGTATAATGAGCGCTGAAATTTAGAGAGTGCTAATTTTTAGCAAACGCCAAAAACTGGCGCAATATTGACGTGTTTCTCAAGTTTGAGATGTTGTTTGGAGCGATTGAGTCGTGACGGAGGCAAAGGGAAACGTCCTTTGCCTCATGTATAAATATTAAGGCTTGAGGCGGGTAAGCTCGTTGATATCTACAGGTAACGTGTAATCTATATCGTCATACCCAAAACCATTTAGGTTAAGGAAGGCACGTTGGAAACCTTCGAAATCTCCAAGGTCCTTAAAGTTGTCTTCGTTCATCTGATCCAGGAGCGTCTTTACTTTTTCTTGAACGGATGGAGTTAATTCCCAATCGTCCATTCGAATCAATCGCTCACCATCTAGTGGGACAGTTTCTGAGCCATACAGCTTAGTTGAAAACAAGCGTTGCATTTGTTGAATACACTCTTCATGTGTACCTTGTTCTTTCATCGTTTGATAAAGAGCAAGTAGATAAGGTGTTAAGCCGGGGATGAATACACTGGCTTTGGTCACTAACGCTTTACACACAGCAGCATAAGCATTGCCATCGAAGTTTGATAATTCGAGGTTCAATGCATGACTTGTTTGATGAAGATCTACTTTAGCTCTACCGAGAGTGCCATCAAGGTAAATCGGATGAGTAATCTCTGGGCCTACATAAGATAGAGCAACCGTTTTAAACCCGTTAGCGATAGAGTCAGAGTTAACTAGGGTATCGATCCAGCTTTCCCAATCTTCGCCACCCATTACTTTGAGTGTGCCTTCGATCTCTTCGTCGGTTGCTGGCTCAAGAAGTTTGTTTTCCCATTGCTGAGTTTCTAAGTTGATAGAGGCACCAGAGACCGCTTCTCCAATCGGTTTTATCGCCGAGCGCCAGAACTCACCATCACCTTTTGGACGGACACCTGTCGCCAAGCTGTAAACAACGAGATCAACTTCGCCTTCAAAATAGGTTTCAATGGCTTCGATAACTTGTTCACGAACGTCTTGAGAAAAAGCATCGCCCACGATATTGATTGCTCGTCGGCCAGCCTGATTCGCACGTTGCTTAAAGTAGATGTTATTGTACCAACCGGCGCTACCTACGCCTTTCTCAGAGGGACCACGTTCGAACGATACACCAATAGTGTCTGCGTCAGCGCCACCAAAGGTGAGGGCGATTCGCGCTGCCAAACCAAATCCTGAAGACGCGCCCAAAATAAGGACACGTTTAGGTCCATTTTTGATCGGGTTGGCAGATTTAACGTAAGCGATTTGGTCATCGACGGCCTTTTTACAGCCCTCAGGGTGAGCAGATTTAGCGACGACGCCGCTGATAATCGGTTCAATTATCATTGATTACAACCTATCTAAGACGATGATAAAAATTCAAGATAGCGTAAAGTGTTGTAAATTATATTGAGCTAGGGCATCAAATTGGTGATTCTGGGCGTAAACTGGCTATCAGTTTGTTGACCAAAATCACCAAGGTACTGTTATAGGTAGGGTTGTAGGGATTCAGCGACGATTTCTGCGATGAATGGTTGAGCTTCGGCTTTAGGATGCAGACCATCCTCCATCATCCATTCTGGCTTAATAATGATTTGCTCCAGAAAGAAAGGAATTAACGGAACGTTATGTTCTTCGGCAAGTGTTGGATAGATGTTTTCAAACATGGTGCTGTAACGTTTACCGTAATTTGGCGGAACGCGAATTTGCATTAGGAAGACTTCTGCACCTGCTTCCTGACTCTTAGTGATCAGTGTACTCAGGTTGCGTTGAATAATGTTGGGTTGGAATCCACGTAAGCCATCATTTGCACCAAGCTCAATAAGTACATAGTCAGGTTGATGCTCCGTCAGCAAACCAGGTAGTTTAGCGAGACCATTACCTGTTGTGTCCCCTGATACGCTGCCGTTAATAACGGTAAAGTCTGTTGAATCGCCGGACAGTTTATCAGAGAGCATGGTTGGCCAGCTCAGGTCGGCAGACATGTTGTAGCCTGCACTTAAGCTATCGCCAAGTATCAGAATTGAAGCCGCTTTCGCGTGAAAAGAGGCCAAGGAAACAAAAATAATAATCAAAGAGGAAAGTTGCCGAATCATGAGTTCTTCCATAATAAAAGCTGAGTCAGTGACCAAAGTAGTGTCTACGAAAACGGAACATTTAACAATCCTTGAAGATGTGAATCTATCTATAGAGGAAGGCGAAACGATAGCGATCGTTGGTACATCGGGTGCTGGTAAATCGACGTTGATGACGCTTCTAGCGGGTTTAGATGTCCCTAGCTCAGGCAACATTGAGTTGCTATCAAAAACAATCTCTGATTTAGATGATGAAGCGAGAGCCAGTATTCGTAGTGAGTATCTGGGGTTCGTTTTTCAAAGCTTTCTGCTAATTCCGAGCTTATCAGCTTTAGGAAATGTGACTCTGCCCTGTCTTCTTCGAGGAGAGCAAGAGGACGAAGCGAAAGCGAGACAACTTCTAGAATCCGTAGGCTTAGGGCATCGTATCGACCACTTGCCGTCACAATTATCTGGTGGCGAACAACAGCGTGTTGCCATTGCTCGCGCCTTCATGACTAGCCCAAAGATTTTGTTTGCTGACGAACCCACCGGAAACTTAGACCAAAATACGGCTCATAAAATCGTAGAGCTCCTGTTTAACTTAAACCGAGAACATGGAACAACACTCGTACTCGTCACACATGATTTGTCGCTTGCTCAACGCTGTGACCGCATCTTGCACATGAACGCTGGAAGATTGGAACAGGAGTAGGGTATGTCACAGGGAACACTGAATACGCGTTTAGTGAAATGGAGCTTTGATGAAATTAGGCAAGGACAACTGTGGCCGATCGCTATCTCATTGACGCTAATCATTGCATGCATCTTCGGTCTAGCGGCTCTTGCAGAACGCATGGAACAAGTAATTGTAAAGCAGGGGAAAGATGCGCTGACAGCGGACACTATCTATATCTCTGCCAATCCAATTACTGAACAGAACAAGCAGTTCATTGAGAACTCGGGGCTAGACAGCTCTTGGTACACACGCTTCGCTACTATGTCGTTTAGCGACAATGGGATGCAACTTATTACGGTAAAAGCGGTGGACTCAAAGTTTCCGCTTCGCGGTACGCTTACTTTGGGCTCTGATGAAGGGCAACAAAACCATGTCAGTGAAGGTGAGCTATGGCTAGATAGTCGTATTGCGGAACAGCTTGATGTTGTTCAGGGTGACGTTGTCACTATCGGCGATGCAGAGCTTGCTGTAAGCGGTGTTATTTTGGAAGAACCTGGTATTAGCTTTAATCCATTCCAGCAAATGCCGACCGCGTATATTCATCAAAGCTCGGTTGATCAAACAGGTGCAGTTCAACTCGGTAGTCGAGTCCAATTTAGAGCTTATTTGGTTGGTGATGAGCCCCAAATTGAAGCGCTAAAACAACAGATTGAGCTGACACCGAGTGATAGGTGGCGTGATCAATCGTCGGGCAGTCGTACTAACGATATCTTTGACCGTACAACTCAATATCTATCCCTAACGGTCGCTATCATCATTATTATGGCTGCGACAACACTTGTTCTAACTTGCCAAAACTATGTCCAAAGTAGGCGACAAACTGTTGCTATGCTAAAAAGCTTGGGCGCGAGCCGACAATGGCTAGTTAGATGGCTATCGATACAGACACTGCTGCTTGTGAGCATGTCTATCGCAGCTGGCTTGGTGTTAGGGATGGGGCTAGAGACACTACTTCGGTTGCCGTTAACCGACCTCTTGCCCGACCCGCTACCAACTTATGGACTTAAGCCTGCTGTTATCGCTGTCATGTCTAGCTTACTGATAGGTGTACCAGCGTTGGGTATTCCACTGTATAAACTCATTTCAGTCTCTTCGGTAGAAGTCCTTCAAAGCGCAGACGAGAAACAGGGCGGTTGGATTAACTTGCTGGTTCTAGTGCCACTGGTACCGCTTCTTGTTGCTTACCGTGACAACAATCTCGTTTGGATAGTATTGGCTGGTATTGTTGGCTTGTTTATGGTGCTTGGGGCCATCAGTGTACTCTTTACGTTGCTACTCGGTAAGGTGTCCCTTCCTATCTCAATGAAGCTTGCTGTAAGTCGTATCAATCGCAGCAAACGACACACAGGTTTGCAGTATGGCGCATTAGGACTGTCTTTGATGCTCCTAACGACTATTTGGCTAGTAAGAAATGATCTGTTAAGTGATTGGCAAAGAACTTTGCCAGCAGATGCACCAAATGCCTTTGCTCTAAACATTGCAGAGTACGAAAAGGATGCGTATTTGGAAGCACTTGATGGCAATGAGATTCAACGTTCTGAGGCTTTTCCTATTTCTCGCGGTAGATTAACGCTGATTAATGGTGAGGATGCTCAAAACCGTCAGAAGAAAGGTCTTGAAGAAGAGGACGCGTTAAGTCGAGAGCTTAACTTCACCTACGCGGAACAACTTCCTAGCTACAACGACGTGCTATCTGGTGAGTGGACTGATGTCGGAGGCGTGTCGGTAGAGAAAGAAGTCGCCCAAAACCTTGGATTGCAGCTTGGTGATGAACTTGGCTTTACCATTAATGGACAAGAAGTTAGTGCGAAGGTTAACTCTATCCGTTTCGTTGAATGGCGAGATATGAAGCCTAATTTTTACTTTATTTTCACTCCCGATGTGTTGGCGAACATTCCGAGCGCTTGGCTAGTGAGCTTTAGGCTTGAAGACAAGGACAACGCGCTCATCAGTGAACTATCTCGAAACCATCCTACGGTTAGTCTTATGGACATCCGTCTGATGGGGGAGAAAATTCAAGGATTGCTCAGCCAAATTGTATGGTCGATTACGGTGTTAGCAGCGTTGGGCGTCTTGTCTGGCGTCTTGTTGATCTTTACTCTGCTTAGGTTGAGCCTATCGCAGCGCCAAGCAGAAATACGCTTGTATAGAACGCTTGGAGCGAGTCGTAAACGCATCGTAAGAACGATTTGGGCTGAATATGGGATCATGGCGATAACGGCTGGTATCGTCGCAACGTTTGGCGCTGAGCTTGTAGTGGGTTCAATTATGACCTTTGGATTTGAGCTTCCTTGGAGTTGGCATTTATCCACGTGGATCATCGTCCCCGCAATCGCTTTCCTGACTTTAGCAATGGTTCTTTTTTCATTGATAAGACAGATGCTTACTACGTCACAGAAGCAGTTCGCTTAATAGTTAGCCACCGATTTTGTTAAGTTATCCACAAAATCGGTGGATAAAGTCTTGGATAACTCAAGAGTAATATTAGCGTCAAAAAACCGTAGCCTTTGATTTGTCGGTGATGAGCGTGTTTTGCAGTGTCAGAACTGTGTCAAAAAACTTATTCACCGATTATCTGTCAAGAGAAATCATCACAAAATTTGGGATTTTTTTTAGTGATGGATAGGGCTAAAATGGCGCATCATTATTACGCCAGCTTATAAGAAATGAACCAAGAATTCACAATGGCACAAAGCAGTAAACGTGTGGCAATTATTGGCGGAGGCGTCGCCGGATCGACCGTCGCGCTCTTTCTAGCAAAACAGGGCGTAGATGTAACGCTTTTTGACAAGAACAAAAGTCTAGTCAGCGGCCCACCGATTTGTCACCTCCATGCTGGTGGAAATTTATACCGCGAGATCTCTCAACAACAATGTCTAGATTTGTTAAAGCAATCGATCGACTTCGTTCGTTTTTTCCCATCAAGTGTTAACGTTCGTCCAACTGTTATTGCTGTACCAAAGGTCGACGATGGTGAGCCATTTGCGCTGCTTCCAAGACTGAAGGTACTTCGCGAAGCCTATCGTGGTTTAATTAATGAAGATGCCGACAATAACGTGCTCGGCTCTCCAGATGACTATTTCTATGAGTACGATTACGAGCAGCTAAAAGCGCTTTCTCAGCGTGATTGCCCCAAAGTACCATCGTCTCTAGATGAATGGCTCATTCCATTTGCAAAGTATACTGATCTGGAGCAGCTAAAGTTCCCTATCTATGTTGTCCAAGAGTATGGGCTAAGCTTATTCCGCGTTGCCTCATCGGTTCAGTTGTGGACTGAGCAACTTGACAATTTGCATGTGAGAACGGGCGTCGTTGTCGATGATATTGAGCCTCTTGAGTCTCATTACAACGTTGCTCTGGACGACGGTGAAGTTGGGACATTTGATTTCGTTATTAACGCGTGTGGCTTTCGTACCGGTTCAATCGACGACAAGCTTGAAATAAAACGTCAGCGTCTCGTTGAGTTTAAAGCCGCATATGTAACGAAATGGGAATCACATCAAGAAGAGAAATGGCCAGAAGTGATCTTTCATGGCAAACGCGGCACACCGCAGGGTATGGCGCAGTTGACCCCTTATCCAGGTGGCTATTTTCAGTTACATGGAATGACAAAAGAGATAACGCTGTTTGATAAAGGCTTAGTGGGGTCAACCACAGAAACCTCTCAGCCAGAGTTACCTCAATCGCTAATTAACAAAATCGATAAAGGCTGGCCACTCGATGTGCAGGTAGCGCGCTCTAAAAGTGCTATTCGACACATTAGTCAGTTTGTTCCTGACTTTTCAACGGCCGAGCCTGCCGGTAAACCACTTTACGGCGCTCAGCAGATACCAGGCAACGAAGCGAGCTTGAGAACAGCGGATGTGAGCTTCGAGGGCGAGCGGTATGCTCGCTTGGAAATCGTTAAGGCTTCATCAGCGCTTATCGCAGCCAAAAAGATCATGAGTAAATGGTTTGTTCAACAACCACAAACTATGGTTCATACTTACAGCCTGGACCCTGCGCGAGTTCAAGAGGTTGCAATGAATATCGCCAAAGAACGTGGTTATCCGGAGTCATTGGCGATTGCCTATTGAACTGCCAATTGTCTGGTTTACAAAGAGAAGTCTAAATAAAGTGTCGCAAATCTATATCGATTGCATATAATCGGACTGAGCAACACAAGGAATTTATAATGAACGTACTAGTAACAGGTGGAGCGGGCTATATTGGTAGCCACACATGCGTGCAGCTTATCGAAGCAGGTATGACGCCAATCATCTTCGATAATCTTTATAACGCTAAAGCAGCGGTCATTGATCGTATTGAGAAAGTCTCAAAGACTCGCCCAGTATTTGTGAAAGGTGATGTTCGTGACAAGCAAGCGCTTGTTGAGGCGATGAAGACTCATAACATCGACTCAGTTATTCATTTTGCTGGTTTGAAAGCAGTGGGTGAATCGGTAGCAAAGCCAATTGAATATTACGACAATAATGTCAACGGTACCTTAGTCCTTGTCGATGCGATGCGCGAAGCAGGTGTCAAACACTTAGTATTTAGCTCTTCAGCAACAGTATATGGCGATCCAGCATCAGTGCCGATTACTGAGTCATTCCCAACCAGCGCGACGAACCCTTACGGCCGCAGTAAGCTCATGGTTGAAGAGTGTTTAACTGACTTCCATAAAGCTAATCCTGATTGGACCATTACGTTGCTTCGTTACTTCAACCCTGTTGGTTCGCACCCAACAGGGGAAATGGGAGAAGATCCACAAGGCATTCCAAACAACCTGATGCCGTTTGTCTCTCAAGTAGCCGTTGGACGCAGAGAGTACTTATCTGTATTTGGTGATGATTATCCAACGCCAGATGGTACTGGTGTACGTGATTATATCCACGTAATGGATCTTGCGGATGGTCACATTGCAGCGCTGAAAACACTTAACGGTCAGGAAGCCTTGTCTATCTATAACCTAGGTACTGGTAACGGTACGAGCGTTCTAGATATGGTGAAAGCGTTTGAAGTTGCCTCAGGTAAAGAAGTCCCTTACAAAATCGTTGAGCGCCGCCCTGGTGATATCGCAGAGTGTTGGGCAGATCCAACTAAAGCTAACCAAGAGCTCAATTGGACGGCTACTCGCACACTAGTCGATATGACTACTGATGGCTGGCGTTGGCAGTCGCAAAATCCAGAAGGTTATCCAGAGTAAGACGTTTGATTTGCTTACCAATCTTTTAACAAAAGGCGCTAAATGCGCCTTTTTTTGATCTGAGTCGCTTAATTTATCGATTAAAAAGTAACATTTTGTTGAATATTTGATAAAATGGTTTCAGCACTTAATTTAACCTGTAAAATTAGTCTTGACGTACAAGGGGACTCCATGGAGTTAGCACTCATCATTACTTTCGTAGTAGCAGCGGTTGTAATGGTTAAAAAAGAAATGGCTGCAAAATAAGCTTCATTCATACATTTTGTTTACATACCTTTTAAATGAATGAAATTATTAACAAAAACCGACGAAAGTCGGTTTTTTTATGCGTAAAATTTGCGTATTCAACAATAAACTTTTCTTATCGTCACGAACAAAAACTATCGTTGTATTTTTCGCTGCTAAACTCTTAAGGTGCACGCTCTTTCCGGTCGTTCGTAACCGGCGTTTCACACTCATAAAACAAAAAACCTAAAAGAGGATACTGCCATGCGCATTGCGATTCTATCTCGCAACGAAAACTTGTACTCAACTCGCCGCCTAAAAGAAGCAGGGGAAGCGAGGGGGCATCAAGTGGATATCATCGATACCCTTCATTGCTATATGGACATCACAAGTAGTAACTCTAAAGTCCGTTATATGGGTGAAGAGTTGCCTCAGTACGATGCGATTATTCCACGAATTGGTTCGTCTATTACTTTCTACGGTACTGCGGTTGTTCGTCAGTTTGAAATGATGGGTACCTTCTGTGTAAATGAATCAGTTGCAATCAGTCGTTCTCGTGACAAGCTACGCTCACTGCAGTTGCTTTCGCGTAAAGGAATTGGTTTGCCACGTACTGGCTTCGCAAGTAAGCCGGACGACATTCCAGACCTAATCAAGAATGTCGGTGGTGCTCCTCTTGTTATTAAGCTACTTGAAGGCACACAAGGCATTGGTGTGGTATTAGCGGAAACGCAAAAGGCAGCAGAAAGCGTTATCGAAGCCTTTATGGGGCTAAAAGCAAACATTCTGGTGCAAGAGTTTATTGAGGAAGCCAATGGCGCGGATATCCGTTGCTTTGTTGTCGGTGGCAAAGTCATTGCAGCAATGAAACGTCAAGCAGCCGAAGGTGAATTCCGTTCAAATCTACATCGTGGTGGTACCGCACAGCTCATTAAGTTGACGAAAGAAGAGCGCGCAACTGCTGTGGCGGCAGCCAAGGCGATGGGATTAAACCTTTGCGGGGTAGACATCCTTCAATCAAAAAATGGTCCAGTGGTAATGGAAGTAAACTCATCACCGGGTCTAGAAGGTATTGAGAACGCGACAGGTAAAGATGTGGCGGGCTTGATCTACGAGTTTATCGAGAAAAATGCCAAGCCAAACAACAACAAGACGAAAGGACGTGGTTAAAAATGGCAAAAGAGCTTGTCATTGCGGGCGTAGAAGTACGCCCTGGTGAGCGTAAAGAAATCAACATCCCTGTAGCGAAGCTGTACACAGATTCGGAAGTATCCATTCCGATTCAAGTCATCCGAGCTAAAAAAGAAGGACCAGTGGTGTTTGTTAGCGCTGCGGTTCATGGGGATGAACTTAATGGTATCGAAATCATTAGTCGTCTTATTGCAGAGAACTTGAAACTGCAATGTGGCACCTTGATTTATGTGCCTATGGTCAATGTTTACGGTGTACTCAATCAGAGTCGCTACATGCCTGACCGTCGAGACCTAAACCGTTGTTTCCCAGGCTCCAAGAAGGGCTCGTTGGCAGGTAGGCTTGCTCACATCTTTTTGGAAAGCGTGGTTTCTCACTGTGACTATGGCATTGACTTGCACACGGGAGCGATTCATCGCTCGAATTTACCTCAAATTCGAGCCAACTTAGAAGACGAAGAGACAAAGCGTCTAGCGGAAGCGTTTGCAGTGCCTGTATTGCTGAATGCGAACATTCGCGATGGCTCACTACGTGAAGCGGCAGTTAACAATGGCGCCAGAGTGCTTTTATATGAAGCGGGAGAGGCTTTGAGATTTGATGAGCTGTCAATTCAGATGGGTGTCAAGGGCGTACTTCGCGTACTAAAAGCCTTGGGAATGACCCGTAAACGAGTTTCTAAGGCGAAAACGGAACCATTCATTGCTAACCGTAGTGATTGGACTCGGGCGGGTGCGAGTGGGTTCGTTAAGGAATACGTTCAGCTTGGATCTATGGTAGAAAAAGGTGAAGTGCTTGCTGATATCAACGGACCATTAGGTAACAACATCAAGCAAGTAAAATCTAACCGAGCAGGCATCATCATTGGCAAGCAAAATATTCCTCTTGTTCAAGAAGGGGAAGCCATGTATCACATTGCGTATTTTGGAGATAGCGCAGAAGAGGTATTTGAACACATCGAAATCATGCAAGACTCGATTGTTCCAGTAGAACCGAGCATGTAACACTATGCCAAATACATATAACGACAGAATGATCATTGGTAACTTGGAGGTATGTAGTCTTCCAGAGTTAGGTATTTTTGACTTGGAAGTGCGTATCGATACAGGCGCGAAAACGTCGTCTCTGCATGTTGATAATCTCAAACGAGTCAAACGTGATGGTCGCCTCTATGTTCAGTATGATCTGCACCCTGATATCTACCATCTCGATGAAATCGTTCATTGTGAGTCTTTGATTCATGATTCGCGAAGAATTAAGTCATCGAACGGCGATTCTGAGCAGCGTTGTGTCATTCAAACGCTGTTTAGACTGGGTGATAGGGAATGGCCAATCGAGATAACCTTGAGTAATCGCCAAGATATGTCTTATATGATGCTACTAGGGCGCGAGGCCATGGTCGACAAAGTGTATGTAGACCCAAGCCGTGCGTTTCTAATCGATTAATCGACTATTAATCAAAAGTAACTGTTTAGCCGCCTTTGTGCGGCTTTCTTGTTAGCCGACAATGGATACTTTAGCGGCCAGTAAGCGGGCAAAAAAAAGTAGAGCACTGGGCTCTACTTTTGTGTTTAGGAGGAAAGATCACAACATTTATGCTGGCTCTAAAACGTCATCATTCTCCATTTCGTAGTCGTAGTCTTTCGGAGTTTCATGAAACTTCGACTTACTGTTCAACGTATGGAATGCTCTTCTTCCGCGTGCTAAGCGTACGTATTTAAGCCAGGTATGTTCCAGTTTGGACTTCGCCTTACTCGGGTTCACGATCACTTTTGTGAAGTGTTTTTCTTCAGCGTTTTCTGGAGTAATGTCACCACGTTCAAGTGCTAACATTGTTTCTCCATAAGTCACTAAGATGTCTTCTTCAATAAGTGTAAAGTCACCCGATTTCGCGAATCCGCGTGGGAACTTTACTGCATCAAAAAAACGTTTCTTGCCGTGGCGAAATAGAGTTTCAGTCATAGAGACCTCAAAGCAAATAGGTAGTAAAGCAAGGGTATTCAGGGAGCTAGAATGCCATCCGAAGACGTCGTTAAAGCCTTAGAATCCCGTGTTGGTTCGATGCTGAAAATAGTTGGAAATGACAAAGAAAGATAACGAATTGTTTTTGTCGAACTCACAAATTTTATTTATGCTTAAAGTAAGCTTAACTGTGTAAGAATACGTGGCTAACCAAAACGTTAGCTCTAAAACTTAGAATAATCATAAGAGTCATGATATGGACGTAAAAGTATTCCAAACCTTCCTTGAAGTCGCTAAGGAAAAACACTTCGGTCGCGCATCCGAAAACCTCTACATTACGCAAGCGGCGGTGAGCGCTCGGATCAAACAACTTGAAGAATACTTTGATACTCGTTTGTTTACTCGCCACCGCAACAACATACAACTGACTTCGGCAGGACAGAGGTTAATCGGTTATGCCGAGGTTATGGTATCGACACTTAAACAAGCGACGTTCGACTTATCCCTTGAAAGTAATAAGGCGCTACAGCTGACACTGGGCGGCACTCCGAACATTTGGGACGCTTACCTTCAAAATGGTTTAAGTGTTGTCACCGACTCTCTCTCGGGTTATGGCTTTGTCGCTGAGTCATTAAGTCGTGAGCAGCTTAACCGAAAGCTATTGGAGCGAACCTTGGATGTCGCGTTTTCTTTCGATCCATTCAAAGTGGAAGAGTTTAAGAGTCATCAGATATCCGAACTTTCATTGGTTTTGGTATCGACAGAGCCGAGTAATATCGAAACCGCATTCACGACTAAATACGTTTATGTAGACTGGGGGACACAGTTTGGCTTTGAACATGCCGATCGTCATCCAAGTATTCCAGCGCCTTACTTGCGTACCTCGACCGGGCGTATCGCTCTAGACTTTGTTTTAGAGAAGGGGGGTTGTGCTTATCTACCCGCGTCATTGGTAGAGCCGTTTATTGAGTCTGGACAGCTCCACAGAGTGGACGGTGCGGAAGAGTGGTCTCGTCCCCTTTATATTAGCTATCGCAAGAACAGCACGTCGCTAGAGGCGATTTTGCAGGTTGAATCTCTGATTAATACCGTTGAACCAACCACATCATTCGTGGTTCAACAAGCGGGTGAGAGCGGCGAGTAAGAGGTCGACCGCTACGACCACAAAAAATCCCTGCATTTGCAGGGATTTTATCTGTCTAGAAGTAGGGGGTGACTACTGTTAGATTCGCTCAGCCAAGTAAGCGTCGTAATCTGGTATTTCAATCTCCACTTCTTGTTCAAGTAGATTTGATTCAAATAGGAAGTTAGCCGTAGCACGGTTTGTTGCAACAGGGATATTCCAGACACTTGCGATTCTAAGCAATGCCTTCACATCTGGGTCGTGTGGAACCGCATTGAGTGGATCCCAGAAGAAAATAAGCATGTCTAGCTTACCTTCGGAAATCAACGCACCAATCTGTTGGTCACCACCCATTGGACCACTGATCATGCTTTTAATCGCAAGCCCGGTCTCTTTGCTCAGCATATTCCCTGTCGTACCTGTTGCATACAAAAAGTGACCCTGTAGCTTTTCTTTGTTCTCTTGTACCCAACGGAGAAGCTCTGGTTTGTAGTGGTCGTGTGCCACCAGAGCAATGTGTTTGTGCGCTGGCATAGTGCGAATGGTTTTTTGCATGTATTTTTTCCTAAATTTTAACCTGTAGATTCCAATAATTACTGATATTGGTGAATAGTCATTGAAATCTCATCTTATCTAAGATTATTTATGGTAAGCCCTTGATACTAAATGTTAGTCATTCACTACGCAATTACCATAATTGATATCTGTGACAGTTAATCTGCTTCGACGCTAAATATCGGCCTGTATGCGCTAGGGGATAGCGATTCAGCTACTATGCTCTTATCCAATGCTTTTGGTGACAGGACTTCAATCTTTGGCGCTAAGTCTGGTTGATAGGCTTGTCCTCTTAGGTAGCTTACCGCTTGTTGCACTGAAAGCCTCCCTTGCTCTACCATTTTATCAGTGGGAGCGAGTTCAACTTTACCGCGCAAAAGTCCTCGGTACACGCCATGACTGAGGTAGATAGACAGTAGCTCGATATCTTCGTGAGCTTCGTTGTTTCTGAGTTCGCTGATGGCGGCTTCAATTGCTACTGCGCTGCCAACAATGTAGTCAAGAGAAGTATAGTTCTCAATAACTTCTTGAATTAGGTTACGCTGTAACTCTTTGTCGTTATCTGCCCAAAGGGTGTCCATGACGTTAACATCGCTACCTTTTATGGCTTGTAAAAAACCAAGTATTACGGGCTTGGTGCCGCCACTTGATTGTGGGCCTGGTAAAAATGCGATATCGACTGTGCCGCTTCCTTTAGGGTGTTTCTTCGCAAGGAAATCGCCAACTTTATAACCCATCCAGTACCAATCAACACCCACAACGCCTTTTATGTGTGACTCTTGAGATTTGTCTGCGACCAAATGATTCACCGTCGCGAAAACTGGCGTATCTTTAGTATATTGGCTTAGATCATTACTAAAGGCAGTGGGCGATACCGTACCTAGGATAATGGCGTCAGCTCCCCAATCGCGACAAGCAATAAGTTGTGAGCGTTGTTTATCGACATTCGGGTAGCCACCTGATTCAAACACTTTCAGGTTAATGTTCTGTTTTTCCGCTTCCATGACCATTCCATAGTTAACGGACAACCAATAGGAATCTTTCAGGTGTGGATAGATAGCACAGACTTTTTCAGCTGCTTCACCCTGTTTAGATTGTGCTGCATTCACTTCGGCGGACAAAAACGGCACGCTCGTGGTGGCAATTAAGGCACAAATGGTGGAAAAAACGTGATTATTCTTTGGCATATCGTAAACGTGTAGTGGTATCTCGGTCGCCAACATTGCAAAATATAGCGTAATACAGTCCATTCCGTATCGGCAAGCACTATATGTGATTGGTTGGCTCAGCCTAACCACTGTCAGTTAAGCTTTGGACGTAAAAAGTGGAAATTCTATAGGGGTGGTTATGTTGCTCTCCAAAGCCAGCATTGGTCGAAAGCTGTTGTTTTCATTTTTGGTCATGGCGATGCTTGTATTGCTTTCTACAGCGATAGGCGTATCTGGGTTTTCGTTCGTCGCAAAAACAGAGCGAAATGTTGTCGATACAGCAATACCCTCTATGATAGAAGCTCGTGAAGTGTCTGAATTGAGCTCGCGGATTATTGCGTCCGTCCAAGTACTTTCTAATGCGAAAACTAAGTCTCAGCATCAAGAAGCGGGACGTGTTCTATTTAGTCGTCTTGAATCCCTACTAATGCACATCAAAGCACTTGGCTCCGATTCCTTTGACTCCAAATTACTTGATGAACTGGAGCAAACCGTTCAATCTATTATCGATAGTCTTGCTGAGCTTGGAAGTTCAGTAGAGCAAACTATCACCCTTGACCAGTCGATCAACGAGCAAACGGCTGAACTTCGTGTTCAAGCCGATGAACTGGAACAACTGACTCGTACTCAAGTACTTAATACCAGCACTATCGCTGTGGCAAACGTCACTCATATCTATGGTTTATTAGAGCAAGAACAGAAATCGGCGGCCTTGGACGCATTAGATAGCTTAGTGGAAGTCGATCTTGATCTGTCTGAGCGGTTACATGAGCTCCACTTACTCGCATTTAAAACTCTGAATCAAATTGAAGAAGCTCGCACGGTATCAGACCTTGGACGTATTGAAGAGCTCCAGCGTCAGTATAAGTCCAATATTAACATCATGCAGAGACGCGTACCTGGCGTAGAGGATCCCACACGGTCGGCACAAATGGCGGAACTGCTAAAGGATCTTGCCGATGGGAAATCCATTTTCAGCTCACTTAAGCAAAAGCATTACGAAAAACAGCGCTCGCAAACGTTAATGCAAGAAACACTGGAGCTATTCACCACGTTAAATGCGACAGTGTCCAAACTTGTAGACCAATCAAACCTAGCGACTACTAGAGCGGTCGACGACTTATCTAAAACCTTAAGTTATGCACAATGGACACTTGGTGTGTTATCCATCATCGGCTTCATGGTTGTTGTACTGATTGTTTGGCGCGTTGTGTACGTTTCGGTAGTCAAGCGTTTGGCAGAGTATTCCAACGCCTTGCTTTCAATTGCCAAGGGTCAACTTAATGTTGATGTAAGCGTTAAGGGTAACGACGAGCTTGCTCACATGGGGCAAGCCATTATCACGGCCAGAAATACCGCTCAGGCGCTAAAAGTCGTCGCGGAAGCAGAAGCCAAAGCGAAGAAAGAGTTAGAGTCACACAAAAACCAACTCGAACAGATTGTTACTGAGCGCACGTTACAGCTTCAAACCAGCAACGAAAAGCTCAATCAAGAGGTACTCAACCACGCCAAAGCGCGTAATGCAGCAGAGCAGGCGAACCGTGCAAAATCCGCCTTCCTAGCAACCATGAGTCATGAGATTCGTACGCCAATGAATGGTGTCCTCGGCACAGCGGCGCTGATGGAAGATACGGTTTTGAATCAGCAACAGAGAAGTTACCTTGAAACCATCAACCGTAGCGGACAAAACCTGCTTGCCATTCTTAATGATGTGCTTGATTACTCAAAGATAGAAGCAGGCCATTTAGAGATCCGTAACAAGCCGTTTGACCTGTACCGTATGGTACAAGACTGTTATCAATTGATGCTAGGTAAAGCCTTGGAAAAGAATCTGGACTTTCGCTTCCATATAGAAAGTGATGTCTCAGATGTGTATTGCGGTGACGTGACAAGACTGAGTCAGGTGCTCAATAACCTTGTCGGAAATGCCATTAAGTTCACCCAAGAAGGGCAAGTCGATATCTATGTATCTCTGGACCCGGACGATGAAAGCTGCGTCATGATAGAAGTGTCGGATACTGGCATTGGTATAAGTCCCGAAGATCAACTGTCGCTGTTCGAAGCCTTTACCCAAGCAGATTCTGGGCATTCAGCCATTGGAGGCACTGGCTTGGGGCTTGCGATTAGCCAGAAATTGGTTCGCGCGATGAACGGTGGTATTTATGTTGATTCATACCTTGGTGAAGGCAGCCGTTTCTGGTTTGTTATTCCGCTCGAACAGTGCACTCTAGAAGGTCAAGAAATCACAACACCGATTGGTGGAACCGAAACGGTAAATGGTCGTGTTCTTCTGGTAGAGGATAACACAGTAAATCTTATGGTGGCTGAAGGGTTCTTGGTGAATATGGGACACCATGTGATAGCTGCTGAAACGGGTGAAGATGCCAAGGTGATGTTTGAACAACATGAGTTCGACATCGCGTTAGTCGACATTAATTTACCAGACTGTAGTGGTGTGGACCTTCTACAAGAGTTCCAACAAATTGAACGCAAGCGCGGCCAAGAAGGTAAAACACCGATGATTGCTGTCTCCGCGCATGTGTTCACCGAGGAAGTAGAGTCCTACTTGGAAGCAGGCTTTAACGGATATCTGCCAAAGCCTGTTGATAGAGAAGATCTTCGTGACATCATTCAGCAACACTTAGCTAGCAAAGTCGAGGTATTCAAACCTGTGAACAGTCCAAGTGAAACCGTCACGTTCAATACATTGGATGAGATCGCGATAATTGATGAGAGTGTGGTAAGGGGAGACGTTAGCGTCTTGGGTGTTGAGCGGGTAAGGAAGATCGTTAATGCATTTGTTGAGTCGAGCGAAACGACAATAAAAGACTTAGAGATAGCGGCTCAGACAGACGATGAGGCGATGGTGAAATCATTAGCTCACAAGCTTAAAGGTAGTGCTGCCGCATTGGGCTTATCTCAGTTGTTTGAAGTCTGTTTAGCGATTGAAACTGCCGACGACCATATTGGACGCTTTTTAGAGCTTTTGGAGTTGTTAATAAATGCTCAGGCGCACGCTAGCAAGCAGTTAACGAGTCTACTGGATGAATATACAGTTTAAGTCTAAAGTGCATTGATTTGATTATTATGCTTTATCTAATCAATTTATGAGTTGATTAACTGCGATATTCGCATCATAATTTGATTAGATTGTTAGGTGTAATCAAATCAAGGAGTCATCATGTGGATCTGGCAGCAGTCTGACTGGCCAAATTTTCATTGGGATAAAGAGATCATTGAGCCACTGGTTAGGCAGACTCGCTTAAATCAGGGGATCCTACTTGGCAAGATGTTCAACCATACAGTCGATGACAAAGAGAGTATGTTAGATACCCTGTTGGCTAACATCATTCACTCGAGTGCGATTGAAGGCGAGAAACTGAACGCTTTCTCTGTTCGCTCGTCATTGGCAAATAGACTTGGTATGACGGAAGAACACCCTTTTCCAACCACTGACCAGACTGATGGGCTAGCAGAAATTATGCTAGATGCCGTTGAAAACCTTGATGAACCGTTAACGCTTGAAAGGGTTTTACATTGGCACGCTAGGCTATTTCCCGAGGGGTACACAATGTTTAATCCCGTAGTGGGTGGTCAACTTCGCGGAACTGCACCGATGCAAGTTGTGTCTGGTCGTATCGATAAACCTACCGTGCACTTTGAAGCGCCTGGCCGAGACACACTTGACGTTGAACTGAAGCGGTTCATCTCTTGGTTCAATGATTCGCTGAGTGATACGTCGCTTGATCCATTACTTAGAGCAGCTATTACTCATTTGTGGTTCGTCACGCTTCATCCACTGGACGACGGGAATGGTCGTATCACTCGTTTATTGACAGACCTTGCGTTAGCGCAGGCTGAACATCAGTCGGTTCGTTTCTACGCAATGTCTGTGGGTATCCTTGCGAATCGGAAAAGCTATTATCAGGTCTTGGAGCAGACTCAGAAAGGCGATATGAACATTACTGAGTGGTTGGCTTGGTTTTTTAATACGCTGAACCAAACGTTCGATGAGGTACACAAGGAAATCAATCAGACGGTATACAAGACCAACTTCTGGCGCAATGTCGACCAAACGACGTTAACCAAAGAACAAATGAAAGTAATCAATCGTATGTTGGATGGCGATTTTTCAGATGGCATCAATACTACTCAGTACCACAAAGTCGCCAAAGTGAGTAAACCAACCGCAACACGACATTTGGCGGCGTTAGTAGAACAAGGATGCTTGGTTAAGTCAGGTGGTGGGCGAAGTACGAGATATCAGCTTCCAGTATAAACTTTAGAAGGATGACGACATCCGTCTCTATCGCAAATCAAACTCACTTAATAAACAAAGGGCTCACAATGTGAGCCCTTTGTTGTATGTGCAGTATTCACGCCTACCACTCATCTTCGAAGTAAGTACGGTGCTCAACTGCATATGGGTCTTCATCTAACCCTTTGTTTGAGAGTCCTCTCAAATGTTCGAGTTGGTGTTCCAACATGTTGACGGTCTCGTAGTCACCGTCTGAACAGGCAACATAAATCTGTTGCTCGATGGCTTCAATGCTATCTCTAATGCTCATCTCACACCTCCTAAGAGCTAACGAGAGCACCTATCTGTTCTCAAATCGATTATAGTCCAATAGACCAAATTCGATAGGCTGGGTGCGCTGGTAAAACTCATGAACTTGATCGCTAAATCCCCAGAAATCTTTAGAGGTTCGTCTAACTGCATAATTGTCTAGCAATTTCACGTAGTCCTCTTCTCCTTGGATGCCTCGCAGAGTTTTGACAAAATTTTCTATGTCTGACTCTTTGAGACTTAAATACGCACCTGGGTAGCTACCGATCACACCTCGAACGAAGGTGAAGTCATCGTTTTTGTAGTCGCGGTTTTTCTCTTCAGAGAACAGGCTCGAGATATTGATGTGAGCGTTGTTGTGGAGCAGGGTAAACAACTGCTGGTTGCCATTTTCAGCTTCGATCATCACCATGACGATCTGAGGTACTGTCTTGAGTCCTTCGCCTTTGATGCCGTCGATACTACGCAGCAATGCTTCGTTTTCAGAAGAAAGCCCCGTATTCACAATATCAAAGCGATCATGTAAAACAGGTGCTAGCTCTTTCTCTAGCTTATCAAACAACTCTTTTTTGTAGTCTTGCGTCAGATATAGCACCTGAGTCGGTTGACTAAATGGTTTGATGTTACGCTGCAAAAACTCACTAAATTGAGGGCTCTGCTCTTGGTACCAACTGCTGAACTCTTCATGGCGAACCGTGTTTGGTAGCAGTGCTAAGAAGTTGCTTTCACCTTCCATTCTTAAGAAGTCCATGAACATGCGAGTAATGAGCTGATGACCAAAATTACCGTAAACATCAAAACCGGCCACAAGCAGGTAATGAATTCGCTCCAGAAGGGCGTAATCTAAGATCCAAGCCGTTTTGGGTTGATTGCCAACGAGCCCTTGAACTACGGATGCGCTGTCGAAGTGGCGGAATACGGTCAGAGCCGCATTTGGGTTTTCTTCATCACCCGTCCAGAGCACATCGGTCGTGAGGTGTTTGCCACCTTCAAACCATTTATTCATGAACTCTGACTTGGCTTCTAAATAGCGAGTTTGCTGATTTGCATACTTGACCCAATTGGTAATAGGGACAGTATTACTCTCAAGTTCGCTTGGAAGTTTGAGGTTATCCGCCTGTTGCTGATAGAACTCGTCGACTTCTGGTAGATCAGATTTTTCAGGATCCAGAAAGAACACCCAAAAACGATCATTGATCACGTTAAGGGCAAGTTGACCACGGCAAACTGGACCTTTGATATACGCCATGATGGTATTCTGAGCATTATCAAGCATGAATCTAAATCTTGCTTTGACGGGTAGATCTTTAAAGGCTGTCATTGGATTTGCTGATACCGAGATATCATAACTCGGTAACTCAGCCACTTTATAGTTAGGTTCGATAAACCACTGATACCAACTTTCAAGTCGCGGCATGTTGAGTGCAAACGGCATATGAGTCTTATCAACGATGGTGCTGCGCACAGCAACCAAGCGATAATACACACGCTCAACGCCCGGATCATCATATGGGCGTCGAGTCACCACACGTTTAATTGGCTGCCCAGGCGGAGTGGATGAACGAACAATCGTAAAGAAGCGACGTTCCGTTTCTACTTCTGAGAAATAGAGATGGGCAAGATAGAGGTGCTCGTATATGTAGCGAGCGGTAAGTTGGTTCTTCAACGCGTCGTTGTTGAGTAGTATTTCGTATTCATCCACCAGCCCTTGCTCTTCTTCTGTCAGTGGCAAAGGAGCATTCATTTTCGCGCCGCTGCCAAGCCAAGAGATAAGGGTTTGATATTCACTATTGGTGATTGCTGGCATTCCATACGGCATGCCCCACAAAGGATATTCTGCCTCGTAGGCGTCGTATTCTTCAATAGTCGGGCAGACTTGCTCACGTGCAATAGAGAAATCGAAACCTTCTAATTGATCCGTTTCAGGTAGTGGATGACGCGCTTTTTGCGTGAGCATTCTTGCTACTAAACCTGCGTCTAAGTTACCAGCGAGTGATTGTTCGCGTTCGTTTAACACTGGAAAAAAGCCAAGCTCACGCCACTCTGCGGTTGTTTGTGCATCCTCAAACAGTCTAGTTGGTTGTGATGCTGTCAAACGGGTTCCTTGATAAACAAGTTCTTTACTGGCTCCTCTGTCGATTCCGTCGACGGATGATAGTTTTAACTGGCATGGAGCATCGTAACAGGCATGACAAACGACACAGCGATTATCGATGATTGGTTTTACCTGAGTTAGGAATACATCCTCCTCTGGCGAAGAAGGGGGGACCGTCCTCTCTCTAACTTCGGGCTGACCAAATAGCTGGTCATAATTGAGGCCTGCATAGGTCGCACATCCAGAAAAGATGAGGATTAGCAGTGTCAAAGAAAATCGTCTTGTTGTCATAGTGTGCTCTCAATGCGTCGCGTAGTGCGAGTCGTTCCTTCGTGCATAGTGCTAATTTTCATGGATAAATCAATAATTTTCCAATATTTAACGAAGAAAGATGCCCATTGGAGAGAAAGAAGACCAAAAAAAAGCCTGACATAAATGTCAGGCTTTCAATGCGATGGTATTTATATAAACCAGAAGAATTATGCTGCTTTAAGTTCCGCTGCTTTCTCTTCTGTAATCGGCTTAGTGACAAGTGAAAGTACGATACATACGCCCATCATCACCGCTGAAATTGTGTAAGCTAGGTTGTAACCGCCACCGTGAGTCATCGAGTAACCAACGATCGCTGCACCGATAGCACCACCAATACCCCAAGAGGTATAAAGAACGCCGTAGTTCGTACCGTAGTTCTTAAGGCCGTAGTACTCGGCTGTCAGTGATGGGAATACCGCTAGTAGCGTGCCGTAACCAACCGCTGCAACTGCTGTACCGATGATCAGCATGAACTCAGACGTAAACGTTGAGAACAATACCATGTTCACACCTTGAAGGATGAACGCGAGCATCAGCGTACGTACGCCACCAATCTTATCAGATAGGATACCAGCAGCAATACGACCACTAGAGTTGAAGATAGCCAGTAGTGATGCCAAGTACACTGCGTTTGGCAGGTTAGCTTGTACACTTGCAATGTTCGTGATGTTGCCGATGATCATAAGACCTGCTGCAGCAGCAAATGCGTACATTACCCATAGTGAGTAGAACTGAGGGGTTTTCAGCATTGCCTTCCAGCTAATGTCAGTAGCCTTCTTAACTTGAACCGGAGCTTGACCCGCTTTTACTTTTGGCGCTTCTGGTTGATAGCCAGCTGGTGGGTTATTGATAGTCGCTGCTAGAGGGACTGCAATAATAAGGACACCAACACCAAGAACCATGAATGCAGAGCTAATACCCATAGAACCAATCAGAGAAGAGGTTAGGGGAGCAAGATAGACAGCTGCTAGACCAAAGCCTGCTGCAATTAGACCGTTTACCATGCCTTTCTTAGAAGGGTGGAACCATTTCATTGCTGAAGGTGACAGACATGCATAGCCAAAACCGATACCTGCACCTGTGATCATACCGAACGTGATGTTAAGCATCATTACTGACTCAGCAAAGCTTGATGCAATCATACCTAGACCCGTTAGCGTCGCACCCAAGATAAGGATGTTACGTGGACCCATGCGATCTTGAAGTACGCCCGCTACTAGAAGACAGATAGAAAAAGTGATGGTCGCGATCGCGTAAGGTGAAGACGCGTCAGCTGCGCTCCAACCCCATTCACTCACTAGGGCTTTATTAAATACACTCCAAGCATACAGGATGCCAAGACAAAGGTTGATACAGAATCCTGCAATCAGAATTCGCATTGCTTTATCAATCTTGCTCATTTTTGTTCTCTGATATGTCGAACAACGTTCGGGGGGTTAAACACTCAAATTTAGTTTGCGTTTATCAACAGATAGCGCAATCGAGCGCGGATTATAACCAATATTCCTACAATTGGAATCGATTTTTCCGAATAAATTCAATTAACTTATTTATGTAATAGATATGTAAAATTTAGTTTAATTTATAGTGTCTTTTATTACGCAAAGTCGCTGGATCACAAATTTAGCAAGAGCTGAAAAAAGTTATGTTGTAAATACATTGTTACAATATGAAGTTAACACAAAGTAAAATACGTAACATACTGTAAGTGCAGTGGATTTGGGTTTTCTAATGTTGTCTATATGTAACAGAAAATTAATGGGTGAATATTGCCCTTGTAGTGGTTAAAAAATGAGCTTGAAATCAATTTAATTAGGGATAACAATACACGTAAAATGAGATTTCAAAATTGAAAATGGACATTTCAATCGCGATTGTATTTGTTTATTGAGGTGACTTATGTTCATGACAAAAATCCTAATGCTACTTGGTGTGTCTCTAGGCGCTGGTTACGCTGCCGCTGACCATATCCACTCTTATCTACTTGGTTTATCAATTGCTTCGCTAGCGGTAGGCGCGTGTTACATGATTGCGTTTGCAAGCATGCGTTTCCCACAATTCGCTATGGGACTGCTTCTATTAGGCACGATCGCTAAGCTAACAGTGACCGTAGTCGGGGTAGGGTTGAGCATCTCAAATGATTTAATTACTTCGCCAATCGTGTTTGCACTGTCTTACTTGTTCTACCTCATCGCGGTGAGCTATTTGTGGTTTAGTTACAAAGACAGCATTACTCCAGCACCTAAAGGACTTAAAGCTCAAACTGCTTAATGTCTATTTATTGTTTCCAAGGTATGTTACCTAGCTAACTCACCTCATATAGAAAAACGCCTCATCATATAAATGATGAGGCGTTTTTTTGTGCCAGTAGTTAATTACCTTTGTATTAGAAGAGGTATTCTAGCGTTACCGACCAGTTGCGACCAGGTTGAGTATATAGGTCATAGTTTTTTGGACTCATTGAGCCCGGCACAACCGTTTTGTAGCGAAGGTCGTCATGCAACCAATATTTGGCATCGAACGCATTGAATAGGCCGGCACGAAGCGTTAGATCCTGCATCGGTCTGTAGTAAGCCGTTAAATCAACAACCGCATAACCTGGGGCGTCAACATTCTTCTCACTGTCAGGTTGATCATTGTCTTGCCAGTCGGTCTTTCTACTTGCCATTGTTACCGAACTCAACAAGCCCCAATTATTCTGAAGATTGTCGTAACCTAAAGCGAATACTGAACGAAGCGGGGTGATTGTATCAAGCTGTTCACCTGTCGATTTGTCTTCACCATCGGTGTAGGTCAACGAGAATCGCGTATACATGCCTTGCGGAGCACCCAGCAGTTCATCTAACGCAACATCACTGGAAAACTCAACGCCTCGAATATCGACATTATCTAAGTTCACCATAGTGTAAACATCTTTACCGCTATCAGGATCAGTGCCTAGATCTTTACTAGAGATGAAATCGGTATATTGGTTGTAGAAACCGACTAGTTCATATTTAGCGACATTCGATTGGCTTCTAAAGCCAAGTTCATAAGATAAGCTGCGCTCTGACTTTAGCTCAGGGTTTGCTTTGATGATCGCACCTTGGTTATAGGTATAGTAAAGGTCGTGAACCGTCGGCGCTTTGAAGCCCTGGCTAATTTGACCAAATACGCTGTACTGCTGGGATAGATGATATACCGCGCCAAGTTTGGCTGAGAAGTCGTCGTCTTGATACGGACTTATTTCGTTGGTGTACCCTTCGCTCGCTTTCGGATCAGTCTTAAAGCTGTCGTAACGAAGACCCGCATTCAATACAAGGCGCTCGTTCAAAAGGAAAATCTGATCTTCGACGAATAACCCAAAGTTCTCGGTTGTTGCATCTGGTACGCCCGTTGAACCTACCGTATCGCCACTAGACTTGAAGTCATCGTTGTTTAACTGAAACTTATTGTTTTTGTAGTTCAAACCATAAGTAAGTAGGTGATAGTGGCTATCAAAATCGAGTTGCTTATTTAGCTGAGTGTCGAATTGCCAAGTACTGTCTTGCGCATCTCTCTGCCTTAGACGGTCACCGTAAATATTAGTGTTGTCATAGTTCTTGTTCAGGCTGCTACTGTCTTGAAAATTGACCGACCATTTTAAATCATCCGCAATTGCCGCATTGACTTGCCACTCATGCTCAAAGCCAAGGCGTAAACGCTTGTTTCTATCTTCGGTATTACGGCTGTTATAGGTGAAATCAAAACCAGGGCCCATTGGGATAGAAATCCCGTAGTAAGAAAGTTCGTCTTCTTTGTGTGTAAAGTCATAATACTCACCAGTCAGACCAATACGATGGTTATCGTTTAACTGGTAGAACGCTTTGGCGAGTACATTACCAAGTTGCTTGCTAGCGGGGTTAGCTGCACCACGTTGATCACCAACAACATCTACGCCACTGCCGTGGGTTTTAGTTTCAGAACCATCTGCATAAGTCAGCATCAGCAGAGTTTCGAGTTTGTCTTGACGCATCGCCCAAGTAGCAGTGGTTTTGAAGTTCTCATCTGCTGAGCTGTAACCCGTCTTAATACCGAATCGGTGTTCATCTCCATCGGTAACCAAAACATCTTCCGGGTTTTTAGTGCGCATGACGACAGCACCACCAACGGCATCAGAGCCAAATACCGAAGAGGAGGCTCCTTTGTTCACCTCGATAGTGGCTAAGGTGTCGACTTCAATGGCATTTGGATACTTTCTTTGTTCGCCAGCACCTGGATTGTAGGCGACAGGTTGTTGTACACCATCCACCATAATCTTGACTCTCGAACCATTCATACCACGAATGTTGAAGCCAGATAGTCCGAAACGACCACTACCTTCAGCTTCTACACCGGGTAGGTATTTCACGGCTTGCTTGACGTCATTCGCCATTGCCTGCTCGAACTCGTCGCTAGACACTTTACTGATAGAAGTCGATACATCTGAGTAGGCCTGTGGTGTTTTAGAAGCCGAAACAACAACTACTTCGTCAAACTTTTTTTGCTCGTTCTCTGCGAAAACTTGGGGGGCAATTGCCATTAAAACTGAAGTCGCAATGAGCTGCTTCTTGAAAGGAAACTGATACATCATTTTAGTCCATAATTTTGATTGTGTGTGAGCCTTCAAAGGGCAGTTTCCGAAGATAATACAGATCATAATGAGAATTACTATTATTTTCATTAATAAATATGATTGAGTGGTTATAAAATACTCACGTTGTGTTCTTGCATTGTTTTTGCTATCACTGTCAGTAAGTTAAGAGTTTTCACTGAAAAGGACTGCTAATGTCGGTATCGATTACACTAGAAGCATTGACTATTCTTGATGCAATAGAGCGCAGAGGCTCGTTCGCTGCTGCAGCCGGCGAGTTTGATCGCGCTACGTCTTCTCTGAGTTATCAAATGCAAAAGCTTGAGCAAGACTTGGACATCATGATTTTTGATCGCTCAGGGCACAAAGCGACCCTTACAGAGGCGGGCAAACTCATCTTGGAAAGAGGGCGAGTGATACTGCAAGCCACTGAGAGCATGATCAATGAGGCTAGGTTGATTGCTAATGGATGGGAGCTAGACCTAACCATTGCTTACGACAGCATTATTCCGGTGAACAACTTCTTTGATCTGGTCGACAAGCTAGGAATGGTCAGTAAAACTCGTATCAAGCTTGAAGAGGAAGTGCTGGCAGGATGCTGGGAGTCACTCAATGAAGGTCGCTGTGATCTTCTAGTCTGCCCGCAGCCTGAAGTCTTGCCACAAGGTGTTAAAGCGGAAAAGCTTGGCGAAATGTCAATGACATGGGTAGCGGCTTCCGATCATTATGTCCATAAGCGAAAAGGGGACTTCGACAGTGACGCTCGAAGTAAATACCGTGTTATTGCGATAGCCGACACTGCAAGGGAGCAACCAGCGCTGAGCGTTAACATCTTAGAGAAGCAACCTAGATTGACCGTTTCCAACCTAGATGCGAAGGTTGAAGCTTTAATTTCTGGCTTGGGCATCGGAACTCTCCCAACACAAGTCGCTGAGAAGTTGATCCAGCAAGGTTCACTTAAACAAATAGCAAACACTGAAGTCGCAAAGATTGATGTTGTTTTAGCATGGAAACGCAACAACATCGGTGAAGCTAAGTCATGGTGTATACGACACCTGACAAAAGAGTGGGATCTAAAATAGGGGCGTTTTCGCCCCTATTGTCACTTCAAAACTGAACTCACGAACTTAGCTTTACAGCTTGAGTACCATATCTGCAACGCCATCTTCGAACTGTACGTCTAGTTCAAACCCTAGTTTCTGAGCTAGGGTTAACATGCCTCTGTTTGTCGGCATTGTCATACCAGAGATTTGCCTGGTCTGTTTATTTTTACAGTAGTCGATGATTTTGTTCATGAGTATACGACCTAGACCATTTCCTTTTAGATCGGAGCGAATCAGGATGGCAAACTCCGCATCACTGTTATCGGGTGTGACCAGCACTCTTGATACACCAATAATATGCGGAGTTTTGTGGCTCAGGTCGACGGCGACAAACGCCATTTCTCGGTCGTAGTCAATTTGAGTTAGATTGGCGAGCGCTTCATGATTAAACTCCCCAACATCGGAGAAGAAACGCTTATACAAATCTTCTTTCGTCACGTTATTGATAAAGTCGGCGTGGTATGGTTCATCTTCTGGTCTAATAGGGCGAAGTAATACTCTAGTCTCATCACGAAGCGTCAAAACCTGTTCCATCTCAGTTGGATACGGGCGGATCGCGAGTCTAGCTTGTGGGTCTCCTTCAAAGCGTTTTATGACTACCGACGCATCTAAGATAGTAATGTCGTCGCCATTGAGTAGAAGTGGATGTATATCGAGCTCATGAATCTCCGGACAGGCAACAACGACTTGCGATATCTTCACTAAAAATCCAGCGAGTTTCGCAAGGTTTATTGTGTTAGTCGACTGCTGAAATTTGAGCACACCTTTATTGATGGCGTTAATGATCAGATATCGAGCCAGTGCCATGTTTAGTGGAGGCAATGCTGTCACCGCCTCTTTGGCGATGTTCCAATCCGACCCGCCTTGGCCAATAAAAATAGCAGGGCCGAATGTAGGATCAGCTAGAACCTTTATCCTAATCTCTTGACCGCCTGCGACCTTAGCCATTTGTTGGACGGTCAGGCCTTCGATTCGAGCATCAGGGTAGGAGAGGCGGGTTCGGTCAAGGATAGATTGAGCGGCATTTGCGACTTCCTGAGAGTCTTTCAGGTTTAACATCACGCCATGAATATCAGACTTATGGGCAATATCGGGCGAGCGTAGTTTGACCGCAACAGGATAACCAATCTTATCGGCAAGATGTATTGCTTCCGTTGGCTCGTGAGCGAGCCAAGTGGGTAACGTCGGCAGATTTAATAGATCAAAAAGTTGTTCACATACGTGAGATTCTAGAGCGGTCGAGCCTGTTGAATCAGGAAGTGCTGAAATATGTCCGGCTAACCAATCGTGCGCCTTATCGAGTTGTTCAGTGGTATAAGAGTCGGTGGTGGTGGGTGTCTCCATCAACTGCCATTGATTTCGGCGGTACTCTACGAGGTGCATGAACGCTGTAACTGCACTTTCCGGCGTCCGATAGGTAGGGATCCCTTGTTTGGTAAACTGAAGTCTTGCTTCTTTTGCGGTAGCTTCGCCAGACCAGTTAGTGAGGATATTAAAGCGTTTGGACTTAGGGTGTTTTTGGACAGTCTCAATGATCTTTTGAGCAGTACTTGTCGACTCGGCCGTTGCTGAGGGGCTGTGCATGATAAGTAACGCATCGATATCTTCGCTATCAAGAATAATCTGAGCCGCCTGACAATACCGATCAGACGTCGCATCACCTCCCAAGTCAATTGGGTTGGTTTTAGACCACGTTTTTGGGAGAACTGCGTCTAACGCCTCGATCGTATCAGTAGATAGCTGAGCGAGACTTCCGCCTTTATCAGCTAGGGTATCTAGCGCCATTAAGGCTGGCCCCATACCATTAGTAATAACCGCTAAGCGCTCACCACGAAGTGGCACCGAATGAGTGAGTGTCTCAACCGCTGCAAACAGCTCATGAGTATTGTTAACCCTCAACATACCAGCTCTTTGAATCACAGAATCGTAAACAATATCGAAAGAAGAAGCGTTCGATGAGACATTTGGAGTACCCGTTTGATGACGCCCAGCTTTGAGTACCAAGATTCGTCGATTTCGAGATGCCGCGCGCGCTGCAGAGAGGAAGCGACGCGCGTCCCTTATAGAGTCAACATAGAGGAGGATTGCTTCGGTTTTACTATCCCGAGATAGATAATCAAGTATGTCATCGAAATCGACATCGCTACCGCTGCCAATAGAAATAAATGCTGAAAAACCTATCCCTTTGTCGTTTGCCCAATCTAGGATCGTTGTGCATACCGCCGACGATTGAGAGATAAATGCAAGTTTTCCTGGTAAGCAATCAACAGGAGAAAAAGAGGCATTAAACTTTTGCCACGGAAGAAGAACCCCAAGGCTGTTAGGCCCGACGATTTTCATTCCGGCCTGCTGCGCTATCTGTAGGCACTTTTGCTCGATGGTAAGTTGTTCATCGTAGGGTACAGACATGTCCGACGCCATAATGATAGCAACCTTTACGCCTGCAATAGCGAGGTCATTAATAATGTCCACATTACGGTCGCCGCGGGTACACAAAATAGCGATATCTGGGATCAGCGGAAGTTCACTTATGGCGCGGTAGCAAAGTATTCCATTTACCGATTTGTATTTTGGATGTACGGGTAATATTGTGCCTTGGTAGCCACCCATCAAAAGGTTTTTAATCACCACACTACCTGCACGACTTGGTTTGCTCGACGCGCCAATAACCGAAATTGAAGTAGGTTTAAAAAGTGTATCCAACGACATAGATTCTCCCTAAAGCGGATCTTAAAATCGAGCAACAGCCACTGCTTTAGACACATTAAAGCAGCGAGGACATATACCACACAATACTAGTCTAGCTTTAAATCGATTAAAGCTAGTCTGCTCTTAAAATTGGAGATAACGTATTGCTGTACCTCAATTATTGTGTAACATGTCACAGGTAGATAAGACAGGCACTTTGAATCTCAAATTCCAATCGTTCCTGTCTGATTAAGGATAAGCAACAATGAATTCAGGCAGTGATACAATGAAGAAAGTAGTGATAGTGAGCTTGGCGGCTATGTTGGCAGCTTGCGCCTCTGGTGATTACACAACAGAAGTGAAGTCGGAAAGTTATCGTGAAGACTATCAACCAGTAGAAGCGAAAGCTGCAGCTCCCGTTGCTGTTGCGACTACAACGACAGTCGCTGCAGAGAAAAAACCGGTCACTGCCGCTCAAAAAAGCGAACCAAAACAACAAGTAGCACCGCAATCAACGGCAGCGAAGGCCAAATCACAGCCGGCTCCAGCTACGGCTCAACAAGCTGAAAGTAGTAAAGTCGTTAAGATTGTACCGCCATCGAAGAAGCAAGCAGAGCAAGACTACCGTTTTGGATATACCATTCAGGTGGTAGCCGTGGGTAGTCAAGACAAGGTCACACAATTTGCTGACAAACTACCTAAAGGTACTCAGCCAGTATGGCAAAACTATAAAGTGGTTAACGGTACAAAATGGTACACCTTGTTGTATGGAGACTTTGCGTCTAAGGTAAAAGCTAAGCAAGCTATCCAGACGCTACCAAAAGAGTTCCAAGACCTAAAACCGTTTGTTCGTAGTATCGATAAAATCAAGAAATCTGATTATCCAACGTTAAGCAAACTGAACTAAGAATTAGTGACAAAACGCCCGGTGCTGAAGCACTGGGCGTTTTTGTATGTAATCTGCCCACCTAATCGAATAAATATCAGTTTTAACAGATTTTGGACTGAATCTTCCTCTTCAATCGTTTATCATTCGATGAAAGCAATCTAAGGACAAGCTTAAGATGTCAAAACTCAATATTCTTCTTCTGTGTGGTGGCGGTTCTGCCGAACACGAGGTTTCTCTTGTATCTGCCAACTATCTAGAAAGTCAGCTTAAATTAAACGCTAGATTCAATGTGACTCGAGTTGAGATCACGACTGATGGCTGGAAATGCAGTGATGGGAACCTTGTGGTACTAGACCTAAACCAAAAAGCACTGGTTGGTGAGCATCTTAAACTGGACATAGATTATGTGGTGCCATGTATTCACGGTTTTCCTGGGGAAACGGGTGATATTCAATCGTTGTTTGAAATGGCGAACATTCCATATCTAGGATGTGGGCCAGAGGCGAGCAGTAATAGCTTCAACAAAATTACGTCCAAATTATGGTATGACACACTTGGGATTCCAAACACACCTTACCTTTTTCTGACGGATAACGACGATGAGGCTCATAACGCATCTCATGAAGCGTTTGATAAATGGGGCAAAGTCTTCGTTAAGGCTGCGAAACAGGGCTCATCAGTTGGGTGTTACAGCGTCACTGAGAAAGCAAAGCTTGATGAATCAATTGATGCAGCGTTTGGATATTCTGACCAAGTTGTTGTAGAGCAGTCGGTTAAACCGCGAGAGCTCGAAGTGGCTGCCTATGAGTTTGAGGGCAAGCTGGTTATTACGCAGCCAGGAGAAGTAACGGCTCCAGATGGTTCGTTCTATAGCTATGATGAGAAATACAGCGCCGATAGTCACTCCACGACGACGGTTGAGGCCACTAACTTGACGCAAACCCAGCGTGATTTAATTCAGGACTCCGCAAGAAAAGTGTTTACGCAAATGAAGTTACGACACTTATCACGTATCGACTTTTTCCTGACGGATGACGACAAAATCTATCTAAACGAAGTGAATACCTTTCCAGGAATGACGCCTATCTCAATGTTTCCGAAAATGGTTGAACATTCAGGTGTACCATTCTCCGACTTTTTAAGTGACTGTATCGAATCAGTTTTTCGCTAATCGTAGTTTTTCTTAGTTTTAAAAATCGCTTTTTGCTGTTCTGACAACGACGTTTTGCCACTGTACTGCAGTGGCATTGCAGGACTTTGCCAACGTCCAAACTCCTGTATCTCGCGTATTTTCATTCCCTCACGGGTCTTTTCTTGAACCGCTCCGACACGCCCTGATTGAGAAGAGAAACCTAACGAGTCGTCTAGACCTAATATTTGACTTGCTCTTTGTAAGACACGATGGATAGACGAATCATCAAGTTGAGTTTCTCCGACGTTGCCATGTCGATCGATAGCACGGAACAAATAAGAGTAGGGAACATGTACCAGCCAACCCCTTAAGCTTGCGCTTGCTTCGGCTGATAATGGATAACATCTTTCGTCTATAGTTACGGCGTAACGCTCATCATCTTCTAAAATATCCTCTACTTTCATAGCTTTGAGCTCACGGCGCTTCAATGCGCACTCATAAAGCAAATAATACATAGCGAGATCTCGCGCGTCCTTTTTTAGGTCACTACCGGCTAATTTAGTATGAATTTGCGCTAAGTGAGCGGAGGTAAATGGTATTGTCTGCTTTACCTGTGATTCTCCTGAAAGCTTAAGTTTACTCATAACAAGACTTACTTCACGTGCTTGAGTAGGGTCTTTATAACCTAGAATGTAATGTACAACGGATATAGTGACCGCGTAACGTCTAATACTGCTAAATTTCCTCTTTGAACTCACGTGTTCGATGAACTCTAGAACAGAGAGCGAAGTTGCAGGTAAAGAGGGACGCGAGCGTTCTAAACAGAAATCGTTAAAGACACGCCAGTCTTTTGCCATTGCCAGATTTGTACTACGTGAATATCGGTGAGCAGTCAGTTCATTAAACTCATCTGGGGTTATTCCTGAACTAAGTAAGTGTTTAAATCTGTTAGCTTTGTCAGATTCTGTAATCCGGGGTATGTCTTTTTTCATACTAATGCACTATAACTTAATTGATTGCCATACAATAACTGATAACATGTCCGACGGACAGTGTTACAACAACGATATAAGAGACAAGTCTTTATGGCTCTAGCGAGTTATCGAGGGTTTACCCTTAAATCTATAGGCTCTTCCAATCAAGTTTGGAAGGTCACCATAAAAAACCGTGAACTGCAGGGCACGCTGGCAGCCGTTAAAAAGAGTGTAGATTGGTGGTGCGATACTGCTTCAATTATCGATCCTTCTACATTAGCAGCGAGTTCGGAAAGAGCGCCGTCGAAAGGTGCGCAAGAAAACTTCCATGGCTTCACTATTAAGAACGATACCGGTGAAAACAACGCGTGGTATTGCATGTTTAATGGTAAACTTATCAAAGGTGGTAAGCTTGCTATTCAGCGACATATCGAAGCTTACCTAGTCGCAAAGAAAAAAGCAGAACAAGCAAAGTAATACTATGACTCTCGTATATTCAACGGAAACAGGCCGCATTAAAGAAGAAAAGCAGAAACCAGAACGCCCAAAAGGCGATGGTATTGTGCGAATCCAAAAGCAAACTAAGGGCCGCAAAGGCAAAGGCGTTTCAATTATCACAGGTTTAGATCTTGATGACGCACCTTTAAAGCTTTTAGCTGCAGAGCTTAAGAAAGTTTGTGGTTGCGGTGGTTCTGTTAAAGATGGAACGATCGAGATTCAAGGCGACGCAAGAGATAAAATCAAAGCTGCGTTAGAAAAGAAAGGCTATACAGTCAAACTCGCTGGCGGCTAACGTAACTAAGACTCGAACAAACAATGCCAACACAATGAATGTGTTGGCATTGTCGTATCTAGAACCACATTATCTAAATCGATAGATTAAGATAATGTGGTTATTAGGTATTTTATGGTAAATCAGCGTTATCGTTAAATAGTGTGTCCGGAGAGCAGAAGGTTAGCGTATGGGACAAAGATATTAAGGAGATTAAGCCTACATTTAACATAATATACATAATGCGAAGTTGGAGTGTAAGCGCAAAGTTGTAATGTCACTATTTACCAAAGTTAAAATGTCTCTTTAGCTCGTGGTCACTAAGCTTTACTTACAACCAGCTAAGGATGCGTTTAAGATGCTAGTGACTATGAATGATTCTGATATCAATCGTTTTAAAGTAATCCAAGATGTTTGCGATCGTAGGATCCGACGAGTCGACGCGGCAGACATCCTTGATTTGAGTGTTCGCCAAGTTCAGAGGCTTATGAATCGCCTGAGGGAATTCGGTGCTGTAGGATTGACTCACCAAGCTCGAGGTAAGCCAAGTAATAACCGCTATCCTAGTGACTACCGAGACACAGTTTTAAAACTGATTCGTGATCACTATTCTGATTTTTCTCCAACGCTTGCTAGAGAAAAACTATTGGAGTTACATAGCCTTCCAGTATCTAACGAGACCTTACGAAGTTGGATGATTGCAGATGGTTTATGGACGCCACATTCGCAACGCAAGCCTAAAGTTTACCAACCTCGCTACCGACGTGATTGTTTGGGCGAGCTCGTTCAAATTGATGGCTCTCACCATGATTGGTTTGAAGGACGCGCTGACAAATGTTGTTTACTGGTCTTTATCGATGATGCGACTGGCCGCCTGATGAATTTAAGGTTCAGCGAAACCGAATCGGCCTTTGATTACATGCTAACAACGAGAGAATATCTTAATGAACACGGCAAACCCGTAGCGTTCTACAGCGATAAGCATTCGATTTTTCGGGTGAATCAGGAAAAGCAAAAACAAGTCGGTCAAACTCAATATGCCCGTGTATTAAAAGAGTTAGGTATTGAACTGATATGTGCGAACAGCTCTCAAGCTAAAGGTCGTGTGGAGCGAGTAAACTTGACGCTACAAGACCGACTCGTCAAAGAGATGCGCTTACAAGGAATTAACACCATCGAAGAAGCGAATGCTTGGCTTCCCTACTTCATTGCCGATTTCAATCGACGCTTTGCTAAGCCGGCAATGTATCCGAAAAACATGCATCGAAAAGTGCGTGAAACCACACAGGAACTCGACGATATTTTCAGTTGGCAAGAAATACGTAAACTCTCTAAATCGTTGACATTTCAATATGACAAAGTGGTTTATCTTATTGAGCCAAATGAAGAAAATACTCGCTTAGTTCACGAGCATGTCAAAGTCTTAGACTATCCCAACGGAGACATTGCGATTGTGTATGGCCACAGAAAGTTGGAATTCAAAATTTTCGATAAGCTTGAGCATGTTCAACAAACCCAAATTGTCGACAACAAGCGATTAGGTCAAGTACTAAAGTTTGCTCAACAGCAGCAAGAAGAATTCGAGCGACAACAGAAACGCACACGGAGCAAAAAAGCCCCTAAACGCAGAGCTCAACAAAGAGCGCTTCAGGAACAACTAAGGGCTATAAACCCAGTTCTCATCACACCAGAAACCTTCAAAGCATCTAAGAGTAAAACCTAACTCACCTACTCTATTTAGCTCATAAAGAGACATTTCTACCTGGGAGAAAAGAGGACATTTTAAAATGGGATTGACATGGAGTGTAAGCGCAAAGTTGTAATGTCACTATTTACCAAAGTTAAAATGTCTCTTTAGCTCGTGGTCACTAAGCTTTACTTACAACCAGCTAAGGATGCGTTTAAGATGCTAGTGACTATGAATGATTCTGATATCAATCGTTTTAAAGTAATCCAAGATGTTTGCGATCGTAGGATCCGACGAGTCGACGCGGCAGACATCCTTGATTTGAGTGTTCGCCAAGTTCAGAGGCTTATGAATCGCCTGAGGGAATTCGGTGCTGTAGGATTGACTCACCAAGCTCGAGGTAAGCCAAGTAATAACCGCTATCCTAGTGACTACCGAGACACAGTTTTAAAACTGATTCGTGATCACTATTCTGATTTTTCTCCAACGCTTGCTAGAGAAAAACTATTGGAGTTACATAGCCTTCCAGTATCTAACGAGACCTTACGAAGTTGGATGATTGCAGATGGTTTATGGACGCCACATTCGCAACGCAAGCCTAAAGTTTACCAACCTCGCTACCGACGTGATTGTTTGGGCGAGCTCGTTCAAATTGATGGCTCTCACCATGATTGGTTTGAAGGACGCGCTGACAAATGTTGTTTACTGGTCTTTATCGATGATGCGACTGGCCGCCTGATGAATTTAAGGTTCAGCGAAACCGAATCGGCCTTTGATTACATGCTAACAACGAGAGAATATCTTAATGAACACGGCAAACCCGTAGCGTTCTACAGCGATAAGCATTCGATTTTTCGGGTGAATCAGGAAAAGCAAAAACAAGTCGGTCAAACTCAATATGCCCGTGTATTAAAAGAGTTAGGTATTGAACTGATATGTGCGAACAGCTCTCAAGCTAAAGGTCGTGTGGAGCGAGTAAACTTGACGCTACAAGACCGACTCGTCAAAGAGATGCGCTTACAAGGAATTAACACCATCGAAGAAGCGAATGCTTGGCTTCCCTACTTCATTGCCGATTTCAATCGACGCTTTGCTAAGCCGGCAATGTATCCGAAAAACATGCATCGAAAAGTGCGTGAAACCACACAGGAACTCGACGATATTTTCAGTTGGCAAGAAATACGTAAACTCTCTAAATCGTTGACATTTCAATATGACAAAGTGGTTTATCTTATTGAGCCAAATGAAGAAAATACTCGCTTAGTTCACGAGCATGTCAAAGTCTTAGACTATCCCAACGGAGACATTGCGATTGTGTATGGCCACAGAAAGTTGGAATTCAAAATTTTCGATAAGCTTGAGCATGTTCAACAAACCCAAATTGTCGACAACAAGCGATTAGGTCAAGTACTAAAGTTTGCTCAACAGCAGCAAGAAGAATTCGAGCGACAACAGAAACGCACACGGAGCAAAAAAGCCCCTAAACGCAGAGCTCAACAAAGAGCGCTTCAGGAACAACTAAGGGCTATAAACCCAGTTCTCATCACACCAGAAACCTTCAAAGCATCTAAGAGTAAAACCTAACTCACCTACTCTATTTAGCTCATAAAGAGACATTTCTACCTGGGAGAAAAGAGGACATTTTAAAATGGGATTGACATGGAGTGTAAGAGCAATATAGTAATGTCCGGTTTAAAACCCATAGCCAATCTCAATTTGAACTTTTAAAAACACCACGTTGAACCAACCATCCATTTGGCGCGTTGACGTTGAACTCAAGTGCTTTCTACAAACACTAGCCAATAGCTTAACAATCGAATCTGCATTGTGGAATTGAATTTAAAGTCTCAACTTCCTGGTTATGGAATTGTTCGGGCTGACGTTACCATTCTTAAAATAACCATTCCAACAAAAGTTCGGTTACCCATCCGTAAGCATCCAGTGTTCTTACTTAAAACCGGTGACGGACTTGAACGCAATTGTTGATACGTCGCCTTACGGTAGCAATCATAGAAACGAACATGCAAAACTAATGCTGTTCGATGCGGACATTATTAATAAAAAGCTCTCCATCTTTGAGTAAGCCGAAGGACATCTACTTCTTTAAACAAAACGAATCGGCAGCAAGTCTTCGTCTAGGTATCAACAAGTCGACCGAGTTTAAGCACGGATTCACACTAATATTGTGACATCGTAACTTTAATTATCGAGATGTCTTGTTGCCTATGTTTTGTCGCACCTGGCTATTTTTCTAATGCTACGTACTAGGCGACTCCCTCCTGAACAAAGATCTTCGAAGATCATATGTAAATACTTACTGCTTTTGTAGACCCCTTAAATAAAGCAGAATATTTCACTAATAATCCTAGCTCCCAGATTTAGACTTGTAACTTAGTTACAGATTGCACTTTTCATTAATCACAGCTAGTGATTTATTCTGCTATATCTTGTTGAATTAATTCGTTATATCTCAAAATCCTAGTAAAATCCCCGCTTGAAGGTTGGCGTTTCGTTGCTTTACTGCCTATCTATTCGAATTATTAATAGTTATACATCAGACATAAAAAAACCCTCCAATTGGAGGGTTGAGACTTAATCAAACTTGTTTAGCTGTCTTTGTCGCTTTGTTCAGCGCGGATCTCTTCAGCAACCATCTTGATTGCTTGAGCAGTACTAATGCCCTGCTTCATAAGCTCTTGGATTTTTTCTACTGCGGCTTGCTGTTCTTCGTGGCTTAACGTTAAATCATCAAACATGATTCTTCCAACTCATCGGAAATTGATAATGGACGGACTATAGCGGATCTGGTTTCTATCGCAAGTCATTTAACTAGTAGGTCGCGACAAAGTTAATGGATGCACCCATGGCTTGTGGCGATGTGTAACTCGCAGCAATATCAAGTTCGATAATGTTGAGTGGGCGTAAACCGATACCAGCAGTAAGTGTCCCTTCCGAATCACGAGCAAGGTTTTTGTAGTACCCTCCCCTTAATTGAATTTGGCGAACAAGGTCTACTTCTACACCTGCTCTGAACATCTGCACATCATCATCAAACTGGGTAAATTTTTTCTCTTTGTTAATGTCATAGTCGACTGAGAACTGAAAGTAGTCTGCGATAAATCCAGCACCTACCGTATACAGTGGTTGTAGTTGGTACTCATAACCATAGGCAACATCACGTGAGCCAATGCGAGTTACACCACTTTTTGTCTGTATGTTTCGTGACAACATGTTCTTAGCAGAGAAACCAACTCTAAATGGCCCATGAAACCAAAGTGCACCAGCGTCTAGGTTTAGTGCAGTTTCGCCCGTTGATTCTTCGCGAATGTTGTCAAACTTAAAGTCTTGTAGTGAGTTAACACTCGTGTAGGTATAAATGCGCTGTAGTTTTGGTGAGACTCCGAATGAGAAATGCTGGCCAAAAAGCGTTTGGTATTTTGCTAAAGAGATGCCAATTTCCGTTACCGCGACTGATGCGGTTTTAATTGCGCTGTCTTGAGCCTGTGTGATTGCATTGCCAGTATCAGGGGCGATATCTGGGGTGGCAACATTTTCAACGTAAGCTTTGCCGAAGATATTCGCCGCGATGTAACGGTTTGGTAGACCGAATGCGACAGCACCACCAAAATCGACATTTGCCTGAGTACCCGACAATGCGCTCAGTGCTGCTTGAGTGGCAGCAGCATCGCCACTGTTTGCAGCGTTAAAAGCATCATCAGCTTTATCGAGCATGTTATCTTGGTCATCATAGCTAATGCCTAGTGTCGGGACCAACATTCCAGCATCATCGTTTCTACGATAGATCGCAGTAAGCGCAGGATTATAAAAGGGGGCGGTTAAGTAAGACGCGGACACAACCCCTGTTCCCCCCATCGCATCACCACGTGCATCGATGGCAATGGTAGACGCTGCCAAGTGACCAGAAGCCGTTGCGGTAGCACACAAGAGAGTGAGTTTTTTGAGTTTTGTGTTCATAAAAAATAACGCCGTTAATCCTTTGTGTAGGTATTAACGGCGTCTATTTCAATTTCTTTAGGTCTAGATCTAGATTATATGTAAAAATGTGCTACTCATCTGCCGACACATCAAATGTCTTGTTAAGTATCTGAGCACGCTCAAAAAGAATTGGCCCTTGCCAGCGACTTTGCTTCATCGAAACGGCCAACACATAACGATCAGGTGCGATATCTGAGGTGTCGAGTGTCGTTGGATAATCAGACTCGTATTCTTTCCCCCACACCTGGGTATACTTACCATCGATGTAGTCAAATAAACCAACTTCTAGCTTAGGTAAAGGACAGTAAGGATTGAGTAATGCGTTTTTCTCGATCTGCCATTTATCTTTGGCTGACCACCTTACTGTTTGTTTCAAAGGTTGGTTGGTGAAAATAAGCCATTGACTCCAACTGTCTCCATCAACAAGAGAAACATCCAGTCTATATAGCCCAACCTCTAGAGGAGACGTAAGGTTGTAGCGAATTCCATACGTTGTCGACTCTGTTACACCGTCACCATTTGCGGTCACATAGAATTCACTGTCGTTTGAGACACGCTTATCAACCCATTTTTTTAAGCTAATTTCCGACACTACACGATCGGAATCTAATTCAATCGTCGAAAGATAGGTATCGCGACCAGGGCTTTGGATCGTTTGCTGTCTTACCACAACGTTCTCGACCCAATCCGGTAAGGGTTGTGAAGAGTATCCTTTGCCACAATCCACACTCAGAGATTGTAAAAAAAGCCTATTGATATGAGATTTCAGACTTTTCGTTGGTTGTTGCTGCCACTCTTCGACCAATGACTGAAACATAGATTCGAGGTCATTGTTTAGTAAGTGTTTATGCGCTTGAGAAATGGTTGATGTACCTTCAAACCAATCGGCACCAACAGATGTTGATGCCGAAAGTAGCGCGATAATTGCAAGTTTGCGTGTGCTGAACATTAGCCTTTCATTTTATAACCGACACCGCGTAGTGTCTCGATTTCAAGTCCAGGTAATTTCTGACGTAGCTGAAGCACGTGTGTATCAACAGTACGAGTTGTTGGGAAATGATTGTAACCCCAAACGTGGTCCAGCAGCTCGTCACGAGTGAATACGCGACCTAGGTTACTCGCCAAAAACAGCAACAAATCGAACTCAGTTCGAGTCAATGTAATAAGCTCGCCCTTGTAGTTCACTTCACGTGTTGCTTTGTCGATAACTAAGCTATCAGTCACGACCTTGGAAGCATCTTCAGAGTCTGTTTCAGGCGCGCGAAGCTGTGCACGAATGCGAGCAAAAAGCTCAGCTTCTGCAAATGGTTTCGTTAGATAGTCATTAGCGCCAGCGTCTAGACCCGTTACTTTATCTTTCACTGTAACAAGTGCCGTCAATAGGATAACTGGCACATCTTTGATCTGCTTCCATCCTGCTAGGTGTTCAACAGAATCACCGTCAGGAAGTTGTCTGTCGAGAATTACCAAGTCTGCTTCTTCCCAGTGCTGCTCTACCTGAGAGATAAGTTCTGCGTGCAGGCAGTTGTAACCCGCCAGTTCCAAACTTACCAATAGGCCATCAGCTAGATTCTTGTCGTCTTCAACAAGTAGCAGTGTCTGTTTCACAAGGTATCTCCAATATAAAGGTTGTTGGTGGACCGATAAGGGACATTTTCCCGCCCATTCGGCCAACCATGGATTCTACTATCGTAAGTCCTAGCCCTAATCCAGCTTTACTTACAAATGGCTTTCGAAGCTCTCGCCAATCCTTAGCCGTTAATTGTCCGTCATCTATTACTTCAATTCTGAGTGAATTTGATGATGTCACGACATTTAAACTCACTGGTGCAACGCCATACTTAATGGCATTACGTATCAAGTTATCGATACAAGTGCCCAGCCAATAGATGTTTATTCTAGCTGCTACATCTTGATTGATAGTCAATTTTACGTCAGCTTCAAACTCTTCCTCTGCCTTATAGCTTAGCCAATCTTGAACGGAAGGTAGCCATTCTGTTGAAAGAGGTTTGTTATCTGATTGCAAATAATCCTTACTCGCTTCCGCTAACTGACGCAATCTACGTGTATCTTCACATAACCTTCTGAACTCATCATATACAGTTTCGGGTAAGTGCTCAAATTCTCTACGAAAACCTTCTACTGTTAAAGAGAGGCTAGCGATGGGTGTTCTGAGTTCGTGAGTTAAAATCTGCAGAACTAACATTCTGCTTTTCATCTCTTGTCGCTTGGTGTTCCAACGATAAATGGACCAGCCAATCACCAAAAGGATATTGGCAATGATCAGTACGATCATACTAATTCTTAGTACATCGGAATGATCCTCAACTTCCCAACACAAGTTCCCTCTTTGAACGAAACAAGTATTGGTTTGAGACGCTAACTGATAATTCAACCCAGCTTGCTTTGCATTTTCACGCCAAACTTTTGACTCAAAGAGATAATAGATATCCCCTCGCCTTAGCCAAAGTTCCGAGTTTTCAACAAACATTGAAGAGCCACGGATTAAAGACGTCACCGTCGGTTCATCCATGATTTGCAGTCGCCCTAGTAGCGAGCCAGGAGGTGCAAGTTCACGCTCTTTAATGTGCATGAACTTTTGCAGTTCATCTTTTTTCTCTGGATATTTAAGAATATACCGAGCCGCGTATGTACCACCGCCGGGGTGGATTAGCCCACTTCTCGCGAACCACTTAGTTGATAGCTTTCGACCACCACACATTGCTCTCGTATACACCAAAGGCTCGGTAATCAACGGACTGAGGGGTAATGTTCCACTACAGTTTTCTGCTAACCGATAAAGCTGTTGAATTTCCTTCAGTGGATATTTGGTAGTTTGAGGGAGCATAGACACTGGCGTCAAAAGCTGTGTTGGGTAGTCAGCTTGGATCACTCTGACGTCGTATGACGCATTCGCTTGCTCGTAGTCAAAGAACTCAACGAACTTATCTATACGCTCAGGCAAAGACTCAGCCTTCGCCGCGAACGAAAAGCTAAGTGGTAGCGTCATCAGTATTGTATAAACTAAGTTCTTCAAAAGACGTGTCTTGTAGATCGTTTGTTGGCATGGATTTTTACACATTATCGGCAAGATAAAAGCTAAGTGCACGCAATTATTTTGTTAATTCCATGTTTGTTGTAGAAATTGTAAACGAAAAAAGCCAGCTTTCGCTGGCTTTTTGCAGTTTTCGCGACATCACTAGAATCTATATACTCAAAGCACATCATTTTACTATATAACCCAACTCAAAACGGTTTGTCGTCATCGAAGTCTACGGGCAACTCATCACCCGGTACAGCAACCTGTGGTCTTGGGTACATGAGCTCATTGAATTTAGATTCGTTTTCAAGAACGTACTCTACACCGTCAGCGGTCAAGCGATAGCCGTACCACTCGTTTCCGTGATAGTCGCTTTCGTTTGTCTTTTCCACGAGACCTGAGCGCAAGAGCTTAATCAATGATACGTTGTAAGTTAACTCATTAATGCCGCTGCATTTTGACTTCAGAGTAAAATCCGCAATCGCATCTACGCTTGTCATTGTCTCTATAAGGTGAATCATCAAGCGAAAACAGTTTTCATCTAGTTCATACGTTTTGTGTTTGCTACCTACCTTTGAAAAGTCCTTCGTCTTCTTTTCGAAATGACCGAGCTTATCCATTTGCGTTAAGACTTTTGAGCAAGCGGCACTTACTGCTGACTCTAGGTCACCGTCGGTACGCTCGGCGTTGTAGCTTAACGTGTTAAGTCCGAGTAAATCAGTCGGCATGTGGAGTTCTGCATTTCTCGGTTTAAGAACAAAACAGCGCTCCTGCCCTAATGACCCAATAAAAAGCCCCAGTTCGAACAGCACATTATCCCTGACCGTTTGCAATGTATTAGTGCGCATCTTGGTTACGTCGTCAGGTGAGAAAATGAATAGCGCAAAATCGACTTCATTAGCCTTATCAGTCAGCGTTTGCAGTGTACCGCCACCTGGTTCGAAAATTTGAGGCCATAGTGAAGGTTCTGCTTTATAGTCCAAACATACGTTACACGCCTGTGTGACGTTCAGACTCTCGGCTGATGAGCCAATAAAGATTCTTGGTAGCGCCATTAAATATCCTCTTTTCTTTAAGGATAACACTGCTTGAATATGCACAAAAGTTAACATCATCACACTGTGCTGTAATCTCGCAGATTAGTGAACCTGTTCATTTTTTCGCGAAACAACAGATAGACTCAGCATATTCGTTGAAGAATGGAAATTGGTTCAGTTTTTAATGAAACCCTCGTGAATAATACAAACTCAATATATTCACCGCGCATATCAATAAGGCTCGCCGAGCTTGCATATCATTGATATTACGCAAAAAGCACTTCAAAACATTGCCTAAAGCAATTGTTTCTAAGTATCATCTAATCAGTCGAGACTTACGGAGAAGATTGTGGAATTTATAAAAGAACAGCAAGGCGATATGGAGAATCAACAGGATTTTGCTTTTGAACGCTTTAATGAGGTATTGGAAAGCTTATCGTCCGAGCAAATAGCAAAGCAGTATAACGAGCTTTCAAGTTCTCTCAACAGCTTCTATAAAGTCCTATATTCGAACAAACTCAACGCAGAGGAAGATGTTTTTTATCGTCGTAACTTTCGACCAGATGATGCTTTCTCTCACTTTATAGGTTCGAATCACTATTGCGTTGATGATATTGAAGATATGGTTGGCGAACACGTAATTCTGTTCAAAGAGCCAGCCATAGTTACTAAAGTCCTGGTTTCAGAACTAGCGCCGAGTAAGTCAATTATCAGGTTAACTCAGCATAATGGTGGCATTTCGCAAATTGCCTCTACTGGTCGCGCATTTAAACGTATGGCTAGTCGAGACGATACACCAGTAGAAGCTAAACGAGGTACATTCTTTGAGATTAATGATACGGTCATCGGTTTCTTTTTGCCCGAAGAGGCTTACTTAGACTCTATTGAATATGTTTTGGCCTCAGATATTTTCAAAAAAAGCAACAAAGTTAATGACATACATCATGCTGTTTCGTTACTTCGCAGCGAGGCTAGTATGGAAGCTTTAGATGCGTCGGATAAATATGCAGAACTACAGCGGATTATCAAAACGCAGCTCACTGTATTTGAAAACACTAGAAATGAACTATCGCTGCAAAAAGACATGCTTTCGTCTACAAAAAGTTCGGTTGCTAGAGCAAAAAGCGACCTGACAGAAGTTCAAGCGCAGGTAATTGAACTACAGGCCGAAGTTGATAGCGTGAATACAGATTTAGACGATAAAGCCAATGAACTGTCCAGCATTAATGGTCGAATAGCTGAGAAAGAAAAGGAAATAAAAGCATTTGGAGATACATATGCTGAAAAAAGCAAAGAGCTGCTAGAACTCGATAAAAAGGTTAAAGCCACTCGAAAGGTGTTAAGTGACGCTGAGAATGAAAAGACATTAACAACGCTAGATATTGACGGACACCGCAAAGAAACACGAAATCAGTTGAAGGGCTACTACGGACTAACACTTTTAGTATTTTCTGGTCTTGTCGGCTTCGTTACGTACATGTACCACAACGCTCAAAGCTTCCAAGATTTGCTCTCTGAACTAACTGCGGTTGAAGCTAGTGCATGGAACATCCTAATCAGCAGACTACCAATGATTACAGCAACTACTTTGGTGGTTGGTGGCTTGTCTACGGTGCTCTTCTTTTTGATAAAGCACATTGTGTCGCTCAATACAGAAAAGATGGCTATGTTAAAAGCCTCGGTTCTCGCTCAGCAAATCACAGACTCCATGGAGTGCAATGAGAAGATGACGGAGAAAGAAGTTATCAACTTTACCCGTGACACCAAAATCAAACTCATAACACAAGTATTCACGCAGGCACAATCAGGCTCTGTTGAGCTAAACACCTCCGTCCTAAAAGACCTAGCTACAATTATCAAGGCAGGTAAAAACTAACCTATAGCCTACGCATATAGAACGTATCTATATCGGAATGCAGTTGGTTTAAAATACGGGGTTAATTCTGATATCCATCAAAGCATAGTGATGGATATCAGAGATAATACGCTCGAAGTATTATTGTATGGATTTAACATGAAAAAGTTGTTCGTTTGGGTGTTAGCAATGACACCTCTCCTTTCACAAGCATCTCTGCCAACTTGGCTTAAAACAGAAAAACCTAAACAACTCGGTTTGTATGTTGAAGTACTAAACGAGTGCATGTTCGACTCAAGTACACTAAACAAGTCGATAAAAGGTGAGTTTTTACGCGCTAGTATAAAGCCAGTTGAGAGCGACAAACTTTACATGAACGTTCAAGTTGTCTGCTTGCCACAAAGAAGCGTCAATGGTTCAGTTAGAGGCAATAGTACGTACGTTGATATCAGATTTGGCACCAGACACGCTGACGGTAGTTATGTTCTGTATGACAGACCGATGTACGGCACCCTTATGCAAGGCGGAACGGGCAGTGATTCAGCATCCTACTTTGTGGATGAAATAACGAGACGTGCATCTAACGCCCTGACGGACTATCTGATGGCTAACATGGAATAGTTTAAAAAGGCAGCACATGTGTGCTGCCTACCAATTTATGAGCCAAACTTCTCAAACTCTTCACTAATCATACTCGCTCTCCTCGCAGTATCATCATCAAAGTATTGACCAGCCTGTTTTAAAGCACGCGTTGCAAGTTCAACCTCATTCCCAAACGACAGTCTAGGTGCTTGAGAGTGAAATATGTTTACTACTCTAAGCATTTCTTCACCTAAAGCCATGTCATCACCTGATACAATTAGCCCTCGCCCTATATTGTTCATTTGAGTGATAAAACACATTGTCCCGTGTACTGAAGGCCGACTTATGCCAACGTCCTCCATTACAGCGATATACCCTTCCCAAGTAAACTCAGGACAACCATTAATTAGCTGATGGCTTAACTGATTCGGTATATGAAACTGACGAGCTACTGTTTGAGCTGCTTCCAGTTGTAATTCTCTTGCTTTTTGCTTCTTCGATTTAAATAAGCTAAACATACTAGCTCCTCAGCTTGTGAAACCTCTAAGACGACTGAACTTTATTACCTCAAGTTGGCTTGCTCCACCACGCTTGTATGCTTGTGCTTGTTGAATCCAGAATGATTTGGACTCAGGCTGATTCTTCCAAGTCCACTGCACTTGTCGGTTTATTTCCTCACACTCTTGCAAAGTGAGTTCTCTTCCTTTTTGATGCTCTTCCTCGTTGACAAAGTTCTGATACATGAATGCTCGCGTATACAAAGAACCACGATGAATACACCAACACCAAAACGCTACTGCACAACCCAAGACAATTAACATAATTGCACCTCAAACTTGACGACTGCCGCTCGGACAACGACGGTCATACACCGTAAAAGTTTTGCCAGTACTGATTGACTGACAAACTCTGTGCTCTTTTCGGGCATTCGTTTCAGTCGGTGGAAACACATCAAATGTGGATTGTGCGAAAGACGAAGTGACAAATAAAGATAGGAATAGCGGTAATATTTTCATTGTTGCCTCTATAAAAAGACACATCCTTGTGCTGATAAAATGACGTTTCGTTAAAGCATGGCTTTACGAAACATCACTTAGTAATTGACTGCCTATGTGGTTATGTTGTTGAACCTTTAATCAAGCCGCTAAGCTCGTTGACCATGGTTTCAAGTTTGATGTTGGCTTCTAAAAGCCCTTTGGTAGTTTCTGACTGACACAGAGCACTCTCCACAGCCTTTAATGCAGCATCGTGCTCTCCTTTGACTCGTTCTAACTTAACTCGTAATTGATTATTAGAATCACAGACATTAGACCACTTTGCCGTCATTCTTAATCTTTCAGAGTTAGCTAGCTCTCTTTGTTGCTGTGCCTCATCAACAACCGCCATTGCACGTTCAGCACTGTCTAAAGCTTTATCACGTTGTTCGACGTAATCAGCAACTCGGTCACTAAGAATTTCATTTGCTTTCTTAGCAGCGATGTAAAGTGACCACACTAAACCTTCTGGCATTTCACCTACAAAAGCGTCTTTACTTTCTAGCTCTGCTATACGAGCTTTAAGACTACGATTTTCATGTTCAGCACGATTCACACGTTCTACCATTTTCTGGTCTTTCGCGCTCTCCTTTCACACTTTGAGCAGTTCATTGTTCTCTTTGTAGGTAGATTCTCTAAGTTTCAATCAGGTGGGAGTCAGATAACAAAACCTCTGATAAACATCAAGTTAACGCACCTGCAATTGTATGACTAATGGAGTGGCTTTCTAATGAACTATTGGAATGAGCCTCTTAACCCATAGTTATCGATGATAAGAGGCTAGCAAGGTGTGGGTTGCAAAGGGCTATATCTGATTACTTGTTTCTATCTCTTCTATTCCACGCTCTTTACAGATTTCATCAATATCTTCTTTGTGTGTTGATTCAACGCTGCTGCCATCTGGAAACCGAACATAATAAATCGTTCCAAAGTATTCACACTCATAAGACCCTCTCATGTACTCTCCTTGTTCATGCATAAAAAAAGGAGGCCGAAGCCTCCTTTATAATAGTTTGATACATTAAATGTGCTCAATAATGTTCAAGCAACTCTCTTTAGCGTCACCGAACAGCATCGATGTATTCTCTTTAAAGAATAGTGGGTTTTGAACGCCCGCATAACCCGTATTCATTGAACGCTTAAACACGACAACGTTTTGTGCATTCCAAACTTCAAGCACTGGCATACCAGCGATTGGGCTGTTTGGATCTTCTAGTGCGGCTGGGTTAACTGTGTCGTTCGCACCGATTACCAGAACAGTATCTGTGTCACCAAAGTCATCATTCAACTCGTCCATTTCAAGAACGATGTCGTAAGGTACTTTCGCTTCCGCAAGTAGTACGTTCATGTGACCAGGCAAGCGACCAGCAACTGGGTGGATACCAAATCGTACTTCAACACCTTGTGCGCGTAACTTTTCAGTAATTTCATGTACTGGGTACTGAGCTTGGGCTACTGCCATACCGTATCCAGGAGTGATGATGACTGACTTACTGTTTTTCAGCATCTCAGCAACTTCTTCTGCCGAAGTCTCACGGTGCTCGCCCTGCTCTTCATCGCTAGAAATCACCACTTCCTGACCGAAGCCACCGGCGATAACACTAATAAACGAACGGTTCATTGCTTTACACATGATGTAAGACAGGATGGCACCTGAAGAACCAACCAACGCACCGGTTACGATTAGCAAGTCGTTTGACAACATGAATCCTGCCGCTGCTGCTGCCCAACCTGAGTATGAGTTCAGCATTGAAACGACAACCGGCATATCCGCACCACCAATTGATGCTACCAAGTGGTAACCAAATACAAGTGCGATCGCTGTCATCACTAACAGAGCGAACATGCTGCCGTCAGCTTTGACGAAGTAGATCATAAGTAGTGTTGAAACAACAACAGCAGCCAGATTCCACTTGTGTTTGTGAGGAATGTTAAGTGGCGACGATGAAATCACACCGCGAAGTTTACCAAAGGCAACAATAGAGCCGGTAAAGGTTACTGCACCGATGAATACACCAAGGAAAACTTCCACTAGGTGAATTACGTGATGAGCGTGAACTTCAGCAGCAGCCAGTGTTTCAACATTTGGAATGGCCGGCGGATCGATGTAGCTGTTGTAACCAACAAGCACTGCGGCTAAACCTACAAAGCTGTGAAGAATTGCAACCAGTTCTGGCATTTCAGTCATTTCTACTTTCTTAGCGTAGAAAATACCAATCGCAGCACCGATTACCATTGCAACAATAATCCACGCAAAACCTTGAGCATCAGGACTGAAGATCGTCGCAATCAGCGCGATCGTCATACCGGCGATACCATAGTAGTTACCGTTACGAGCTGACTCTTGCTTAGAAAGTCCCGCCAAACTCATGATAAAAAATAGTGCAGCTACAATGTAAGCTGCTTGTACTAATCCTGCAGACATTGTGACTCCTTATTTATCTTTACGGAACATTTCAAGCATTCGCTTGGTGACGGTGAAACCACCGAATATGTTGATGCTGGCAATCAATACAGCGATGAAAGCTAAGAAGGAAACAACGCCATTGCCTTGTCCAATCTGTAATAGCGCACCAACAACAATAATGCCTGAGATCGCATTTGTTACTGACATCAGCGGTGTATGCAGCGCATGTGTCACGTTCCATACAACGTAGTAACCAACCACACAAGCTAGTACAAATACCGTAAAGTGAGATAAGAATGCTGCCGGTGCTACAGATGCTACCCATCCAAATACACCGACTGCCGCAGCAAGACCCACAAGCTTTTTGACTGGCGAAGTTGGCTCTTCAACTTTCTCAGCTGGTTTTGGCGCTTCGGCTTTTGGTGCTTCTGGCTGTGCAGAAACTTGAATTGGTGGTGCTGGCCAAGTCACTTCACCTTCTTTGACGACCGTTACACCACGAAGAACCACATCGTCAAAATTAATGTCGATGTTTCCGTCTTTCTCTTTGCAAAGTAGCTTAAGAAGGTTAACTAGGTTCGTTGCATAAAGTTGAGAAGACTGTGTCGGTAGACGGCCAACCATATCGGTATAACCGATAATTTTCACGCCGTTTTCTGTCGTGACCACTTGATCTGCCACTGTATATTCACAGTTACCACCATTGGCTGCAGCAAGGTCAACAATAACGCTGCCTGGCTTCATAGCGTCAACCATCTCTTTGGTGACAAGCTTAGGTGCTGGACGTCCTGGAATAAGGGCTGTTGTGATAATGATGTCGACGTCTTTAGCTTGTTCCATGTAGAGCTCTGCTGCCTTCTTATTGAAGTCATCAGACATCTCTTTTGCATAACCGTCGCCCGAACCCGAGTTTTCTTGGTAGTCAACTTCTAAGAAGTCAGCACCCATCGATTCTACTTGTTCTTTAACTTCTGGACGCACGTCAAAAGCACGTACGATTGCACCCAGGCTTCCTGCTGCACCGATTGCTGCTAGACCCGCAACGCCAGCACCAGCAACAAATACTTTCGCAGGTGGAACCTTACCTGCTGCCGTAATTTGACCCGTGAAGAAACGGCCAAACTCGTGAGCTGCTTCCACTACCGCTCGGTAGCCGGCAATATTCGCCATTGAGCTCAATGCATCTAATGCCTGTGCGCGAGAGATACGCGGTACCGCATCCATTGCCATTACATTGATGTTCTTACTAGAGAGCTTTTCCATTAACTCAGGGTTTTGTGCAGGCCACACAAAGCTCACTAAGCTAGCGCCCTCTTTCAGTGATTCGATTTCTTCATCGGTAGGAGCATTAACTTTCAGAACTAGGTCTGATTGCCATACTTCTTCAGAAGACTTAATCGTCGCTCCCGCAGCGACATAAGCTGCATCGTCAAAACTTGCAAGCAAACCTGCTTGCGATTCAATTGAGACATCAAATCCCAATTTCAAAAGCTGCTCAACCGATTTCGGCGTTGCAGCTACTCGCGTTTCACCCGCGAGTATTTCTTTTGGCACACCAATTTGCATAGCTATTCCTTAACTATTGGCAGAAGTATTGTTCTTTTTTAACCAACTGAGTTCGTAACATCAAGTGATTTGTAACCGAAATACATAATTTCATTACATATAACGGAAAGTAATGACTTTTATACAAACCAATCTAGTAAAAAAACCACACGAAAACCCCGAATTTGAGGTCATACCAGTGCAATAATACCGAGTCTCGGGAATTTTTCGTGTAAGTAGGTCATATTATGACAATTATTGCTGCAAACAGATGACCAACATCAATTTAATCAATCAACTGAAACTGGTCTTTCCAGGACAAAAATGCATCAAGATGATTACCAAAGTTTATGATTCCTCTACTTCCTCTACTTCCTCTACTTCCTCTACCACGACGTTGATCTCTTGAAACTGCTCGACAGTGAGACGTTTGTTAACCTGAATATATGTGCCACTTCGAAGCTCATATAATCCGCCGAGTTCATAACAATAGCCAGCAAAGGCTCGACTACCTGCTACTTGATCGAAGATCGCATATGCTTTAACACCATTTCTGATAGCATCTAAGTGAGCGATTCGATGTTTATACCCGTACTCACCCTCTCTTCCTTTGTCTTCGCTCCAACCCAATACACGAACATAGGTATCACCATGGATTTCGAATGTGTCCGCTAAATGCACCTGCAGCAGAAGCACGTCACCAATCCATTCCCCCCATGACTGAATGTGTTGTCTCTTTTTGGCTGGGATGAAGCCCAGTTCTTTGAACAATGCATCCCTGCCTATACGTTTGTCTGTATTGATCATTCTTTTGTCCTCAACTCGTTATCCGAACCACCATTTCGCGCATTAAACCTAATTGCATGGACCACGCTTAGTAGCAAAATCACTAAAGAGACCACTTTGATAAGAACCATACAATACTCCATACCATAAAAGTTCTAAAAAAAAGCACCCTGAGAGCACTATTATTGTGAATACTGATAGGAGTTTCGGCAGGCTTGTTTTTTTTGGCTAGTCAGCCATAAACCGACGAACCTAGTCAGTACGAAAATTCGTGTGCACTATACACATACAGTACGACGTACGTATAAGATCAAGTTCTCATTTTCTAAACAGTCATATGGAAGAAATCGATGTTCGATATTCAAAGGTTAGGAAACAGCCTGTGAGTGTCGTTAGAACACTGAAAAACAAAAGCCCCTCAACAAATGTTGAAGGGCCCCAGACTAAAGATATGTCGATGTTCAATGCTAATTAGAAAATTGACTCACCCATTTGATCAATGAACATCTGTGCTTTATTGAGCATCAGTTCGTTCGCGTCAGACTCAGAACCGAGTACATCAGAGCGAATAAATCTATGCTCTTTTAGTTCGCCATCTACTTCTTTGGTGATTCGACCAGCGATACGATATTGCCCATTTTCCGCAATAGCTTCTTGGTAGATAAGAAACCCTTTATATTCTACAGGCTCAACTTCTTTGGGTTGCGGTGCTTTGCCGCCTCCGAACAGTTTTGAAAAGAATCCCACAAGCTTTCCTCAACAAGCAGTAATATTAATGATTAATGTTGGCTATTTTCTAGTGGGGGGTCAACCCTAAAGTGTAAAAGTTAGCGGCACTTATAGGCAAAACTTGGTTCTATGGGACTCGTCTTGTCTACGGTCAGTGTTTTCTAAACATTTAACCTCTATTGAGATATTTATAAACTTTGCGAATTAGCATCGGCTTTTGAGTGCAAGAATGACAAAATACTTGGCAAAACATTAAATTACCGTATCCTAAAGAATCGAATTATAAACAACCTGAAGTACCTGAGTTCTTAGTTAATGGCGACCTCTTTTACCAGCTCCAATCTGTTTCGTCTCTTCATGCCTATGTTGATGATGATTGGTGTAATGGTCAGCGTAAATCACATCATTGACGCGACTAAAGCGAATTCAGGTTTTGTCACTAACCTACCTTATATATTGTTTGGAACCGCTGTCGCCCTCAGCCACACATTCAAACAATCCAGAATGGCGATGGTCGCTTTATCCATGCTTGTCGCCTACCTTGTTATACAGCTTCGATTGCAAAGCCCTTTAAGTTCAGGGACGACATTACTTGAGCTTTCTTTGCTAAGCTTGCTGTTACCTGTGTCGTGCAGTTTGTCGTATTTGTTTTCAGATACCGGAGTCATTAGCAAAGGTATGGCTATCTTTGGTGCTATTCTAGTTAGTTTTATCGGATGGACCGCGCTCATCCTGTCTCATTTTGCAACTGGTGGCTTTTTAGGCTTCGACAACGATCTTTTGATGGCAGTACCTCAGATATCTCGACTGCCACTTGTTCTAGTTCTTTACACGCTTGCTATTATCGGTGCCACGGGCATTTTCTTGCTCAATTTCAACCGTCCAATTGATGCCGCTGTTTATGCATCCATTTTTATGGCCGGTGGGACATTTATTTTCTTTCACATCCCATATATCTCAAGCACCCTGTTCTCACTAGCCGGTGTCCTAATAATTATCTATGTGATATCTGCAAGCCATCAAATGGCGTTCAATGACCGACTGACTAATATTCCTGGTCGCCGTGCTTTAGAAATGGATATGAAGCACTTAGGACGTAAGTTCACCATTGCGATGCTAGACGTTGACCACTTCAAATCGTTCAACGATACCTACGGCCACGATACTGGCGATGACGTACTCAAGCTTGTCGCATCTCGTATGCTTGGCGTTGGCGGAAACGCTAAAGTCTATCGTTATGGTGGTGAAGAGTTTACTGTGCTGTTCAAGGGAAAAACCGCGAAAGACAGTAAGCCTTTCTTAGAGGAACTAAGAGAGGAAATTCAGAACTATGAAATGGTCATTCGTGACGAGCTAAAGCGTCCCAATAATAACAAACAGGGGGCCAAGAATCGCGGTTCTAACAGTAAACAATCTACAGTGAGCGTAACGGTGAGTATTGGTGCGGCAGACAGTAAAAATACTCGTAAGCCTGAAGACGTTCTCAAGAAGGCTGACAAGGCACTTTACTCCGCTAAAGAGAAAGGACGTAACCAAGTTCAATGCGCCCGCTAAAGCATCTTAACCTAATTGATTAGTCTTGGTTAAAGAACAGTACAATACTCCCGCCCTTTAAGTCACTTCCGTAGTTTACGCTCAACCCAATGCCAACATTGTCGACCAATGGCACATGAAAAGGCGGTGTCATTAACCACCCAACCGTTCCCTCGTAGTAATGACTCGAACCTAGGATGCCAAGTGTGTCCCCACCAATATCTACTCGCCGGACGCTGGTATACACGGTTTGGATTGATCGTCCCCAATCAGTGACATCGTAGAACAGCTTCGCTTCGTTTGACCAATACCAACCTTCTGGCGTACCGACATCGCCCTCGTTTGCTTTACCCCAACCGTATCCAGAAAAATAATTAAACGTTGATTTCAATTTAACCAGACCCCAGCCTTTATCTTTGGAGTAGTTAAAGCCCATTTTGGGTTGAATTGACGTTGCCCATGCGGATGTATTGACCAACTTTCCATCAATAAATCTTTGAAAGAGTTTGGAAAACGGTGATTGAAAGTCATAGTTGCTATGTAAGTATTGAAGATGAAGGCCGATGCCTGTCTCGAACGTCCAGTGTTCACTGAAGCTAATCTCCTGCTCATAGCCTGTGAACACCCCTAATACGTATTTACGATGACTATCGCCAATATCTAAGATTTGATCTTCGATGCGCAATGCGGAAAACCGGAGGGTCGCTCGTTGTTGAAACTGCTTGTTGTCGGATAAATCAAATGTCAGAGGCAGTGCCGAAACGCCAATATTCTTTCGTCTATCTAGAGCTTCTTGTGAACCAATTTCATCATTATCAATATTAAGTAAGTCATTAGGGTCAAAATCCTTGAAGCCAAAGGTTAATGCGTCGCTGTCCGTTAATATGATCGCCGCTGCAAAATCTTCTTCGAAGATATCTTTAAACTGTGGGTCAGCACGAGCCGTCAGATGAGTTAATGCGATAATAGATACAGTGACCGTTAAAAGTCTCAATGGACAAACCTCAATAACGAATGATGAACGCTAACAATAACAAAAGCGTTACTTTTTACAGTAACGCTTTGTATTAAGTGTAGAAAAACATTGAAAAAAGAGAAGCGGACAATGAAATAATTGTCGCTCTCTACATGGGCGTGATTCTAGAAGAGTCTATGAGGTGGTACTAACAATATCGCTTTCGAGTTGTGAAACGTAGCGATTTCGACCACTTCTCTTCGCTTGATAAAGCAGCTTATCAGCACTTTCGTACAATTCACTTAATGACTCATTTCCATTAGGAATGGTGCTGTACACACCAAGTGACAACGTCACCCTATCAGAAGTCTGGGAGAACTCATGAGGAATGTTTAGCGAGACGATGCCATCTTTTACCCTTGCTGCGTTCTCTTCAGCTTCGTGAACATCGCTTTTGCTTAGTAAGATAACGAACTCTTCACCACCGTATCGACCTACATACTCTCCAGAGCGAATAAACATAACGTCAAGAAACTGCGCAATGTTTATCAAACACTGATCGCCCTCGGTGTGGCCATAGTTATCGTTGTAGGCTTTAAAATGGTCTACATCCATAAGAATGACAGACAAGGGCATTTGGTGTCTTCCATGCCATTGAATCAGCTCTGTTAGTTTGTCGTCCATATAGCGACGATTGAACAATTTAGTTAGACCGTCTTCGTTGGCTTGGTGTTGCAGTGCCCTATTAGCTTCTTCGAGCTGGGAGCTTGCTTGTTTTAACTCGCGACGCATTTGAGCGATTCGTTGCATCGCTATGAGTTTGGACTGCAAGACTATTTTGTTCACGGGTTTAACCAAGTAGTCATCACCGCCTGCATCGATAGCTTTCGCAATCATTTCAGGTTCATCGTGACTGCTTAAAAAGATGATTGGTATCCAGTCAGCTTTGTAACGCTGTCGAATTTCAGCTGCCACCTCAAACCCATCCATCTCTGGCATAGAAATGTCGAGTAAAACGAGTTCTGGGTCAAACGTCGGATACAAAGCAAGCGCCTCTCTACCGCTAGCCGCTACCTCTACCTCATGCCCAAGTTGTTTGAGGCGTATCTGTAACTGCATACGCTCCAACTGAGCATCATCTACGAGAAGAATTTTCATCGAAGATTCTATGGACATTATGAGCATCCTTGTCTTTGTATAACACCAACATATGGTTAATATAAACCACATATTAGGATAATATTCAAACAGTCCCACTAAAATTGCAGTAATAACAGTTTGTTTGCGCCCAAATCACAGTTTTGAGTGGGCATTCTGACTCTACTTGGATTATTATTGACGTTTGAAATGATGATCTCTGGATCATCGACAATCTTTACACAGAGAAAGCTGTATGTCTGAAACACAAAACACCGAAACCACTATCGTAGACCTAGAGACAGTCTCCGCTGAGCTTAAACAGGTAATCCTTTTTGATGAGGTACCAGAAGAGCTGTACAACATGGTGGTATCTATCCACGAAGTGACTGAAGAAGCGGTTCGTGAAGCGTGGAACTCTCTGCCAGCAAGCGCACAGAATATTCTTGATAATTTCGAGCAGTTTCATGCACTCATCTCTGTGAGTCAAGCATTCGCAGGCGTGAGCGCTTTAGAAGAGTTTACTACGATGGAACTACCATCAGATATGAGCGATGACGATAAAGAAGCATACAAAGCAGAGCTTCTTGATAAAGTTCTACAGAACTGCATTAAAGACATGGTTAAGCAGATTAAAAAAGCACGCCGTGATGCTATCTTGAAGCGTGATTTCAAAGAAGTTTTTGTAAAATAATTCGTCTTAAAGATGCTAAAAGAGCCACTTTCTGTGGCTCTTTTTTTATAGATGCGGTTCGAGTGCCACATCTTTTTGCGACACACTCACCCCTTTTATTTGTGCATACACTTTTTGTCCTTCCTTCAAGCTCAAGTCATCTATCGCCCACTGTGTAACCGTCGCAACTAGCTCACGCTCTTCATCTAGTGACAAGACCACTTCCACGCTTTGCCTCGGCGTTCCCTTACCGCCCAGAGAAATTGATTTTACGACACACGGAAGAATGTTTCGTATTGATGTTTTCTCCGCTCTGTTTAAAGAGATAGATACATCGCTGGCTCTGACCCGCAACCTAACATGTTCCCCAACATCAGCATTGGTATGTTGGACCCATAAATAATGCTCAGGCGTCAAGGCTACCTTGGTTAAACCATAGGTGTCGTTCTGTTCTAACACTGTTCCTTTGAATAGCGCGCTTTTATCTGAAAACGACTGCCATGATTGCATCAATTTACTCGCCCACACCCGTTCGATTATGTCGGACTCAACAACCTTACCGTCATCAATCACTACTAAGTGTTGAGCTAACCTGAGGATCTCGTTCTGGCTATGCGTAACATAGAGTATAGGTATATCCACCTGATTAGAAAGTGCTTCTAAAAAAGGCATTAGCTCTCTCTTTCTTGGCGTGTCTAAAGATGCCAAAGGTTCATCCATAAGGAGTATGTTTGGCTTGCTTAATAAAGCTCGTCCAATGGCTACTCGTTGCTTTTCACCACCAGATAAATGACTTGGATAACGATCGAGAAGCGCCTCAATAGCAAGTAGTTTTATGATTTCGTTGAAGTAATCCTCATTCTTTTTCGTGACGCCGTAACATAAATTTCGCTCGACCGTCATATGTGGAAAGAGTCTAGCGTCTTGGAACACGTAGCCGATCTTGCGTTTTTCGATGGGCACATTGATGTTGTGTTGAGAATCGAATAACGGCTCGTGATTAATTGCGATATAGCCTGCATCAGGTTCGACCAACCCACTGACTAAGTTGATAAGCGTCGTTTTCCCCGCACCAGAGCGACCAAAAATGGCAGTAATACCTTTAGCCGGTAATGATGTTTTAAGGTGAAAAGACTGAGACTCGAACTGCTTCTTAACATCGATGCTAATTGTGCTCATTTCACCACTCCTAAACGACGTCCCATCCAGCGATTAAGCGACTCAGAGAAATAGAGGGACGCCAATGAAATAGCAATTGAAATGACACATAAACGAAACGCAGCAGATTCTGCCCCTGGGGTTTCGAGAAAACTATACATAGCCAAAGGAATAGTCTGCGTTTCTCCTGGAATATTGGAGACAAAGCTAATGGTTGCTCCAAATTCACCCAAGCTTCTAGCAAACGACAGCATGGTACCGCTAATTATGCCAGGGATGATCAAGGGTAAGGTAATAGTCCAAAATACTTTTTGGGGAGAAGCACCTAACGTCCGTGCAGCTTGTTCTAGTTTGTAATCTACATTTTCCATAGATAACCGAATAGAACGCACCATGAGTGGTAACGCAACAATAATGCAAGCCAGTACCGCGCCTCGCCAGCTAAAGCTAAAACTCATACCCGTATACTGATAAATAAACTGCCCAATGAACCCTTGTCGACCCATAGAAATAAGCAACAAATACCCCACAACAACGGGAGGTAAAACCAGCGGTAAATGGACAACGCTGTCTAAAAGGCTCTTACCAACAAAATCCTTTTTACTCAACAACCACGCCAAAAACACACCGATTGGTATTAACCATATTATCGCAACTGACGCGACTTTCAGGCTCAAAAAGATCGCTTCTACTTCGTATTCTGTCAACATATTAGCGGGTTAACGTCCCTTCAGTGATAAATCCATAATGTCTCAATATAGCCTGTCCTTTTTCCGAACGCACAAATTGCGCAAACAGAATAGACTCTGGAGAGCCATTCAAATTCGCCATTGGGTAATCAATCGAGTCATGACTTGAAGCTGGAAACACCGAAAGTATAGTGACACCGTCACTCGCTATTACATCAGAACGATATACCACACCGAGCGGTGCTTCTTTTCTATCCACGAGCGCCAACACCTGCCTTACGTTATTCACAGGTGCCAGTTGTTCTCTTACATCACTCCAAATCCCTAAAGATTCTAGCGCCTGTTTTGTATAGATCCCGACGGGAACGGCATCTGTTTGCCCGATTGCAAGCCTGTTATTTTTCAACAACGACCTCCACTGCGCAGATGAAAATAAGTCAAAGGAACCCGTCTCGAGCTGTTCATGCTTTAATTGCGTACTGGTAATAAGAGCTAACTCATTGTGGGCGACAATATGTACGTTTGAAGCTTCAACCGCCCTCTTTGTTTGTAAGTAATCCATCCAACGAGTATTGGCTGAAATGAATATGTCTGCAGGTGCTCCTGTGAGAATTTGTCGCGCTAAAGAGGACGATCCCGCAAACACCGTTCTTACCTTAATATTTTCTTGGTTCTCAAATTCTTCTGCTATCTCATTAACCGCATTCGTCATTGAGCTGGCAGCAAATACCGTCAATGTTTTAGCCAATGAAACATGTGACAGCGTAACCAACATGACTAATAGTAAATAACGCATAGATACTCTACTCTGCTCTAGCCGCTTCAGTTAGATCTGGCCAAAGCAGATCCAGTTTCAAATGTTCTTCAATCGAGTCAGCAATGCGGTCAATCGCATTCTCTTTTTCATCTTTAATGGCGAAACTTTCTACATTAGCGCCATTCACCCACTGCGAGATAACGCTGACGACGTCAGGCAGGTCAAAGAAACCATGAACATACGTTCCTAGAACTTGATTGTCGTCACTGATTGCACCATCTTTAACGCCATTAGAGAAAGTCACCGGCTGAACTCCCGAGACTTTTGATTGACCCGCGTGTATCTCATACCCCTCGATCTCAACAGTTCGTTCACCAAGGTTCAAGCAGCCTTTCACATTCGTTAATTGCTTCTCAGCTTCGAGTTGAGTAGTTAAGTTCAGTAGCTTTAAGCCTTCACTTCGACCGGGCTTTCCTTCAATACCATGCAAATCAGCAATCTCATCACCCAACATTTGGTATCCTCCACAGATACCGACGACCTTACCTCCGAATCGAAGATGGCGAGCAATATCTCTGTCCCAGCCCTGTTCACGTAAATAGGCGAGGTCATCGCGCACAGATTTTGTGCCAGGCAGTATGATCAGATCTGCTGCGTCTAAACGCTCGCCTTTACCCACATAGCGAAAGTCGATATCAGGATGTAGACGAAGTGCATCAAAATCCGTGTGGTTACTGATTCTCGTAAGCACCGGAACAGCGACGCTCAACTTGGTGTGGGACTTTTCGTCATGGGAAGCATCGATCGCATCCTCGGCCTCGATGTTTAACCCATGTAGGTATGGGATAACGCCAATGACTGGCTTGCCCGTCTTTTGTTCTAGCCAATCCAAGCCGGGTTCTAATAATGATATATCGCCGCGAAAACGGTTAATAACAAAGCCAATTACACGCGCCTGCTCTGACTCAGATAATAGAGCTAAAGTGCCGTAGAGGTGCGCGAAAACACCGCCACGATCGATGTCTGCTACGATTATCACTGGAACATCTGCTTCTTCTGCAAACCCCATGTTTGCAATGTCGTTTTCTCTGAGGTTAATCTCCGCTGGACTCCCAGCGCCCTCAATCACAATTGAGTCAAATTCTTTGCTGAGTTGATTGAATGAGTCCATTACAAACGGCATTGCCATACGTTTATAGTCATGAAAACCGACGGCATCCATATTCGCATACGCTTTACCTTGAATGATAATTTGCGCACCAGTGTCTGAATTAGGCTTAATGAGCACGGGATTCATATGAACGGTTGGATTCACGTTAGCAGCTTGAGCTTGCACTGCTTGCGCGCGACCTATCTCCCCGCCGTCTGATGTTACTGCACTGTTTAACGCCATATTCTGACTCTTAAAAGGGGCAACGTTTATCCCTTTGCGAGCTAAGACACGGCATAACCCTGCCACTAAGACACTTTTACCTGCATCTGATGTGGTTCCCTGTACCATTAGGGCTTGTGAAGTACGACGCATATTGACCTGTTTTTATTGGTAAGACTCTATGAACAGTTTACCTTGTTTAACTTAGCTGACCAACGGTTTGCTTTGAATTCTAAGTACTTATAACGCTTTGTAGACCTTGATCAGGCTCTAATTATGGTGACAATATCTCGATATAGTCAAAATGGTCTGTATTTTGCAGTACTTTTTTTTATATACTGATTTAATTAAATATTCGAGTTTATATCGAACACTTTTTATCATGGAGTTCTCATGCTAGGTAAAGCAAGTCGTGCTGCACTTTTGACATTAGCAGTCGCCGCCCCTGCGCTGGTTCAAGCAAATAATTTTAACTATAACTCTTTTGAGGTTCGCTTGGGTGCTAACCCTGGTACTATGGGCACTGAGTTTACGACCTTTTTTACAGAAAACACCCATTTTATTGCTCGTGCAGACAGTCGATTTGAAGGCGACTGGGATATCGCGGGTGGTATTGGGTTTAACGGTCCTATCGGTCAGTTTGCAGACGTATATGGTCAACTATTGGTCCACAACGTTAAAACAAAAGACGACGAAAAATTCGACAGCGAATTTATGTCGGAATTCAATATTGGTTCACGCGTTTGGCTTCTTCAAAATATCGAAGGTGTTGGGCAAGTAGGTATGCTTAACCGTCGAGACGACACCGTATTTATCTGGAGTGTTGGCGCACGATTCCATTCTACTGAGGCACTCTCTTTAGGTGCTGATCTTAAAGACGGTGGTATTTACGGACCTCAAGTTCAAATGTCCGTAGAATTTGGTTTCTAACCAACAGACTCTAAAGTTGAGTTCGTTGTAAACAAATATAGCGTTACAAGACAGCATTAAAAAAGGGTTTTCCTATTATGGAAAACCCTTTTTAGTATCAAGTCGAAATCTAAGGCTTCGGTTGTACGTATTTACGGCTTACGTCGACAATCGCAACATCCCTAAAGAAGCTTCGACCCAGTAGCACTGGATATTTTAGGTGCGTTCTATCCGCTAACGTAAACTCTGTTTTGCTAGTCATGTCGCCAATTTTGATGACTGAAACAATCACAGGTCGCTTGTCGCTTTCTTCTGAGCTAGATTGTTTTACTTTAACCCAACGCTCAACAGGCAATGACACTTCTTTCGATTCCACACCGTCATGCTTCATCTTAAACTTAACCCAGTCTTTCCCATCACGCTCAAAAGGTACGATATCTACCGCACTGAGTGAAGATGTTGTTGCACCTGTATCGATACGTGCCTTAGTTGATACTTTGATGTCTACCAGGTTTACATACTCCTGCTCACCAAGAATGAGTTTGCCATCTTCACTCTTTACAGGGGCTGGCTTAGCCACTGGTTGCTCAGGCTTTTTCTCAACGACAGGCTCTTCAGGCTTAGGTTCTGGCTTTGTCTCCGTCACCTTTTCATCTGGTTTTGCCTCTGGCTCTACGGCCTCTGGAGCTGTTTCAGTATCAGGAGTCTCAGGAGTGACCTCCGTTGAAGGTTGCTCTACCGCTGGAGGCGTCGCCGTTTCCGTTGGTGTTGTCGAACATGCGACCAAACCGCCTGACAGCATCAGGGGCAAAATTACTTTCCAAGGTTTCATTCATTCACCTTTATTATTGTTAGCTCGTTGCGTGTGTATCTTTATTTTTGACTTACTGCTGCTAATGCATCAGCGACATATGGCAATTGAGACTCAGACAGACCCGCAATATTAATACGACCATCGTCAACACCATAAATACCAAAGTCGTTGCGTAGGCGTTGCATTTGTTCTGCTGTAAATCCTAGCACAGTAAACATGCCTTTGTGAGACATGATGAAGTCAAATTCATCCGTTGAATGTGAATTTTTCAGTGCTTTGCAAAGACCATCACGAAGCGACACAAGTCTCTGTTGCATCTCAGAAAGTTCTGTCGTCCACATATTCGTCAGATACTCATCTGCTAAGATAGTTTTTACTAATGCAGCCCCGTGATCAGGCGGCATGGTATAGGTAGCTCGCGCAAGGGTAAGCAGTTTACCCTTGGCGTTATTAGCCTCTGCTGAGTTTTTACCGATTACGATTGCTGCACCAGTGCGCTCTCGATAAAGGCCAAAGTTCTTGGAACAAGATGTGGTTAGCAACATTTCCTCGACGTTTTCAGCCATGTGGCGCAGACCTAATGCGTCTTGGTCGAGACCATCACCAAAACCTTGATAAGCAACATCTACAAACGGAACAAAACCATTTTTCACGCTAAGCTCTGTGATCGCTTTCCAGTCATCCAATGAAATGTCAGCGCCCGTTGGGTTATGACAGCAACCATGAAGTAAAACAACATCGCCCTGACCTGCTTGACTTAGATCCGTCAGCATTGCATCGCGGTCTACTTGTTTTGTCGCTGTATTGAAGTAGCGGTAGAACTTAACGGTGAGACCTGCAGCCTCCATGACAGGCTTGTGGTTTACGTAACTTGGGTTTGACAACCAAACCGTGGTACCTGGCGCTGCCACGTTCATTAGGTCGCCCAACATACGGAGACCACCACTTGCACCTGGCGTTTGAATCACTGACATACGGTCGTAGATTGGCGTTTCACCGAAAACAACCTTGGCAATGCTTTGGTTGAACTCTTCGCATCCAGCAAGACCCACGTAGGCCTTGGTTTGCTGTTGCGCGGTGACGATACGCTGAGCTTCAGCTATCGCCTTCATAATAGGAGTTTGACCGTCGCTGTTTCTGTATACACCGATACCTAAATCAACTTTGTCGGTACGGGGATCATTTCGGTAAGCAACGGAAAGAGAAAGAATTGGATCGAGCGCTGGCTCGGGTAACTGAGAGAACATGAAAGTCACAACCCTTTGAAATTCAAGCAATGGGCTTCACGTTATCATTAGATTAAAAACATTGAAATAGTTTTGTTATAAGTGGGCGATATTCATTCTGTAAAGCGCACTGTAAACCAGATTATCTATATGAGTCTTGAAACCTAGTAAGATAGCTGTTCAGCGATTAATAGGTTCAACACAACAGAAAAGGAGCCGAAGCTCCTTTATCATAAATCAGTAAAGCGATGAATGACCTGATTGGCGCTACCACGCCATTCAAGCTCTGGATCGGCAAGATCTTTTTCAAACTTACCGTCCACCAGCACATCGACAAGATCAACGACTTGTTTTTGCTCTGGTGTGAGTTCACTTAGAAGATAACCCGACCAAAGCCAAATATCTTTACCCACACACTCAGCTTTAACTCGTTGAACGAGTTTAAGCACAGCATCGACATTCGCAGGATGAAGTGGATCGCCTCCCGATAAAGACAGACCGCGCTTTTTGATGCGAGTATCATTGAGATCAGCAATGATTTGGTCTTCAAGCTCTTGAGTAAACGAATGCCCAGAATGCAAAGACCATGTTGCCTGGTTATAGCACCCTCGGCATTGGTGAACACAGCCAGAAACAAAGAGAGTACAACGCGTACCAGGTCCATTGACCACGTCGATTGGATGATACTGATGATAATTCATTGGTTGTGACTCTCTTCTATTACTGGTGTTGCTTGTTTTTTACAGGTGTTTGACGCGGCGCTTAACTTCTTCTTGTTTACCGAAGTTAAATGGACGAGCATCAGGACTACCTAGATAGCCACAAACACGACGAGTTACAGATACACGCGTAGAATCGTGGTTACCACATTTAGGGCATGTAAAGCCTTTACTGGTACAGTCAAATTCACCCGTGTAGCCACACTCATAACACTCATCAATTGGTGTGTTGGTGCCATAGTAAGGAACACGACTGTAACTGTAGTCCCACACGTTCTCCAACGCTTCGATATTGCGTTGCATGTTCGGGAACTCGCCGTAGCAGATAAAGCCGCCTGATGACACTTCTGGGTATGGCATCTCAAAGTCGATCTTATCGTAAGGGTTTACTTTCTTCTGTACGTCTAGGTGGAAACTGTTGGTGTAGTAACCTTTATCGGTCACACCCTCAATAACACCAAACTCTTTCGTATCGATTTGGCAGAAACGGCTACATAGGTTTTCACTCGGCGTACCGTAAAGGCTGAATGCATAGCCTGTTTCTTGTGCCCACTCGTTTACTACGCTCTTCATATGCTTGATGATATCCAACGCCATATCGCGCATTTGATTATCGTCATACATGTGAGTGTCGTTTCCAAACAGTGCAGTCATTGTCTCGTGGATACCGATGTAACCAAGAGAAATCGATGCGCGACCATTTTTAAAGATTGGAGCAATCGAGTCGTCAGCTTTAAGTCGGACGCCACATGCACCTTCCATATAAAGGATCGGGGCCACTCGTGCTTTCACTTTCTCTAAACGACTAATGCGAGTCTCAAGCGCTTTACGTGCAAGCACTAGGCGATCATTCAATAGTTCATAGAATTTATCGACACTACCATTCGCTTTGATTGCAATACGAGGAAGGTTAAGACTCACCACACCAAGGTTGTTACGCCCTTCATGCTGCAGTTCACCATTCTCTTCGTACGTGTTTAGGAAACTACGACAACCCATCGGCGTCTTGAACGAACCCGTTACCTCAACTACTTTATCGTAGTTAAGAATATCTGGGTACATACGTTTTGATGCACACTCTAACGCCAGTTGCTTAACATCGTAGTTAGGATCTTCTGACTTGTGGTTCAATCCATCTTTAATGGCAAAGACCAGTTTCGGGAATACCGCCGTTTTTTTGTTCTTACCTAGACCCGCAATTCGGTTCTTAAGAATAGACGTTTGAATAAGCTTAGATTCCCAACTTGTGCCAAGGCCAAAACCAAAGGTAACAAACGGAGTCTGACCGTTAGCAGTATGCAGGGTGTTCACTTCATACTCTAATGACTGGAACGCGTCGTAACACTCTTTTTCTGTACGAGCTGTTGCAAATGCTTCTGGCTGGTGGATGTCCCACTCTTGCGCAATTTGAAGATGCTTGTCGTAGCTTGCTTTAACATATGGTGCTAGTACTTCATCAATACGGTTGATTGTCGTACCACCATAAATATGGCTTGCTACCTGAGCAATGATCTGTGCCGTTACCGCTGTCGCCGTCGAAATAGATTTTGGCGTATCAATCTCTGCGTTACCCATTTTGAAACCGTGAGTAAGCATGCCTTTAAGATCGATCAGCATACAGTTAAACATTGGGAAGAAAGGTGCGTAATCTAGATCGTGATAGTGAATATCGCCTTCATCGTGAGCTTGCACAACATCACGCGGTAAGATACGCGTTTTTGCATAGTGCTTAGCAACGATACCTGCAAGCAGGTCGCGCTGAGTTGGAATCACTTTACCGTCTTTATTAGCGTTCTCATTAAGAAGATCGGCATTGCTCTCTTCGATAAGACCTTCAATCTCTTTAGTCAGAGCGCTCTTCTTCTCACGCGCAACATCGCGGTCGTGACGGTATTCGATGTATGAACGAGCCAGCCCTTTATATGGACCCTGCATTAGCTCATTTTCTACATGCGTTTGGATTTCCTGAATATCCACATGTTCGCAATCCTGCAGCTTAAGTTCGACTGCTAACGCCACATTTTTAGCGTACAGTTCGAACTCTTTGTCTGCATGTTCCGCCGCACTTACCACAGCAGCTTCAATACGATCCTTTGTAAACGGAGCACGAGAGCCATCTCTCTTGATTACGATTGTTTTCACCCTTTCTCCTTACCCCTAACATACTCACAGAGTTATCCACAAATACACTATATAGGGTTGTTAGCATTTATTCTGACACAATATATTGTGGTGTATTTAACGAAAAGCACCAACCGAAAGTATTGATTTGGATCAATAAAAACTGGGTAGTGAACAAGAAGAATTCGATCTAGATGAAGTGGATCTCATATGGCGTAATTTCCAAAATCAATGCCAAATTTTCAGGAAAAACAGTTGCATTTTTGCCAACGCTTGCGGCACATTGCTTGAAACGATTTTTATGAATGGCAAGGGAAATGATAAGAACAATCCGTTATGGTTACCTGACGTTTTCCCTACTAATAGGAATATCACTTTTTCCTACACTAGTAGGTGCGACCACGATAATGACATGGAACATAGAGTGGCTTACAACGACGCCATCGAAAAAGTTTCCAACGAGTTATCGTACTCAAGAGGACTTTTCCGCACTGAAGACGCAATTCATGCAAACCAGTCCCGATATTCTCGCATTCCAAGAAGTGGACAGCATAGAGGCAATTTCTCGAGTTGTTGGACCCGATTATGACATCTACCTCTCAGACCGATCATTACCCAGCAATAAACAGCACCAGTTTTCAGAAATAAATCAGTATACCGGCTTTGCCGTTCGTCATGGTCATACTGTAAAAGACGTTGCTGACTTCCCCCTAAGTAAAGGTGGGCGGCTTCGTTTTGCCTCTGCGATTGAGTTGACGTTAGAGAACGGGACTAGGATTAACCTCCTTTCTGTGCACCTTAAAGCCGGATGCAGTGGCAAATACACATCTAACAAATCGTGTAAGACACTCAAACAGCAAGGCACAGTCCTTAACAGTTGGCTCAAGCAACTTGAATCTAATGATAAATCGTATGTATTGCTTGGAGACTTTAACCACAATCTTGCTTATTCAGGCGACTGGCTCTGGGCAACTCTCACGAAAGACCTCGATGCTGTGCCAAGGCTGGCAACGAAATCCACTAAAGCCGAGTGTAAAGTACGTTCTAATCGAAACCCAAACAAGACTCATCAGTTTCGGTCTCTGATCGACCATATTGTCGTCAGTCCCGATTTACGCAGCAGTCCAGCCCTACAGAATGTTATGCCGACCAAGAGTGTTCTTGATTACCAAATGAGCGATCATTGCCCAATTTCACTAACACTGTATAAATAACCAGTCATTAGTAAAAACGGTGAAGATGGCTAAGCTTAGAACACACGTATTATAAATTCGCTTGCTGAATACCCAATGAAATTTGCCGTCATCTCTCTGTTTATCGTTTCCCTCAGCGGCTGCGCTACTAAAGGCGCGATAGAAAATAAGCCCATGGTCAACAGTAGTGATTTACCACCTTATTCCGTTGGCGAGTCCATTAATCAGAGAGATGAAGGTGATATCTCTCTGACTCTCGCCTTTTCCGGCGGTGGCGTTAGGGCTGCAGCTCTCTCATACGGCACGCTGTTGGCGCTTCGGGATACCAAGATCATGACCTCAAAGGGCGAAGTTAGACTTTTAGATGAAGTCGACTATATCGCGTCTGTGTCTGGAGGTAGTTTCACATCGGCCTATTATGGTCTGTACGGGGACCGAATCTTCGAAGACTACGAGTCAGAGTTTCTCTATCGAAAAGTTGGCGACGACCTCATTCATCTATTGTTTAGCCCGACCCTTTGGTTTTCAGAAAATGGACGCTCGGAAAAAGCGATAGAGTATTATCAAGAAGAACTGTTCCACAACGCAACGTTTGCTGACCTGCAGCGTTCAGATGGACCAATGATCGTCATTAACGCGACAGATTTGGGTGGTGGTGTGCGCTTCTCCTTCCTTCAAGAATATTTTGATTTGATATGCTCAGATCTTCATTCGTATCCAGTCGCAAACGCAGTGACCGCATCAGCAGCAGTGCCCATAGTTTTTAATCCCGTCGTCCTTAAAAACCATCACGCCTGTTTGAGAGATACTCGATTCGTGTTGGATAGAGAAAGCGATAATGCGCAAATTCAAAATACGTTGGAGGGACTGCGCAGCTACAGTGACAAAGATGCTCGCCCTTTTATCCATCTAGTAGACGGTGGAATATCGGACAATCTAGGATTACTGGCGATATATGAGGTTGTTGAAAGTGCTGGCGGTGACCAAGAGTTTTTCGAGACAATAAAAGCCAGACCACTATCCGACTTTGTCATCATTGTTGTCGATGCCTCGACGACACCCAAATACGGTTTTGAGCTCTCAGACGACGAACCCAGCTTTGCTGATACGTTTAATGCGATGAGTGATGTACAACTTCACCGATACAATGACGCAACCAAAGATCTCATCAGAAAGAAGATGCCAGAATGGTCTGCCGCTGTCGCCAATGAAAACATAACTCCCAAGCCGCATTTCATCGATATCACTTTGAACTCGCCTCACTACAAAGACAAAAAATTCCAACTTAATGCGATACCAACGGATATGTCTCTCGATGATGAGTCAGTCACCTTACTCATCGATGAAGGGCGACAACAGCTCCTGAACAATCCTACCTTTCAAGCCTTGGTAGAATCGCTTAAATAGGACTATTCCTTTAGACCAAGCTTTAACAACAGTCTTCGTGGCGGACAAAAACCGGTGAAACCACTTTGAATCAAATTAAGACCGATAAATACCGTAAACCATACAAAATGATGGCTCACGTATACAGTCAGTATTAGCGAGATCAAAACCATGGTTCCTGCGAGAATTCGAATGCCGTTTTCAACTTTCATAAACAACCTCTTAATAAGATATAGCTAATATAATTATACAAATAAAAGCTCCGTTTCTAACACGGAGCTCTCCGCTACGACGGCGTTACTACACAGCCGCTTTCACTATGCCGCGATTTAATGCGACGTAATACAGAATCGGAATCACCAGTAAGGTTAATAATGTCGATACGAAGATGCCGAATATCAAACTTATCGCTAACCCATTGAAGATTGGGTCATCTAAAATAAAGACCGCGCCAATCATCGCAGCCAGTGCGGTGAGCATGATAGGTTTAGCACGGACGATAGCCGACTCAATCACCGCTGCACCAAGCTCCATTCCATCTCTTAACTGATGGTTAATAAAATCCACCAACAGTATTGAGTTTCGAACAATAATGCCCGCAAGCGCTATCATGCCGATCATCGACGTCGCGGTAAACTGAGCCCCCAGTAACGCATGACCCGGCATCACGCCGATAATAGTCAATGGAATCGGCGCCATAATAATCAGCGGCACTAAGTACGATTTAAACTGTGCGACTACCAGCAAGTAAATCAGCACCATACCAACTGCATAAGCAATACCCATGTCTCGGAAAGTCTCGTAGGTAATCGTCCACTCGCCATCCCAAAAGATCTCTACGCCTTTGAGTCCTGAGGGCTGATTGACAAAGTACTGCTCTACATCCATGCCTTTATCCGAAAGGCTTGCTGATATATCGGCCATACCATAGAGAGGGCTATCGAGTTCACCGGTCATGTCACCCACAACCATGATCATTGGAACCAGGTTTTTATGAACAATATAATTATCCATCGCTTGCTCACGTACCTTAATTAAATCGGCAAGGATATACTGCGTACCCGATGCAGAATTGATCTTCATATTCATCACCTGCTCCAAACGCACTTTGGCACTCTCTTTGGCCTGGATCTGAATTGGGATCGGATATTTGCTCTGCTCGCTATGTAAGTAACTCACAGGCTTTCCGCCTACTGCAGTCGCAAGTGAATCGACAATTGATGAATAGGCGACGCCTAAGCGAGAGGCTTTACTACGATCAATGACTACCTGCCATTTTTGATGCGCTTCTGGTAAATAGAGATCGACATCAACAATGTCATCCGTTTCGCGAAATATCCCTCTAAGTTGCAGTGCGGCTTGTTCGCGGACTTCTTGTGTCGGGCCGTACACTTCTGCCAAAATTGGTGACCACACGGGTGGACCCGGAGGCACTTCAACCACTTTCACTTTGCCACCAAATTTCTGTGCAATCTCTACAAGCTTTGGTCTCACTTCGACAGCAATCTCATGGCTTGAACGAGCGCGCTCTGACTTATCCACTAAGTTAACTTGAATGTCCCCTTTATCTGGTGCTTGGCGCATGAAGTAGTGGCGCACTAATCCGTTGAAGTTAATAGGTGCCGCAGTGCCTGCGTAAATCTGATAATCACTGACTTCTTCGACATCATTAAGCGCATCGCTGAGCTCGAACAACACGCGTTGCGTGCGCTCTAACGAATTGCCCTCTGGCATATCCAAAATCACTTGGAACTCAGACTTATTGTCAAACGGCAACATTTTCATGACGACGAGCTGGTGTACAGGTAGCCACATTGATACGGCAATCGCCACCAAAACACCGACACCTAGCAATAAACGATTGCGTTTTTGCACTCGACTAACGACAAACGGTGACATGACCTTTCTAAAGAAAGTCGATTGTTTGCTACTGACCTCTTCTTTATGGTCAGTGCTCTCTTTCAGCAGGATTCGAGCTAACCATGGCGTTAATACAAACGCGATAATCAACGAGATCAGCATCCCCATTGACGCATTGATCGGAATTGGGCTCATATAAGGGCCCATCAAGCCAGATACAAACGCCATTGGTAACAAAGCAGCGATAACAGTTAAAGTCGCTAGGATAGTGGGTCCACCAACTTCATCGACTGCACCGGGAATAAGCTCCGCCAATTTTTGCTTGCCTTTCACCATATGTCGGTGAATATTTTCCACCACAACAATGGCATCATCGACCAAAATCCCGATCGAGAAAATAAGCGCGAACAACGACACACGGTTAAGGGTAAATCCCCAAGCCCATGATGCGAATAGAGTCAGCAACAAAGTGATAATGACTGCGACACCAACCACAACCGCTTCGCGTACGCCCATAGTCACAAGAACCAACAGAACGACCGCTCCCGTTGCAAAAGCAAGCTTACCAATCAATGTATTGGCTTTATCCGCAGCAGTCTGGCCATAATCGCGAGTCACATCTACCTGAATGTTATCTGGAATTAGAGTGCTTTCGAGCTCACCTAAACGTTCATCAACCGCTTTAGCCACATCCACCGCGTTCTCACCGCTTTTCTTAGCTATCGCGATTGTCACTGCTGGTTTAATGTCACTCTTGTCACTCGTCCAAACAACTTGCGTTGGCGTATCTATTCCTAAATTGATATCTGCAATATCCGACAAGTAGACAGGCTGACCATCATGTAAACCGACCACTAGCTGCTTAACTTCATCAACGTTGGTAAGAAACTCACCTATTTGCAGAGGTATGGACTGGTTGTCTTGTGTCAAAGCGAGCATAGGTGATGCTGAGTTAGCATCCGGCAACATCTGATTAAGCGAATCTATAGTGACACCGTAACCTGACATTTTTGCAGGGTCGAGCCTAACATCAACAATTGTTGGCTGACGGCCAACCGTGTAGATATCTCGCGTACCTGGAATGCGTTTTAACTCTGTTTCCAACCCATGAGCCACACTGGTGATCTCTTCTAGCGATGCTGAGTCTGACTTAGGTGACAAGGTCACGTTTACAATCGGAACATCTTCAATACCACGAGGTTTGATAATAGGCTGCCCAACCCCCATGTTTGCCGGCATCCAGTCGTTGTTGGAATAGAGCTTGTTGTATATCTTAACCACGGCTTCATTTCTTGGGATCCCGACTTCGAATATCGCAACAATCATTGCTCCACCTGGTTGGGAGAACGAGTATATTTTGTCAATGCCGTTGATCTCTGACACGATTTGCTCAGCCGGATTGGTAACTAGACTCTCTACTTCTCTAGGTGACGCGCCCGGAAATGGAATGTAGACATCGGCGAAGGTCACATCGATTTGCGGTTCTTCTTCTTTAGGCGTCACGGCAATCGCCATCAATCCAACCAGCAGTGCAATCAAAGCTAATAGAGGCGTCATTGCCGATGACTGGAATGCGGCTGCAATACGGCCAGAAATTCCCATCTTCTCGTCGTTTATGTTATGACTCATACCGCCCCCTACTTCTCGGCCAAATAGCTGACGACATCGGTAACAATTTCATCGCCCACTTCAAGGCCACTAAGTACCTCAAGTTGACCGTCATGGGATTGACCCACTCGTACTGGATTCATCGCCACTTTTTCATCGTCCACACGATAGACAACACTCAGTTCTCCGCGGCGAATAACAGCGGACTCTGGAATTTGAATCGATGGTTTTTCATCATAGGTAAAGGCGACTTTCACCCACTCACCTGGTAGTAAATTTTGTGGCTGCTCAAGAAGCTCTAGACGAAGGCGGAAGGCACGAGATTTTTCATGAGCGTAGTTAAACAGCTTAGCCTCGTATGGCTCAAGGGTCGCGCCATTGAGAGTGGTTATAGAAAACTGATTGGCATCTGTGACTTTTTCACGGTAGCGCTGAGGAATTTCTGTTACCACACGAAGAGGCGACAGTGAAAACCCTGTCATCAATTGACTGCCTGGAGCGACCGTTTCGCCCAGTTCGACATGACGCTGAGTAACAACTCCCGTATAAGGAGCACGAATGCTGGTGTAGCCCAACGACTCTTTCGCCTGTGCGACAGCGGCCGTTGCTCGTTTAACCTCTGCAGCAGAGGAGCGCGCTTCGGCTTCAGCTGCATCTAAACGTTCTCTAGAAATTGCACCTTTAGGAAAGAGTTCGCGATAACGCTTTATCTGCGCTAACGCCATAATATTTTGAGCATTGGCGCTGTTTAACTGGGCTAATGCTGCATCTAATGATGCTGACTGTTGCTCTGCACTGATTTCTAGGAGTACATCACCTTGGCTAACGATGTCATTCACATCAGCATTCACAGCAACGATGCGACCGGAGGTTTGTGCAGATAGCGTTCCGCGATTAACGGCTTCTACAGTGCCATCTAATTCCACAATAGAATCAACGCGTTTGATAGCAATAATTGTGGTGTCGAAAGCGTAGGCTGTTGGTGTTCCCAGAACAGCGACTACTACTGCCCACTTAGCTAGAGTAGATTTCATCTTGACCTCACGAGTTATAATTAGATATTGCTAATATAACCATATAAATTAGCTTTGTCTAATGTTAAATTTAGAATTTGCTAATTTACCAAATTCGTATCACTATCCCTCTAAAAATTAAGCAAAAAAAAGGCCCGATCGTACGATCGGGCCCACAAAAACTATCTTTAATTGGTTGATATTATGACTGGTTTGCCAACTCTGATGTTGCGCGCTTTTCCACGACTATGTCGGTAAGCACCATGCCAACTAACATAGCAGCCACAAAACCCAAAATCCCAAAACTGCCATTTGCCATAGATGAAATCGCTGGCCCAGGGCAGATACCTGCAATACCCCAGCCGATGCCAAACAACGCGGCGCCACTCAACAGCATTTTGTCTATCTTGTTATTGTCACTTAAACAAAACTGATCGGTACAAACTGGCTCTTGCTTCTTACGGATCACCAACCAATAGCTCGGAGCAAAAACAAGTAGCGCACCGCCCATTACGAACGCCAAATCTGGAGACCAGGCTCCAAAGATATCTAGAAATGCCATGACGTTGGCTGGATCGCCCATGCCTGAAATGATCATGCCAGCACCGAACAAAAATCCACTTAGTATAGAAATAACACGTTGCATCTTTGTCTCCTAAAGTACATGAAGCATAACGAAGGTCGTTACCATGGCAACGCCCATAAAAGTCATTGTGGCAGCAATCGAACGCTTAGATAGACGCCCCATTCCGCAGATGCCATGACCACTCGTGCAGCCATTACCCAACTTGGTACCAATGCCAACTAGTAGTCCACTGACTATTACGAGTGGTGTAGACACCACCATTTCAGCGGGTGCGATACCTAGCCATTTTGCAGACAGAACGCCGCCCAAAACCATGCCAAGTACAAACAACACGCGCCAACTGGTATCGCCAGTTTTAGCTTTGTAAATGCGACCGACAATACCACTAATACCGGCTATTTTACCGTTAAACAGTAACAGTAAAGTAGCTGATACACCGAGTAGCATTCCGCCCAAGAGCGAACCCCAAGGAAATGTAAATTCCATAACTACCTCATTGAAATTAGAACTTAAAATGATTTAAGTTGCAGAACTCATGAGAAAACTCTGCAAGTTAAACCAACTTAAACGGTGGGGTTTAATGACAGTAGAGCGAATGCAATTGTTGGATCAGCCCAATTACACGTTCATCCTTCAGTGAGTAGTAAACGTGTTGGGACTCTTTTCTAACCGAGACTAACTTCGCCTTTTTCAAAACAGTTAGGTGTTGAGAAAAAGCGGATTGGCTGAGATCTGAGTTTTCCTGTAGTTGTCCAGCACCCATCTCTCCTTCTACTAACTGGCACAACACAAACAAACGATCCGGGTGAGCCAGTGTTTTTAGTACGTCAGCGACATCCACGACTTTCGCTTTCATTTGCGGTAAGTTCACCTTGCTACCTCAATGTGTTGAATAATTGGATGCATTATCTAAGCACTCATTAATTTAGTCAATACTTAATTAGGTTTTTAATATTTAGCCAAAATTATATTAGACATTTCTAATTTTAGCGATTATAGTGTTGCTCATCCGTTAGTGAACTGAATTAATTTTTTGGGCAAAGTACCAAAGAAAACAAAGAGGTAAGGTATGACTAAGATTGTAATTGTAGGTGGGGTTGCTGGTGGCGCTTCCGCTGCTGCGCGTGCTCGTCGTCTGAGTGAAGACGCTGAAATCATCATGTTTGAACGTGGACCATTCGTGTCATTTGCAAACTGTGGACTGCCTTACCACATTGGAGGAGACATAAAAGATCGCTCCAAACTGCTACTTCAAACACCAGAGAGTTTCTTGGCGCGTTTTAACGTCGATGTTCGAGTAATGAACGAAGTAAAATCGATCAACCGCGCTGACAAAACGGTGACGATCAAAAATCTTCTAGACGGAAGTGAATATCAGGAATCTTACGACTTCCTTCTTTTAAGTCCGGGTGCGGCACCGTTCGTTCCTGCGATTCCGGGAATTGATAATCCCCTAACCCATTCGCTGCGCAACATTCCTGATATGGACCGCATCATTCAAACCATTCAGATGAATAAGCCAGAACATGCAACGGTAATTGGTGGTGGATTCATTGGCCTAGAAATGATGGAAGCCTTCCACCAGCTGGGTATCAAAACAACGCTTATCGAAATGGCTGATCAGGTAATGACGCCTGTCGATAAAGAAATGGCTGGATTTGCACACGCGGAAATCAAGCAACGCGGCATAGATCTACGTTTAGGTGCAGCGCTTGAATCTGTTGAGTACATCCCTTCAACTCAAGTTGCTGATACCAGTGCCGGTGAATCAAGTGAACATCAGCATCTGCAAGGTAAGTTGGCTCTATCATTGAATAATGGCGATACACTCGAAACCGACTTACTGATTATGTCAATCGGTGTACGCCCAGAAACTAAGCTAGCACAAGAAGCAGGTCTACAACTTGGCGAACTTGGCGGCATTTATACCAACGACAGTATGCAGACGAGTGATCCTTCGATCTACGCGGTTGGTGATGCCATTGAAGATAAAGACTTTGTCACAGGCAAAGCGGGATTTGTTCCACTCGCTGGACCGGCAAACCGCCAAGGTCGTATGGCTGCAGACAACATGCTGGGACGCAGTGAAACGTACCAAGGTACACAAGGCACTGCCATTGTGAAGATATTTGATTTAGCCGTAGCGTCAGTTGGCAAAAATGAAAAAGTCCTCAAACGTGAAGGCATCAACTACGAAAAAGTATACGTTCATACTGCAAGTCACGCTGGATATTATCCAGGGGCAGAGATAGTGTCACTGAAACTACTCTTTAGCCCTGAAACAGGCAAGATCCTTGGAGCACAGGCGGCTGGTAAAGACGGTGTCGACAAGCGTATTGATGTGCTTGCGGTGGCACAGCGTGCTGGCATGACGGTTGAACAGCTCCAACACTTAGAGCTTACTTATGCGCCTCCGTACGGTAGCGCTAAGGATGTGATCAACCAAGCCGCATTTGTAGCAAACAACATACTGAAAGGCGATGCAACCCCTATCCACTTCGATGAAATAGACAACTTAAACGACGATCAAGTGCTGCTCGATGTGCGTAATCCAAGTGAGTTAGAGAACGTTGGCTTTATCGAAGGTGCGATTAATATCCCTGTCGATCAGCTACGCGGTCGAATGAACGAACTGCCAAAAGACAAAGAGATTGTAATCTACTGCCAAGTTGGGTTACGTGGTAACGTGGCTTATCGCCAATTAGTCAATAATGGCTTTAAGGCTCGCAACTTGATTGGTGGTTACCGCACCTATAAGTTTGCTAAGGCATAGTAATCACAAGATAACTTTCAATAAATCAAAAAGGAGCACCTAGGTGCTCCTTTTTGCTAACCAAATAGACGCTTCCAAATACTTGGGTTGCGCTTATCGTGATATTCGAGGCGAAGACTATCCACTTCACGAAGGGACTGTTTTGCGGATTCAAGATCGCCTCTTTCCAATTCAGAATCTACTTCTTCAATCGCTTGCGACAATTTTTTAAACCCTTCCTGGTACAAGTCCGCTTTCTCTGGTGGATAGTCCCCTTGTTTAGAGTCTGCAATCAACTTATCCAGTGTATCAACGGGCACACGCATCTCTTCTACAGATTGAGCTTCTGCTGCTTGTTTAAACGCGAGCTTCATCGCTTGCATGTTTTTCTTGAGATCAAATGGCTCACTCGCAAAAGCTGACGTAGATACGAGCGCAGTTAAAGCGACTAGGCTAATTAGGTTTGTTTTTATCATTGTTGGTCCTTTTGAGTGCAAAAGCCCTCAGTTGCCTGAGGGCTTCGACATTGTACTTGAACTGGATTTACAAGAGGGATAAAAATTGTTTAGAAACGTTTAACGCTTTACTTACAGTTCTGCAAATTCAGCAATTGGCTCGCGCCCTCTGAGCTCAAGAAAATCTAAGAACTGTCTTGCCGAACTGGTAATAATTTTATCCATTGGCATCTCGATTTCTCGCAGAAGTTTTTCAGTCAGGTCAAATTTGCCAATGGTGTCGTAAAAATGTGAGTCGCTGCCAGTTGTGATATAACCACCCGCAGCTTTTACGGCACGTGCTATTTCATAACAGCGTTCGACGCTTCCTACTCGGCTATGTCCTCTAAGGGTAGAGTTGTTAATCTCAATAGCCACATTATGCTTGGCCGCACATGCTGCAACCGCATCAAAGTCGAAATCAAAGTTCGGATTTCCCAAATGTCCAAGCGCATCAACGTCGCCACTCTCAATGACATTCAAAAGTGCCGTAGTATGTGCCTCTTTAGTCGACGGCTTAAATACCGGTTCATGGAAACTTCCAATAATCCAATCTAATGATTTATAGGAAGTTGGATGAACGTCAATGTTACCCTCAGTATCGAGTATGTTAGCTTCAACGCCTCGAATAATCGCAACTCCGGATAAAAATCGAGGAATTACACGTTGGTTTGAAAAGAACCAAAAGTGCGGCGCTCCCGGCATAGACTCAGCGTGGTCCGTAGTGCACAAGATCTCTAAGCCGTGGGCTTTTGCAGCTTCAGCGTTTTCTTTAATCGTGCTATAGGCATGACCACTCGCATAAGTATGGGTATGGGTATGGGTATCCACCACAAGTTTCATTCTTCTCTCCTCGACATTTTTAAGCTAAAGACCAGTATCAATCAAAGATATTACAGTTTTTTAGTCTTACCTCTTTAAAAGAAGTCAATGGACCCACGACCACTGTTAGGATCTTTGTTGCCACTCTTTTTCGATGGTGCTTTCTTTGATTGCTCTTTGCTTGAACCGTTTTTGTTAGACTTTTTTGAAGCTGCATTATTCGCTTTATTCTGCTTCTTGCCAACACTTGAGCTGTTATTGCGACTTTTTTCTTTCTTTGCCTTATCTGATGAAGCAACTTGCGTGCTCGCTTTCGTTTCTTCTGGCTCCATCGGTGGTTGGTCACAAACTACAACATAGTATTCTTGGTTGAATTCGAAAAAGTCGCCATCATACATCTTGCGGCGCTTACGAGTTTCTAACTCTCCATTTACCGCAACATAGCCTTCTGCAATAAAGTGCTTAGCTTCACCACCGCCACCAACTAAGTTGGCAACCTTGAACAATTTGTACAGTTCAATTGGATGACTTGATACTTCGATTCCAATCGCTTCAATTTCAATCTCTTCGCCTTCTTCGTAGTCGAAGTCTTCCGGCTCATTTACGTAATCTTGATTCATTGCTTTCATTACATGTGACTTTTCTCGCATTGTACTTGCTTGAGTCGGTACAAGCCATAAAAAGCCCTGCGATGGCAGGGCTTTTTTCACACAGCAAATAGGATTACGTCTTTGGCAGCTACCAGGTCAACGTTGAGCTTGTTGCAGATATCTGCTTTTTCACTGGATCGTTACCATCATACGTCCATATTTCCACTAAAAAGGTACCGACATGTTCAGCTGCGTTGAAAGATAGCTTTGCTTTACCAGAAGTGAGGGCTTGTGACGCCACTTTACTTTCGTACTTGGGCTCTACCTCTCCAGAAGCTAACTCTTCGAACTCGGTATATACAGTGACAAAAGCTCTTCCACTTACATCGCTAGAAGCATCGATTGTTAGTGAATATTCCTCTATCGGTTGATAATCAAAGCTATCTGGTATTGATAAATCCTCCATTGTTCGAGCTACTGAAACTGGTGTTGGCGCAGGCGCTGGTGTAGGTTCCGGTGCAGGTGCTACAGCCGGCGGAGTCTCTGCTGCAACACTACCACCTGAGCCACCCTCACCGCCGCCACCACCGCCACAGCCAACGACTAAACCTAGAGAAATAATTGATGTTACTGTTAGTGCTTTCATGACGCGTCTCCTATGGGATATAACATTTGCCAGGGGTGGCGAATTGCGATTCGAACCAGTTTTGCGATTGTTCGCCACTAGATTCGGCATACGTTGCATATTCTGGGTACGCCTCTATCAAATCCGTATTTTCTGTCGGCCACTGCCATTGGTCATTGACTAGTAGAGCCCACGGTAAGTTTTCTGCTGTCTTGAAGTAGGTACCTGTTGCCGCATTACTGACATCTCGGCCTAAACCACTAAACATATCTGCGTCAAACTGCTCTGTCGGTTCGTAGTTAGGTAGGTGCACTTCCCACTTTCTGCCCGGTTGGAAATAACCTTCACCGTGGTAGTAACCTGGCGTAGCAAAGATGAACGGGTCGTAAGGCATGGCCATAAGAGATGTGGTGTCCGTACCATCGACGATGTTGACATGAAGAGTAAAGTTGAGCTGTACGTCTTCCTTCGCACAAGACAACAGGGTTCTGTGGAATTCACAGCTTTCATGTTTGTACTCGGATGTGTCTTCGCTGATGATAAAGATTGCCTCATTCGAAATGGCTTCTAAACCACTACTCTCTGCTTGAACGTCATTCTTGATGAGACGAGTTGTTGCTGCGTCAACATCCGTTCTATTCAAACCTTTCAGACGAATAGCAAAGCCGTTATGGTAAGAAGCACCAACGGCTCCAAGATGACCTTCGATTTTCGATTTAACAACATTGTCGTCTCGTAGGATCTCCGTGATTCGGTAGCTAACAACGACGTCATTCATGTCGTAGTCTGCTGTGTAAGGCCAGTTATCTTCATAAGCGACCGTGGCATAATCTGTCGCACTTGGGTAGTAACGCACAGACAACCCTTCACCTGTGACTGCTACCTCGTGATCCTCAACTTCGCCAGAAGTAGAACCACCGAAGTAATCTAGACCTGTTTGTTGACTGAAGCGGAATCGACTCCAAGTAGTACCGATAAATGCGGCTGCATCAACAGTAAAAACGAGATCGTTGTTACCTGCGTCGAGAAGCTGGTCTGTAAATACCTGCTCGCCATCATCTGCAAAGTCGCCATCTTGGTTCCAGTCGAACCAAGCCGATAGATATCCCGAGGTTGACGCATTTACGCGAACAATACTATCCAAGCCCGGTTCTATGGCTGTTACGAAACCAACACCGTTTTCGTCGTCAATTCCAGTTTCGTCATCGGCGAGGTTGTTCGCTCTGCCGTCTTGGTCGCCATCAGGTGCCGAATCACCTAGCCATGTTGAGCCATCCAACTCATGTCTAGGGCCATTATCGGCGAGTTTGGTTTGATAAGTAGTAGGAGCGTCACCGAAGTCGATGTTAGAGTCCTCATCGATAACCGGTGCGTTTGCACAGCGAGCACCATCGTTTTGGTTCGAATTTGGACCGTCAGCGAATTTGACCGCCGGGACGACACCATTGGAAATGTTTGTTGCATTGCCCGGTGATAGATCGATACGGTAGATCTGGCCGTCTTGGTTGCGAGAAACATAGTAATAACCATCGACATCGAAGTATCCGGCACCAAATGTACCCGTTTCACCGGTGTCACCGATGTAGGTTTCTTGCCCCGTACTCGCATCAAACGAGTATAGAGCACCGGAATTGTTGTCGATACCATACAGCTTTCCGTCACTAGGATGAAACGCGAAGTCTGTTAGGTTAACCACAGCGCGTGTAGTGACACGATTTACGGCAAGCACCGCGCTTGAGTCCGATTCAAGTGGAGTTAGATCAATGGTGAATAGACCTTTTCCTTTACGGTAGAGGTAATACACACTTTCATATACATCACCTACGTAAAACGTATGGTCTGTGGGAAGTCCGGAAGTATTCAATATCTCTGCTTGAAAATCCTTACCCAAGCGAACGATACGTTTGTTCGTGGTATCGTAGCCGTAGATGTATCGGCCATCAAAGTCGAAACCTACCCCATTAATATTTGCATTAAGCCCCGTATCGCCTTGCAACAAGCTCGTTGAGCCTGTCACCAAGTTGACGCCGTATACTTTTACCGGGTTTGCTTGGAAAAGATAGGCTTTGCTAGGGCAAGTATCGAACGCAGTCGCGTGACTCTCGAAGCCTAGCAGCGATGCTGCTAACCCGCTCCCAAGTATTGTTAGTGATCTGTATTTGTGTGCTAGTACCATGAGTTTGTCCCTTTGCTGATGGCTTGAGACTGAAGGTACAAAACACGTGCCAACTATTTAAACTTTTAAATTCAATCACTTAAATTGCACCAAGTTTCATTTTTCATTATGAGAATCAATTTGGCGCGTTTTGAGGTTGAGTTTTCTGGTTGTGAGAAAAATATCTCAGCTTAAGTAATGGGTATAAAGCGGGAATGCTGTTCCCTAAAATGATCAGTGCGATGCCAGCTAACTGACTCAAAGTAAATGTTGTGTCAAACAGAGTAAACTGGAACATCGCCGTAAACACTAAATTGGTATAGATCAGTGGAGCAACTTGTGTATTGGTTGCTGCACTCTTGTAAGCTTTGTATCTACATACCTGAGTGTTGATGATCATCACTGTTAATACTGCAATGGCGGCATACATAATGGTTGATATGTCTCCGATACCGTAATCAACACCTATGGCCTTATGAAATATCACAGCAAAAGGTATTAAGAAGATACCCGCGATTAAGAACGTCCACGCGTTGTTTTCAACTCCCGACATCTCTCCTTTTGATGCTCGATGTAGACTCAACTGTGAACCTGCATTGAACACTCCTGACAATAACCCAATAAAGAGTTCGGGCTTGAAAGTGAAACCTGAGGGGTCGCCAGCCAGGAAAATCACCCCAATAAACGTAAACAGCAATGCTGTGGTAGTCCGAGCAGTAAGCTCAATGTTGAATAGGCACTTCTCGAACAGTGCGATAAACAGAGGACCAGTACCAAATAACACAACACTTTCGATTAGTGACAGTTTCCCCAACGCATAGATAAAGCACAACTGACAAGCTGCGATACTAAACGCGCGTATCGCCAACACTTTACGCATCGATGTGGGAGGTAATCGCAAACCTGCTATTGTAAGGATAACAAACAGAATAACGGCAGGAACTAAGAATCGAATCAGAGCAAGATCGACAGCAACAAAATAATTCGCTAAATACCCAGTTATCAATCCAGTTACGGACAAACTCAGGGTTGAAGACAGCATATAGCTCATAGCAATGGTTGACTGGCTCGCTTTCATTGATACATCTCGAAAAATTCAAATCATAATCGCATTATAGTGATACGTTTCTCTGAAAAATAACGAGTTTTAGTTAAGCTTAATGTAAGTTTTACTAACAGATTCATACTATGAAGCAACACGTTGCATTAAAGTCTCTTTATTCTTTTGTTGCCGTCGCTGAGCTCGGTAGCATGACTTTAGCTGCAGAGCACTTATTCGTAAGTCACTCAGCCGTTAGTCAGAGCGTCAAAAGTCTCGAATCTCAACTTAATACCAAGCTGTTCCATCGTGTAGGCCGGCGCGTCGAACTCACGAAAGAAGGAAAGAATTACTACAGAGATGTTGGCCCCGCGTTAGAACAAATTGTACGAGCAAGCGAGGCACTGCTTAACAAGCATAGAGACGAGCGCCTGACGATTAACATGGTTAACTCATTAGCGCTTCACTGGTGGATTCCGCGTGTCGAAGATTTACAAAAAGAAATTCCATCGCTAGATGTTCGAATTTCTAACCTAATTGGTCCGTTCGACTTGGAACGTGAAGGGGTCGATGTCGCCATAGTCCATGGCAACATCGAAGATTGGAGTGATTATTACAGTGAAAAGCTTGGGGATGATGAGTTAGTTATGGTGTGCAGTCCCTCCATAGCCAAATCTCATCCAAAGGAAGACGTAGAAGGACTTTTAAAACGATACCCAAGCATCTGGGTGACGAACGATCGACGAAAACACGATTGGGACTTATGGTGCAAGGCCCATAACATTTCATCACCCACCACACATGGAACACTCAAGTTCAACGCTTCAGTACAAGCCATTCACGCCGCAATAAGAAGCTTGGGCATACTGGTGACACATAGGTTGTTTATTAAAGACGAAGTTGAGAACCAGTTTTTAATCGAGATTGGCAGTCCAGTCGTCAACCCTCATCAGGAATATCACTTTGCTTGTCTACCTGAGCGATTAAAGCTGGAGAGCACACTCGCACTGAGGCGGTGGCTTAAGAAGGAGTTTCAAGTTGCTAGCGACTGAGTTTTCGTTTGAATGTTCTTTTGTTTACCCATACCCAAAAAAAGCAGACGGGTTGTATTGTTATTGGCCATGATTTTTTGGACAACTATGGGGCCCAAAATGCCAGCAACGATACCTAATAAGGCGAGCACTTCCAGGCTTGGATTAACGGGCATTTTGTTTATCAAAATCCGAGTAAAGGATGTGAAGAACACATGATAGAGATAGATTGAATAAGAAAAAGCACCAATCATAGCCAGAAAGTTAAGCTTAAGCTTTAAGCCCAACAACCCAGTACAGCCCAGCATTCCAAGCATTAATGCTAGCAACGTCCTCTTTGAATCGGCTGAGAGTACATCAAAATACATAAAGGATAATACCAAACCTACACCTAGCAACATTATGAAAATCGCTTCTTTTCTTAACCTTTTCATGAGGTTAAATCTATTCACACCCATGCCTAAAACAAAATACGGGCAAAGGTAAATGAAGCCATTTATCGAAAAATAGTCGATGGACAAAGGCGAAATGTAAACCACCGAAGCGACAGCCAATACCAGAACCCACCTCGCCAGACACTCAAACGCTTTTGATTTCTCTAACATGACGATCAGAATAAATATTAGAAACAGCGCTTCAATAAACCAAAAATGCGCGACAGGCTTAATGTGTAACAATTGCCAATTGTACCCTTCAAAATTGGTACCTGGGGTCAAACTCTGAAGAAGCGCAAACGCCGTACCTACAATCAACATTGGTACCAACAGTCGTCGCGCCTTTTTGAATAGAAAGCTCGTCGCTCCTACTTGAAAAGGCCGATAGGCATAAACGTAACCCGATAAAAATGTAAACAGTGGCATGCGCAGATAACCGAGTACGTCGTTGAAATCGCGATAAAAGCCATCGTCGATTTTTAGTCCATTGTTTGGGTTAGAGCCAATAACATGGAAAAACACCAATAGCACACACGCAGTCCCACGCAATGTGTCTATTCTCAATTTCTCATTCATCACTGTTCCTTAGCCATATGTGTGAGAAAACGAGCAACATAACAAGACCAGAGCAAAGCAGCGCTCTGCTCATAGCCTTGCCACTACTAACAAGCCAAGTTCAATCAAGCACATTTTCGATCATGACCGTTTTTGAACGTAGCAAGCTTCTTGAGTTCCACGCTGTCATCGTTTAAGTATATGTTTTCATAGCAGTAATTTGTCGCATCGATATACCCATCCACGCTACCGCAATCAAACCGTTTTCCCTTAAAGCGATAGGCGATAACGCACCCATTGCTGGCCTGTTTTAGAATGGCGTCGGTTATTTGTATCTCACCACCTTTCCCAGGTTCAGTGTTTTCAATATGTTCGAAGATATCCGGTGTGAGAATATAACGACCAATAATCGCTAAATTGCTAGGCGCGGTTCCTTGTTCTGGCTTTTCAACCATGTCAGTCACTCGGATCAGATCATCACTTAAATGCTCACCTGCGATAACCCCATATTTGTGCGTCTCATCGTTAGGCACCTCCTCAACAGCAACAATCGTGCATCTGAATTGCTTAAACAGCTTAACCATCTGTTCAAGCACGCCTTGAGTTTCATTGACACACAAGTCATCAGCCAAAACGACAGCAAACGGGTTATCTCCTATCAACTGCTTACCCGTAAGAATGGCATGCCCTAGCCCCTTCATTTCTCTCTGGCGGATATATGTAAACTGCGCAGAATCAATGAGTAATCTAATATCAACAAGCATCTCTTCTTTGTTAGTTCCACTAATCTGGTGCTCGAGCTCATAGTTTTTATCAAAGTGATCCATAAGGGAGTTCTTCCCGCGTCCGGTGACAATTGCCATGTTTGTCATTCCTGCTTGAATCGCTTCATCGACTCCGTATTCAATTAATGGTTTGTTTACGATGGGCATCATCTCTTTAGGCATGGATTTGGTCGCAGGCAAAAAACGCGTTCCATAACCCGCTGCCGGGAATAAGCAATGTTTAATCATTTCGACACTTCCTTGTTTTATAAAAGTAATGGTTAAAGCGTTAGTAAACGTCACTAACTAAAATTATTGCTCTCTAAAAGCTTTATAAAAGCTATTTGATAAAGGCTCTAACAAGTAATCAATTGGTCTCTTTTGCTCTAACAGAACGAACACCTCTGCAGGCATTCCTGGTGTAAGATCAACTTGATATAGACCCTCAATGCTGTTTTGGTTGATGCTAACTTTGACTTTAAAACCCGTCGAGGCCCCATCTGGACTTTCCGACACATCTGCATCGACGTAAATAACTTCCCCGCTAACAGGTGGTACTGTCATATGATTCAAACCGGATAATCGCACCGATGCGTTCTGGCCGCTTTGAACCATATCGATGTCTTGTGGCGAGACGATCGCTTCAACGATCAAGCGATCATTGTTCGGCACGACTTCCATGAGTACTTCACCAGCTTTAATAACCTGTCCTGACGAGTGAACGGTAATGTTTTGTATGATTCCATCGGAAGGACTAGTGATGAGCGAGCGTTCATAGCTGTCTCTCGCTATCTTCAGCTCGGCCTCCGCAGCGATAAGATCGTTCTTCACCTGGGCGATTAACTGCTCTATTTCTGAATTATGTTTTTGTTCAATAGCGTTTAGCTGACGAGTAACCTCAACGATACTTTGTTCAATAGAGGCGAGTTCTGCTCGTATCCCAATAATGTCTGAATCTAGAAGGACTTGTGAGCGCTTCAATTCAAGCAGTTTTATCCGCGAAGTGTAGCCATCTTCAAGTAGCCGCTCGTGCATCTTTATCTCTTCTAGCAAGTAGACTTTAGCTAGAGAATTTTGGCTAAGCTTGCTACGAAATGAGGAACTTCTGCCTTCTAGCTCTGCCTTTCTTGAAGACATAATCGATAGTTCAAGGGCACGCATCTGTTTACGACTAGCAAAAAGCGACTGCTGGTTTTCAACCATGGTTATGTATTCAAGACGTAATCCCGCAAACTGCTCATGCTCGAGTGACGATTCGAACTCTTCTTTGTTATCTCGCTCGGCGAGCAATCTCATATATTCAACACGCTTACTCAACCAGTGAAGAGTCCCCCTTCTAAGCGCACTTTGTGTAGCAATGTCAGCAATTTTAAGCAGAGGCTGGCCAATGACTACGTGTTCGCCATCAGATACGAGCACAGAGTGCGCGATTCCCCCTTCTAGATGCTCAATCGTTTTGCGTTTGTTTTCCACAACAATAAGCCCCGGTGCAATCGCTGCGGAACTTAGCTTAGCTTTGAGTGACCAACCAACGAACAGAACAATTCCGATAACGAGGATTAAAAGCGTGGTCAAAACAAGTTTGTTATTGCTTTGTGTTAAATCTGAGTCCAAATGATTCATAAGCTACTCAATAAGTAATACTTTGATATTGCGCTGCAGGCTTTAGATCGGTCACGTTTTTACTGCCTGAGGAGTTTTTGTTGATTGAGTAACCTTTCACGACCGTGCCTTCTTGGAGCTCAACAACATAATCGGCAAGGCTCTGTAGTGAGGCGTCATCGCTTATAAAAATAATGGTCGTTCCACTCTCTTTCAGACTAATGAGCGTATTCAACAGTTTTACTTTTGTTGTGGGATCTAACGCGACTGTCGGGTTGTCTAAAAGAACGAGTTTGGGGTTGCCATAAAAGCAACGTGCTAATGCGAGCTTTTGTTTTTGTCCTTGTGACAAGGTCATGTCGTCGCTCTCTAAAACCGTGTTGTAGTTATCCGGCAGTCTTGTAACCTCATCGACTAGACCAACAGCTTCACTTATCGCCAATATTTTTTCTGAATTCGATGCGACATCATGAAAGCCACATATGTTCTCTGCAATGGTGCCTTTAAAAAAGCTTGGATTTTGACTAAGATAACCAACGCTTTCCGATAGTGTATTTTCATCAATATTGCGTATATCTATATCGTTGAATAACACTTTGCCGTCCGTCGGTTGCACACGGTTGGACAGAGTGTCCATTAATAACGTTTTACCAGACCCCGTGGGCCCTTTGATTTCCAAGCACTTTCCTTGAGCTAACTTAAAGCTAATGCTTTTGAGAAGTGCACGCTCATGGTAGCTAAAAGACACGTCTTGCAAGCGTACTTTTATATCATCAAGTTCCACTTCAAACTTAGTCACCGATTTATGACTGGTTAGTATATGATTGAGCCAATTAAATGCGTCTCGCTGTGCTTGGAACTCTTTATAGTGCTGGGAAGCAAGTTCTATAGGCGTAACAATACGGCTGATGAGTATCGCAGAGGCAAGTAAGGCTCCCGCTAAGACATCACCCTTGATAACCAGTACTGCGCCAACAGCATAAACTCCGACTTGTATTAATGTTCTCAACAGCTTTATAGACGATTGCAACACTGCTGTTTTCGAGGAAGCATCAAGTTGTAATTGTGAGGTGTGTTGATTTTTATGACCCCATGTAGCAATCAGTTTATTCGAGATTCGTAGCGATCTAGCAAGTACTGCGTGACTAACGATTCTAGCGGCACCTGATCTCTGGACACCCTTATAGTGTTGATAGCTCATTTCTAATTGCCTAACTGAACCTGAAAACATCACTATCATGAGAATCAAGAGTATGGAAGTACACAACGCGTAACTTCCCAGGACTGGATGTAAGCTAAACATGACCAAAATAAATGCTATAGACCATGGAAGATCCGATTTTGCACGCTTGTAAGGTGAAGACAGGTAAAGTGCAGCCTGGCGATGCTTTTTTAGCACCTCTGTCGGGTCTTCGTTGGTGTTTGACAGAGCAATAGACAACACATTGGTATCAAATGTCGCCTCGTAGATATTCTTTAAGTTACCTAAGATTCGTTGACGTGCATATTCCAACACCTGCTGAAGTAGCAATAGACAGCATGCAATCACTGTAAGATACAACAACGTTTCCAAGCTTTTTGAACTCAACACTCTATTGAACACCTGCAAGCTGTATATTGGTAACACTAAAACCAGCATATTTGCGAACACAGAGAATAGCTCAAAGAAAACGAGTGTTTTCCTTCGATATGCTAAGAATGATGTCCATTGTTCCTTCATAGACCATACCAATCTTTAGTAGATAACTAGAGCACTCATAAACTGAGTGCTCTCTATAGCAAAACTAGATAAGCAACTAAGCCTTAAACTACGGCAAAGTCATCACTGTCGGTGAGCACGGTGTATTCACTATCACCTTCTCCCATCAGGGTGACTGACGTAAACTCGGTCGAGTCAAAACCACTAGCTTCAAGCAAAAGAACCTCTTGTACAGATAGACCCTCATTCGTTTCAAAAGCCAGATCAGTAGATAGGTTAATATTGCTCAGCACGAGGCCGATATTGAGAGCTGCGAGTGAATCGTTACTTTCTAGTAAATCTTCATCGAGCTCTAAAGCAGCGCTATCACCACCAATCACTACCTCAAAGTTTTCAAACTCTAAAGTGTTATCGCCTGAGAACTTTAGAAAGTCGACGCCTCTACCACCATCAGCAAATCGGCTTACCCCAGAAGCTGGGTCATACAACTCAGAAACATCGACAAAGTCGTGTCCACGTCCCGCATCAATATTAAACTCTGTCCATTGTGAGTTTTTACTATGAGTCATTTGGATAATGTCACTACCAGCACCGGTATCTACATTAAACATATTGCCCCACCCAGTAGCGCTAGAAGCATTGGAGTAGGCAGAGATCTCAACAACATCACGTCCGTTACCTGTGGCAATATCGCCACGCTTTGCATCAAGGACCGTGACATCAGTGCCTCGGTTAGATGTCGCTAAGACATCAACGTCGACAAAATTGTCTACAAAGATAAAGCTCTTATCCGTTTCTATGCTTATTTCTTTATATCCTGCTTGGTTCCACTTGCCTTGGTTGGTAGCAATGACATCATTACCTAGATCACTGACAAAAACAGATTCTTCTGTAAGAACCCAATCCCCCGAAAATACGGCCAAAAATGCGTTTTCTGCGGTTAACCCAGTCGCGGACCCTGTACCTGTTGTGTTAGTTGATCCTGTATAGATAGTACTCATTGTCTTCTCCTGATAATTAAATGCTCTAATACTTTGATAGAATAAAAAGTAACACTCTCTATTATTACCCGTGATTAAAATCACTTTTATTATGATGCGCCCATGAATAACTAGGCACATTGAAGCCATAGCGTTTTAACGTACCCATTAAAAACAGCAATGAGATAGACTTTATGACACTGACAAGAAGTATTAGCTAAATAATGATTTAGCCTTATCAAAAGTTGAATGGGAAATCTATCCCTCAATAACTTCCTGCGAATAACAGAAGTAAACCATACAAATAATAAGGATCCAAAATATATTTGCACTAATTAACACCCCACTTGAGGATGTCGCAATTATGAGACAGCCAATTATGACACTCACAGCTCCGGATAATTGAAAAGCATACCTAGCAGTAATCACTTGTTTCAGCAAAGTGGAAAACAAGCAGTAAAATAACCAAGATAATACTGATGTAGCACCTATAAAACCCACGCCTAATAATATATCTAAAAAGGAACTGTGTGTTGATTTCGCCATCCACCCAAAGGCCAAGGAATACTCGTACATAATCTCTGGGCGAGAGAATACTCCGATGCCATAGCCAAAGACAGGTTTCTCAATAACGAGAGGCAATAAGACCTCCCAGAGCCCGGTTCTTCCCGTAAGCGATGGGTCTCGACCTAGCAAGGTCATAAGTTCATCGAAATACGTGCTTACCACAAATCCCCCGACTACTAGTACTAGGAGATATGTTGTGACGATGAAAAGCCTTTGAGAGACGAGTGAATGCTTAAGTATTAGGTAAGATAGCCAGAAAGAAAGATGTACGATAAAAAATGTTAGTATCGCTGTCATTGATTTAGATCCAAACACCATTACGCAGCATAATACAAATAGTATTAAATCGTTTCTAGTCCTGAGCTTTTCTAGGTAGAACCACTTTGAAATAAAAATAACACTAACTAATGCAAAATAAGCTCCCGCTACATTTTTATGTACGAACATACCTCGCCAAGCGCCCTCATGTACACCAGACATTATGGCATAACCGGGGGAAACTAATACATAAAAAAAGTTTACAAGCACAGTTAGCGATATTATTTTTGTTATAAAGACAAGTAATGCTTCAGGTCCATAACGATGATAATAAAGTATGGGTGGTAACGTAATCACCATAAATGAAACAAAATAGCGCATTGATAGAACTTTGTAATCTGACAATACAACTGAAAAGAGTATAGAAACTATCACCAACCACTCGACTTTCTTTAGTCGAATATCCAATAAAAGCCGATAACCCGAAAAAACTAAGTAAGCAATGAGCAATAACATTACGAGTATTTGCATTAGTTTTTGAGGCATGTAGGTGATTTGAGCAAGTTGGTGTTGAGCTGACGGATAGCCAATCCACATACTTGTTGAGCGAAAGAATGACAGCGCTAACATGCAGCTTAAGCAAAATGAGTCAAATTTATCTCTATTGATCAACATATCTTACTCAAACTCCACATTTCTGACCGATAGTGCAATATGATCATTCTCTGCCCATCGTGTCGGCTTGTAGATACCGAGTTTAAAGTAAGGATCTCTATCATCATTAAATGTATTGGGGCCCACGACTTCGGATAGCAATTCATCATTGAGCGAAACTCTGATATGTCCTTCATCATTAGTGCTCATAACCCCTTCAACCGTAAACTCGTTCCAACTACCGACATTAAAAGTTCGTTCGGAGAAAAGTGTCCTAGCTTGTATTGAGTTGCCATCGTTGGCACAAGTACCATTGATGGTGCTCGATATATGTTGTTCATCCCATCGATTAAACATTCTTAACGTGCCGCCTCTCGATTCCAATGCGCTAACGGGACAACGCCATCGCTCGCCTTCATCTGGGAATGAATGGAATTGAAAATAACTATGCCAGTTAACTGGATCGTCATACACTTCATTCACTTTAAACTCGAAACTTAACCGGAACCTGACGTCTCTTTGAAGTAGCCCTTGGATTGCAAACTCACACCGTTTTCTATTTTTCTCAGGCGTAAGAGTAAACGTTGTAACGCCCGTGTCCTCGCCGTGTCCCCACAGCGACTCTGCACACTCAAACACCAAACTAGCGGTTTTATCAGACGGAAACGTCAAAAATTGTTGTGGTTCGATCGTTTTCTTTTCATTAGCGACCACGTTGATACTTACGAGGCTCGTTAGTCCGATCAATAAGTGAGTTTTAATTTGCATAGCGTTTACCCGTTATTAACTTGATCCAAACTGCTCGCGATAGGAAAACAACATTACCAACAACGTAGCGACTGAATAATCGTTTGGGCTCCATAAACAAACGAAAACACCACTCCATATGACACGCTCTAACCCATCGAGGAGCTCGCTCTACTTTTCCAGCCAGAAAATCAATAACTGCACCTCCGTTTACGGTAACAAGAGACGTCATTTCAGCTTGAAGAGCAATGGAGAGTATTTCCTGTTTTGGCATCCCCATCGCCAGTATGACAACGTCGGGAACATTCTCTCTCAATGATTCTAGATAAGTGTCTTCACTTTGAAACCCATCGACAGTAGCGACTACATTCAACCCAGAATCTCTGAGCAAAACTTCTGCCTTATCCAGTTCTTCTTGGGCCGAACCAAAAATAGCTACCCGTTTATTTTTGAAGGATCGTTCAAGTAGTTGGGGGATGAGATCTGTGCCGTTTAGGTTTTCCCCTGGCTCTGAACCCAACATACGGAACAATATCTCTACTCCGATACCATCTCTCAATAAAAGATCACTTTGTCTTATTGCGGAATAGAAGTTTGCGTCTCTGCATGCCAAATTGAACGCGTGTGCATTCACAAAAGCAATATTAACGTTCTCGCCGCACCTCATCTTTTCCTCGATGACGGCTATCACGGCATCCGACGTTGGATACGTGGTCACTTTGTCTAAAAGACCACTAAATATGCGTTTCATTATTGTCTTCCTTGATTTGATGATCCCTGATTTGGGCAATCGCTTGATGGGCTCGGAGAGACCAAGTGTTGGCCTCGGCAAATTCAGTACGCTCCCGCCTTAGACCGTCGCGTCTTGATAATATTTGTTCAAGACTATCCAAGAATGACTCGATATCATTGGCGATACTAATTAAATGACGACCACTTCGATCAAAATCGCAGGCCACTGACACGGTAGGTATTCCACATGCGCAGTACTCATACAGCTTCAAAGGATTACGGTAGGCGTTGAATGGGGAACCCTTATAAGGTACCAGGCCTACAGTAAAGTCACTTATCATAGAAGGGAGTTTTAGATAGTCTACTTGACCAAGCAACTGCAAGTTTTGGTATTTGTTAGACAGCCTCTCAATTGCATCATTCGTTACTCTGCCAATCAACCTGACTGATGCGTTGCGGTACTTTTGACAGATAACCTCTATGAGATCCTCATCAATACTCGTATCGATTGTGCCTACAAAACCTATTACTACTGGTTTTTGCTCAGGTTTATCATCAGGATGTGGCACTCCCAACCATTCATCAGAAACGGCATTTGGTAGATAGCAGACGTTGGTCCCTTGCCCCAACTCTTGAAGCTTTTCGAGTAACCTCTCCCCTGTCGTGAACGTAACAAGACTTTCTTGGACGCATAAACGCAACGTTTGCTCATAGTTTCTTGAATGAGAGAAGTAGTAGTCTTTGTCGTCATCGTAGTTATCGTAGTGCGTGTAAGCATAAGTGGTACTGACTCCCTTAAGATATAAGTATTGGTCAGGCTTATAAAACCAATCTATACGCGACGTATTTGATCGATTTCTAAAAACTACGTTCACTTGTAGCTTAATTGGCAATGTGACAAGCAGCCAAAGGAGCAGTGGGTATCCTATAACTTTTGATACGGGTACTAATGTGTACAGTGGATATGACGGGACCCCATCAACTTCTTCTCGACGTCGATAGTCACTATCAGTCGCCAAGAAGAAACGTGGACGCTTAAAATACGCGAGTTTACCGCCTTCGTTTTCAATCTTCCCATTTAACTGCTTGATAAACGGAAGTCGATGAAACCCTTTGATCTTATCTGAGATAGAGTACAACGCGATATCCATACCTAACGCCCCGCATCAATCCCATTACTGACAAATATTCCTTTATAGAAGCCTGCCATCCATGCAACTCCGCATAGATACATCATTGGGCACAGCACAAAGATCATCATAGGGCTAGCAGCGAACTTTATGTTTCTGTAATTGATTCTGGTTATTTTTGCTAACATCAAAAATGGCAAAAGTGCTGCGATCGCCAGTTTTCCCAGCCCGACTGCTTTGCGCTGATAGCGCAGGAAAAATAGATTGTTTCCGGTGATAAAAATCTTCTTCAGAACTTTCTTTAACGGTGAGTCCTGAATTTGATACCCGACGATATCAGGGAAGAAGTAGAGCGTTAGACCATCTGACACTAATCGCTCAGTCAACTCCGTATCTTGCATACGAGGTAAATCGCTAAAACCTCCCGCATTTTCAAAAGTCGATTTCGCAATCACCATAAGAGCTGAACTTAGGTTCGAGCGAATCGTTGGAGAACGAGTGGCTTGCGATTCATGGTTAAAGTAATAGTGCTCGATATATGAGGAAAGCGACGAATCTGCTTCGGTATTGAGCTCTAATGCGCCACCGAAAACCTTAAAACCATTAGACGCATGAGATCCTATCAACTCTAAAGCTCTTGGATCGAGGATGACGTCTGAGTCTAAGAAAACTAAGTAGTCACCTTGTGCATACTTGGCACCGATATTTCGCCCTTTGCCAGGATTAAATCGTTTCGTTTCTTTTATAAACTGGACAAAGCCAAAACGATTGCAGATTTGATCTACTTCGCTGGTAGCGGAGCAGTCTACTACGATTATTTCTATATTTTCATTAACCTGAGGCTCGATCGCTTTGAGGGTTGCCTCTAAATTATCTTGGGACTCATAAGATGGAATAATGACTGATAGTTTCATTGACAAAATCCTTATGTCGATGACTACGCGCGGTAGTCTCTAATCGCTTGCTCATATATGGACTCAAGCTTTTCCGTTTGTTTTTCTAGATCGTGAACTTCCAGCACGTAACGCCTAGCTTCATCACTGAAGCTTTCCCACAGGCATTGATCAGATACAAGATTCGAAATGGCATTTACTAGCTGCGTCGTAGACTCACTATCAACGACGAAACCAGACCTTCCTGGATTAATTGCTTCACGCATACCCCCAGAGCTAAACACAACCGCGGGGGTGCCAACCGCTTGTGCCTCTACAATCGTTAGAGCCAATGCTTCTTCTTGTCCATTTTTCAGACGGACACTAGGCTGAACATACACCTTAGCTTTTCTCATCCATTCAACAACCTGTTCGGGTGTTTGCCGACCGGTAAACGTTATATTGACGGAGAGTTGTGACGCGATTCTTTCTAATGAAGCACGTTCATCACCATCCCCGATCAGTACTAGACGATAGTCATTCTGTAGCTTCTGCACCTCCGCCATCGCACGAATCAAATATTCTTGCCCTTTGTACTTAGACATTCTCCCAACGCAGACCACTAAGTTTTCACGCGCTACGCTTTGGTCAGGAGTAAACTTTTTTGTGTCGATTCCTATGTAGTGACGAATAATTTTTTCTTTTGGAAAGCCCGCATCCAGCATTCTCTGTTTAACGCGTTCGGAAACGGCTATAAATTTGGTCACTTTTTCATTTAGACGATGTCGGTTACGATAATAGTTGACATGTAGTCGGCCATGCTCAATGACTGTAGGTGACTCAATTAAGTCGAATCCATGAAAGGTAACAACAAGTGGTATATTCAACTTCTTGGACAATGGCGCTGCAGTCATACCATTGGGTCCGAAATGAGCGTGGCAAAGCTTTGGCTGTATCTCTTTAATTTGTTTCGTAGCACGCGGTAGGGCTATTCCCAGTTTTAGCGCCTTATCGACTAAAGAGCCAAACCGACCTCGATTGAGCACAAACGAACGATCTTTTGGCGTCGGCAACCCATTAGGGACAAAGTCACTCCCCATGTAGTTTGCTTTATACCGTCTTAAAGACTCCCCTTGAGCCAAGATAAATGTCTCTGAGTAAGCAAGAAGATGATTTGAGAAAACAACAATATTACTGATACTTTCTTGTTTCATGAGTGACCTATCGATTAATGAATAGACCCCAATGAGTCTTAACGTTTGGCATGAGTATGAGCACCAAAGAAAAGTAAACAATGGTGCCACCTGTAACTTGATAAGTAAGAAGAAGCCAAGAAGTAGATTGGCTTATCACATGCCCTAGCATGTGTACAACAACAGCCATGCCGATACTTGCTACACAAGGCACCACAACAGGCGATAGCTGAGTAAAGCCATTAAGTTTCAGGACCTTATTAATACCCATTACGCTGAAAGGTACAGAAATGACACTTCTGGTGATTAGTCCAAATACTGCAGCATATACTCCAAAATCGTCTGCGAGAATCAATGTACAAACTAAGGCAGCTAACGTACTCACTATGTCGGATGTGAGCGATACATTAGGACGCGCGAGTGCAGTAAACAGACTTGGTGCATACACACGTAACAGACTTACTAGTCCGATTAGAGACATCACTTGAACGGGTACAATCGCCTCTAACCATTTATCGCCAAATATCAACGGTATTAAAGTAGGCGCTGTGGCAGCTAACCCCACAAATAGTGGAACAACAAGCAATGCGGTATAGCGTGTCATACCGATAAACAACTCTTGAAGCTCTTCCTTGTCATCTTTCTTACGAGAAAAAGCCGGCAAAGCATAACTCATCAAACCACTGCTGATTGCACTTCTTGGCATTTCGACAGTTCGCCATGCAAAGCCGAATAATCCTACAGCAGCAGGACCTGCTACGGTTCCTAATATCAGAGGTAAACCTCTTGTAGTGCCATCCCAACTTAATCTACGTAAGCACAGTAACCAGCCAATAGCCGAAAGCTCCTTGAACTCAGTAATCCCAACGTCAAATCCAATTCTTTGGGGCCTGCGAACAGCCAAGTAAAAGAAGCTGATTACCTCTATCAACACGGCTTGAATTACGACGGAAAGAGGGCCAAAACCTTTGAAAGCCATAGTGATACCACAAGCTGCTCCAATCAGACGTGCGATGACGGATCGTTTTGCAAGCAGTTTGAAGTCGCCCTCTATCCTTGCGTTGGCGACGTAAATAGATGACATACCCACAAACACAATAATAAGAAGTGAAAATGCAATTAATTCTGTTAACACTCTGTTGCTTTGGGTTGAGAATAGCCAGATGGCCACTAACGAACAGGAGAGTAAACTGAAGATGAGTCCACCCCAAAAGGCAGTATCATAATGTTTCTTTGAAGCGGCACTTTGTTGAATTAATGCATCTTCGAATAGATTAGCGAAGATCATCGCTATACCTTGCCCAACGGCTAATGCGAAGATGGCATAACCAAATTGTTCTGGAGTCAACAATTTTGCGTAGACGAAAAAAGTGACAATAGACACTAGTGTCATCCCACCTTTTTCAATTGCAATCCAAAGTAACTTAGTAATTCGGTTATTGGTTAACTGCACGTTGATACTCTTCTAGCGATTCAAGTCCAAGCCACTCGCTAGAAAAACGACTGAGCTTCCCATAAGAATTGTCACGCATAACGACATCTCGGCCTAACAGAAGAGCAAGAATTAGCCCATGGAGCCTATCGGTGTCTACAACATTGGCGCTCTGAAAACGTTCCACCGCAATGTTTACTACGTGGTCGCTATATTTCTTCCAAAACCATGACAGGCCAAGGGGACAGTTCAATTTATTCTCAGCACGAGCGAGCCTTCGCGCAAAGTCATACCCAAATTGGTGACGTGTCGTACACAAGTCTTCCCAATCAAATGCATCGACTGTTTGGTCTTCGATGGATTGGGTTTCACAGTCCCGTCGTCTCATTCGAAGAGGTTTATGCTTATCTGGTAGTGTTTTGTTCCACCTTTGAGCCATAGTAAAAGCCATATCAGGTAGTTTCTTGAGACGCCCGTCTGGCATCGAATCTTTCATCTCTTCAAAAGAATGCTGGTCTCGGACATAGAGATGTAGGTCCGGGTGGGATTTGAACACTTCTATGTCTTCCTTAAGAGCAATCGAGTTGTCGTAGTGAATCGATTGTGGAAGAATGATGACCTTGTTGTTAGGGAACGTACTTACGACTTCCTTTCTTAACTCTTGGTGGTGAGGATAAATATCACCGAAGTTCCCACCACCGTTAAGTACTAGCACGGTCTGACTATCTAACTTTTTTTTAAACAAGCGCTGTTTATTTCGTCCTGAAATTCGGTCCTTCACTCTAGCCCCGACTTTCTGGAAGAGATACTCTGCTCCTTGTGTTATTAGATAATCTCCAACATTCCAATAGATTGGGTAATCAATAAAAATGATTGATTTACCTGACAGTAACGGCGTCAACTCGGCAAAAAGAAGATCACTCAGTTTATTTAGGGTTGACTGATTAGCTTGTACGATGGGCGCTGTATTCATTTATCACCCCCACTCTCTTTTGCGAGCGGCAACGACCCATTATTACGAACTCGCATCTTGACCCGTTCAACAATACTCATCCCTTGCGTAGGTGAACATTCATCTAGGTATTGCTGCGCTTGCTCATTAACTGTTAGTGCTGGATCTTTTTGCCAACTCTTAATCGCTTGAGGGAAAAGACCAAAACCTTTACATAACCCTGTCAGTGTCGAACCATACAACCCTGATTTAAAACCTTTATGAACCATCAACCAGGTATGGAAAACAGCAGTAGGGAAAAAGGTTTTGTGTTTCATGTGAAGATAAGTACGATTTCTTACGTCGAACACCCATCGACCCGCAGTCCACGCCACTCGATGCTCTTTTGAAACCTTATGCCCGATAACAACCTCTGGTGTATAAAGAATCTTGAAATTTGCATTGATCAATCGTTTTGATAGGTCGACCTCTTCGTGCAAGAAAAAGAGCGTTGCATCGTATCCACCGATACTATCAAATGCCACTCTCCTTATTAGATGCCCCGCTCCGACGAATCGGTCGGTATAAAACGACTGGGTTGACCATTCATCAAGTGATTGGTGATAAGACCAACTCGTTACATCATCATCATTCGAACCATGCCTCAATATCCGAAAAGCTAGTGCACCTAGATCTTCACGCTCAGCCATCAACTCACACGCTTTAGCCACTTGAAACTCATCTGCAAACTCAGCATCGTTATCGAGCGAAACGATAAACTCAGAGGATCCTAGAGCACTCGCTTGATTTCTTCCACCCGGGACACCCTTATTCTCTTGGTTACAAACTAACGTAATTTGGGGATGTTCATTGCAGTAGGAACGCAAAGTTCTAATCGTTTCTGGTTTTGAGCCTTGATCCACAACGATAACACTTAGGGCGACGCCTTTTTGTTCAAGTGAGCTTTCTATTGCTGCGATAGTGTCTTCTAGCCGATCCCACGACAGAATAATAATGTCAGCACTGTATTGTTTATTCATAACCCCGTCCTGATGGTAATGAGTCTATGCGTAAGTCCCAGAGAACTGATATGCATCTTGGGTTTTGCTTTCATCCTGGTTGAGAACAGCACCCAGCATTTCGATATTGTGTTCTTTTAATCGACCTACAGCGAATTTGAACTGATTGATCTGAGTGCTATTAGCCTTAACAACCATAAGCGTGCCATCTGTCGCTGCGCCAATTAGTACTGGATCGATAACGCTATTGATAGACGGAGTATCTATGATGACTCGATCGAACTTTTCACCCACAGCGTTCACCAAATCTCTAAAAGACTTAGAGCTTAACAACTCTTGAGGGTTACCTTTGTGGTTTCCAACAGGTAGCAGATATAAACCTTGGGATTCGTCTTTGTGGATGCATGAGACAAGATCAGCAGTGCCATTCAGATAGTCAGTTAACCCAAGGCACTCTTCATCAAGGTCAAAACGCTGTGCTAGCGATGGGCGTCGCAAGTCTGCATCAATTAGCAGTACTTTCTCTAAACTTGCCATAGAGGTTGCAAGGCTCAACGCGACCGTGCTTTTGCCTTCGCAAGGCAGCGCGGAAGTAACGCTAATGCATTTTTTATGTTCATTTATTAAGCCGATACTCAACGAGGTCCTGATGTTTCGAATGGACTCACCAAACACGCCAACGCTTTGATCACTGTACAGTCTGCTGTTAATAGGTGATTTGCCAATTTTCTTGTCAGAGATCTTTGGAATGCTACCAAATACACTCACCTGACCACGATTTTTTAGATCACTTCTACGCTCAAAGGTGTTTTTAAGCGCGCTGGTAGCAAACGCGATGATCATCGCAAATGAAAATGCACCCGCGGCAGAGCCTGCGACGATTAATGGTTTGTTGGGTTTCGCAGGTGAAAACGGTACCTCGGCACGCTCTGTTATTTGAGCGATAACGTTTCTAAAGTCACTTGTGGCGTCATATTCTTTTTGCCTGGTTAAGAACAAGTCATAAAGCTGACGATTGGTATCAACTTCTCGCTGAAGTGTTTCATATTGCGCACGTTTAAGTGCAAAAGACTGAAACTCCGCTTTTTTCTCTGCCAACTCATGCTTTAAGCTACGTTCTTGCTGTCTGGCGGTAACAAGCTCTTTCTCCTTGCCAGCAACCATCCTCTGTAGAGTTCGCTTCGAACGATCTTGAATGGTTTTTAACTGCGCTTGTGCTTGAATCATCTTGTCATGTTTAGGGCCATAACGCTTTGATAACTCAGAGACCTTTTTTTCCGCTTCAATTTCACTCAAACGAATATCACGCATTTGTGGGTGGTTGGTGACCTGAGGAATGGTGTAGAGGTAGCTCGCGTCCGCGTTTTTGTTCTGTTTAAGTACCGTTATAAGCGACTCTGCTGCAAGCCTTCGATCTCGTGCGTTAGCCAACTGTTCTATCAGTTTCGTCAGTTCAGCCGACGCGAGAGAGTCGATACCAGAAACATCGACAAGCCCCTCTTTGTCCATGAAATTAACCAGCTTTAATTCTGATTGTCTTAAGTTAGCTTCTAATTCGGCTAAACGACCTGAAATCCAATCGGAAGCTTGAGCATTAATAATAGCTTGCGACTCATAGTGATTTTCTATGTAGACCTCTCCTACAGCATTTGCGACCATAGCAGCGACATCAGGGTCCTCCGCTAAAAATGTAATCTGTACAAGTTGAGTATTCTTAATAGGAGAAACATGCAGGTTAGACTTGAACTGTTTTAAAAACTCTAGCTTTTGAAAGTCAGCTAATTGGTCATCTTTAATAGCTCTAGGTTTAACTAAAATCGTATTCAGCAACGGTAAACTATAAAGCGTATCAGAAACCTGAGCTTTAAGATTTGCTAGCATGGCGCTTGGTTGACTTGAACGCAAAGCCTCATCAGAGTAACTCAATAGGGTCTGCGTACTGCTATCCGGGCCAATAGCTAATCGTTCTATTACCTTTTTAGCGATTACATTTGATTTAATTATCTCATGTTGAGTCTGAAAGTATTCTTGTTTGCTTGTATCAACACCCACCAGCCGTTCAATTGAAACTACGTTATTATTCTCACCTTCAATAAGTAGAGTTGCCGTAGATTTATATACTGGTGTCATAGAAAGAACAAAAACAATAGAAACCATTGTCACAACAAGGGTAAACAATAAAGCTCGATTAAGGTTGCTCTTTATCACTTGAGTATACTTACTCAAGTCGATAAATTCATCGTGTCGTTTCACTTCTTGAGATTTTATTAACATAACGTGAATACCCCTTAAAAGAAACTTTGCTCGATGACAATAATGTCACCCGGTTGAACATTGGAACTTAGGGATACGCTACGACTGCTTAATTGAGCCGTGTTTGATGAGACATTTATCTTATCTTTTGCTGCTCTATCCGTAAAACCACCAGCTAACGCAATCGCTTTATCAACGGTCAGTCCTGGTTGAAACTCATAGCCTCCCGGTTGCTTGACTTCGCCATTAATGTAGACCTTTCGGTATTCAACAACATTAACCATCACTTTGGGGTCAACTAAATAATCACCTTTAAGAGATTTAGTAATCTGAATCTGCAACTGGGAAGTTGTTTTTCCCTTTGCCATGATCGGCCCAATATAAGGATAATCAAGTTGACCACTAGAGTTAATTAACACCTCTTTTGATAAATCTTCTTCCGCGTAAACGACAATACTTATCGTATCGCCTGCTCCAATCTTATATCTATCACTCTCCCCTGCTCCCCACGAGCAAAAACTACTGAGAGATAATAGCAATATCACACTTCGCATATACAAGCTGTCCATATCTTACCTGCTAGAATTCCAATTTCCCACTAATTAAATATACATTTTGATTATACTGATAGTTGTTCCATGACGATGATTTATCGTTGTATGTGTATAGAACTCCAAATTCGACATTTCGATTGAATTTATAAGCTAGTTTCACTGAAGTATTAAGTAAATTTTCGTCTCTTAGTACGCCATTAAAATCAAAGGCACCAGTATATTTATCAATCGTATATCCTACATTTAGCTGGCTATATAAGTGAGTAATCCAGTAATGCTGCCAACCTACTGAAAATATCGTTTGCTTTAGATAATCACCATCCTGATCCGGATCTTTCGCGATTTGTGATGAATTGAATGAAATCGTTGAATGTCTTAGAGGTGTCCATTTAATGCCAGTCGCCCAACTAAACCCAGTAAAGTCTTCTCTTTGGCTATCTAAAAAATTCTTATCTTGGACACCTAACTTTAAATATCCCTCAGTCTTTTGGGCAATATCCCAATCCAAACCCGCATAGACCAGATGATTGAAACTATCTTGTGAAGGAGAGCCTTCTCTTTGAAAGGGGTAAGTTTTACGCTCGTGCTCGTAGGAAAGAGTCGCGTTTACTCCTTGTCTCCAAGCGCTTGAAAAACTCACGCCAGCAGCCCACAAGTCATAGTCCTTTAGGCGGGTAGTTAATCCAATGCTAGAGTCTCGTTCATCGGTATAATTTGCATATTTCTTTTTGTTCCACTCCAAAGAAAAAGCAAGTTGACCTTTCGCTCCCGGAGCACCATAACGATAACCTAGCTCCGCTTCGAAATAGTGGAACTTAATAGGGCTATCTATTAGCGTAGCGTTACCCGAAGATGTACCTTGCCCCCTTGCCTCGTGTTGATAACTATAGGCTCCGTTGAGCTCAATAGCATTTCTTAACGACAGCCGCAGCTCGTTTTCAGCTGTCACATAGTGATCTACGAAGTCGTCACTCTGACTATTAAAGTACTGCCCTAAAAATGCTTTGTACTCCAAATAGTGTTTTCGCGACTTTTTCTCTATTGCGGCTCCCATCTGGGGCACTAAGTAAACAAACTCTGTTTTCTTTTTGTCTTGTTCATCACTTTGATAAAGAAGGTTGTCGTTATAACCCGTATACAACTCCAAGCTAGGCAAGTACGTCACCCCCTTCACGAAATGGCCTTCTTGTGATTCATTCGCCAATACAGTCAAAGAATGTAAAAGCAACAGTCCAGCAGCTGTTCTTAGAGCATTTGTAGTAAATGTCATTTTAGTTCTCACAACTCTAAGGAATGTAGCATGTCGTCCAATCAATGGCTTGACGTCTATTTTTCACTTCAATCTTTTTGTAAATATTGTAAAGATGAACTTTGATTGTGTTTTCACTAACGTTAAGTCGTTGAGCCAGAACTAAATTTGGCTCGCCAGACTTAAGTTGTTCAAGTATTTCCATTTCTCTTCTAGTTAAAGAGGTAGCGGCAACCTTTTGCAGTTTTACATCCGAACCATTGTTCTGAAAATACTCAATTAGTTCCATCATTACATGACGAGGTAACCAGTTAATCCTTTGTAGAACTTTCATTAGCCCACGACTTACTTGGTCTAAACTATCTTGTACACCGAAACAGCCATAAAGATTCTTCCAACAAATCAAGTCTTCTATTTCTACTGAGTCAACATTGATTAAAACAGTAATCGAATCTTCTGAACCCACAGAAAGTGTATTCGCAATGTCTGTCATCTTACGTTTTGAGCTATAGTCGACAATGAAAAGAGCGTCCTTAGTTTCTAATAGCTCTTCGCTAAGTGAACTGCTTTCGATAAATGTCACTGTCGAATTAATCGCTTTCTCGATGTATTCCAGAAATACATCCATTTGAATACCGCCATCAGCAATTAAATAGATAGTATTGATCTGGTTTTCAACACGAGGAACAGTGTTGCTATCTAATATCTCAATTGGTCGTGCTTTTACTTCATCCATCCTGTCATATCCTTATGAATCAGAGCCGTAGATATCACGGGTGTAGACTTTTTCGTGTACATCAGATAACTCATCAACCATACGATTGGTAATGATTACATCGGACACTTGCTTAAAATCGTCTAAATTTCTGATTATCTCAGAGTTAAAAAATGTTTGGTCAGTCAAATTGGGCTCATAGATAACAACGGTGATGCCTTTGGCTTTAATCCGTTTCATGATTCCTTGAATTGAAGATGACCGGAAATTGTCGGAGTTTGACTTCATAATCAAGCGATAAACTCCAACCGTCCGTGGCGTTTGTTTTAGAATTGATTCGGCAATGAAGTCTTTACGAGTCCTATTCGCCTCTACTATCGCTGAGATTATATTATTTGGAACATTTTGATAGTTAGCGAGAAGTTGTTTGGTATCCTTTGGCAAACAATAACCGCCATAACCAAACGATGGGTTGTTATAGTGGCTTCCAATGCGAGGGTCTAGACACACACCATCGATGATTTGACGGCTATTAAGGTTGTGCGTCTCAGCAAATGAGTCGAGCTCATTGAAATAAGAAACGCGCATTGCAAGATATGTATTTGAAAACAGCTTTATCGCTTCTGCTTCGGTGGAGTCAGTAAAGATCACATCTACGTTATCTTTCAGCGCACCTTCAACGAGCAGTTTCGCGAAATGATTAGCAGCTTCAGAATGATCACCAATTATGATTCGAGAAGGAAACAGGTTATCTTGTAGTGCTGTTCCCTCACGCAGAAACTCAGGCGAGAAGAGTATGTTCTGGGAGCTCAGTTTTTTTCGTATTCGTTCGGTATAACCAACCGGTATCGTAGATTTGATAACGACTGTTGCATCAGCGTTATACTCAACAGCTAACGACACCATGTTATCGACTGATTGCGTATCAAAGTAGTTTGTTACAGGGTCATAGTTTGTCGGAGTCGCAATAAGGACATAGTCTGCATCTTTTAGTTCTTCAGTGTCTTGCGTAGCTCGCAAATTTAACGCTTTTTCGTCTAAATACTGTTGAATGTGACTATCTTCGATAGCAGAAATTCCGCGGTTAAGCATTTCTACTCTGCGGCGATCTATATCTAAAGCCACAACCTCATTGTTTTGCGCCAACAGCACGGCGTTTGACATACCTACGTAGCCAAGCCCAACAATTACTATCTTCATAAGTTTACGTCCTAGTAACCAAAACCCTAGTTCAATGGGTAACTTCTCAATATGCAGCTTTGTTAACAAAGCCTTTAAACACGGTTAGAAAGATAATCTTGAGATCCAGCCAAACTGACCAAGATTTAATGTACGCGAGGTCATATTCGATACGTTTTTCCATTTTATCTAGTGTGTCGGTCTCGCCACGATAGCCGTTAATCTGCGCCCAGCCGGTAATACCTGGCTTTACGTGGTGACGCAGCATGTACCTTTCTATCAAGGTTCTATATTTTTCATTGTGAGCAACCGCATGGGGTCTTGGGCCTACTACGGACATTTGACCTGTCAGAACATTGAAAAACTGGGGAAGTTCATCGAGCGAGGTACGGCGTAAAACCGCACCTAACTTTGTTACTCTCGGGTCATTTTTTGTTGCTTGTTTTACAACGTCACCATTGTCTTGCGTGGTCATCGAGCGAAATTTCCAAACGCTAATTGGTCGTCCGTCAAGACCATAGCGTTTTTGCTTAAATAGCACAGGTCCTGGGGACGTAGCTTTCACTCCAACCGCTACTACAAACAATACCGGGCTAATAAGAAGTAGGATTATCGTCGCAAGAACGATGTCTTCTGCTCGCTTCACAAACTGACTAAATCCATAAAACGGCGAGTCATGGACACTAAGTGTCGGCAGCGTTCCTAAGTAGCCCCACCTTGCCTGCATAAGGTCGTAAACATGGAAATTTGGCACGATAAACACTCTAGCAGTGCTATCAGCAAAGCTATTCACTATCTGCTTCGTCCGTTGAGTCGCTTCCAGTGGTAGAGCAATGTAAACATTTTTGATTGAAGAGCTTTTTGCCAGCTTACATGCTTCTTCAATGGTCCCTTTGTACTCTGTGGGAAGTTCATCATCTGACAGTTCGAGACGCTCAAGTGTCCTGTCGTCATAAAGCCCTACAAGATCCAAGTCAAGATGCTTGTGCTTAATAATCTCTTCAGCTAGTTTCAGTCCCGTCGGCGTCGCACCGATGATCACCGTCTTTTGTTTGTAGCCGCTATCACTAATTGTGAAGCTTGAGAGCTTTTTAAACGACCAGCGCGCAACAACTAGTACAACGGGCACCGTTGAAAACCACCAACTTATAACTACTCTGCTATAGAACTCCGTCGACTTCAGCGCAAACGCTGCAGAAAGAAGTAACGAGACACAGATAAACCAAGATACGAAAATGAGGACCATTTTCTCGTTTAGTGGAGTCCGATGAATGGCGCGATAGACTCCTAATATCTCGGTAGTCACTGTAAACAGGACGACAGCCGAAACCGCAGCATACAAATATTCTATCGTTACGTTGCCAAGATAGAAGTAACTGGCGACAAATAAAATACTCAGTATCACGGTAATATCTAAAATTCTATAGACTGATGTTGAGTCATCATCGTGGTTCTTAATTCGATCAATGTATAACATACCTGTACCTTTAAACTGGTCCTAAGTACGCTACCGCCCTTAGGTTTCAGTTCCCAATGTACTATCCCTGTAAATATTATGGACTTTCAAAATAACAACTAAAAACATAGGAAACACAATTAAAGCCAATAGCTAAATTAGTAATGCCTTTCCTTAACCCTTTACCACATCCATCTAGCTTTTGTTAATACTGGTCAATCCAGATAAATAATAGGGCTTTTAATTAAGCGTATTAATAATAAAAATTTTGAAAGAAAACTACAATCAGTCTTTTTATTCTGTCTCATTATTAAGACAGAATATGAAATCGTTTCATTTGCACGCATATTTTTGAGATATGAATCTCAAATCTTCGTATTTTCGATAGAAATTAAGACAAATTTAAAATTTCTGTAGTTTTTTTACTATAGTCAAACCACTCAACAAAGCTGCATTTATCTTTTATTAACAATCACTTAGATGAAGCAAGACAAAAGCTAAGCAAAGAACAGTATCTATTTTAGTTACATAATCATTAGAACCATCCGCATAAGGTATTATAATGACTAATACTTATTAATTTAAATTTTAATAATCGAGTCATTAGATCTTATTAAGCATGTTTTTTGTGTGGATAATATGGAAATAAAAAAGCATACAAATGAATCATTCTTTTCAACCAATATAAAGCTGAAATTTTATTTTTCATCGAGTTACAAAGGTAAGTTTATTAAGAGCAGTTAATGTAAACCCACTAATTTAGGGAAGGCTAATGGTTAACTGTGGTTCATAGTAATACTCATAAAGTAAGCTGATTTAACACTGTATGGTTAAATTAGCACTTTTAGATACGCACTAATTATGTGCGCATTAATTACGGTTATTATTAGTCGCCAATCTACAACTATGAAACAGCACACAGGGATAACTCAATGTGAGATGTCCAAGTCGGCCGTTATGTCTATTGACGTACAACTAGTAACCAAACCCTCCTCATTGCATTTCGGTACACTTCATAAAGTGTTAGAATTGACGCAATAAATGCTGACATATCTCGACGCTAAACACGATAATCGGTTCGATATTGCTCGAAGATGCACATGCCACTAACTGTCAGCTGAGCCATAAAAGCACAAAGGTATAGATTGTATGGTTAACAACTCAATCCAATGGTTTCCAGGTCACATGCACAAAGCGCGTAAAGAGATCGAAGAAGTCATCCCACAAGTTGACGTCATCATTGAAGTTCTCGACGCACGTATCCCTTTTAGCAGTGAAAACCCAATGATTTCCGAGCTTCGTGGTGATAAACCCGTAGTGAAGGTATTGAACAAACGAGACTTGGCGGATCCTGAAAAAACTGAATTATGGATTGAACACCTAGAGAAAGAGCAAGGTGTAAAAGCGATGGCGATCACGACCTCAAACCCGCAAGAGGTAAACAAGATCCTCGATCTGTGTCGTAAACTCGCGCCGCACCGTGAAGAGATTGGTAAAAATATTCGCACCATGATTATGGGCATTCCAAACGTAGGCAAGTCCACGATCATCAACACACTTGCAGGTCGCACAATTGCGGTTACGGGCAACCAGCCAGCAGTAACTCGTCGTCAGCAACGAATTAATCTACAGAATGGCATTGTACTTTCCGATACTCCAGGGATCCTGTGGCCTAAAGTGGAAAACCCACACAGCGGCTTTCGTCTAGCGGCGACAGGCGCAGTAAAAGATACCGCTATTGAGTATGATGAAGTGGCGTTTTATACAGTGGAGTATTTAGCGGCAGTCTATCCTGAGCGTTTAAAAGAGCGCTACCAAATCGACGAAGAACTGCCTGAATCTGATCTAGAGATCATGGAGTTGATTGGTCGCAAGCGAGGTGCTCTGCAATCGGGTGGACGAGTTAATCTACATAAAACCTCTGAAATCCTATTACATGAACTTCGCAACGGAACACTAGGTCAACTGACATTGGAACTGCCTGAAATGATCACTAAAGAGCTAGTAGAAGTAGAAATCGAAGCAACGCGTAAAGCAGAAGAGAAAGCGAAGAAGAAAGAAGAGCGTCGTAAGCGCTATTTGAAGAACAAACGCTAACATCCAACTGTTCAGGCCAGTACGAAAGACAGAGTGTTCGTACTGGTCAACTTCCGGGAAACTTGAACGTGCCCCCCCCCATCACTCTTTATTTTTTGACATATTTTCGCGAGCCAAACCTTCTAGCCTTCGGTATTATCAACGGAGTGCTCATCGTCAATGAATTGACTATCTGCTTTGATGTCAGCTAGCACTTCTTTTGTACCGTCTACCTCAATTGGCTTTGCCCCTTTTTTGTTCCTGAGTATGGTTTTATGACCAACTTCACTCAGTCCCTTTCCCTTCTTTCTGAGATTCCAGCGCGTAAGTTCATGTAGAGACTTCACTCAAAAAGTACCTCGATCAATGTGATAAACACTAAAACACCTGACGCGCCTATACGATTCGCGACCAAAAACTAGAAAAGCATTGAACTCAATTTCATTAAACTTTGCAATTTAGCATCTATAGAGAGATCTCATAGAACTTAAACACTAAGGCGCCAGCTAACAGCTTTGGTGAGCACTAGATAGCTCATCACTTTAACTAGGGTTCAAACAATCCCAACATTCAAACTGACTAAGTTTCTGTTAAGATAGTCATTCTTTTCACCTACACAGTGTCAATTGTGAGCATTCTTGGTCAACTTCGCCTTCAATGGGCCAACAAAACATTTAACTACAGTGTTCTTATACTGTTTGCATTACTTGGGGTCGTCATTCCCGCTTGGTATTTGGACCAGCAAACCTGGGTCACACCATTAATTCTAGGTGTCATTGCTGCGGCATTGGCAGAGAGTGATGAAAGTTTCACAGGGCGGATTAAAGCGCTAATCATCACCTTAATTTGCTTTGCTATCGCTTCGTTCTCAATAGAACTACTCTTCGATACACCTTGGCTATTCGCGATCGGACTATTCCTTTCGACATTAGTATTCGTGCTTCTTGGCGCAATCGGTCCTCGATACACCAGTATCGCTTTTGGCTCTCTGCTGGTCGCAATCTATACCATGCTTGGCGCACATGAGAGTACCAACCTTTGGATGCAACCCGCACTTTTGCTCGGTGGTGCATCTTGGTATTACTTAGTATCAATCATGTGGAACAGTGTTTGGCCTTTGCAACCGGTACAACAAAGTCTCTCTAATGTGTTTAACGAGTTGAGTCTCTACTTGGATGCTAAACGAAATCTATTTCATCCTACTCGAGACCTAATTCCACAACCACACCGACTAAAAGAAGCGAGTTTGAACGCGTGTACTGTGTTTGCGTTGAATGAATGCAAAACGACTTTACTGAATCGCTCGAAACGCGGGCATGTTGACGGACCTAGTGACCGCTTCTTACAGGTCTATTTTATCGCACAAGATATTCACGAACGCGTGAGTTCAAGCCACTATCGCTATCAAGAATTAGCGACACAATTTTCTCACTCTGATGTGCTATTTCGATTTAAACACTTATTGGAGATGCAGTCGAAAGCGTGTAAGGAAATCGCCTTAGCTTTAAAGCTTGGTAATGAGTATTCCCATAGTAATGATTCTTTGGTTGCACTTGTAGAGCTTCAAGACTCTATTGAGTATCTACAGCAGCAAAATGTTGAAGAATGGAAACCTCTATTACTTCAAATTCAATATCTATTCAATAACCTCGCGACGGTCGAAAAGCTTCTGAGTAACGTCAACAATCCTGACATCATTTCACATGATGACAGTGTATTAGATGACACCAATGCTCACACCCCACTTGCGATGTGGCGCCGTGTTAAGTCAGCCTTTTCTCTTGATTCTATGTTACTCAGGCATGCTATTCGATTGGCTTGCGCACTCACGCTCGGCTATGGAATTATCCAGTTTTTCGACTTGGAAAGAGGCTATTGGATACTTCTCACTACCCTTTTTGTCTGTCAACCCAACTACAGTGCGACTCGCAAAAAGCTTACAGCTCGTATTGCAGGTACGATAGTCGGGCTTTTGGTTGGCGTACCACTCCTGACTCTGTTCCCATCGACAGAAAGCCAACTGGTGCTATTAGTGATCTCCGGCGTGATGTTCTTTGCTTTTAGGATCAATAACTATGGATACGCTACAGGCTTTATCACCGTACTGGTCCTACTCTGTTTTGATCAACTCGGTGAGGGTTATGCGGTGGTTTTGCCAAGGTTGATGGACACTCTCATTGGCTGTGCTTTGGCTGTGTGTGCGGTGTACTTCATCCTGCCCGACTGGGAGTCTAAGCGTATCTCCAAGATCATGACCAACGCTTTGAAAACCAATCGTCTCTACCTAATGCAGATTATTGGTCAATATCGTGTGGGTAAAAAAGATGACCTAGCCTATCGAATTGCAAGGCGCGACGCTCACAACGCGGATGCTAATTTATCTAAAGCGATTTCGAATATGCTTGCAGAGCCTGATAGGTATCAACTACCTGCAGACGAGTGCTTTCGATTCTTAACGTTAAACCACGCCCTGCTTAGTTACATCTCTGCGCTAGGTGCACATCGTCAAAGACTAGAAGACGAGTCTATACACCTGCTTGTCTTAGAGGCTCATCGAAGTATCAATCAACATATTGAAGTGATTGAAGCAAATCTAGGCGACAATTTAGAAGACATCACTCATACAACGGTTGACCAGTTTGATATCCATCGACGTCTCTCCGAATGGCGCGACGAAGACGATCGTTCTGCGCGCATGGTATTGCAACAGTTACATCTAATTTATCGAATGTTGCCTGAATTTCAGACCCTATCGTCAAGTCTCAAGCAGACTAATGCACTAGAAGACAAAGCGACCGAAAGCTAGCTCTTCAGATTTTGCTGACGTGAATCTTTGCGTCAGCATGACTTTTCTTACAGAGTGATTAACGCTCTCTTACAATCCTCGGACAAAAATCACACTATTAATTTATAGAATACCCAAATAGCGATTCATCATTGATGAACGAAAGGAACTCTAACCGCTTTACACTATATTAACCATGATGCGTATTTACGGTGATTCCATGCCAACACAACAATTTGAGAAACTTCGAGAGCAACTAAAGCAACTATCTCCTCAGCAACTTAAAATGCTGCAAGGTGAGATTTCTAGTAAGCTTCAACCAAGCTCTGATAGCTTGCTGAGTGAAGAAGAGCTCTCAGCACTGTCTCAATTGTTTCGTTAATCACTCGCAGTGACCGATATTCACCTATTCCCTCCCTGTACAGTAATCGGTTCAAAATCTACACGTCTGTAATAAGATGTCACAGAACTTTAAGGCCACGCCTTGTATCTCTGTGCTATGCGGGTAGAATCCCCCTTCAAATTGATTGACTAAGATCGACATGCCTAAAGTAAACCTTCACAAGCGCGACTACCTAAACAATTTAGGGACCGAACTCGATATGTCTGAGTTCGAAACTAAGTTAGCGCCAAAGTTTGATTCTCCAGCGAAGCGCGTCAATCGCAGCCCTTATCTGAATCAACGTAACGTAGATTATCGTTGGAAGTCTCTGAATAACCCTAGCGCACAAGCACAGCTTCTCGATCCACATACAGAAGCTCAAATGGAAGCTTACGAGAAAAATATCGAGTTCTTTATTGGCACTCTAAAGATGCCTATCGGAACCGCAGGACCGCTCAGAATCAATGGCCTCTTTGCACAAGGCGACTATCAAGTGCCACTTGCTACAACTGAAGCGGCTCTTGTTGCGTCATATAATCGTGGCGCAAATCTTATTACTGCCGCGGGCGGTACAAGCGCAATGCTGCTAAATGAAGGGGTGACGCGAACGCCTGGTTTCGCATTCAAATCATTAGTAGAAGCCGGTCAGTTTGTCGCTTGGCTAGTGACTCAATTCGACCATTTTAAGCAGTTAGCAGAATCAACCACCTCACATGGAAAACTGAGTGATGTGAGTGTGAACATCGAAGGTAATCATGTTTACTTAGTCTTCGAATACCTGACTGGCGATGCTTCTGGTCAAAACATGGTGACTATCGCAACCAATGTCGTATTCAACTACATCTTAGAGCACACGCCAATCGAACCCGACTATGCATTTCTTGACGGAAACCTCTCGGGAGACAAAAAAGCAAACTCTCAAACCCTAAGAAGTGTCCGCGGTAAAAAAGTGACCGCTGAGGTCATTATTCCAGCTGAACTCGTTGAGAAGTATCTGCATACCACTCCAGAGAAAATGGCGCAGTTTGGACAGATGACCACGGTAGGTGGCGCGTTAAGCGGTACCATCGGTATCAATGCTCACTATGCTAATGCTCTCGCTGCTCTCTACATTGCTTGCGGTCAAGACGCTGCTTGTGTCGCTGAGTCCGCCATTGGTATGACACGAATGGAAGTGACGGCAAAAGGTGAGCTTTATGCCAGTGTGACACTGCCAAATTTGATGGTAGGCACGGTTGGTGGAGGTACAGGGTTACCAAGTCAGAAAGCCTGCTTAGATCTGCTTGGCCTTTATGGCTCAGGAAAATCTCAAGCACTTGCCGAAGTCGCTGCCGGTCTCTGTTTAGCAGGAGAGCTTTCAATTGTCGGTGCATTCTGTGCAGGGCACTTTTCAAGAGCGCATCATAAGTTGGCTAGATAATTGATTGTCGAACAAACCAGAGGGCGCTAATGCGCCCTCTTTTTTTCTCTAAACTTCGCCTCAAGGACAATCAACTACGCGGCGCGATAGTGAAATTGTTGGAAATGCTTTAAAGCTTCGTTCAATGACTTCTCTTTGATCGGTTTTACTATCACAAAATCAGCGCCTGCGGCAAAAAACGCCTGACGGGTTGATGTTTGATTGTCGGCTGTACAGGCATAAATAGGTAACGACTTATCGATATCTTGGCGTATCTTCTTAGTAATTTCGATTCCCGAAACCGAAGGCAGTTGATTATCCATAAGCACTAGATCAAAGCTCATTTGGTCTATGTAATCGAGAGCTTCTTGCCCATCTTTCGCCCACATAACCCGCATTCCGTACTTTTCACAGAAGGCTTTTGCAATGAACGCGTTCGTGTGGTTATCCTCTACCAATAACACCATTAACTCACGATTAAACAAATCGAAGTCAATTTCTGTCTCTTCAGCAATCGTCTGTTCTGATTCCTCTACGATGTCTATTGGCAGATTTATCTTAAACTGTGTCCCCTCTCCGACTTCACTCTGTATTTGGATGTCGCCGTCCAATATCGTGACTAGATTTCGAACGATTGCTAACCCCAAGCCACTGCCACCGTACTCTCTGGTTAGAGTAGATTCTGATTGAACAAACGGGTCGAATATTTGTTCGAGTTGATTACTACGGATCCCAATACCCGTATCTTCCACTTGTATATGAAGCTCAGCCGTTTCCTCTGAACGTTGATGAGATAGCAGAAAAGAGACTTTGACCTTTCCTTTGTGAGTGAATTTAATGGCGTTGCTCACTAGATTAAAGAGTATCTGATTAAGGCGGACTTGGTCAGTGAACAACACTGTTTCTTGTGGCATCTGATTGTCGATAACGAGTTCAATGCTTTTTTCGTCACAGAGCGGTCGGTAGATACCATCTAAAGCGTTAGCCACCTCTTTAAAACTGAAATTATGTTTTTCTAGCTTAAAGCTTCCATTTTCTATCTTTGAGAAATCAAGTATGTCGTTAAGCACGGCAAGCAGATGCTCACCACTGTTACACAAAACGTCGATCTGCTCTTGATATCGAGTTTCCTTTGCCTCTTTCTTTAGAAGTTGAGAAATACCTAAGATGCCGTTAAGTGGCGTTCTTATCTCATGGCTCATTTTTGCCATAAATTCAGTTCGGGCAACAGCAGCGCGTTCAGCTTCCACTCTGGCCTTGGCACTTTGTTTCTCTGCTTCAACAAGCTTGGTAATATCCTGACCTTGCGACAGTACGAGCTTTTTGTCTTTGCGAGTCTGAATTGACGACAGGTTCCAGCGATAAACCATATCATCAATGGGTACGTCTATACCGGTAATGGTTACGCCATGGTTGGCTTTAATTACATGTTGTTCCATCGCTTCAACAAATGTTGTAAACGGTGACCCATGATCACGGTCTGGCCCAGGCTGTATTCCTAGTGCTTTTCTCGCAGCAGGGTTAATTTGGAGTATCGTTGAATCTTCAGTCCAAACGATGATTGGCGATAAAGAAAAGTTAAACAAATCTTGGAACAGCTTTTCTTGTTCCGAAAGCCTCTCAAACGTTTGGCTAAGCGTTTTTCCTATGTGATTAAACTCATGTATTGCAGAACCACTAAATCGCTCAAACTTCTGTGTATCCCCAGCAATCTTTGTATACACCATGAGCTTAGCAAGCTCTTTGGTGACTTTACGATTTAACCAACGCCTAGTGGCTACTGATGCTACTGCAATGACAACAACAGATAGCAAAATTGAAAAAAGATAGCTGTTACGCAGCGCTAAAACGCCTGGGTTTCGTTGTATCGAGTAAACAGTGATATCTGATGGTTGGCTACCGATAAATAAAGGGGTTTCGGTCACCAAGATTTTGTTCAAATCCATCTGACCATTTTCAATCCCGTCCAACGCCGACTCCGCTGTGTAATTATCATCGGAGGAGATAGAAGAGGCAATAATGTCAGCTCCGAACTTCAGTACTACGTCATCACTATTACTACCTCTCAAAAGGCTGGTAAGTAGACCTGCGTTGTCGTCTAAAATGACACCAGCAGACAGATGACCAAATACTTCTCCTGAGCTTCTATCAACAATCGGGGTGCGACGGAGCAAAATATGTCGCTCTCCTAACTGAGAATCGGTAGAAACCGTCGTCCAACTATTGGTTTTACTAGCAGCAATATTCATAGCTGACAGGCTGCTTTCTTCAAGCCCATAAAACAGTGCATTACCGTCATCCCACACAATGTTTGAATTGGTTGTGATGTATCGAAAATCCGGTGTATGGGTTGGCTGCAAGTTATCTTCACGAAGAAAAAAATAGTCCAAAGACTGATCATCACGTGATTGGAAGAAATTTTCTACCGCATCACTTTTTGCATTGCTGTCTTGCAAGATTTGTAGAGTTGCTAAGCGATAATTGAAGTAGTTCACTACTAGAGCGCTCGTTTGACGAGAACTTCTTTGGACTTCTTCTCTCACTATATCGCGACTTAGGTACCAGCTTTGAATCAGCATCCCTATTGTAAACAGACCAACTACCCAAATTACGGTCCGAGTAATTAGGGTTGCTAGCGTTTTTCTATTATTGAAGTCAGTTAAAGGCATAACGATTTATCGAGTCGTGTTAGCGATCTGAATACCGAAACGCTCTTTTTTTAAGAGCTTCGATTTTTTCATCCGAATCGGCACTGGTCACCAACTCAAAAGTACCGGAATACACTAAAGGCACTTCCTTATCTTCTAGATCCCACTTGATCGCTTCTGCCATTGCTACTCCTGTATCATCATTCATTCTCATAACGGTTACATCAAGTTCACCATTTTGAATGGCTTCTAACTCAGCGGAGCCACCGCCCCAGCCGTTTACAACCACATCTTTACGATCCAACTCGTTCAAGGCATCGGCTGCTCCAAGAGCTACGTCGGTAGAGCATGCGTAGATAAAATTCACGTTTGGATGTTGTTTTAAGGTATTCAATGCTGCTTCACGGCCACTGTCTCGACTCGCTTTGGTGTAGTAAGACGTAGCCAAGGAAAAACCATTAAGCTTGTCCATCTCTTGAATAAACGTCCCCCCTCGAGCATCACTCACGTATCCTTCTGAAAAATACAGCACTGAGTAATCTGCTTTATCGCCATTAAAACGCTCCTTGAAGTAATCAGCGAGCAGTAGACTGCCTTTCACGTGGTCAAATCCAACATACATGAACGGAGGATTCTCTGACCAACTCTTTAAAGGCGTGGTGATATTTTGCAGTATGAGCTTAGTATCTGTCGCATGCAGAACGTGTTCGATGAATTTACGGTGCCGAGAGGTATCAAGCGTAAAGATCAAATAACCGGACTTGTTTTTGACCGCTTCCATCAATGACACACTTTGCTGTCTAAAATCATCATTGGGTCTTGTGAAAACTTGGTTCAGCTCATATTCCACGCCCAGTTCTTCTAATCTGGTTTCAAATGCTTTTATGTTTCGAACCCAATAATCAGACACTTGTTGACCGGGATAAACCACTGAAATAGTGATTGGTTTACGTTGTTTTACAGATAACGGCATAGGACCTTTAGACACAGCTAACTGCAGCTCGTCAGTTAAGGCCTTTTGCTCAGGATGAGCTTCTAAATAATGTTGATAGTTCCAATAATCAGACAGGAAAGTATTTGCATGGCTTGTTAGTACAGGCGTTCCCAGCAACATAGAGATAAAGAAAGTATGAAATTTGCGCATCGGATCTATACATTTTTGTGTTTAAGAACAAGTGTATACAATAGATTTGAATTCAGCCAGCAACGATCCTTATTCCATACCATTTAATGCAAAAGATTGCTGGTGTAAGACCAGTTCTTCTTTGCGCTTCTTCGTCAACTTCTTAATCGCTATCTCTGTTTTTAAGGCGCTACTTTTATCACGTTCTTGTTGGCTCCAAACCAATGTTAAAGGTCCTCGCCCTCTCAACGCCTTCGCACCTTTTCCCATTTGATGTTGATTAAAGCGGCGCTCGAGATCATTGGTAATCCCGCAATAGAGCTTGTTCTCTGCGGTACGTATTAAATACACATACCAAGGTGGATTTAAACTTACTTGAGACATATCGATACGATTCAGATGGACGTAGAATCGGCGGCACCATATGCCGCCAATTCAAATTACAGCAGTGAATTGACCAGTGACTTGAGCTCATTCAGCTCTTGCTTAAGCGCTTCCACTTCATTCTCCAATGACTCGATACGAGCCTGAGTTGGTGTTGAAACCGTTTGGCTTATTCCAGCAGCGGCTTCCTGAGTAAGTTGCTCAACATCGACTGCACCACTGAATAGATGCATGTATCGAGATTCACGCTTACCCGCTTCGCGTGGTAGTTTCACTACAAGCGCACCACTATCGCGTGACGCCATTGAATCAAGAACCGCTTCGACTTCTTTAACGTCAGTGAAATTGCAAAGCCTGTTGGTACGAGTACGGATCTCGCCCGGAGTTTGTGCACCACGCAATAGCATGCAGCAGACAATCCCTTTTTCCTGTGCTGTCAGCTTAAGATCGCCAAACTCAGTATTGCAGAACCTATGTTGGAATTTTGAGACTCTGCTATTGAATCCACTCTCATCACTCACTAAACGACGATCGATTAGTGCTGTCACGGCATCTTGAACTTCAGCATCCGATAAGCTCAGCACTGGATCGCGGTTACTTTTTTGATTACATGCTGTCGTCAGACTGTTCAGGGTCAGAGGGTACTGGTCTGGAGTAGTGACTTCTTTTTCAATAAGACAGCCGATTACTCGAGCCTCAACCAAGGATAATTCTATATTCATTGTTCTATTCCTTTGTAGTCCGATACATTGTCACACAGATTAAGCTTAGTGCTCCGAGAGAAAAGGAACTCGGATCATTTTTCCATCTTGGTCTATCATTGCAACCTTACTGCGATTGAGCTCAACCTCGACAACCTCTAGCTTACTGCGCTCGTTAATGTACGCTCCTTTAAGTTTGTCTTTATGTGTCGGCTTGTCCTCACTAGGGAAGACAATCTCACTAATCGGTTCAGTTGAAGATTTTGATAACAGTGACATGGTTTACATTGCGATTTATTACATTGGTGTGTCGAAATCATAGCGCTATTTAAGAGTGCAACTCAATCGTTTCTTTAACTGAGTGGTGACAATATAAGCAATAGCCCGAGAGTATTGATCTAAGGGCTGTTATCAATGAGATTGTTGTGCTTTAATCAAGCCAGATATCAACACGAATTAGGAAAGGATTATGAGTAGCGTATTTGAAATCGTTGCGCAGGCGCGCCGCAAAAACAAATTAAAACGTGAACTACTAGACAACGAAAAGAAAGTTCGAGACAACCGTAAGCGTGTCGACCTTCTAGAGAACTTGATGGATTACATCAAGCCAGAGATGACACACGACGAGATCGTTACCATCATCAAGAACATGAAAGCAGACTACGAAGACCGCGTTGATGACCACATCATCAAGAGCGCTGAGATTTCAAAAGCTCGCCGTGACATCAGCCGTCGTATCCGTGAGCTAACTGAAGAAGACAAGCAAATGGTACAAGGTAAGAAATAATTTCTACCTGACAAATGCCTAAAGCCTGCACACGCAGGCTTTTTTATTTCCCGCACACCTATTGATAGTTTCAACACTTCTAGGTATCAACTCCCTATTCCTTCATGCCAAAACGTTTGCGTAATCGCTAACCCTCTCCGTATCCCAAATTGACGGTTCCATCACAGAATAGACGCTGTTATAGTGTCCGCGAATTACAGTATTACCATTCGAGGCACGGAGCTTCCTCACTAATCTCATGAAGAGAAGAATAGGTACCAGAAACCCTGGCAATATCTGAGGAGGAAAATATGGACTTTAGTATGGTAGAAATACTTGGCTACGCGGCGTCAATTATGGTCGCAATCTCTCTGACAATGAAAGACATCATTAAACTACGCGTGTTGAACTTTGTTGGCTGTGCACTTTTTACCGCTTATGGATTAGCGATCGATTCAATGCCTGTAGTGATCACCAACGGTTTCATTGCTTGTGTTAACGTTTATTTCTTGCTTCAGATGCAAAAAAAGAGCGACGCTAGCACAGAGAGCAATGCTTAATCTGTAGCAATCTAGTTATCTTAGCCCTATTTAAGAGCCTCGATTTATGTCGGGGCTTTTTTGTGTCTCCTATCCGAAGAAGCGGCTTACCCAAGTGATTTCTCCAAACGCTATCAAATCATAGATGGTGAAAAAGACAGCCGAAATTACCGCTAGTTTAAGTAGGCGAATCAAAATGAACATATTACTTCTCTATATATAAATTCAGGGCTCTAGTGTATCTGCGTGCTTGTAAGATTAAAACTGCCTTGACCTCCAAATGCTCACTAAAACAATGATCTTGGTTCATACTGTATGTTGAACACCATCATTGCACGGGGGCAGATATGGAATATGTAGATGGATTTGTGGCGGCCGTACCCAAAGAAAACAAGGCCTTGTATCGTGAGCATGTATTAAAAATCGCCCCGGTTTTCAAACAACACGGAGCGCTGTCCGTTATTGAGTGCTGGGAAGATGACGTTTCCGAAGGTCAGCTAACCTCTTTTCCTAAAGCAGTAATGAAGAAAGAAGACGAATGTGTCGTGTTTTCTTGGATTACTTGGCCGTCAAAAGACGTTCGAGATGCTGGAATGAAAGCCGTGTTTGACGACGAAATGATTCAACGTGAAATGGCAGCAATGCCTTTTGACACTAAACGATTAATCTATGGTGGGTTTGAGGTTCTAGTGGATGAATGAGTTTTGCCAAAAGTTACAGGGTCACTAACCAACCTTAGCGACCTGCCATAACTCATCGCTCACTAAGCTATTTAATATTTCATCATGCCTGTCTATCGATGGTACCAACCACTGCATAGCAGCTTGTGGGGTTAACATAAGTGGCATCCTATGATGATAGCGTGAATAGTGCTTCGTTGGCTTGGTTGTGAGTGTTACCACCTGCTGGGTTTGAGGATAACCGACAGCAGCCATGTACAGTGGGCGATGACTTTCGGCACTGAACAAATATTTAGTTTTCTCTGACAGCTCGTTTTGCTTCCATTCATACCAACCTGAACAAGGCACAATCACTCTATGGTAAGCGTATGCGTCTGAAAAAGTCGGTTTCGTTACCACGGATTCTGCTTGAGCATTGATGATAAGACGCTTACTCCAGCTAGGTTTAATCCCCCAACTTAGAGGCAAAGTAAACAGCTTTTGTTCTGTGCTCGAGACGATACAGTCTATTTGTTCAGAAGGGAATAACTCTGTTTTCTGTGACGTAGAAAACTCTAGGCCCAGTTGTTCTGAAACGTACTGGCTGAAGGGATCATCGATAATGTTAAGTCGACCGCACATAGACAATAAACTTCCTTATTTGTGGTCTATTATAGCGTATCGCATGTTTTTGCTCTTGACGCCAACTCCAAACCCTCATAGTTTTAGTTCGGAACGCCTTTGCTTGCGCGTCTGGAAAGGCCGAGATTCTGCTGTTCTCGGCCGACCCACCTTTTTTGCTGTCGGAGTTTATGAGTTGAGCGTTAAATAGCTCCGCTAGGTATTAAATAAACCAACAGTGACCAAGCGCCTATCCAACCGACCACTACAAATGTGTCGAGCCAATCTTTGTTCCACATAGCTCCCCCGATAAACCTTTCTTCCAATGATATGTGTTGGCAATCTACTGGAGGTAGACGGCCAAAACCCAATTAGGTTCAACTGGAGCAAAAACTATTCCGTCATTATGGAAGCAAGCCCGCATTTTTCTGACGTTTGTCGCTAACTATTTGAGGCTGTTCAGATAAAAGTTTGATAAAGCAATCGGCCATCGACCACGTCGTAACAACGCCATTGTCTTCCATGTTTTTAATGGCGTCATACCCTTCTTTACCTTTCATCGTGTAAGCACTTGAGGTGCCTGTATAAATCTTTTCAGGCTGTAATGGTGAACCATCGACGAACACTTTACTGACTCTTTTCCCTTTTGCGAGCGTCGGGTCATAATGAAACTCAAGTTGCGAGGTGTACGGATAGCTTCCCGATCCTGTCCCCTGTACTCCATTGCTATACGCATTATCAAGTGCGCCTTCTAGAATCAGTGGAATATGGCGACCACGAATTCGATAAACACCAATAGGCACGGCAAACGGCAGAAGTTTTCCTGCGACATCAGCAACAGAGACGTCACCAACGCCAAGAGAGTTCCTGACACCTCCTGCGTTGTGCATTGCAAAATCTACGTTATGCCCAAGAGATTTCATGGTGTACAAGAAAGAGTGTGCAACAAGTGGTGCTAACTGACTTGGTCCTTCCTCATCAGGAAGCCTGACATGACGAAGTTCATGATCGATGTGAGCAATCGTCTGAGTTTGAAGCTCTTTAACCTTAGGTTGATATTTTTCTGCCATTACCGCTTTAATTTCGCGGTCCTTTCTCACTACGGCCACATTTTGGTGTGTTTGAACGTTTCTCTTAAGAGCTTCCAAATCAACCAACGTATTCTCTTTATTAACATCCATGAACACGCGCCTGCCAATCAACAGTTCGTTTTGACCTTCAAAGGAAGTGACGAGGCCATTTTGGTCGAACTCGATGTGGCAATGACCTAATGTCATTGAGTGAAAACCCGCTTGAACGATCAAAGTATTTTTCACACGCACACCATATTGGTCTTGCGACTTGATGCCTAACGCTTTGAAATCACCTTGAAGGACATGACTATGGCCACCAATGATCAAACCGATGCCTGTCACTTGCTCCGCCAATTCGAGATCTGCCTCATAGCCCATATGGCTGAGTAGTATTATTTTGTTGATTCCGCGCTGATTAATCGCTCTAACCGTCGATTTGGCGGTCTGTACACAAGGCTCAAAGCTCGTATCACAATCAGGGTTGGCGATATCGGCCATTTTTTCGATCGATAAGCCGAATATGGCGACTCGTTCACCGTTAACCTCACGCTCAATCCAGCGTGCAACGCCACGTGATTCATCGAAGTCGATAAGATTGTCGTGTCCTTTCAATGGATACTGCTTATCGCCCTCACTAGAGACATTCCAGTTACCTGCTAGAAGTGGAAACTGAATACTGCGAATGAACTGTCCCACGGGCTCATTGCCCATATCGAGTTCATGGTTTCCCAGTGTCATTGCGTCAATGTTCAAAGCATTAAGCATCACCGCATTAGCTTCACCTTTGAACAGAGAAAAATACAAAGTACCCTGAAAACAGTCCCCTGCATGAAGAAATAGAAAACCATCTGAACTGTGGTTCTGTTTTAGTTCTTTTACTCGTGTCGCGATTCGTGCGAATCCACCAGCACTAACATAAGGCTGATGAGTTTGCCCATCGAGTTCAATACTTAAAGGGAGAGACGTTGGTTCAAAGTAAGAATGGGTATCGTTGATATGCGCTATTGTCAGCGATAGAGGCTTATTATTGTTTGTCATCGATTTTCCTCTTTATTTTCACTTCTGATGGTAGCGCGCTTTATGTGACATTCCAATGAATTTTATGAAATCACATACCGATTATACAGGTCTTTTTATGATAAGGGTCACAATAAAATCGTACAAAAAGCGAGCAAACAAGCCTCTAACGACAGACATAAACGAAACAACTATGAGCTTGATTACAGTCCAATGACAAAAAGCCGCTTATAATTGAAATAGATAGTGCCATATGCATCACTTTCTTTAGGAGAGTTGAATGAAACTAGAACGAATTGATGTTTCCGGTTTTCGTGGAATCAAACGCCTCTCTATTGCGCTAGACGATCTCACCACTTTAATTGGTGAGAACACATGGGGTAAGTCTTCTTTGCTCGATGCATTGAGTGTCGTCTTGCCCGCAGACGGGTCACCTTATCAGTTTGAGATGAAAGACTTTCATGTCGACTACGCCGCATCTCATCCCCAAACTCGCCATCTACAGATTGTTCTTTCTTTTATATCGACCGAACGAAATGAAACCCTATCCGGTCGATACCGCAAACTTAAACCTATTTGGTTTGAGGATGAAAATGGTATCCAACGCTTCTATTATCGCATTAGTGCTACTCTCAACGGTTATGACATCACACAAAGGTATGAGTTTTTGGACCAAATGGGTAATCCGCTGAGACTGCATCATTCTGAAAGAATCGCTCAAGAACTCATGACCCTTCATCCTGTTATCCGATTACGCGACTCAAGGCGCCTCTATACGCAAGATGCTCCGACTAATGGTATGAATTCACGTTCAGAGAAGCGCATTCACAACACCGTTAGACGTTTAATGGCGATCCCTGGCCATGTAAACAAAGGAGAAATGAAAAGCAGCCTGAACTCAATGAAAGCCTTGGTTGAACACTATTTTTCATTTAAGAGCCATTCCAGAAAATCAGGCAAAGGACATCGTGATGGCGTTTTCTTCTCACGCCCCAACACGGAACAAAACCTTTCTCAGGTTATCGATGAAACCAAAAACCATCAGACACGCTTACTACTATTGGGTTTACTCAATGCGTATTTGCAAGCGAAAGGTCCAACAGATCTGAGGCGTTGTGCTCGCCCAATTCTGATTATTGAAGATCCAGAAGGACGCTTGCACCCTACACACTTGGCGCGAGCATGGAGTTTATTGCAAATGCTACCCATGCAAAAGATCCTCACGACTAACAGCAGTGATCTTCTTGGTGCAGTACCGCTTCAATCCATCAGACGATTGGTCAGGCAATCAGACAAAACCATTACTAAGAGTATCGCCACCCATAACCTGACTAAAGATGAACTTAGACGAGTCGGGTTCCATATTCGTTTTCATCGCTCCAGAGCCTTGTTTGCAAGATGCTGGCTACTGGTCGAAGGTGAAACTGAAGTTTGGCTGTTTAACGAGCTTGCCAATCAATGTGGTTACAACTTGGCTGCAGAAGGCGTTCAGATCATCGAGTTTGCTCAATCAGGCTTAAAATCATTGATTAAGGTAGCAAAAGCGTTCGGTATTGACTGGCACGTAGTGACAGACGGTGACGCCGCCGGCAAAAAATACGCGACAACGGTCATGCATCAACTAGAAGGTGAACATCCCCGCCATCATTTAACAGAACTTCCTGACCGTGATATCGAGCACTACCTCTATGTGAATGGATTTGAACTATTTTTTAGGGATCTTATCAAGATTCCTCATGATCACCCTATCCCACCGAAAAAAGTGGTGGCACGCGTTCTCAAAAAGTTTGCAAAACCTGATTTAGCCTTGGCTATCGTCTCGGAGTGCGAAGATAAAGGGGTAGAAAGTATTCCTGTATTGATTCGGTGGATACTACGCAGAGTCATCACAATGGCTAACGGCAATACATAGTAAAAAGCCACTATCAGATTTTATGATAGTGGCTTTCGAGATTTCTATTCGTTAACCAAAGCAGAGTCTGGCTCGTCACTCAAACGTTTATGAAGCCAAAGTCCACTTGCCTTCATCGTGTAGCCAAATAGCCCACCTAGTACTAGTGACGGCACGACGAGTTGCCATGCGCCATCGGCAGCAAATGTCGCACACGCGCCAATAAAAGTGCCAGGGATATATTGCAGCCATGCACGTTTAGCTTGGATACACATAAAGAAGGATACGAGTGCCGTCATTATGTAGCCAGCGATCTCGAGATTGATCAATGATGAGCCATGAATAATAATCATTGCCCACACCACACCTGACATGTTGGTTAATAAGCTCTGAGCAAGACCGATAACACCGTCTTTTGGAGAAGCAAAGTAACTCGTACAACCCAAGAAGCCAGCCCAAGACAATAGACCTAGCGATAACGCCGTCCAGCCCCAGATGCCAGACAAAATACCCGTTGTAAGAGAAATTGCGATTAATGGACTCATATCGTCAACCAATTGTTCGATTACGTTAACCATAAAGTAACCGAACATTGATTGAATTTAAGAGATCACGATCACGACACTGAAAGCAACATACATTCCATTGCATGATTATTGTGATAATTGTCACTAAAGGACAGATGGTTTCCCTTTCATCATTCTCGAACCTTCGCGTTTTACACACTCAACAAGTGGGTTCTCTGCCATGTCCGCACGCCAAATAAAGGAAAGTGTACGCTCCATTTCTAGTTCCGGAACATTCAATGCAACGAGCTCACCTGCTTCGATAAATCGCTCAACATCTAAATAAGGCAAACACGTTAAGTATTGACCATTTGCCACCATACTACGGAGCACGGGCACGTGTTCATACTCACGCCAAACATCAAGATCACCTATCAAATGATGAATAGAGCTATCAAAAATCTTTCGAGTACCTGAACCATGCTCACGGAGAACCCAACGTGCTTGCTCTAATTGTGCAAGGCTTACTTTCTCACGACGGGCAAACGGGTGATGTGCTGAAGCGACGACCGTTAAGTGGTCACGGCACCAGATCTCTTGGTGAATTCGATTATCATCGCAGCGCCCTTCAATGATCCCAAGGTCATATTTATAGTCTAAGACCCCTTCAATCACCGAATCGGTACTTTTTACCCCAAGCGAAATACGCATTTCAGGAAAATCGTTATCAATCGAGCTGATAAGGTCTGGCACCAAGTGTTCCGCTGGAGTTTGACTTGCCCCTAGCTTTAACTCGCCACTTAAAAGATGTTGCTCGTAGAATCCCATTTCAATTTGCTGCGCATCTTGCAACAGACGTTTAGCCTTGGGTCTTAGCCATACGCCCCAATGCGTCAATGCCATCTGCTTGCCTTGTCTCTCAAACAAGGGTCTTCCAAGCATTTTTTCCAGCTGTGCCAATGACATACTCGTCGCTGACTGTGTTAACGACAACTTATCTGCTGCCTGACTGACGCTTCCCGTATCTGCCACTGCATCAAAAACGGCAAGTTGTTTTAATGAATATCGCATCCGTTTTCCTTACACCACTAAGTCTTAAAATATTGTGTTCGACTGCAAATCACGAACTGTTTCTATCAGTTTCTTTTATGTCGCTTTTTCGATGTTCGTTCTATGACGAATTTCTCACCGATTGAGAATTACGACGTTCGCTAATCTCTCACTAAAAAACAGTACGTTATGGACTTGAGCCCTTATTCTACCTTGTGCAGTAAAGTTATCAATATTTCTGATTTCAATTTTAAAAATTATCAATTTTACCACTGCACCTAATTGCCCTTAATCTAGTTTCGAACACAGCACGGGGCTTTGTTCTCGCACTTTTATCTCAACTAATTAAGGAGTTATGAAATGGGCGATTCACACACAAACGAGGTTAAGGAGTAAGGAATGGCATCAGCTAGCTCCGAGAACAATCTGCTCTTCTCGCCATTAGAGATGATGGCAGAAGCTGAAAAGTTCGCATTAAGTAAAGCGAAGAAAACCAGTGGAATGACAATGAGCTTGGCCATTATGGCAGGCGCCTTTATCGGCTTGGCATTTCTATTCTACATCACGGTAACGACGGGAAGCGCAGATGCGGGATGGGGCTTAAGCAGGCTAGCTGGCGGACTTGCATTCAGTATGGGGTTAATTCTCATCGTGATATGCGGTGGCGAACTGTTTACGAGCTCAGTGCTATCTAGCATCTCCTGGGCAAATAAACAGATTAGCTTTAGCAAAATGCTTTCAATTTGGGGAAAGGTGTACGTTGGAAACTTCATAGGCGCGATGTTCTTGCTTTTGATTGTCTCTGCCGCAGGTCTTTACCAAATGGACAATGGTCAATGGGGACTGAACGCTCTGCATATTGCACAGCACAAATTACATCACACATGGGTACAGGCTTTCGCTCTAGGTGTTCTATGTAACCTACTAGTATGTCTAGCAATTTGGCTGACGTTTAGCAGCGCAAACGCGATGACCAAAGCCGCTATGACGGTTTTACCCGTCGCGATGTTTGTCAGCAGCGGTTTTGAACACTGTGTAGCAAACATGTTTATGGTCCCACTGGGCATTGTGATTCAAAACTTTGCAGGCGCTGAATTCTGGGCAGCAACGGGCACAACCCAAGCTCAGTTTAGCGACCTAACACCGATTCACTTTTTAACGAACAACCTTATACCAGTCACGCTAGGAAACATAATTGGTGGTTCGGTTTTGGTAGGACTTGCTAACTGGAGTATCTACCGCAGACCACAACTAAAAGCAGCAAATGTAACTGCAATTACACAAACCACTGAACTTACGTCAGTAAAGGAGACGCAAATGAACAACAACATCATCGTAAAAGACATCATGAACACTCAACCAGTAACACTAAGCGTAGAAATGCCAACAGCTGTTGCTCTAGATACACTTTTGGACCACAACCTAACAAGTGCTCCAGTTACAGACATCGAAGGTCGCTTGGTTGGTTTCTTCTCTGTGCACGATGTAATGGTTGATTTGTGGTGCCAAGACTACATCCCTGAGCAAGGTCAGAAAGTGGTCGACCTGATGAGCCGTGATGTTGTCGCTATCAACGCGTCTGAAAAACTGGTAGATGTGGCTGAATTTCTTTGCATCGATAAAGAGCAGCTATATCCGGTAAGTTCAATGGGCATCGCTACTAGCTTCTCTACTCTTTCACTAGAAGAGCGCGCTAAAGCGATGAAAGTAAACAAACCACATGTATTGCCTGTATTAGAAAATGGTGTCTTGGTTGGAATTTTATCAAGAGCTGAAGTAATGAAAGCTGTCCGCCCTATCTATGGCGAACGCTTGAATGTTGTTGAACGCGAACTTGAATCAGCGTAAGACAACAAACCAATTTTTGGCTAGGAAATAAGTCGTTTGGCCGAAAAAGCCCCGGTGTAAAAACCGGGGCAACTTTGTTTTAAGCCATTGTTATTGTTTTAATGCGTGACGTTGTGTTGCGTTTTTTATCCTGTAATAGATTTCTACTCAGAACTGAACTACCAGCGGTATTGAACACCGGCACCAGCAGAAACTTGAGATTTCGATTTCTTACCAGACGTCTCATAGTTCACTGTCATAGAGCCAGACCAAGAATCATTGAACTGATAAGCACCACCTAGTGCTAACGCTTTCTTAGAGCCAGCAGCACCCATACCAACACCAACACCGAACTGACCAGCAGTCGCAAGGACAGGACGCGCATTGTTGATTGCGTGAGAGCTTGCTACTACGCCGTCCATGCGGTCTTCAAGGACTAACATGTTGTCGCCCATTGCTTTCATTTCAGATTCTAGGTTGTCGATGCGAGCTGTATTCTTGTTAACACGTCCATCTAGGTCTTGATATGCGGTATCCGCAACCTGCCCCGCCCAATTACCAGCGTTACCGGCATCTTTATACAGTTCATCAAGTGCTTTAGCCGCATCTATCTTAATCTGCTCGATCTTAGCGTCTGAAGCACCGCCTCCATTCTTAATCTCTTCACGGATGCTAGCCACTTCTTCTGCGGCATCTTTACGCATGGATTCGACTTCCTTAGAAGCTTGATCACGCAGTTTGGCTAATTCAGCTTCACCAGCTTTAACTGCATCATCAATCTTAGAGTTTCCACCAGTATTTTTATTTTCTAATTCATCGATACGTGCTTGCATAGCTGCTAGCTGCTGTTCAATTTGCTTACCTGCTTGCTCTGCATCAACACGGATAGATTTGTTGACACCTTCGAGTGCAGATTCAGCTTTAGCGACCTCACGAGCACCAGCTTGCGCAAGTGAACTATATGCTTTCTGACCATCCATGCGGATGCCTTTGTCTACGGCTGTAATTGAGGTTTCTAGCTTAGCGACTTCGCGTCCGCCTGCTGCATATAGCTTGTCCGCTGATTTCGATACGGCTGCATCGGCTTTCTCTTGAACGTATTTTGTGCCGTCTTTCTCCATTAGATCCATTTTCTTATCTAATGCATTGGTGACCGATTCTAGCTTCGCGACTTCACGTCCACCTGCTGCATACAATTTATCGTAAGCTTTCTGACCATCCATACGGATGCCTTTATCTACCGCTGTAATAGAAGTTTCTAGCTTAGCAACTTCACGTCCACCAGCCGCATATAGCTTGTCCGCTGACTTCGATACGGCAGCATCCGCTTTCTCTTGAACGTATTTCGCACCGTCTTTTTCCATTAGACCCATTTTCTGATCTAAGGCATTGGTAACAGATTCAAGCTTCGCGACTTCACGTCCACCTGCTGCATATAACTTATCGTAAGCTTTCTGACCATCCATACGGATGCCCTTGTCTACCGCTGTAATTGATGTCTCTAGCTTAGCAACTTCGCGTCCACCAGCCGCATATAGCTTATCCGCTGACTTAGATACGGCAGCATCCGCTTTCTCTTGAACGTATTTCGCACCGTCTTTTTCCATTAGATCCATTTTCTGATCTAAGGCGTTGGTAACAGATTCAAGCTTCGCGACTTCACGTCCACCTGCTGCATACAACTTATCGTAAGCTTTCTGACCATCCATACGGATGCCTTTGTCTACCGCTGTAATTGAGGTTTCTAACTTGGCAACTTCGCGACCGCCAGCTTCGTACAAACGCTTGCCACTTTTTACTAGCTCTGAATACGCCGCCTTCCCATTTTCGATGTTATCTTGAATCATTTGGTTATTGCCTTTCGCGACAGAGCGAAGGAACTCTACGTCCTCTTGCACTTGCTCACCAGCAACTTTTATGTGCCCAATTTCGTTACGATTTACATCGATTTGAGCAGCGTATTGTGCAATATCACCTTCAATAACATTGTTGTTACGGTCATCTCGTTCAACGTCAACGATAGTTTCGTTGTTTTCTTCATCCCAATGAGTGATTTGGCTACGACTAGCGTCAATGCGCGTTGAAGTGTATTTGCCGTTCTCATCTGGACGAGTAGTGATAGTAGTGTAGCCGTCACCTTCTGTGATCATGCCTACTTCTTGTTGCGCTTCGTTAAGGATGTAGCCTTCTTCGTTAACAGTGTAACCCTGTGAAGCAAGGTCTCTAACAGCCGCTTCTAGTTCGCTTGCTTTAACGCTTTGGTTAGCCATAGCAGGAGCAGCGAAAACAGAGGCTAGTGAAAGTGCGATAAATGTCTTTTTCATTAAATAGGTTTCTTTGTATCAATAAGGAAAATTAGGATTTGTTATCTGGCGACTCTCCTTTCGCCTTATTGAACCGCTCGCTAATCATTGATGGCAGAGCGCTTCTTCAAACACCCCATTACTGCCTGGTGCTTGATTGGTGGTGTCCGTTTGGAACACGGGGCGCATCCTATTGATAAAAGACATTTCAAAAGTAACCTACCGTTATTTGTATTACTTAAAGAAACGTTAGAGAAGAAAAGAGAGTTGAGAAGAGTTACTAATAATCAGTGAGTTAGTAATGCTTTGGTGGAATGGACAAAAAAAACCCCGAGACTGTGCTCGGGGCTTTGATGGGAAATAGTTGGTAGAAATTACTTCTTAATACCTTCTACGTGCAGCTCCATGTCTACGTAGCTTGATGCGCCCATGACAGGGATTTTGAAGTCAGCCAGTTCTAGACGAGTTGTGCCGTTGAAGCCAGCGCGCTCACCACCCCATGGGTCTTGACCAGCGCCAATGAACTCAGCTTCGATCGTGATTGGCTGTGTCACACCGTGAAGTGTTAGATCGCCCATTACGTCTAGCTTACCGTTGCCCTTGTCTTTCACGCTTGTGCTCTTGAATGTTGCTTGCTTGAATTTACCTGCATCGATAAAGTCAGAGCTGCGGATGTGTTTATCACGCTCAGCATGGTTTGAATCAAGACTTGTTGTATCAACAACAACGTTTACAGATGACGCTTCGATGTTTGCAGGGTCGTAGCTAAAGTCACCAGAGAAAGTGTTAAAACGGCCTTTGATGTAGCTGTAACCTAAGTGGCTTACTTTAAAGTTGATAGAAGCGTGTGCGCCTTTCGTATCAATTGCGTAGTCAGCAGCGTTAGCACCTAGTGGCAATAGCATTGCCGCAGCCATTCCTGTAGCGATTAGTGTCTTTTTCATTTCGAAACTCCTAACATTTTTCGAAGAGTGTTGTCTTTGTTTATAAAGTGATGTTTCAAAGCAGCTAGCGCATGACCACCAGCGGCAAGAATAACGAACCAAGCAGCGTAAAAGTGCACTTCGCCCGCAATGTCTGATTGATTAGGGAAAAACTCTCCCAAGCCCGGAACTGTAAACCAGTCAAATACTTCAATTCCGCGACCATCTGAAGTTGAGATAAGGTATCCACTAACAAAAATGACGATAAGTGCAACGTACATAGCGATATGACCTACCTTAGCGCCAACCTTTTCGAACTGGTTGCCTTCTACTTTTGGTGCTGCAGTCACGTGCTTCCAAACCAAACGGAAAATGGTGAGCCCTGCCAAAAGGATGCCGATAGAACGGTGCCAGTGTGGAGCCGTTTTATACCACTCACTGTAGTAAGTGAGATCGACCATCCACAAACCCACTGCAAACATTCCAATCACTACAATAGCTGAAATCCAGTGCAGTGCTCTTGCTATCGGGTTGTAGTTTTTTACTTCTTTTACCGCCATCGTCATTTCCATGATTTAATCTAACTTGCCAATAATGTTAACAACTCATCAACCTATGGGATACAGTATTTACCTAACTTGACACTTTAACGACAACACCCCTTCGATAGAGTCATTCAGTTTTTTCGAACATCTATAAAACTAATGTGCTACAACAGGTTAGAGATCGTCCGACATTTCAATTTCGTAGAGTTCATCCGCTATGTCTGCTACTCGCCTGTCAAGAACCCCTTTTGCGTCCTCTAACCCTTGGTTGTAAAAGGCTGGCCCTAATTTCTTGATCAGGAAGTCTAATAAGAATTCAGCGTCAAACTGGCCTAAGTCTGTCTCTAATTCTTGTTCAAAATACTTTTGCAACTCTGACACTATTGCGGCTCTTTTCTTGGTATCAAACATTATTAATCTCATTTTTTGTTACAAATATAGGATGGTTATGGGTGATTAACGTTATGATTTCAATGCTGATTGTCGATTTTTAACACTAGATCACGATTCAACAATCTCGCAAGAGTCTCATTTTCAAACATTATTCAAGAACCCCGTTTCATTTCTGAAACTCATAAACTACACTATGCAGGAAATTACGGAGGAATCATGGATTACGGCTATCAAGAGCGCATTGTGTCGCTGCTTAAGGAAAATAAAATCACTAACAATGAGCTTGCAGAAGCTATCGGCAAAGGAAAAGCCACAATTGGTCGTTACCTAACTAAAGGTCCTACTCGCACCTATCCCTCTATCGAAGACCTTGCTCTTATCGCAGACTATTTCAACGTTCAGGCTCACTGGCTCTGTTTTGGTGTCGGCGACAAGTATACGGAAGCCAATGAAATCACCAAAGCGGCGAGCACCAGTGCCGCGACAGTGTCTTACTACAGCCGAACCGAAGTGACTAAACTGCTTGAAACGGGTGAAGCAGAAAGTAAAGGAACAATTCCCGTGCCTCCTGAGTACAAAGATTGCTTTGGGGTCTTATATCCAGTAGGAGGCACCGTCTCTTACAAATGGGACTGTGTCGCTCTGGTCAATCGTAATCAGGAATGGATTAACGATGACATCGTACTCGCTCGATTACCTGGTAATCCCCACCCAGACTTTTTTACGCTTGTTAAAGTCGGTACCACCATTCACGTTTGGTACGGTGACGACACAACGAAGAACGCGATCCATCAGGTAAACGACGATGAGATCGAGATTCTTGGTGTTGTACGTTGGGGGACATGGGAAAAGCGTATATAAGGAATTCTGATACGGAGTACGCCTCTGGTAATCCGTATCTGAGACAAGGAAAGAGTTATGCTTCTCGATAACGTCGTGCATAGCATCCGTCGATTTAAAACGGACTGCCAAGCACTTTGTTTACAACATTATCCGGCCGTACATAATGGTGGACTTACTAGCCATCATTTGTCACTTGCGTTCGCACGTCGTATTAAATCTGATTTCGAACAGCAGAGTTTAAGCGCTGAAATTGTATCTCTAGATTGTAGTGAGCCGCCGAAATTGAGCAGCACCTACCGTGTGACCACCTCTTACGGTACGGTTTGGGTCCTGGCATATCATTTCGTCAATGGAAACCAAAATAGTCGCGACCATATTTACTCACTGATTAACGAGTGGCTAGCGGAATATCAGTTTGCAGTACAGCAACGAGATCTGTTAGTAATTATTGCTGATCACTGGCTAAGTCGCTGTCACCAGAGCCGCTCTCTTATTAGTTGGTGGAACAACGACACGCAGTTAGATGAAGCAGCCTATATCAAACAAGGTGTAAGGTTATTGCCTTCAGAAACATCAATGAGTTCAACACTCTCCGAACGCTTTGGTGTTGTACCTAATTATGTGACACATATACACCCACTGACTAAGCCTGGCTCCGGAGAAACGGTTCTCAAGTATGTTCAATTGTATGCTGTCACCACAATGTAGTTGCCTGCATTCTTCGACATGTCATCAAACTTTCACTAAGGTTTTTCATAGTATTGTAATCCCATAAAAAACCGCAAAGATTGTGAAGAGTTTAAAACGCTACCAATACGAGAAATACGCTGTACTTTGTAACCTCGCTTATCCTAGAGTGTTTAAACAAACTCGCTATGGATTCGACCCCAACGGCCAACGAATTGTCTCGAATCGCTACGGAAAAACAGTCGTTCGTATCCTTTGGAGTAAAGACAAAGAAGAAGCCGTCATCGTAATTAAAGGCTCTCACAGTCTAACCGACTGGTTACTCACCTTTGCTATGTGGCAACGCTGTTGTAAAAAATTTGGCTTGGACTATCGCATTCACGCCGGTTTCCACTATATTCTGAATCAAGAGAGCCAACCTGCTCACAAGAAAGACAAACTTGGGCTAACGCTTTTTGAGCGAACGATAAAGATTGCATCAGAGTTAATCGAAGACGGTAAGCGAATTACGATTACTGGCCACTCTTCTGGCGGCGCTATCGGTTGTATCATCGCAGATGCACTAGAGACGGCATATCCAAAGTCGATAAAGCGGATTGTGACCTTTGGACAGCCAGCCGTTGGAGGGCTCAAGTTTAAAAAGAATTTTCAGCTCGCCCACAAAACTTATCGAATATGCTGCGATCTCGATATCGTCACCTTTCTACCTCCGCTTCCACTTATCTACTGGCACGTAGGAAAACTGCTTTGGCTCTACAATGGAAGAATTTACGAGAATACACCGACCATTGTCCGTCTAGGTCGGTCGTTGGTCTCATGGATAATTCGCCCTTTCTCTTACCACCTGATGAGCAAGTACATTCGAAACAAAGATTTTTTCGACGAACGCTGAAATGAGAGTTTCTTCAAAAAAATTGCATAAAAACAAATATTTTTAAATTTGTATTTAGATTACTAACATTTACGTGTTTTATATGATCTAACTCACTCAATATAGAGATAAAATGTTTAATAGTTCAAATTATCAATGATTGTGCACATTTTATGCTCTATTTTATAGATGAAATGTTGATCTGCGTTTCATTTCGCTAATGCCTTCCTAATACTGAACCTCTGTTCATTCACCAAACCGATTTGACTTGTCATCTAACCGTGACAAGATGATCACAACGTCAATATCAGTTTCCAAAAAGATGCTCCTTACTGAAAAACATCAATTTACTCAGTGTATTCGAACCGAAGAAAACGGTTGCTATATCGCGCAGTACAAAGACCTCACCCTTAAGAGTGTGTTTCAACCGATATTTAGTCGTTCGAGTATTATTATCGGTATGGAGGCTTTAGTAAGGTTATTCGACAAAAACGGTGACCCGATCCCACCCAACTTGTACTTCCAAAATGAAAGCGTTTCTTTAGCAGACCAGCTTAATGTGGATAGATTAAGCCGAGCGATCCATCTACGTAATTTTAGTATGTCGAACTATCGAGAGAGACTGATTTTTCTTAACTTCCTCCCTATCTCAAGTGAGCGACTTGCTGCAGAAGGTATTCGTTCATCCTTGCTGATGTCCCGATTAAAGGCGCTACAAATCGATTGTCGACGAGTCGTTGTTGAGCTGGTTGAGCTTACTGCGTTTAGTTCCAAAACCCTGGCTTCAGCGGCAAACCACCTAACTAAAGAAGACTTTTTGATTGCTATCGATGACTTTGGGTGCAAAGAGTCGAGTCCGGAGCGTGTGGCCCAGGTTAAACCCAATATCTTAAAACTGGATAGACAACTGCTGATTGATTATATGGAAGGCACCAAAGAACCACTCCTTAATGGCATTACACTGGCAAAAGAGTGTCACGCCAAGACAGTGATTGAAGGTGTAGAAACAGAACGCCAGCTTGAAGCGATGAAAGCGCTGGATATTGACTTCTTTCAAGGCTACCACTTAGCCATGCCACAAGCTCTACTTCCCCGTTTAAAGCTGGTTAGTTAAAAGCGTTTGCCAAGCATGAACGTAAAGCCTTCTCTCGTTTTACCGCTCTGAGCCATCAACGACGCCTCCCAGTTGTCGGTAAAGGCTTTTTGCATGCCTACCATTGTTGACCAGCGGCTGGACGTTTGTTTGGCACTAAACCTAATATCGCCTAACTGCCCTTTAAGTTGTCTCTGATAATCTTGGTATTGGCCGCCGACCACAATTCGCCAACCACTGTCACCTATATTCAGTCCAATTAATGGCGTCACCACTAAGGCGTCGAGACTCACACCGACACCAGAGACAGAGGTCGACACGTATTGAGCATCGACTGTCGTAAAGAATTGCTTATGTCCATACGCTAACGTGGTACCGACTGCAGTAATCGTTGAGGACGTTGCCATACCATTGATCTCTAGTCGCTCTAGGTTACCATTCGAAAAATCGCTTATACCGATTGCTATGTCTGACGACGTGACCGCTTTACCAATCATGGCGTTAAAGCCCCAAAACGGAAGCACCCATACATCTCCCCTCACAGCAACAATGCTTGTTGTATTTGTCGTTTGGCTGCCGCCATTTGGCAATATATCGTCTACGGGTTCACCATCAATCTTGAAATCCCCGAGCTGCATAAGATCTTCCTGCTGGTGGGTAAATAGAGAGATTCCAATTGGCTTTGGAAGCTTAATACCCATATCTCTCACACGATCGCCAAAAAAGGGCAGCGTACGACCATAATCTTCATCCTTAATACCGGTTTTGGTTTCATGCTCCGCAGATATTGCCGACGTGGACATGCCTAAAAGAATGATCGAAGTAAGAGTTCGTAGCATCAGAGGGATACTCAAGTTGAAACAGGGAGCGAGATAGTATCAAGGAGTCAGCGTGATGAATAATTCCGATTTTATATGCTCCAAGCCTTGAAAATCATTCAGTTAAATACAATCTATGTCACACAAGGAGTGTATTTATGGATAATTCTTCATCGCGTGTTGCGCGCGCCACCAAGGGATGTGTTGCCATGCTGCCATTGAGTTTGGCAGTCGTGCCCTGGGGCTTTCTCGCCGGTTCATTTGCAATTGATTCAGGTCTCACACCACTAGAGGGACAGGCGATGAGCGCGATACTCTTCGCAGGTGCAGCTCAACTCGTCGCAATGGGTATGATAAAATCCGGTGCGACGCTCCTTACCATGGTCGTGACCATATTCTTTATTACTTCTCGTCACTTCCTTTATAGCTTATCTATGCGCAGCCATATCAAAGATTTGCCGTTGCGATGGCGGCTATCTCTTGGCTTCTTGTTAACAGATGAGCTGTTCGCACTTTGCGGACACCATAAACCAGAGAAGTTTGATAGATGGTATGCCTTAGGAGCCGGTCTTTCCTTCTATCTCATTTGGAACTTAGCGACGGTCGTTGGCATTATTATCGGAGCAAAGATCCCAAACCTTCAGCAATATGGTCTGGAGTTTGCCGTTGCCGCCACTTTCATTGCCATTGTTGTTCCTAACATTACCACTTTACCTATATTCCTTGCTGCTTTATCAGCGTTAGTATCGTCAGTGCTCTTCGCGGCTTTAGACATTGAGCTTGGTTTGGTTATATCCAGCATCGTCGGCATGACGGTTGGATACCTGTGTGAGGAGAAAATGAAGCGATGACGTATCTCGTAATTCTTGTACTTACCGCGATTGTTTTTTTAAGCCGGTACCTATTTTTGGAACCCAAAGTTCCTTTGCGGATCAGTAGCGGTGCACAGCGCTTTCTAGCCTACGCGAGTCCAGCCGTGTTGACAGCGATTTGGGGGCCCATCGTCTTTCTCCCGCATGGCGAACTCGTACTGTCTGATAACTTGCCTTATCTATTGGCAGCGACATTTGCGATTATCTTAGCTCGAATTATCAAGGACGTATTAGTCACCACCATAGTTAGCATCTTAGTGTTTCTCGTCTTAAACTTGTGGGTATTCGCAGCTTAATGATTGAGGGAACATGGAAAATCGGGAATCGACTAAAACCATCGCGTTGATGAGCTGGCTAGGTTATCTTGGGCTAGTTCCTTTTGCACTGTGTATCGCGACATTTACGGCAAGCGCCGACTTTATGGGCGTTAATACCAGACTGCTGTTCTTGGCGTACAGTGCCATCATTTTGAGTTTTCTGTGCGGTATTTTGTGGTCACACGCTCTTGCCTACGCGACACATAAACTCTCCTTCCCTATTTTACTGCTAAGTAACCTCATCTGCCTGATGGGATGGCTGGTGATTATCATCGCACCAGAGCAGTTTCGATTAGGCGTCGTCGTGGCGTTAGTTGGATATGTTTGCGTTTGGCTGGTCGAGAGAATCAAGCTTAACGCTTTAGGAGACGAGTTTCCTAAAGATTATAAGCGTCTGCGCAGCCATTTGACTGTGGGCGTGGCCGTTGCACATATCGTTGCTTTCGCCGGCGCCCACTAACGTGAGACTATTTATCTGAAGACTATTTATCTGAAGACTGTTTATCGGAAGACTGAGCTTTACGGCGTGCTCGGTTAGACAAACCCGCTTTCGGTTTTGGTGGTACTTCGCGGCGTTCATGTAGAAGATGTCGAATCGACAAAATCGGATGTGGTAGCAACATGCGCGGCCCTGCGTAGCGCATCACGGCTTTCATCTGCTGTTTTTCTTCTGGTTTGTAGCAGTGGATTGGGCATTTATTACAAGTCGGCTTAGACTCTCCATAAGGACAGCGATCCAACTTAGTTTCAGCATAAACGAGGAGCTCTCGACATTGCTGACACAGCGTTGAGCTACCATGGTGTTGCTTGCAATAGATCTTCATCATAGCAGCAACCGTTTTGAACTCGGTTTCTAACTCACCAACTAAGATTTCACTGCTTTTCTTCATGACACCCTCTCAATCTATCCGCCAATCAGCAGGCTTGACTCGATTGGAATAAATTGATCCGCTGCATCAATAAGGTTGTTAGCGGTGAGTTGCTCAACCCCCACTACGGTTACTTTAGTTCCAAAACGCTGTTGGATGCGCTCAACTAAGATTTGAAAGTCTCCATCGCCAGAAACCAAGACAACATGGTCTACCGTTTGGGCCATTTCGAATACATCAAGCGCAATACCGACATCCCAGTCTCCCTTTGCGCTGCCGTCAGAACGTTGGATAAAGGGCTTGAGCTGAACATCGAACCCTATTCCGCGGAGAATGTGGTGAAACTGCCTCTGCTTTTGATCTTGTGAAGCAATCGCATAAGCACGAGCGATTTCGACGTGACTACTCTCACTCACTCGAGCCCAAAACGCGTTGTAATCAAAGCGACCCGCGAAAGCTTGACGTGTTGTGTAGTAGACGTTTTGAACGTCAACGAATATGGCTGTTTTTTTCATAATCATGATATTGAATTTGCCTTGGCGGCAGTGTATCAAATTTATTGTCCTGAAGTGGAACTTAGTGAGACGAATCTCAGTGGCTAAACTTAACGTATAACCTTTTGGTCGCTAGGTAGGAGGCAACTATGAAAGGTATCGTATTTATCGCAATCGCATCGCTAGTCAGTGCCACAGCTTGTGGCTATCCAGAATACGCTAAAGAGGGGCATCAAAGCGATCCTCATGGTTCTCAGTATCATGAAGGTCACCTCTATCATGGACTGTCACATCGCAGCGTCATGTATTTTGCTCCTACCAAAGACGTATTGGTGGACGAGTTCTTACTCGGTACGCTAATTAACGAGTGTGCCCTTGAAGAGCGTGACGTTGTCACCATGGTAATGACCAAAGATGGGTTCTCATCACCTGGGTGGGTAAAAGACACTTTCGACTACAGTAAGTTGGTTAAGATGTACGACATCAAAGAAGGTGACCACAAGGCAATACTCATTGGCAAAGATGGCACAGAGAAACTTCGTTGGGGTCCGACAACCAATTGGATTGAAATCAAAGATACTATTGATGCTATGCCAATGAGACAAGCTGAGATGAAGCGAGCAGCAAGCCGCTGCTCGATTTAGGATAAATGTGCACCAATAAAGAACTATGCGTCTTTTTGAGCTAGATGGCTGCTAACCAGGCTTGCGACCATGATTGCCAGATAGAAACTGCCAGTAATTGACTCGAGGAACACAAAAAATCTCGGGATCGCTAGCGCCGGAGAAATATCGCCATAGCCAACGGTCGTCAATGTAATAAAGCTGAAGTAAATCACATCGAACAAGTTATCCAGCCATGGCTTAGCCTCCAATCCATTAAAAGGAGCTTCAAACAGCTCCAATTGAATGAGATAGATGAAAGCGAACGACAGCCCAAACAACAAGTAGACACAAATAGAACCAACAATCTGATTCAGCGTGACTTTTGTTGGCATCATCACTTGCTTCAGCGCAGAGTAAGTCTGAGCAAGCACGAAAAATAGCAATGAAAACAGGGTAACCAGAGACAAGTCGTAGTCATCAAACAGCGAAAACACACCTGAAATAACCGCAACCGTTATCATCACCGCATACCAAGAGCGGTAAAAGGTCTGTTTTCGGTGGACGCCAACTATCGAGGTACTCATACATAAGATGATCAAGGCAAGGACATAGTCCTGTGCGTCATCTTTAAACTGATGCACCATGGCGCTCATAAAAAAAAGAACCAACAATGAGCCTAGCAAGAAGAAAAAGTTGTCGTCTTTACTCATCAATTTCATCGAATGCATTCTCCCTAACGCTACAGCATCTCTTTGGCAATAAGATGCAACAGATACGTTTCTCGCTCGATACTCATGCCTTTTTTGTCGCTTTCAGCAATGGTTTTTTCGTTAAAGGCAATAGCATCATGGATGTTGACCCATAGAGGTTTCATTCCATTTTTCACCTCATAATCTTCATAAGCGGTCTGCCCTAACTCACGGTCAACTTTACAAGAATAACAGAACGAAATCATATGCATAACATCAGCATCGTCTTTATACCAAGGCCGAAACTCTTCGTAGATGCCAAACGGTTTGATACCATGGATGTTCTTCGCGCCCGTCTCTTCTTCAAGTTCACGCACCATACCCGCAATAACGTCTTCTCCATCATCTAAGCCGCCACCCGGCAAAGAGTAATCGTGATAACGCTCTGTATAGAGTAGAAGAATGTCTTCACCATCAACAACGATTGCGCGCGTCGCGTTTCGTTTTATGATCGTTTTATCGTCTAGGTGAGAGATATCTGGGTGGATAGCAGTGGTAATTTGTCTCACAGTTTTGCTCTTTAATGGTCTGTTTTCGTGAAGTTTACCACAAAAATATGAACTTACAGTTGTATGGCGTTTTCTAGTCAATTCGATTGCGACATATATTTATAGAAATGGTAGTATTGCCGACTTGCCCAAGTTCAGGTTAAGCAACTAATTCCGTATTAATCAAATAAATATAAATCACTATGAACCCAACGACTTCTTTTCTCGCTGCTGTTGCTCTTAGTTCGGCTTCTTATGCCCTAGCCGAAGACTCATCAAGCGACTCAGTTTCAGAACAAGACTTACTTAATCAAGCGATTCGTTCCGATCAGATGATGACTGACGATGAGTTTCACTCAACTCAATCAGAATCACTGAATGCATTGGGATATCGATCGATTTCTACCAACAGCAGTTTTGAAGAGCTACGCCAAGACGACTCCATCAGCCAAGCAAACTTTTATGACTCCCCTTACCGTGTCTCGCTGTTTAACCCGCAGAATGGCGAAGACAGTGAGCGCCTTTGGTCTCAAACCAAATCTATTTTTGCCTACGGTGTTGGTGTAGCTGGTGTTCTGGCACTGATGCCAGAGTCCATCACAAACTGGGAAAAAGACGACATCAAGTTAATGAACAAATGGTGGGACAACGTTCGCTCTGGTCCTGTTTGGGATCGTGATGATCACGTTATCAACTACATTGGTCACCCTTATTTTGGTGGTGTTTACTATCAAGCGGCACGTAAGTCAGGCTATCGCCAATGGGACGCCTTCATGTACTCGACGCTAATGTCGACCTTCTATTGGGAATACGGTATTGAAGCATTTGCCGAAGTACCATCTATCCAAGACCTCGTTGTTACTCCGACGCTGGGTTGGGTATACGGTGAATGGGCATTCAATAAAGAAAAGGAAATTCGTTTACGCGGCGGTACTGTGTTTGGTTCAGATGCGCTGGGTTCAACCGCCCTATTCTTCTTAGATCCAGTTGATAGCCTAGGCCGTGGTGTAAACAACATTGCGGGTCGCGAAATCGTCAAAGCGGGTACCGGTTTTGTTGGCGTTCACTCCAATGTTCTAAGAAACGGCGAAGTAGAAACCAAATATCAAATGCAAGTTCAGTACGCGTTTGGTGCTGGCGAGACGGATGACAGCCTAAAACGACGTCAGAAGAAAAACTACCATCAATACACAGACGATCCTGTTACATATGGAATTGTTGGTGTGAGTGCTGGTTTTGCTTACCCACAACTCGACAAAGAACGTAACCTAAAGAACGACTTTGCCCCAGCCTTCACTCTTGGTCTGTATTTTACCAACCAACTGTCAGCACGCTTGGGTTACATGCAAGGCAACTATGAGTCGACCGTGGATAATCAGAAGCATATCTACGAAAACTACAGCTTCGACGTACAGTACTACTTGTTTGCTGACAACGCGCTCAAACCTTACATCAATGCGGGTGTGGGCGAAGCGATGTTGAATAAAGACCGTGACACCAAGAAGCTACAGTGGAACATAGGTACAGGCTTGCACTATACGCTCAATGCTAACTGGTCTATTCAAGCAGACTGGAAATACGCGTATCACCGTAACTCTGGAGCACGTGATAGCCTTTGGGGCTCGCGCCTTATTTACCGATTTGGTGAAGGTAACAAGCACATCTAATAGCGATGAGCTATCGAGTTTGTAGGAATTCTGGGAGCAACTGAGCAATGACAGCGATTATTCATCATAAAGTTGAATAATTTGACCGAATCAAAACACTTTTTATTAGAAATCTCCTACACTTAAGCAAAAGCCTAACTTCCAAATAGGAGAGATAATGAAAAAAGTACAATGGATGATTGGCGCTGTTGCAGTGGGCATTTTAGCAGGCTGTGCGAGTGAACCAGATAAGTATGATGTGGATGAAATCACGGTAATAAGTGATCCTGCTTACGTCTATTGTGTGGAGCAAGGTCATAAGCTTGAGCGCGTTACAGAAAATGGTAAGCGCGTACCATACTGCGTACTTTCTGAAGAAGAGCGCTACACGGTTTGGGATTACTACGAAAATCGAGATAAAGAAAACAACTAATCGACGATTCATCTAATCGATAGTCAACTAAAAACGCCAGCATGCGCTAAGACTGCTGGCGTTTTTTATCCGTTTAGAAGGAGCGCATCGCTGTACGCCCCTCTCCTTGCAAACCTATTTGTTTGGCTTGTTTTTGCAATGTTCAATCGCAGTCGCCATTAGCTCCAATGCTGATTGCTCACATACCGGCAGCGCAGCGTCACTCGTACCTACTGGAGTAACACGCTCACCCCATTTGATGTGTCCTGCGCCCCACGTCAATCCTGCACCGAATGCGGCAAGCAGCAGATCATCTTGCGGTTTGATTCTACCTTGCTCGAGTGCTTCACACAGTGCAATTGGCACTGTTGCAGCAGACGTGTTGCCGTAGTTTTGAATGTTCACAAACGCTTTATCTTGCTCGATACCTGAGAGGTCGCACAGCGTTTGGATAATGCGGATGTTCGCTTGGTGAGGAATCACAACATTGATATCATCTTTCGTCAGGTTTGAGCGAGACAATACCGTGTTTGCCGCAGCACCCATGCCTTTAACCGCACGCTTAAAGATCTCTTTACCGATGAAATCAAACTCGAAGTAGCCATTGTCTGCCGCGAAACGCTCCATAGATGTACCAAATTTAGGTACAGCTAGAATATCTCGACCTTTGGCGTCACAACCAATTTGTGCGTCTTGCAGGCCTACTTGGTTTTCTGTACGAGAAAGTACAGCTGCACCAGCGCCATCACCAAAAAGAACTGCCGTATCGCGCTCTGTCCAATCGATAAAGAAAGAAAGACGCTCAGCACCGATAACAATCGCGTTACGATAATTGCCCGATTGAATCAGCTTAGTCGCTGTTTCAAGACCGTACACGAAGCCAGTACACGCCGCGTTTAAATCAAACGCAGCCGCTGCAGGTACACCGAGGTTTTGTTGAACGCGAGAAGCCGTATTTGGAATGAGCGAGTCAGGTGAACACGTTGCGACGATGATCAGATCAACCTCTTCCGCTGTGATACCCGCACATGCCATTGCATGCTTAGCCGCTACCGTCGCCATGTCTGAAGTATTAACATGGCTAATACGGCGATTTTCAATACCTGTACGAGTACGAATCCACTCGTCTGACGTATCCATTACTGTGCTGAGGTCATGGTTAGAGAGAATTGCTGGTGGAAGGCACTTACCCCACCCAGTAATTTCGGCGTAAAAAGTTGTCATTCTGTACCTATTTTCTTATAGTTTTCGCCAATCAAGATAAACAATTCATATCAATCACTAAGCATTCATAATGGCCGACAATGTCTTGCTTATCTTGACTATAGAAGACTGAGTATACTCACATTCCAGGGCTCAAAGAAGTCTGATTTCCAAAAATCCACGTTTCTATACGCAAGTCATTTGGGTACCAGAAAACTAGGGTATAGAAAGGAGAAAAGTAATGTCCACAATCAACACACGCTGCTCAAACTGCAATGGTCTCAACCGACTGCCAATCGATAGACTCTCTGAGTCTCCAAACTGCGGTCGTTGCAAGACGCCACTGCTAGACGGTCGCCCTATTGAGGGCACTCTAGATAACTTTAGTGCTTTGATTAACAGTGAACAACCTGTCGTTGTCGACTTCTGGGCGACTTGGTGTAACCCATGTGTCGGGTTTGCACCTGTTTTTGAGCAAGTTGCTGAAGAGCGCAAAGGAGAGGTTCGCTTTCTAAAGGTCGATACCGAAGCACAGCAACAACTTGCGGCTCAGTTCCAAATCAGAAGCATTCCTACCATTATGGTGTTCAAATCTGGTCAACGTGTCGACATGATCAATGGCGCATTACCTAAAACCCAATTTGATCAATGGCTAAATCAAGCACTATCCAAGGGTTGATTTAACCACAGATAGCTCGTCATTTTTTCTAGTGGGTCGACTTTTCTAACATACGTTTGCGATAAGCCGATGGAGAACAGCCGACCTGCTTGGTAAATCGATGGGTGAAGTTAAACGGGTCTCGATAGCCCAGTCGCTCTGCAATCATAGATACCGACCAATCATTATTCTCAAGTAGGTCGCAGGCTTTTTCCATTCTTAGGTTAATTAACCTCGTCCTCGGAGAGACACCGTAAAGCTGCTTACATATTCGAGCTAATTGCTCTTCGCTCAAAAACGCCTTATGCGCCATCGACTTAACGCTCCAAGGCAAGTGCAATTGACTTTCTATTTGCGCAAACAGGGCTTGTACCCTCACTGTTGAGTCTGTGGTTTGCGATTCATAGCCCGTTATCAATCGACATACTTCACTCACCAATAGTTTTCGATAACTCGAGCGACCACCAATCTCCGCATACAACAAGGTCATTAACGCCCACATTCGCTCACAGCCATTGAACGGCAGCACCTTTTGCCCCAAATCAGCAAACATCTGCCAACGCGGGCGATTCTTTGGTAGAAACCAAATCATGCGCCAATGACGATACTGAGGGTTTATTTCGAAACGAAACGCGCTGTTTGCTGGCAACACAACCACAGTGTAGGGCTCTATCGCCGTTACCTCTGTTTCTGTTATCAAAATACCGCCACCTTCTATGGTGAACAATATCGTGTGGACATCGACACCCCCACGTTCAACATGATAGCTGTCAATCAGATTCGCCATACCTGACATAAAGATGTCTTCCGACGAAAACTCAGGCACATCGCTTGCCGATAGAAAGCGCTCTTCACACAGCTCAGATAAATGCACCTCATCCACCCATTCATTTTTGCTGCGAAATTGCTCAATGACGGATTTGCACAGGTTTTGTCTATTTTTGAACATGGTTTCGTAATACCGTTTTTCTTATATTAGCGACGTTAATACCCCCACACTCTTCACGCGATTATTCAATCTCTAACTTACTGAATTAGGAGGCAGCTATGACAACTCAACACCATCTTAAGTCATCTAACGGTGTGGCTCAAAGTCAACTTTTATCCGCTGTCGTCAAGTTGGGGTTCCCAGTTGCGATTCAAAGTGCATTGGTCGCAATTTTGGCGTTAGCGGATGTGCTTATGGTCAGTGACTTTGGTAAGGAAGCGACTGCTGCGGTGGGTATCGCCTCTAAATGGCACTTCGTAGCAATTATGATCATGGCTGGCATGGCATCAGCGAATGGCGTTTTGGTTGCTCAGTATTGGGGGTGCTCAGACAAGCGTAGTGCAAAGACCATCACCAAACTATCAATGATTTTTGGTGCGAAACTGCTTGTTCCTGTGACGTTTGTCATCACTGTTTTTTCCAGCTACATCATGATGCTGCAAACGACGGACACGAGTGTTATTGAGCTTGGTGCGACCTACCTGTGGTATGCGTTCCCAGTATTGATCTTGACTCACGTTGTCATCGTTGCAGAATCCGCAATGCGCTCTTCAGGTGACGCTGTCACACCATTGGTATTAGGTGCAGTGACGATTGTTATCAACATCGCACTGAACTTCTGGCTAATCAAAGGTGGTTGGGGTGTGCCAGCAATGGGGGTCGCAGGTGCAGCACTTGCCACCACCATTTCTCGCTTACTGCAGGTGTTGTTTATCTGGGGCTACTTAAAAGCACGTAATCACTGGTTGATGAGAGAGCAAGTTCTGGATAACGCGACCCGTTTATGGGCGTCTTACAAATTACTTGCGATTCCGACAACATTGAATGCCGTATTATGGGCGATGGGTACCTTAATGTACCAAGTCATTTTTGGGCATATGGGGACGACGGAGCTTGCTGTCTTTAGCATGATGGGGCCATTTGAGTCGCTCTGTTACTCTCTGTTCTTTGGGATCTCTGTAGCCTGTTCGATATTATTGGGTCAGTCACTGGGCAGAGACGAGTTTGAACAGGCGTTCAACATGTCAAAAACTTTTATCAAGGCGGTACTAGTGTTTGGTTTGTTGACAGGAGCGGGCCTACTCATGGGTAGAGAAACCATATTGTCGTGGTTGAACTTGACGACTCAAGAACTTCACCCACTCGCCTCACCTGCAATGGTTATTTTGTGTTGTGCGATTTGGTTGCGCATGCTCAATCTAATCATCATTAATGGCATTCTAAGAGCGGGTGGTGACAACAAGTTCTGTCTAAGAATGGACTTTATCGCGATGTGGTGTGTCGGACTACCGCTTACTGCATCAGCTGCTTTCATTTTCGGATTGGAATTTAAACTGGTTTACACCTGTATGTTGGTAGAAGAAGTCGTGAAGTTTTCACTCTGTTTCCATCGCTACCTCAAGCGTTACTGGATGAACAACCTCACGTTAGCAACAGCTTAACGTTCTTCTCCCTAGTGGGACGATAAGAAACGCCAAAACATAGCATATGTTTTGGCGTTTCTTGTTATTACAATTCACTAAACATGATTGAGGTGTTCGATGATTCGTTTGTTCACCCTTTCATAGCATTCATACTGCAATGCGTGCCCTGCGTTTTCAAATACGCTATATGAAGTATTGTCACCAAGTAATTGGACAACACGCTCTAGATCCGACAGGGGTATAACTTTATCCTCCGTTCCCCAGAGCACTAGTTTTGGAACCGAAAGCGTACCCACGTCTAGAAAATCTTCACTTGGATCTTTTGTAATTAGATGACGACCGGTGCTAATTACCGCACGGCTAAAGCCTTTGTATTTCATCTGTTCACTAAACTTATCTGACCAAAACGGAAACTGGTCAGGTGCAACGAGATCGTTAGTCTGATTTGCCGGAAGTTTAGGTATGAACAAGGTATAGCCTAACCATTTTCCAATGATTGGCAGGGTTAGTGCTCCAATATCAATGGCTTGATTAAATGGTGCTAAGTAACCAACACTCAAAATTCTCTTTGGATACTGCTTAACAAATGCGGAGGTTATTGCCCCTCCCATAGAGAGCCCTATGATATGAAATGGTTTGTTAGGTACAAGCAACTCTGTCAATTCTCGAACTTGTTCGACAAAAAGCGCTTTATCATAGTCAACCTTCGGACGACATGAATAACCGCGACCAAAAAGGTCAAACGTCAGAACACGATATCCCGCGTTCGCTATTACGGTGCGATTGTTATCCCACATATAAGACGGAGCTGAGAACCCGTGCACAAGCACGACTAAGGGCGCGTCAGGATCGCCCTCTAATTGGTAGTGAACCTTTCCTAACTTCAGTTCGACAAATCGACCCGGAGCTTCTGCACGATGAACATCGTCCAGTACGTATTTCTCCTTACTGATTAGGATTGGCAAAGCCAACAGGCAACATAGGGTTACTAGGAAAGCAACAGCAAGCATAGCGTATCTCAGTTGTTCAAAAGGAAGGTTATTTTATGAGGCTATATCTGATTTTCTAGCGTCCCCCCTAAGGTAACTATGCTGCGCCGACATACTAGACTAGAGTTCCCATAAAAAAAGCCGCCACGTAGTGTGACGGCTCTATATTAGATCTCTTAATCAAAGATAATTGCTCATTTCATGCAGCAACTTTTCTCGTCTAACAGGTTTAGGAACGTAAGCGTCCATTCCCGCATCAAAACATTTTTGAATGTCATCATCGACCACACTCGCCGTCAAAGCAATAATCGGCGTCGGGTTCATACCCTGCTGTTTCTCATACTCTCGAATGTCTTGAGTCGCTTCAAAACCGTCTTTTACCGGCATCATACAGTCCATCAAAATCACGTCGTAGTTAACGTTGCTCTGGTATAGCTCCAGCGCTTCTTGACCATTACCTGCAATGTCGTATTCAAATCCAGCCTTCGCTAAATGCAGTGAGGCCACTTTTTGATTCACTAAGTTATCCTCAACTAACAAAATTCGCGACCCATTGCTCGCTACAGGACTTGGTTTGTTCGAATCTCCGCTCGCCTCTACGACGGTTTCCTTCGGAACGACAATTTCTTGAATAGCTGGCGTTTGCTCTTGAACTGTATCTGATAGTTCTTGTTGCTTCATTTCAATAGCAGAGACAATTTTCTCTTTGAGGATTTCCGCCTTGAATGGCTTAGGTACATAATCGTCCATCCCACTATCGAAGCATTTTTGAATATCGTCATCCACTACACTGGCTGTCAATGCGATGATAGGTGTACGCGCAATCCCCAACTGGGTTTCAAGCTGCCTAATTTTTTCAGTCGCCTCGAACCCATCCATCACTGGCATCATGCAATCCATCAAGACAAACGTATAGTTTTGGTTTTTCTCATACAGTTCAACCGCTTCCTGTCCATGGTTAGCAACATCGAACTCACAACCAATCTTCTTCAAATGAAGCGTGGCAACTTTCTGGTTTACCAGATTATCTTCTACGAGGAGTACTCGAATACGATTATCGACCTCTTTGCTACCCACAGAGGCATAGACCGCGCCTTGCGCCAATGACTTACAGCAAGCCTCTAGAGATTTCAGTAATCGATTACCGAGCAACGGATAGGTAATCAGTGCGCAGATGTTTCGACCAAAGTCTTTATTAGCACTATCAAATTGTCTGATAAGGCAAATAGCGGTGCCTTGCCCATTAATTTCTGCAAAACGTTTACTGTCTTCTTCTGAGTCCACACCACCACCATCTACATAGATGAGCAGTGTCTTATTGCTTGCATCAGTGAGGCTCAACTCATTTAAAGATTGAGAGACACGATCAACGGTCAATCCATAGAACTGCAGATCTCGTTTGATTCGCTCTTCGTAGACACTCGAGTTGCACACCATCACCAACTCGTCGTAAACGAGGGGATTTCTGTGTTGATAGTCATGCTCATCGATAGCCAAAGACAGTGTAAAGTAGAAGCGGCTACCTACACCTTTGACTGAATCAAGCTGGATCTTACCACCCATCAATTCGATTAATTGCGTACTGATTGCCAGACCTAAGCCAGTGCCACCAAACTGCCTTGTAGTGGAGTCATCTTCTTGAGCAAATGCTTCAAAGATTTTTGACTGTCTCGCCTTGTCGATACCAATACCAGAATCCTTAACCTCAAACAGTAAGTTCGCCATATTCTCAGATTCGCCCTGGTACTGAACACCAATGGTTACAGTACCTTCTTCAGTGAACTTCACGGCATTGGACATGAAGTTCATCAAGACTTGGCGCATTCGGTGATCGTCTGCCAAGACCCTGAAAGGAACTTTAGAGTCAATATCAACGTTGAGTTCTATCCCCTTCTCTTTCACTTTAGGTGCTACGATAGACGCAATGTCATAAATGGTTTCACGAATAGACGTTGAATGCGGGTTGATCTGTAGCATGCCAGATTCAATTTTAGAAAAATCCAGAATGTCATTAATCAAGCTGAGCAGAAGATGTGAAGACGTTTCTATCGTGTCGACATAATCTTTTTGGGTCGCGGTAAGATCGGTATCCGATAGCACTTCTGATATACCAATGACACCGTTTAGCGGTGTTCGAATCTCATGCGACATGTTAGCCAAGAAACTACTCTTCGCTTTACTTGCTTGAATCGCGTTTTCCTTAGCTTGCTCGGCATCTTCCTTCGCCTCAAGAAGTCGCTTCTCTCCCTCTATACGCTCATGCGTCAAGCGCTCTACCTCTTTAGCAAATCGGCTTAATTCATCTTTACCGCCAATTTTACTCGTTAGTGAGATAGCCTGACTGTCATCTTCTTGCTCTAAAAATTTGAGCACCAACCCTAGGTTTCTCGTGACACGAAGAGCTAGATTCACGCCAATGACAATCAACATTACGGTGAGTAGCGATACTACCGTCAAGAATCCCATACGTTGCTGTTCAAAGCCGGCGACTAGAGTGCGGATTTCCTGACGTAGTTGTTCTTCAATAGACAGTGAAACGCCTTGAATCAGATTGGAGCGAAGGTTTAATGCATCAATGCCCGCTTTAATCTCAGCACCACTTAGAGATGCGACACCTTCGCTACTAAGCAATACGTTTCTGAACATACTGCTCTCTTCGAAAGCAGGATTTGAAAATGAATCAAGCAGAAGGTTGACCTGCATAGGATCGGCGTTTATGGCGACGAAGCGCTCAACGAATAACTGTTGGTTTTGTACCAGATTGGCGATCTCTTGCTTACTCAACTCGTCTGTCGCTTCTCCAGATTGATAACTTTGAATCAAAGCGCTCGTTTGCCAGATTTCTTCATCGGCCCAAAAAACCAACCACTCTAGCTGCGAAAGTGCCACCATATGACCATCCACGACCGGAAGAACGGCTTTCGCTGGCGACTTTTCGATAATCATTAATATCTGTTTGTAGGTATCCACCTGCCATTCTACGAGTTCTTGCTTTTCGACATAGTCTGCAACTTCAGCAACGGACACCACACTCTCTTGATAGTCGTCCAACAACCCTGAAAGCCTAACCGCTTCATCTGATGGAAATATCTCAGCGCCCAATACTTTCAACGACTCTAGTGAGCTTGTGATATCGACTACATCTGATGTTGGTCTTGCGTCATTTGCCTTAGATTGGACATCAGAAAGCACTTCTGAGTATCTGACCAAACGCTCTACTTTCTCTAGATCAGCAAGTTGGTTATTGAGGGACGTGATTTGGCGAGATGCGAGGAAAACAATTAATGCTAGTGGCAGTAAAACCAGCAACAACATTTTGTGTTTTACTGACAAGTTGTTCCATAACTCGAGTTTGTTCATTCCGTTGCCCGATATTCATTACGACAAAAGTTTAGATATAGTAAGTCTAGGAAAACTATTGTTTTAGTCGAACTTATTGAGTGAATAATTTATAAATGAGTAGAACAAATAGAGATAGGTCTCACTTCCACCACTTAACTGACTGATCTTGCTCAGGGTCAACATAGCGATTGAAGAAGGTAAGCAGAGTATCCAACAATGGAAGGTGTTCGTTTACACGAGTTGCTGAGTGTATATTCGCAGAGTTATCAACGAGTGCTCTAATAATAGGCATTTGTTCAATCAATAATTGGCACTCTTTATTATTAATATCTAATATACTATCTATTCCATCAAGTGCACTTATTGCGATTTCATAAGGTTTGGAGATGAGCTCTTCGAACGGTTGAGTAAACACGTTGTTCATTTGCCCTTCTAAGAAGACCCTATATATGGTTAATTGATCGATGAGGACAAATAGTTGCCCTGAGAGGCAATTGTGGGGATATGGTACAAGGATGTGATCTTGAGTCTCGTAAGACAAGTTAATTGTCAGCCCCGCTTCACCACAACAGTATTCAAGGTGTTTAAGAAGTCCCTGCTCATCAAGAAGTTTTTGAATGGTAAAGACTCGCTTCAAATGGTAATCACTAGAAAGCAAAGTGACATTTAACGGTTTATTTTTGCTAACCAAGCCACTATCTATGAGCTTTTCCGCTAAATTCCGAATGTTCTCTACCGTGTTTGTCGACTCATCTTCAATGATTAGTGCACCAATTAATTCTCGTTTCACGAATGGAACCAACTCGAGAAAGCGTCGATGCATTGCCTCCGCTTCAGACAGCGATTGCCCGTTGGTTACACCACCACAAAACGCCACTATGGTATTAGAAAAATCCTGTATCATTGCCCTGTCGACCAGAGCTTGAACACGAGATTCACCCTCTGGCGTCAGAGCATCGTTGTTCAGGCGCTTACCTAATACCACGATGAGATGTTCGAAATCCCTTTCGTCCACATTGTTTCCTTATGCGATTTCCCAAGAGTGCGTCATCTTCACACCCTCACCCAGCATCAAGCAAACTGAGCAGTATTTTTCGAGCGAGTCCTTAGTAACCTTAGCAACCAATGCCTCATCCAAGTTATTGCCTGAAACAACAAAATGGATGTTAACTTCAGTAAAGATTCGCGGTGCTGTTTCACGTCTTTCCGTTGTTAATTTGGCTGTGCAATCAGTGACATCTTGATTCGCAGATTTCAGACCATCAACAACATCAACAGAGCTACAACCACCAGCAGCCATTAGTACCATTTCCATAGGACTTGGCGCTGTCTCGCCCCCACTGCCATCCATGACAATAGAATGACCCGACTGAGATTGACCTAAAAACTTGAATCCTTCGATCCATTTCACTTCCGCTTGCATATAAACCTCTAAGTGGCAGATGAGAATATTGATAAGGATAGTAACCCGACAAGTAGCGAATTTGAAATTTTTAGCGCGTTTGTTGTGTCTTATTAGGAAATTAGACAATCAAGTCTCAGGAGTAACTATGACCAACTTAGCCAAACTCATATTGTCGTTACTGATCGCCGTTCCCGTCATATTCGGGTTGACCAGCCAATCTGGAATGGCTGACGACAACAAAACGCAACCAGCACAACCTCAAGTGGCAACGCTCGCAGGAGGCTGTTTCTGGTGTACTGAGTCTGACCTCGAGCAGTTGAAAGGCGTCGTAGACGTGGTATCAGGTTATGCAGGTGGACAACTCGAAGATCCAACCTACAGACAAGTGGCAAGTGGACAAACGGCTCATATTGAAGTCATCCAAGTAACCTTTGATGCGGCTGTTGTCAGTTACGAGGAAGTCCTTGACCACTTCTTCAGACACATCGACCCTACTGACGACAAAGGTTCATTCGTAGACAGGGGACCACAGTACAGACCGGCAGTCTTTTACCATAATGATGAGCAAAAGCAGGTGGCCGATACGTTTATGGCTGAAATAGACAAATTAGGCGTCTTCAAAAAGCCGCTGGCAACAGAGCTTATAAAGTACGACACCTTCTGGCCTGCAGAGGATTACCATCAAGATTATTACAAAAAGAGCAGCTTGAAGTACAAGTACTACAGATACAACTCAGGCCGAGACCAGTACTTGGATGATATCTTCGGAGATGACCGCAAGGATAACCCTGTCACACTCCGTCAGATGATTGACCGTCAAGCGAACACCAAAAGCTACACGCGACCAACGGACAAAGAAATAAAAGCGACGCTCACTGAGCTCCAGTTCTACGTGACTCAAGAAGATGGTACTGAGAGACCGTTCGACAACAAGTATTGGGATAACAAGCAAGATGGTATTTATGTCGATGTCGTCACTGGCGAGCCGCTGTTTTCATCAACAGACAAATACAAATCGGGAACCGGCTGGCCGAGCTTCACTAAACCTATCGATAAGCGTTACATTGTCACAACTACGGACTACAAACTGATTTATCCACGTACCGAAGTGCGAAGCCGGTTTGGTGATTCACACCTCGGTCACGTGTTTAAAGATGGCCCTGAGCCAACGGGCCTGCGCTACTGTATGAACTCTGCCGCGATGCGATTCGTCCCTAAAAATCTTCTCGCGCAGCAAGGCTACGAAGAGTTCCTACCTTTGTTCGACAAGTAAGTTTGGCAACACGTACCTATGCTGCAAGCGTGGCGCTGACAAAAATACTTGAACGCACGCGACACCTAACGATCCTTCCGGGTGTCGCGTTTTCTTTTACAGCGCCAACGTACTCATTCTCAGTTAACCCGTTAGCACATTATCTTCTGGGTATTTTAGTAAGGTAGGCTTTGGACGAGCTAACATATAAGCCAACGTGAGTGGCCCTATTCGTCCAATGACCATGACAACGATCATAATCCACTTACCGTGGTCATTCAGATCAGCGGTTAGTCCCGCTGTTAAGCCTACGGTGGCAAACGCAGAAATGGTTTCAAACACCACTCTATCAAATGCGGCATTTTGCGTAACCATAAGAAGAAACATCGCGAGCGTCAGTATTGCACCACTTACAACAATGATGGCCAAAGAACGCGTCACCGTCTGCCAACTCACAGTGCGGTTGAACATCTCTACATATTGCTTTTGTCTTAAGAACGCCCAAGTGGCGTAAAATGCAACGACAAAGGTCGACACCTTTATGCCCCCACCAGTCGATGTGGAACCGGCGCCAATTAACATCAGAATGATCATCACTAGCAGCGCTGGCTGCCCAAATTTTTCTAGATCGACACTGTTGAAGCCCGCAGTTCTCGCACTTGCAGATTGAAAGAATGCAGACAGCCATTGACCATCTAGTGTCAAAGCGCCTAACGTTTCTGCATTGCTTCGCTCAAGTAAAAAGAACATTAAAGTTCCGCTAAACAGCAATATCGGTGTCGCGGTTAACATCACCTTTGTGTGTAATCCCAAGCGAGCGAAACCTTTATGTCCATTCTGTGCAACATCACTCACCACGGTAAAACCCAAACCACCGAAAATAAACAGGCTCGATAAAACCAGTAGAACAACCGGATCCGAAGCGAAGCTCATCATGCTGTCTGAAAATAGTGAAAAGCCTGCATTATTGAACGCAGAGATAGAATGGAAAACGGCGTAGAACAGCCCCTGATTCCAACCCATCTCAGGTACCCACCTAAACGCAAGAATCGCTACGCCGACTGCTTCTGCAACCAATGCAAGGATAATGATTTTCTTAACCAAGCCTTTTATGTTTACTTTTCTATCCTGACCCAGCGCTTCTTGCGCTAAAGCCTGCTGTTTCAAGCTCAATCGAACGCCAAACATATACAGCAAGACCGCTGATAGGGTCATTTGGCCCAGCCCGCCAATCTGCATCAAAAGCATGAGCAGGATTTTGCCGGACAAGGTAAAGTGCTGGCCTGTGTCCACAACTCCCAAACCAGTCACACTAATCGCAGAGGTCGCTGTAAAAAAAGCATCAGTAAAACTGAGTCCAGTCACCGAAAAGACCGGGAATGTGAGCAACAAAGCAGACGGGATCAATACGCCAAGAAAACTGGCAACGATTAAATAGGGCTCTGATGGCATTGGGAGTCGGCTGTTTCGTTTCAGAGGATACAGCGCTCCTCGTTGAAAGCGTCGGCTCATGATTCTCTTATCTTCTGGTAAAGCTCTTTCTCGGGTCCGGCAACAATGATCATGTCGCCCATTTCTAATACTTGATCACATGAAGGACTTGGGTCGATATCTGGTCCTCGTTTAAACCCAAGAACTTTTATGGTATCCGAGCGACACAGATTCACCTCGCCCAACGTCTGCCCCATTAACTTACTTCCGACGACAATCTCTGTAAGCGCCATACCACTGCCAAGTTCGTTGAACGCAAACACTCGATTGTCCAGCATTCTCTGAGCGACACGAACGCCCATATCACGTTCAGGCATAATGATCTTATCGGCGCCTATTTTCTGGAGAATCTTAAACTGGAACTTATCGTTCGCCTTGACCCAGACTTTTTTAACCTTGGCTTCTTTCAAAACAAGCGTTGTGAGAATACTGGCATTGACGTCATTACCAATGGATACCATCACCATGTCATATTCATTTAATCGTAGCTCTGCCACCGTATCTTCAATGGTGCAATTCGCGATAATGGCTTGAGCTACATAACCAGACACTTCTTTCACTCGATCTTCGCTAATGTCTATCGCGAGAACCTGAGCTCCTGCCTCGGAAAGCTCCCTGCAAATCGTCATCCCAAATCGGCCTAAACCAATCACTGCGTATTGCTTTGTCACTGCTTTCATACCTGCACCTAATGCGTGTTTTGTTGGAGCGATTTAATGCTTATCATCGCGCTCTTTCCTATTAAATATGGTATGGAAATGTAATCTTGCCCAAAAATTCAGTAATATCTGATAATTACATAATCTCTTTTGAGTTCTAAACTTGAACAGTAGAGATAAAACCGCTCAACAAAAGGTGCTCTTCAACTATGAATAGTTCGATGGATTTACTCCAAAACTATATTCAATCTTTCGGTTATGACTGGCTAAGCAATGTGCTACTCATTACTACCGGTAGTTTTTTCCTGTGGGTGATCTGGAAAGTGATCTATGGGCGTCTTGAAGCACTAGCAGATCGTACCCAATTGGCTTGGGACGACCTGGTAATTAAAGCCGTCAAGGCGCCAATCAGTATGCTCATCTGGGTTTGGCCCGCCACCGTTTCGATTGGGTTGGTACTCGCCACTCACTCCGACGACGATGTTGTGTGGTTAGGTAAGATAGATTTAATTTTAGTTATCTCTACATTTATCTGGATATCCCTTCGCCTGATCTCGAATGTTGAAGCTCATGTACTCGACCAAAAAAAGCGCGATGAGACAACCGTTCAGGCCATAGCGAAAGTTGCTCGCCTGTTTTTTGTCACCATCGGCATTCTTACCATCATGCAGGCGCTTGGATTAAGCCTCTCGGGTCTTCTGACTTTTGGTGGTGTCGGTGGTTTGATTGTTGGTTTGGCGGCGAAAGACCTGCTTTCCAACTTCTTTGGCGGAATGATGATCTACTTCGATAGACCCTTTAAGGTCGGTGATTGGATTCGCTCTCCTGATCGCTCTATTGAAGGTACCGTTGAGCGAATTGGCTGGCGCATGACCATTATTCGAACTTTCGATAAGCGCCCGCTATATGTTCCAAATTCCGTGTTTAGTAACATCGTGGTAGAAAACCCATCACGTATGTTAAACCGCAGAATTTACGAAACCATCGGACTACGCTACGACGACGGAGATAAAATAGATGGGATTGTTGATGAAGTGAAAGCGATGTTGGAGCAACACAAGGATATCGACGCAACTCAAACACTGATGGTGAACTTCGATGCATTCGGTCCATCTTCCCTTAATTTCTTTGTTTATACCTTTACCAAAACCGTCAACTGGGCGCGTTATCATGAAGTGAAGCAAGATGTACTACTCAAGATAATGGCGATTATTAAAAAGCATGGTGCTGATATCGCTTATCCAACGCAAACTCTGAAAGTGGACCCGATTGCGATGGCACGTGATGCTGAGCAGCCGGTTGGGATTGTGGAGCGGTAATGCTGTGTTGAGATCGCTTTGAGAAGATCCCTGCCTGCGCAGGGATGACGTAACAGTTGGCAGGGATTACGCTATAGTTGGCATGTATGCCGCGAGAATTGGACGGCAGGTGTAGGACGCTAATTAAAGCAGGAAAGGGCTCGCATGAGCCCTTTTCGATGTTTACTAGATTACGCCAAGTTCACGCAGACGCTCCATCAAGTAACTGTCCGCAGTGTACTTTTCTGATAGAACAACTTCTGGATTCGGGTGCAGAAACAAAGGGAGAGAAATGCGAGATGTCTCTTGCTTTGCCCCGGTTGGATTGATGACTCGGTGAGTTGTTGACGGGAAATATCCGCCGCTGGCTTCTTGTAGCATGTCGCCGATGTTGATGATTAAGTTGCCAAAGTCGCAAGGTACATCTAGCCAGTCACCTTCTTTGCTTAACACTTGCAGTCCAGGCTCGTTCGCCGCCGGTAACACTGTCAGTAGGTTGATGTCTTCATGCGCTGCTGCACGAATAGCACCAGGTTCTTCTTCACCAGTCATTGGTGGGTAATGAAGTACTCGGAGGAGCGTCTTTTCGCTACCGTTGATCATTTCAGATAAAGCAATGGAAAACTTCTCTTGAACCTCTGCTGGCGCATGAGCTTCAACCCAGCCTAACAACTCCTGAGCAAAGCTATTCGCTTTCTCATAGTAATCCAGAATCTGTTCTTTCAATTCTGGAGGAATCTGTCCCCATGGATAGACATGAAAGTACTCTTTAATGTCCTTTACAGTATGACCTTTCGCTACCTCAGACACGCTCGGTGGAAAGTAACCGTCTTGAGTCTCAACATTAAATTGATAGTCATCTTTGTCTTGCGACATAAAGAACTGATACCAGTTCTCATAAATCGATTCGACGAGTTCTTGAGGGATTGGGTGATTTTTAAGAACACCGAAACCAGTTTCGCGTAACGAAGTGACGAATTGCTCGGCTGCATCGGGTGCCTGATAATCAACAGTTTCTAATTTCATGACTTTACTTTCTTGTCGTTATGATTTGGTGCAGATGTTAGAAAAAAGTTGGCGGTTTTTCAAAGAAACTGATGTAGAGCTTTGTAATAAAGTCACTCTTTTGTGCACTTGATCGCCAATTAAACATATTTAGTAATTGAACGGTGTTTTATTATTCTTATACTATGCTTTATCACACATTCTTTGGCTGAATGCTAACTATGAACTACCCTACTTCGCGACGTTACTGCCCTATACTCACTTTCCTCACAGGCTTTTACTGTCTGGTGTTTGCCTTTTCTGCAATCGCCCCAAGCTCACGAGCAGTATGGGTGGCCGAGATCATTCCAGCAGTCGGTATACTTGTACTTATTTGGGCGGTCTCTCGTAAGTTTCAGTTCTCAAAGACTGCATACATACTCATGTTCATTTGGCTCTGTTTACACACCATTGGCGCAAAATACACCTTCGCCGAAGTGCCGTTCGATTGGTTCAATCAGATGATTGGTTCAGAGAGAAATAACTTTGATAGAGTCGCCCACTTCTCCATAGGTTTGTACGCCTTCCCTATTGCAGAGTACGTTTACCGCAAACAGGTGATGAACAAACTTCCGGCGATGATGTTTGCTCTGTTTGCAATTATGAGTTTAGCGGCGGCTTATGAGATCATTGAATGGTGGTACGCCGCGCTTGCGGGCGGCGATGAAGGGATTGCGTTTTTAGGATCTCAAGGCGATATCTGGGATGCGCAAAAAGACATGCTATGCGACACTTTGGGTGCCGTAACCGCTTTGATTCTATTTGGGCTAAAGACCCCTAGTAAGGATTAACATGTTGTTTTAGCCAATTGAGATACGGTCGATAGCCCGCCTCAATTGGCAATGCCACTATTTGAGGCACCTCATAGTCGTGATTGGCAATAATGGTTCGCTCAAGTCTTGAGTAGGCTTCATTGGTGGATTTGATGATAAGCATGACCTCTTCGTCATGGCAGATTTTTCCATCCCAGACGTAATGACTTCCAATGTTTTGAGTTTGGATACATGCGGCGAGTCTTGATTCCAGCAGGACTTCTATCAATTTGTTGGCTTGCTCGTCTGTTGCGACGGTCGTCAATACTGTGATTGCGTTTGATTTCATCGAACCCTTTCCTTTTGATGCCCTATTTCATCCGAACCTTCCCACCTATCATCTTGATAGCTGGCGCTCCCCTTATCAGGGTGTCTCTACCAAATACACTCTCGCAATCAGGACACACACCCAGCGCACCGGTGTAGTCTTCCGTTATACGCTCTTTAAAACACTTAACAAGCGCCCCTTTTCCACCTTTGCGATAGCGATACAACTTACATCCACACTTAGCACAAAAGATATTAACGGCTTTAGAGGGTGCCTTTTTATTTGGTTTTGCCATGATTACTCAGAGACCTCTAAGTTATCAGGCTTGACCCATACTTTACTAAAATCAAACCAACCTAGCGCGTTGCATTTCGCGTTTTGCAAGCTACCGCAATGATCTTTACTGATACCTAGCCAGCAATGGAATAGAGGTATCACCTGATAACCCTGCACCAGTTGCTTGCCAATCTCTTGAGCAGGAAACTTAACGTGAGCTTGGCTGCGCCATGCTGTGACTAAATCAGACCAGGCACTGAAGTCATCGCCCCTCGCCATTTTCTCAATATCGCTGTAATCCAACAACCATCCTGCTAAGGCATCTTCTCGGTTACTGGCTATTCCCATAGGTCGAATCCAGATATCCACCTCTTCGTGACTTGGGGACTCTACTCCATATCGAATAAACTTGGCTCGAATCCCATCTTGTTTCAACAGCGTATCAATCGCCTGTGATATCTCTGGGAACGTCGGGTGCTCTGAGTAATAAGCGATACGGATCTCTCTATCCAACTCATGCTCTGCTTTGTTTTCCGCCGACTCATCAGAGGATAGTGGCTGATGATACCAGCCAGGTTTGATGCCATGGGCAGGCACTATCCCTAATTCTTTAATCGTCGTCTCCTTTAACATCCGGAAAATATCGAGTGAGTTAAGTCTTCTGGACAAGTAACGAGCCCAAGCATCATGCTGGGCGATTCCCGAAACGCGGTTTAGAAGCAGGTAGGTACAACCCGGATCAAGGTCGATACCATCTTGAATATCGGAGCGCGCGCCCGCAATAGGGTCTGCAAGACTTGGGAAAACCAATGATGAATGGACTTCATCGACTACCCACACCTCAACGGTATCGAGCAGTGGTCGATAGCCAAAATAGCCATCGAATGCTGTCAAAATCAGTCGTTTATCATTGTTGGTGGTGACACTATACGGACCCGTGCCAATTGGATAACGATCAAAGTCTTCGCCACGCATAGATTCTGGAGGCAAAACTTTAGCTGCGTTCTCCGCAAACAGCTGCGGTGCACGGTGATCAGGCTGAGCGAAATAAACATCAATCACCCAGGGAGATGGAGTGTCGACTCGCTCTAGGTGACGAAATAAGTTCTTAGTTTTGAGCGATTCTATACTAGAAACAACATGCTCGAGTTTCAGGAGTTCGCCATTGTGAAAACGAACACCGGGGCGAATATAAAAGCGCCATTGAGTATCGCTGACTTGTTGCCAGTGATGGGCAAGATCTGGCTGTAGTTCGTCATTTTCATCGAACTTAGTCAGGCCACTAAACACTTGGCGTGCAATGTGAATCTCGGAGCGACGCATCGGCTTTGCCGGATTTAGCATCGAAAGAGGACGATAGTAAGGCAGACGAATCACCTGTTTACCATCAGATTGAGACACGCCTAAATAACTTTGGATAACACTTGAAAGTCTATTGGCATCTTTATCGAGCACATTTAGCGCATGACCGATACGCCCTTCTTCAAGATAACGTCTTGCTAAAGTCTCGCTTACATCGTTACGATTTTGCTTGAAGATGAGCTTCGAAAGCTTACCGCGCCCCGCAGCTGGGTGCCATTCTATCCATCCCTCTTCTTCCAGTTTATTCAATACAATTCGAGCGTTGCGGCGGGTACAAAACAAAATTCCGGTCACATCATCGAGTTGCGTGTCTGCATCTTGACCAGAGAAGTGTTCAAATAATATTTCGAATTGCTTTCGAAGACGAGGGCTGCTCATAAAGAGGAAAATCCATTATTGCTGTTGGAATTTAGTTTCCTCTTTATCGGCAAAATTAGCAAGTTACAAGCGCAATATCTCGATCCCGCACTCAGAAGCAATGGCCTCTATTTGTTCGACTGTATCGAGCTTTACTGACCATTTACATTCCGCTCCATTTGCCGACAACACGCAAGCTGGCAATATCAGCTGAAGAGCATCCACTTGAGCTTGAAGCGTGACTTGACCTTGCGTTAAACGAACGACAATCTCGTGCGGCGTCGCAATCACTTTACCTTGGGAAAAATCGACGATCATTGTTTTGCCTTCTTTTGCTTTTTCACGGCAATCGTGAGTCGACTTGTGCAAACAAGTCGCTGCTTTTCATCCGTAATGTCAATCTGCCAAACCTGCGTCGACACCCCTAGGTGCACGGGGCGAGCCGTGCCGATCACATGACCAGAGCGCATCGCTCGAATATGGTTTGCGTTGATATCGAGTCCAACGCAGTAGTGGTTTTCATCCACACAGTAGTTTGCTGCTAGCGAACCAAGAGTCTCCGCTAACACGACTGAAGCCCCGCCATGCAACATCCCAAGTGGCTGATGGGTAAAGCTGCACACAGGCATCGTTGCGGATAAGGTGTCGTCGGTAAAATCGGTGTATTCGATTTGAAGATGCTCCATCAGCGTGTTCTTAGAAGTGCGATTAAGCGACTCTAATGACATATTCTTCTTCCAAATACTCATCGATAAATCCTATACTTAAGTGATTGAATGATAAGAATGATGCCTGTAGTTTTTGCGAATGGCAAACATCTCACTAAAGGACAAGGGAGTCTCTAAAATGAAACGTTGGACAAAGGTGTGTTGCGCCGCTGCGGTTACCGCAGCTTTAGCGGCTTGTTCGTCGTCTCCAACTGGACGTGGCCAAATTATTTTGTTCTCTGATGCACAAATGAGTCAACTCGGTGCGCAGTCATTTGAACAGATGAAACAAGAGCAAAAAGTTAGCACTAATAAACGCATTAATGAGTACGTCCAGTGCGTTGCGAAAGCGATAACCGACCACGTGCCACCCCAACCAGAGTTTGCTGAATGGGAAGTGGTTGTATTCGATTCAGAACAAGTGAACGCCTTTGCTTTGCCCGGCGGAAAAATCGGTGTTTACACTGGGCTACTTGATGTTGCCGTTAATCAAGATCAACTAGCGACAGTCATCGGTCATGAGGTTGCTCACGTGCTCGCCGATCACAGTAACGAACGCCTGTCACAAGCACAGTTAGCTAATACAGGGCTGCAAGTTACCAGCGTAGCTTTAGGGGGCTCTCAATATAAAGACGTGACCATGGCCGCACTAGGGGTAGGTGTTCAATATGGTGTTATCCTACCCTACGGGAGAACGCAAGAATCAGAAGCAGACATTGTTGGTTTAGAACTGATGGCGAAAAGCGGATTCGATCCTTATCAAAGTGTTGAACTCTGGAAAAACATGGCTAAAGCCTCAGGTGGAAACCAGCCACCAGAACTACTCTCTACCCACCCGTCACACGACACTCGCATCAACGATTTAAAGGCTAAAGCAGACCAATTGCCTGCCTACGATATTAACCACCCTACGTGCAAGAAAGCCTAGACCTCATCTACTTCATTTAAGCATGCATCTCAAATCATAAGGGCAGCCAAAAACTGCCCTTATCTAGTTATCCCTGTTTGTGACAACGCATAATATGCGAGTTGTAGCATTTTTGACCTTTTTCTCTTTGATTTTACGTATTCTTTACATATATTTAACAACAGGTCTGACAAGTCGTACCCTACGCTATTAAAGATACGGCAGTTTAGAACCCCTCCATTTATTAAAGGATGACTAAATGAAAAGAAGAATGCTGTTGACGCCAATAGCGCTTGCTGTTGCTTCCCCCTCCTTGTTTGCCGCAGGATTTCAGGCAAACGAACATTCAGCCTCAGGTCTTGGACGCGCTTTCTCTGGTGAAGGTGCTGTTGCGGATAATACAAGTGTACTCGCGCGTAACCCTGCTGCGATGACTTTGTTCGATAAGGCACAATTTTCTGGCGCCATTTCTGTCGTTGACCCACAAGTTGATATCACGCAAACATCTCCAGTAAATCAAACGTCTAAAGACGTCGCACCGACTCAGTTGGTGCCTGGTGCGTACTACATTAGCCCTATCAATGAGCAATGGGCGTGGGGGATTGGGCTATTTACTAACTACGGTGTCGCGACAGATTACCCTGATGGTATTTATGCTGGTGACTTAGCTGGCGATACGTCACTCATCACCGTAAGCCTCAACCCTAATATTGCGTATCGAATTAATGAGTCTTTCTCAATTGGTGCCGGGGTCAACCTAACGCACGCTGAGGCAGAGTTAACTCGACATAAAGGCGGCTTAGCACCCGCGTTTGGCAGTAACAATCCTTCAGAGAACCTAATAGGCCTTAAAGGAGACACCTTTGGCTATGGCTGGAATATCGGCGCTTTGTACGAAATCAATGATAACAACCGTTTAGCACTCACCTACCGTTCGTCGGTTGATCTTGAGTTCAAAGATGGTGAATTCTCTAGCTATGACTCAGGAATAGCGAATGCTCCAACCGTCGATGGTCGTCTTGACGTCACTCTTCCTTCTATTTGGGAGCTGTCTGGCTACCACAAGTTCGCAGAGAAATGGGCGCTTCACTACAGCTGGTTTAGAACCGAGTGGAGCAGCTTTACCGAGCTAAAAGCGACCTCGCCTGACTGTAATGATGGCACCGCCGGTCAGTGTTTCTTCAAGAAAGAAGACTATAGCGATAATGACCGCTACTCAGTTGGCTTTACCCACTACCTAAGCCAAGACTGGACCATACGTGCAGGCTTTGCTCTTGATAAGAAAGCGGGTAAAACTACACTCAGCATCCCTGATACAGACCGTTATTGGTACTCGGCAGGTTTCACTTATCAGTGGAATCCAAAGCTGTCGTTTGATGCGGGTATTACCTATATCCATGGTAAACCAGGCTCATTTACTGAAGAAAATGCCGCTGGAGAAGTGTTGACGTTTGACGCTAAATCTTCCGCTGCCATCGGTGCTCTTCAAGTGAACTATGTATTCGACTAATAGCCAGAGAAAGGATTCAACAATGAAAAAGACTTACCTTGCGACTGCTCTATCTGGCGTACTGCTACTAGCAGGCTGTGGTGGAGATGCCGAACAAAGTGGCGAAGCGACCCTTCCAACTTATGAAAGCTACATTACTGAGTCACTCGCTCAGCCAACCAAACTTCAATTCGTTTTGCAGGGCGCAAACGCGACTGTTCCGGTTCCCAATAATCTGCTGATCAACACATTAGATGGAACGCTTGAAATTCCAACAGGCGGAGATGATGCACTATCTAATCCACTCGCAGCTATGGGACAAATGGACGGCTGGTCAACAACGGCTAACCTAACTATACCCTTTGATGGTGTACTCGATGCGACGACAGCGCCCAATGCAGTTACAATCATCAAACTTAGCGACAAACTGACGGGAACGCCCCTTCCCGTGCAGACACTTCAGCACGGCGTGGATTATGTCGCCAGCACTTCAGGTGGCAACCTTATCATCACGCCACTTGTAGACTTTGAGGCATCATCTGAGTACATCATCGCTGTGACCAATAGCCTAAAAGACAGTACATCAGAGCCTGTTGGAATGTCGCAAAGCTATGCTTCTTTAAAATCCACATCACGTATTTATGAATCTGGAAGTTTGGCATCAGCTCAACAACTTGTACAAGGCGTTGAAGCTCTTATTCAAGCAGGAACTGGTGGTGCGGTACCAGCACAGGACATCGTCTACTCTGCATGGTTTACTACCCAGTCTGTGGGTGAAACGCTGTATGCCACGAAAGCGATGTTAGCTCAGGCACAGAGCGACGACTACACCTACAGCACAATTTGGAAAGAAGGCGCAAACCCGAATAACGCTGCCGTAGATACCATAGGTCAAATGACCTTTGGCGACAGTGATGATTTCGCCGTTATACTCGCCGCCGATGATAACTTTATTGAGTACATTTCAAACGAAACCGTGCGAAGCCTAGTTATCTCTCAATACACACCTGGTACAGTAACGGTGACCAGAGGTACGGTTAATCTTCCCTACTATCTAGAAACAGGGGCTGATTGGTCAACCCAGCCTTTTGAATCTGGTTCAACGAGCTTGGCAATTGTGACCAATACTATTACTGACAACGAGGCGGAACAATCTCACTTTGCCGAGCAACTCATTAGCTATAATATTGACCCAAATGAGTTTTTTGCCGATCCCGCTTCTAAGCTTCAGGATATTTTAGGGCTTACCTTCACCAAGGTCGACGGTTCCCGATATGATACAGATAGGATCATCACACAGTACTCACCAGTGCCTGTCGTGAAATCGGTCGAGGCAGTCAACTTCCTACTCTATACACCGACGAATCCGGCGGGCGCACTTGATGGTCTTGTGATTTATCAACATGGCATTACCTCAGCGAAAGAGAACAGCTACTTCTTCGCCAACAACCTCGTCGCCAATAACTACGCGGTCATCGCTATTGATGCTCCTATTCACGGAGAACGTAGTCTTGATGACCAGCGCTCTGCGAATACCAACGTGTTGGCATACATGAACTTGTCTGTACTCCCGGTAGCTCGAGATAATATTCGTCAGTCTATGTTGGACCTGATTACACTTCGTATGGCGTTGGGTACTACTCAAGCAGCAGGTGGCTTAACCACTACATCGCTGGCAGTATTACCGTCATTGGCAACCACACCACCTAGCTTCATTGGTCACTCGCTAGGCGGGATACTTGGCGTACCCACTGTCGCACAAGCTAATAGAACGCTCAATTCAGCTGCAGATGCATTTTTCTCATTTAAGAATGCTTCTTTTGTGAATGCGGGTGGTCAGATCTCGAACCTATTGTTGGGCTCTGAGTCCTTTGGACCTGTGGTAACCCACAATGTCGCGCTAGCAGCAGGTATTGGGTATGACAGTTTTGTCGCAGGCTGTGGAACTCCTGGTGAAACAGACTACGAGAAAAACTGCTTGGAAGCATTTGAAGCTGACGATCCAAGCAACTACTCGAAGCTTCTATCAACCAATGCTCAATTTGGTTTTGCCGCGCAAACCGTTTTGGACACAGCAGACCCGTACACAAACGCCACAGTATTGAAAGACCTAGCGACACCTGTGTATATGGGACAAGTCCTGAGCGATGCTACGGTGCCAAACAACGTACCCGGTCCTATGCCTGGCACTACGGTTAGCAAGTATGTCTTAACATCACCACTCGCAGGAACTGAGCCACTGGCTGCCAAACTAGGTCTTACTGACATCACGGCTTCAAGCGGAGCTGGTGCGAAAACGACACCGTTCGTTCGCTTTAATAATGTTGGTCAACACTCAACGTTTGTGGTCCCACAAGGTACTGCAGATGCAGCCCATCACGCGGAGATGCAAACTCAAGTGGTAACGTTTGTTGATGCGAACGCTGCCGTGGTAACCAACACAACTGTTCTTGAGTAATAACATTCAAGCCATTATCAGCACGGCTTCGGCCGTGCTTTTTTATGTCCACGATCACACTTTTCCTTAAAACCATGTATAATGCGCGGCTATCAATCCAGTGATACTAAAATTAAGTACCACATCATCTTAACCATCAGTTCAAAAACTGCTGGTCATATCAAAATAAGGTATCTGTATGTCTATTGAAGCAACCATGCTTGAACGCTGCGAAAATAAATGTGAACTTTGTGCTGCTGAAACTGCTCTCACGCCATTCGCTGTTGCCCCTCATACACAAATCACGGTTGATCACGCGATCATGCTTTGCGACACATGCACAAGCCAAATCGAAAACCCAGAGACGATGGATGTAAACCACTGGCGTTGTCTAAACGACAGCATGTGGAGTCAAGTAGCGCCTGTTCAAGTGATGGCTTGGCGTCAACTTAAGCGTCTATCTGCAGAGGGTTGGGCTCAAGACCTCGTCGATATGATGTATATGGACGAAGAAGTGGCGAAATGGGCAGAGCTTGGTCTAGACGAAAATATCGAAAAACCTCGTGATGTAAACGGTGTAGAACTTAAGAAAGGTGACGACGTAACTGTTATCAAAGACCTTCCAATCAAGGGGTCTTCACAAGTGATCAAGCAAGGTACTGTTATTCGTGGTATCAGCGTAAACCCTGACGATCCGAAGCACGTTCAAGGTCGCGCCAACGGTCAAGCAATGTATGTCATTGCGGAATACTGCCGTAAGAAATAACCGCTACCATACGGATATAAAAAAGTGACCTTTACGGTCACTTTTTTACTTTCTAACGTACACAAAAACACATCTAATAGTGCTCTATTCAACGTTCAGCACCGTCAAAATCGCAGCGTGGTCTGATCCCTGTATCTCCTTTACTCGCTCTCGCGAGCAAATCGGTGAATATCGAACATCTTCATTCTTCACCCAAAGATGGTCAATGGCTGCGACAGGATAGCTCTTCATCCCCCACCTTTTCACAAATAGAGGCCAACTACCTACAGGTTGGGTGGAATAATCTGAGAGCGTTTGGTCAAACCTACGGGTAGTACTCGCTAAATTAAAATCCCCTAACACTAAGTTAAACGTCAATGGAGAGCGTTCAACGAAAGACCCTATATCTTGAATCAACGCATTGCGCTCAAGCCATAAGACCTCACTTCTCGGTGACGGAGGATGTGCGGCGACAACAAAGACATCTCTTTGATACCGAGTTTGCCATATTACATTGACCATAGAGTGGCCGGCTGCCGAAGTCCTGACATTCATACCATACAAGGACGAGCGGCTCATGATCATGAGTCCATTGGGATACCCTATCCTTCTCTGTCCGCCAAACCTATATGGATAGAGGTTATTGAGTGAGGTTAGCTGCTCGCCATGTTTTGGTGTGACTTCTTGGAGTACAACTAGGTCAGGTTTAGCTTCACGCACATAAGTGATAAGCGTATCCAGCGAAGTGTTCTCATAAAAGACATTGTACTGAAGCACAGATAGAGTCTTCGACTCACAAACTTCTGACTGTAGGAATCTCTGCCCATTTATCCCGACTAAAGTACTCAGCGAAGTGAGAATCATCACTACGGTAAGCAGTCCTTTACGAGCGATTAGGGATACTATTCCGAGGGCAGCATAATACATTGGAAGTACAGAAAGGAAGGCCGCTAAATTTTCTAGTTGCCATGACACTTCAAAGAATCGAATGTATACCGCAAGCGTAAAAGGAAGTACTGCAGCCAACAGCATTAGTGTTTTCAGCAAATTACTCCCTCAACGTCAAACAAATCCTTCTAATTCATTAGGATAGACGAAAACTGTACTCTTGTCCGCCTATTGTTCGACTGAACTACCAACAGAGCTTAGATATCTTCATCCAACTCAGTGGCTTCCAATTCGGCGAGCACCAAACCAATTTCCATTGCGTCTAGCCACTCTAATTCTTGTTCATTGTTTTCTCTTTCCATAGCTTTGCTCCTGATACATCTCTAGATAGAGGCAGATTAGCCACGCTATATGACATCTCTGAGAAACCCAAGAATCTCTCGTTAATTCCTTGAGCAACATCATTGTTAATCGTTTGCTACGAGCACACCCTCACCCTCCGTAAATAAATCTTTACGACACTATAAATAAAATGATACAAAGCACTTGATCACTAGTATTTATCACTGCATAATCGCTGAAATATTAGTTCATGCATCTGAATTGTGTCTTAAATACGCTTATCAAATGCTGAACAGCCCCAAATCGTAAAGATATATATACAATGAAATCAAAAGTACTCGGAAGCACCCTCATTATTGCAGGCACAACAATTGGTGCCGGTATGCTTGCACTACCTATCGCTTCAGCCGGCATAGGCTTTGGAACATCAATTCTATTGATGTTCGGGTTATGGGCGCTGATGGCGTATACCGCTCTGTTGATGATTGAGCTGCACCAATACGCCGACCACTCAGCAACGCTTCATACCCTCGCGAAACAGATCCTCGGCGATAAGGGCAAATACATCGCAAGTTTTGCTATGCTGTTTCTGTTTTATGCGCTTTGCGCGGCCTATATTGCTGGCGGCGGTGGTCAGTTTGCAGATCGCCTGGAAATGATTTTTGGGGTGTCACTCTCCCCGACTCTAGCTACTTTGATCTTCACCTTGATCGTAGCGCTGACTGTGACCATAGGTACACATGCGGTAGACAAGTTAAACCGCATACTTTTCACCCTTAAGCTAATTGCTATGGGAAGCGTACTGTTTCTTCTAGCTCCAAACGTTACTCAGGGTTACCTAACAAGCCTACCTATGCAGCAAGGACTTATTGTTGCAGCAATTCCCGTTGTCTTTACCTCATTTGGTTTTCACGGAAGTATTCCAGCTATTGTTAACTATCTAGAGGGCGACACCAAAGCGCTTCGCAAAGCCATCGTCATTGGCTCAAGCCTTCCGCTCGTAATCTACGTGTTTTGGCAATTGGTAACGCTGGGCGTGGTGCAGCAGGAGACGCTCGTCGAAAATTCGGGACTATCCAACCTGATTACTCTGCTTTCGAGTGCAGTACATGTCGAGAAGTTAGCGACTATCATTGGTGTGTTTGCTGATTTAGCGCTTATCACGTCATTCTTGGGCGTAAGTCTTGGACTGTTTGAATACCTGCGTGACTTAGGTGGCAGCAAAGCCAGTAAGAAAAGTTCAACAAACACCTTCTCTAAACGTGCGATAGCGGCTCTAGTGACGTTTTTACCACCGCTTTGTTTCGCGCTTTTTTACCCTCAAGGTTTCATTATGGCACTTGGCTATGCGGCAATAGCGCTAGCGATTCTCGCAATCTTCTTGCCTACAGTGATGATCGCTAAAATTCGTAAAGTCGCAGTCAACGCTAACCAAGGTTCATTAAAAACCGAGCAAGGTACAGTGCATTATCAAACTGGTGGTGGTCAGGTTGCACTTTACGGTGCCATGTTAACGGGTCTAGTGATCGTTACCGCTCAACTGCTTGTTACCTTTGGAGTTTTGCCTAGTTTAGGATAATTAGGTGATCTCAATCACACTAAATATGAATCAACTTAAAGTAATTACATAAAAAGTCGATATCATACACACTACTAAAGCCCCTGTAGGGGCTTTTTTATGTCTATTCAAAATAACAAAATCACTCACGGAGTCCCCATGAGAGAAGTACAATTCAGAAAAATCGATGCGCTCTTTATTAAAATGTCGATCAACGACAAGCTATGGATCGCTTTTGCACTCTTTTTTGCTGCACTCACCTACTCGTCTGTCGCTCGATATCAAGACACCATTTCACAAATGGAAGCTAAGGCAATATCGAACGTTGAATCAAGCCTAACCGCTTATATTAAGTCTGCAGAATCCATGGGCGATATGACTCTATTGAGTAAAATGGGTGTGTCGGAAGGATACGCGCAACCGTCTAGCATAAATAACGGCGTGGTCACAGCAAATGTTCGTGCTAACAGCGGTCAGCACTACTCTATGAGTGTGCCATCTAGCGACAATATGGCTGAAGCAAAATCTGATGCCCTAGTTAGCCTGGCTCTAACTTATCTGTGGTTGGTTCCGTTTGGTATCTTCAGTTATTGGCTAGCCACGTTCCTCGGCGGTGCGTTATACACGCTTTACACCACAGTGAACAAAATCGCGGACGGCGATCTAACCTCTCGCTTAAACTTTGTAGCTGGTCGTGATGAATTTGGCACTATCGGTGTAGCTTTGGACCAAGCAATGGACACACTGACTGAGCTTGTTACTACAGTAAAAACATCTGCAACTAGCTTAGAAGAGACCGCCTCGTCTTTCCACGAAGAGATGGCTCGCAGCAATGGTCAAATCAACAATCAGTATGCGTCTTTAGACTCTGTAGCAACAGCTATGGAAGAGATGACAGCGTCAGCACAGGAAGTCTCAAACATCTCTTCTCAATCCAACCAGCAAGCGGAAGAAGACACCAAACAAGTTGAGATGAGCTATCAGCGTGTTCAACAGGCGATTCAAGATATCAATCAGTTGTCAGCCTACATCGAAGAGGCATCACATTCTGTAGCGGCGCTAAACGACAATACAACTCAGATCAACGAAGTCATCACGACGATCAATGCCATCTCGGAGCAAACCAACCTACTAGCGCTTAACGCTGCTATTGAAGCTGCGCGTGCCGGTGAACAAGGTCGAGGTTTCGCTGTTGTAGCAGATGAAGTCCGCACACTAGCAAGCCGCACTCAAGCCGCTACAGTTGAAATTCAAGCGATGATTGAGAAACTTCAATCAGAGAGCCAAAACATTGCTGAAATCACGCAGCAAACCGTTGAGCAAGCAGAATCGAGCAGTAGTCTAATCGGTGAAATTGGAAGTGATGTGAACTCAATTGCGGACTCTTCTCGCGCCGTCATGGATATGAGTACTCAGATTTCAACATCAGCGGCAGAGCAAAGCGCTGTTGCTTCAGAAATCGCAGCTGAACTCAGTGACATTCGAACTCAATCCGCAACGATTCGTGAGGTAGCGGAAAACAGTGAGATTGGTGTTGCAAACCTATCGAAAGCAACAAAAACACTGAGCGAAGTCTTATCTCGTTATAGAACGTAAACAACTCTGATTTTTTTCCGGAATAGACCAGCCTTGCTGGTCTATTTTTTTACATACCCCCGATTCTTTTATCATTTTTCACCAAGGAATTTATAAAACCACCCGTATAACATTCGGGTTTTACTTAACGTGCAAAACCTAACGCTACCATAAGTGATATTTGTCGCATTACATTGGCAAAATATTGAGTTATTCAAGAGAGATGCGCTGAATAGTATTACAATTTAAGAACAAGACTCGTCCTGCTTACTAAAGGGGTTTTATGACAAAATCAAAATCGTCCCACCAACCACTTGGTCTTTGCCCTGTGTGTGGCTCAGATGAGGGACTATTGTCGGAAGACAGTGAAACCTTTATATGCGCAGACTGTGGCTACTATACCCAACAATTCTCACATCATAGTTTACTCGTTTACCAAGAAACGACTGCTCAAAAACACATCCCAAGTATCAAACACGTCCAGCTGATCCACTAGAGCTGCGAATGTTTGTTTCAAGCATCACAGGGATCAATGCCGGCTCTTACACCGAATTGACCCTACGAGAATAGAAAATCAATCGATAGATTCTATATGTTTAATGACGTCACTCATGGATGTTAAACAGGTCGAGGCGCTCTGTTTGTAATCACAAGACAGAGCAAAATGAATGGTCTGTATGCCCGCAGCAACGCCCATGTTGACACCTTTCGAAGTATCATCGATGTATAAGCACTGATCAGGTAGGAAACCCATCATAGTGACCGCATACTGCAGAAGGTCAGGTTCTGGCTTCCAACTGTTCGCATCGAAAGCAGAAATAATCCCATTCTTAAAACGCTCTTCTAAACCAACTGTTGCCAGCATTTTCTGAGCTTTATGGGTCGGACTATTGGTGACAACACAGTACTCAATCCCGGAACTATCCAAGTAATCCAGAAGCTCTACCGCGCCATCCATGGGTTTGAGTTTCTTTTCAAAAAGCTGTTCGGTTTGTTCACGGTAGATTGGCTCGAGTAAATCCAAAGAGACATGACTACCTGCTAAAGATTGAGCAGAAGAAAGCACATCTGCGATTTTGCCACCAGAGAAATTATCTAACACCGCCTCTAATCGAAGAGTAACGCCGACTTGCTTGAAAGTCTCTACTATCGCTTCACAGCAAAGTCGCTCACTATCGACTAGAGTTCCATCACAATCAAACAACACACATTTAATACCTGACATGACGTTTCCACGACCTTTTATACTTAATTCTCGTCAAATATTAATATGGTTTGCTGCCCCAAACGTAGATGGAATCGAAAGTTTGACGCTTTCAAACGACAAATCCGCGAAACTCAGCCATTGATCACCGTTTTTCTAACCAAATCTGCGAATTTGTTGCAATCCCAACACTTTGTATTAGAGAAGCTGCAAGCGAATCACTATCGATTAAACAAGTTTCATTGTCACACGTTATGTCTGAGATAAGTGTTGTTTCACCTTCTTGGCATAGCATAGCTGCGGCAATTGGATTCCCTTTTAAGAAGCCGAGATAAAGGGAGTGAGCAGGTTCAACAATGATCTGAGTTAAAAACTCGACAATCAGCTGCTGATGCTTTTCGTTTGCCCATCGTTTGGATTGAAGAATCGAAAACATAATAGTTAATCGATGAAAATCAACCAAATGCCATTCGATGTCAAAGGCGCTTTCATGGCCTGCTTCTAAAGGCTCTAGATGACAACTTGATTGCGCCTCTAGATAAAGATCACGTCCTTTTAAGCTCTCTTTTGTTGGATAACCACCCTCGACTTGGCTCGCCAGCCACTGGTTTTTATTATTTTGTAGACGCGTGGCTATATCTTTCATATCAATCCTATTCGATTTTTTTGGTAACCTTAGTTATGGTATATAAAAGCCTAATTTAAAAAGGAAACCTTTATGCTTAAAAAGCTTATGCTGGTCCCACTTGCCACCCTAGCCCTCTATGGCTGTGGTGATAAGGAAGTGGGCGATGTGTCGTTGGGTATGTTCACATTAAAAGATATTAAACTCAACACTCTTAACGACCCTATCGTCACTGGCGTAACCTGCCATGTGGCTAGTATTGAAGCGGATCTCAGCCTTTCCGACCCAAGTGACAGCTCTATCTCTTGCCGTCAAACAGGTGAAATAACGCCAGAGATGATTGCAGAGATCGATAAGTCAAAATCAGGCGAAATTGTCTTTAAGAAGTCTAAAAGCATCTTTTTCAAAAGCATGAAAGTTCGCAGAATATACGATGCTGATAACCAAACTCTGATGTATCTTTCTTACTCAACAAAAGAGACGTCGGGAAGCTTTAAGCACAGCCTATCGACCGTTCCTCTTTGGGGTACCGAGGCATACACAACCAAACCGGTTGAGCTAGAACAGCAATAAACGAATAGAGCCAACGACACACATCGTTGGCTCTATTCTTTACTCAAGCACGCTTCAAAATTCTGGCATCGAGAGCAACTGGCAATTTGAGAATGCGTTTCGCAATGTACCAGCGTTGCATTTTTCTGATCACGATTGCGTTTCACCGCCATCAAAGCCCCGTCAGCCTTAGCCATAAACAACCCTTGATTGCTCTCTGAAAGCTGAGAGACACCCAAGCTAATGTTGATCGTGAATTCTTCACCGTCTTCTGACAAAAAGCTTTGCTTTGCCATCGACGTCCGCAGGCGCTCTGCTAGCTGAAACGCGCAAGCTAATGTAGTGTGTGGCAATAACAGCGCAAACTCATCCCCACCAAAGCGAAAACACCCATCTTCTTCTCTTACAGAAGTCAGCATAACCTTACCGACTTGTTGTAGAACATAATCACCGATGCTATGACCATACTTATCATTGATAGATTTAAAATTATCTACATCAAGCATGATAAACGACAGAGGTTTACTGTGCCTTACATGCGAGGCGATCTCCTTTTTCATTTGCAGTTCTAGATAACGGCGATTGAATACGCCCGTTAGAACATCTCTAATCGCTAAGTATTCGAGTTTGTCATGTTTCGCTATGGAGTCTGAAATATCAATAGCAAGGCCGAACACCCCGACCACCCGACCTCTATCGTCATAAATTGGCGTTTTTAGATTCTGAAAATGACGAACGTTTCCATCAAGATCTGTGTTCTTTTCAACCTGAGAGATGGACTCTCCCCCGAGGACTTTTCGATCATGTAGCAACAGCTCATGGCATACCGTCAAGTCGAAAAACTGAGAGTCATCACGCCCGACAATTTCCTCTGCTGACTTTTCAAAAAGACGCGCCACTGCGTCGTTGACATAGGTGTACTTGAGGTCTTGGTCTTTCACAAAAAAATAACAGTCAAGGCGACTCAGAACCGCTCGTATTTCTGCAATGCTGAGATTATCAATATTCATACGACCCACCTCATTATAAACTCAGTTACATATTAGTATCGCATATAACCTTTTCAACAAAGTGGATACACATTGCACTTTACGACATGGAGTGAGCTGTTTTTTGCACTTTCGCACTGCTACAAATCACAAATTCAATGTAATTAGATGAAACAAAACTTGCAGCATTGTGATATTATGCCCGCAAATTTTGATCCGCTAGCCTTTACTATGAAATTCCCTGGACAACGCAAGTCAAAACACTATTTCCCGACCAGTAAGAAAGATCTTTCTGTGAGTCAGGCGCAATCAGCGCCAAAACTATACCGCCCGACAATTGTTGGTGTCGGGCAAACAATCGTCGACATTGAAGCACGTGTTGATGATGACTTCCTAGCTAAATACGATTTAAGTAAAGGACACTCACTCGTACTCGAAGAGAGCAAAGCGGATGCTCTGTATGCCGAACTTGTCGAAAAGGAGCTGATTACACATCAATTCCCTGGCGACACTATTGGTAATACCCTTCACAACTACTCAGTCCTCGCGGACAGCAAATCTGTCTTACTCGGCGTAATGTCTAAAAACATTCAAGTTGGGTCATATGGATATCGTTACCTGTGCCGCACATCGTCGAGAATGAACCTAAACCATCTACAGACGGTTGATGGTCCTATCGGGCGCTGCTACACACTTATCACTGATGATGGCGAACGCACATTCGCTATCAACGAAGGTGAGATGAACCAGCTTCGACCAGAGAGTGTACCTGAGTCAGTGTTTGACAAGGCTTCTGCACTTGTTGTTTCTTCTTACCTTATGCGTGGCAAACCTGAAGATCCGATGCCTCAAGCTGTCGCTCGTGCCGTTGAAATTGCAAAGCAGAAATCTGTACCAGTCGTTCTTACTCTGGGTACTAAATGGGTTATCGAAGGCAATGAGAAATTCTGGCAAGACTACATCAAAGAAAACGTCACCATCGTTGCGATGAACGAAGAAGAAGGTGAAGCCTTGACCGGTTTCGCCGATCCTCTAAAAGCCGCTGACAAAGCACTGGATTGGGTTGATTTGGTATTGTGCACCGCGGGTCCAGCAGGCCTCTACATGGCGGGCTACTGTGACAACGTCACACTAAGAGAGACAACACACGAACTTATATCTGCTGACGAGTTTGCAGACTTCAACAAGTTTGAGTTTAGCCGAGCGATGAGAAAGGACGAGTGTTCTGATCCGCAAAAAGTCTACTCTCACATTGGCCCTTACTTAGGCGGTCCACTAAAGATCAAGAACACCAATGGTGCAGGAGATGGTGCACTGTCAGCATTACTGCATGACATGACTGCAAACTCATTCCATAGCAAAAATGTACCAGACTCAGACAAGCATGTTGCACCATGTTTGACTTATTCGTCACTCTCTCAAATTTGTAAGTACGCAAACCGAGTTAGCTACGAAGTGTTAACCCAACACTCTCCTAGACTCACCCGTGCTCTTCCTGAGAGAGAAGACAGCTTAGAAGAAGCGTACTGGGATCGTTAATAAAAAAGGGCTTCGGCCCTTTTTTGTTTTTAAAACATACAAATAACAGGAGGCTGATTACTTTTAGAACAGCCCTCTGAATATTTAACTTTACAAAGCATTTTTAACCAGTATTATCTCGACGCAAACGTTTTCCTCATTAATTTTGTGGCTTTTTAAGGACCGTTAATGCTATCTGATATCGATATCTGTCGTACGACGTCACTCTCTGCTATTTCTGACATTGCAAAACAAGCTGGTCTTCTTGACCACGAGTATCACCCGCAAGGATTTCACAAAGCGAAAGTGACACTGGATGCGGTCTCGCGCCTAAAAGACAACCGTGATGGTAAGTTGATTGTCGTTACCGCAATCACGCCTACCCCATTGGGCGAAGGCAAAACCGTCACCACCATTGGTTTATCTCAAGGCCTAAAGAAGCTAAACAAGTCCGTAATGGCATGTATCCGTCAGCCATCTATGGGCCCTATTTTTGGTGTTAAAGGCGGCGCAGCAGGCGGCGGCTATTCTCAAGTTGCACCAATGGAAGAGCTAAACTTACACCTAACAGGCGATATCCACGCCGTGACTGCTGCTCACAACCTGGCGGCCGCGGCGATTGACGCGCGTATTTACCATGAACAGCGTCAAGGCTTTGAAGCATTTGAATCTCGCACTGGTCTTAAAGCGCTTAAGATTGATAGTAAAAACGTGGTATGGAAACGCGTTGTCGACCACAACGACCGAGCCCTACGAATGGTCACCGTCGGTCAAAACGAAGTAAACAAAACGATCAATGGCTACGAGCGCCAAGATGGCTTTGATATCTCTGCAGCATCAGAGTTAATGGCGATCCTTGCCCTATCGAAAGATTTAAAAGATCTTCGTATCCGCATTGGTAAGATTGTTGTTGCCTACTCTATTGACGGCACACCTGTGACCACCGAAGACCTACAAGTAGCGGGTGCAATGGCGGTTAGCATGAAAGAAGCGATTGAACCAACGCTTATGCAAACGCTAGAGGGCGTACCGACACTTATCCACGCAGGTCCTTTTGCAAACATCGCTCACGGTAATTCATCGATTATCGCTGATAGCATCGCCACAAAGCTGAGTGACTTTACGGTGACAGAAGGTGGTTTTGGTTCTGATATGGGCTTTGAGAAGGCTTGTAACATCAAGGCTTCTGCGACGGATAAGAAACCTGATTGCGCAGTAATTGTAGCAACGCTTCGAGGTCTAAAAGCAAACTCTGGTCTATACGATCTTAAGCCTGGTACTCCTATCCCAGACAGCATCTACGGCGAAGATACTGCGGCATTAGAAGCTGGCTTTGAAAACCTGAAATGGCACATCAACAATGTGGCAAAATACGGCGTTCCTGCTGTCGTGGCGATCAACCGCTTCCCGCAAGACAGTGAGCAAGAGCTTGCGCTACTACAAGAGTGGGTCGAAGCACTAGACAGCAACTGCCGAGTCGCTATTAGTGAAGGTTTTGCTAAAGGTGGTGAAGGCACAGTAGCACTTGCTGAAAAAGTCATTGAAGCATGTGCAACTGACGCGAACTTTAAACCACTATACACAGCAGAGCAATCTATCGAAGAGAAGCTCATGACCGTGTGTGAGGTGGGCTACGGTGCGGCTCGTGTAACCTTGTCTTACCAGGCTCAGCAGCAGCTAGAAATCTACAAGAAACATGGATTCAATAACCTAGCGGTTTGTCTTGCTAAAACACCACTTTCCATTACTACTGATGGCAGTGTAAAAGGTGCACCGACTGGCTTTGATGTCGTTATCCGTGAGTTACGCTTATGTGCGGGTGCCGGTTTCATCTATGCACTTTGTGGCAATGTAATGACTATGCCGGGTCTTCCAGACAAACCAGCATTTATGAGCCTAGATCTCGACGACGAAGGCAACATTGTTGGTCTTAGCTAATTAGCGTTAAGCTTGCCGAAATACTAAAAAGCGACGGTTCTCCGTCGCTTTTCTTATTTCTAAGATTAAGAGTTTTACATCACTGGGCAACAATCAAGGTCAGCTCTACACGACGATTGCATGCTTTACCAAATTGAGTCGTATTCGTACACGCAGGAACGTACTCACCATACCCTCTGGTATAAATCATCTGTCTTGGTACGTTCTTTCCAATCAAGGTGCGTTTCACTGACTCAGCTCTTTTGTCAGACAGCGAATCATTCAAGCGAACAGTACCCGTGTTATCCGTGTGCCCACCAATCACCACATCCACACCTTGTTGACGAGACAAGAAACTCGCCAGTTGCTCCAACCACATTGCTGAACCATCAGCGACATTCGCAGAGCCCGTATTGAAATGGATTTTTTGTTTTAGGCGAATCATGACGTAGTCACCAGGAATGAGTTCATAATCCAGCCCTTGATTCACAAGGTAGGTCTCTAGCTCATCCCAAGAGTGACTTCGATATTGACCATTTGGCCCACCAACTTTTGCAGTCGACATGATAGGAGCATCCGCCCACTCTGGGTGCATGACGTCGTGCTCACTGCGGGGCGCTGTTTCTAACATTTCTGGAAACATCTTACTGGTTGTCTCGGACACTGAACTGCATCCTGCGAGTACAATCGCAGAGGTTAACCACACCACTCGCTTTAGCATTAACATCGCCAACTCCTAAATCTCAATCATGCTGTTTATATCGACCAAAGCAGCGAAACCTTTACAAAAAATCTTTCGCTTATTCCCCTCTTGTGCGGTCTACTCATTCAACGTTAAACTCTCTGCATCCAATCCATTTAGAAGCATTATGATGTTAAAAACATTTTCTAAGTCTCTTGCCATTCTCGCGCTCGTTGCATCTGTAGCTGCTTGTAGCGATTCTTCTACGCCAACCGAAGGCAAACAGTACCGTACCCTAGATACCAATCTATCGACTTACCGACTACCTCAAGTAACGGAAGTGTTCTCTCTAGGCTGTGGCCACTGCCGTAACCTCGAGCCAATGCTGCCTGAACTAGAGTCTAAAATTGATTCCAAATTAGGCAAAATGCATGTCATGTTCAATGATAGTGCGAAAATTGCTGCCATGATTTTCTACACAGCGGTCATGCAATCTGAAGGCGGCAAGGTCCCTGCGGATATGAAAGACAGCTTGTTTGCACTGGTGCAAGACCGTGACCTTGATGGAGCCGCAAAGAAAGCCGAGCTGGACAGTATTTTCGAGTCTCGTAACATGGTTAGCCCGTACGCACTCGATGAAGCTCAGCAAAAGCAGTTGTTCACCTATCTAGAGCAGGCTGAAGCGGTGTCGATGGAAGCGCAAATTAACGCTGTACCTACCTTCATCGTTAACGGCAAGTATGAAGTCATGATTTCTGGCCATCAGGGAATCGATGAGATTGCTGAAACTATCAACTATCTAAAAACAAAATAAAGGAACACTCGTGTCTAAAATTCTAATTCCTATTATTGTTCTGCTTCTGGCAGCATTTATGATTTACCGTACTTGGGGTAACAGCAAAGCCGCTGAAGAGAACTTTCAGCAAGGACAAGCATTCCTACTTGAAAATGGTAAAAAAGAAGGCGTGATCACCACAGAAAGTGGACTGCAGTATGAAGTGCTTCAAAAAGGTGAAGGCACGGAAAAGCCAACAGCAACGAGCAAAGTAAAAGTGCACTATCACGGTACACTCATCGACGGTACTGTATTCGATAGCTCAGTCGATCGCGGTACACCAATCAGCTTTGGTCTGAACCAAGTCATCAAAGGCTGGACGGAAGGTTTGCAGTACATGTCAGAGGGCGATAAGTTCCGCTTGTACATCCCCAGCACTTTAGGCTACGGCAAAAGCGGTACCGGTCCAATCCCACCTTCTGCGGTATTGATCTTCGATGTAGAGCTACTTGAAATTCAATAATCTCTATAAAACGCCCCGTCATTTGAACGGGGCGTTTTTGTTTATACCGGATAAAACTCAAATCCAGATTCCGTTACTAGGTAGCAATCCATCCCAGCAGCATGAGCGGCTTGAAGCCCCAGTTGGGTATCTTCAAAGACCACACAGTTCTCGGGCGCCTTACCCATTTTTTCTGCCGCTATCACAAATGTATCTGGATTTGGCTTGTGGTTTTCCACCTCTGTTGCTGTAACCACGCACTCAAAATCGTCAAGTACGCCCGCTTCTGTCAAAAGTCGAATTGCCGAATCTCTCTGGCTTCCCGTACCGATAGCCATTGGTTTAACATCTATATGTTGTTTGTACACTTCGAACGTATGCTCAATGATTTGTCCTTCAAAAGGCAACGTTGTGAAGGTACGCATTTTGAATCTCGACACTTCACCTTGGTCTAGATTAAGTTGGTAACGCTTATTGACCTCACCAGTAATTTTGTAGCTAGGCATTCCACCTAATGAATGTAACCACGCTTGATCATACGGAAACTGGAAATTCTCAGCCGTAATCTCCCATGCTTTGTCATGATTAGGCATGGTGTCTAACAGTGTGCCATCCATATCAAAAATGATTGCGTCATACTTTTCCAGCTGTAACAAGACGTTAACTCCTTCGCTGTCGGTTCAAAATCGATTATCGAGAAAAATCACTAAAGAACGGCGTTCTATTACCGATATTTATATCAATATGGAAACATATTCGTGCGTTTAATATGCGGTCGATTCCATTTTTTTGTTTGTAGTACTGCTAACAGAGACTAGAAATCAATAGCTTGCTATATTGCGCGACCCAAAAGGGTGTCGACAACAAATAATAACAAAACTTGCATGATTTCGTCTTCTCCCATTGAAGACGTTTAGGTAAGGATACAGAAAGAATTAAGGTTCAATATGAAGATAAAGCATCAACTTATCATTCTCGGGGCTCTGTCTCTTATGGCGATTCTCGCAGTACTGACAAGCAGTACCTATTTCGCTAGACATGCAGAAAACCTATCGAGCGCTATGACTCAACTAGGAAAGCTCGAAGTGACGCTGCTCAACTTACGCCGTAATGAAAAAGACTTTTTGTTGAGGAAAGATGAAAAGTACCTAGAAAAGTTCACCAAAAATGCTGCACTCTTCCTAGATCAAAAACGACAGCTCGATCTGACGCTCTCCGAATCTGGTGTAAACCTGCCAAATCAGCTAGAACAAGAACTTGCCAGCTATCGCGATACCTTTACTCGCCTTGTCACAGCATACAAGCAGCTCGGATTGTCACAGCAGTCGGGGTTGCTAGGGCAGTTCATAACAGAGCTAGATAAACAGATCCTGTCACAACCTAGCGTTGCATTGGTTGAACTGGAACGAGCAGTTTTATCAGGCTCTGAGCTTACCACCGCTCCTACCGGCATTGCATACCTAGACCAAATCAGTGCAGAGGTTTTAGCACAGCGCTCAACGATTGGCTTTAAGTACAATCAAGGATTACTAGGTGACACTCGTAGCCGTTCACACAGTATTGAAACGGATTTCGAAGCATTCAACCAAACCATGGTAACGGCGTTGGATGAAGCCGTAGAGTCACTGACGACTATTAAGTGGACTATTTCCGTCGGTCTCATTTTGGCAATTATCGCTCTTATCCTAACTATCCTTCGCTCGATCAGTCGTGACGTTGATTTGTTGCAAGCTTCGATCTCACGAATAGCACAAGACAACGACTTAACACATAGAGTGAGCGTAAAAGGCAACAATGAAATAGCTTCTATCGGGCAGGCAGTTAACTCGTTAATCGACAGCTTTAAACACCTGATTGCTGACACACAACAACAGTCAAGCCAATTAAAAAACAGCAGTGCGAGCATGAGTGCTGAACTGCAAAACGTCGTCGAACAGCTCCACAATCAAAGCGATCACACCAACTCAATGGCGACAGCAGTACAACAGATGGTGACGACTATTGATGAGATTTCGCAAACGACGCATCACGCGGCAGATGTGGTAAACCAAGCATCAAGCAACTCGGTACAGAGCCGTCAATTCGTAGACGATACGGTTAGCAACATTCAATCACTCTCAGCAGTGCTCGCAGAAAGCAATAACGAGATACGCTCTCTTAATGACCATGTCGGCAAAATAGGTGGAGCGGTACACATCATTCAAGATATTGCCGAACAAACGAACTTACTTGCACTGAATGCGGCTATTGAAGCTGCTCGTGCCGGTGAGCAAGGTCGTGGTTTCGCAGTTGTGGCCGATGAAGTACGCGCTCTCGCGAGTCGTACTCACCAGTCTACTGAGGAAATCACGAATCTTGTCTCCGCTATTCAATCTCAAATGACAACCGTCGTTGATGATATCGAACAGTGCAACACCCAAGGTGCGGAAACACTGAGTGCTTCTGCGAAACTCGACACCGCACTTCAGCAAATATCTGATGACATGACGCGTATTCAATCCAACTCGGAACAAATCGCCGCTGCAATTGAAGAGCAAGGCATCGTAATGAACCAAGTAGGCGAGTCGATTACAGACCTAAACCAGATTTCTACGGACAATATGAACAATGCCACGGCTTGTATCGAGGAAGTTCAAAAGGTATCAAACCAAACTCAACATATGGATAAAGCCATCTCTGTATTCAAAATTTAGTATTACGCCCCAAATAGGAATACTAAATACTAAAAGAAAAGCCTCTGTTTTTAACAGAGGTCTTTGTTTTTCTGCGACGAGCGCCTTACTTCTTTACGATAACCTGTTCATGCTCCGTGAGTTCTCGAACAAACGGCGATGGTGAGGATTGGTAAGTCACCCAAACCTTCACTTTGGCTCGAGTCATTGCGACATAAAACAAACGTCTCTCTTCGGCATGAGGGTATGTATCGGTGCCAGAAGTCAGCGCATCGTTGAGGTGAACAAACTTACGCTTCGCTGGGAACTGTCCCTCATCGGCATTAACAATAATGACAAAGTCAGCTTCTTTACCTTTACTGGCATGGCAAGTCATGTAGTCGAGCGATAGATTTGAGAATCGCTTGCACCAATCGTCGAAAAGCTCAGGTTTGTGGTAATGGTTGCGACCTAACAACAGCACTGATTTCGTCACCTTTGCTTTGCTATTAAGGTCATCTAGGATCTTTTCAACGCGGTTACCGTGCTCTACTACCACCGCCTTTTGTTTAACCGACTTATGGCTCTTGATCTCCTTGGTGAGCTGCGTTGGATTGGCCTGAATGAAGTCTGAGGAGACCTCAAGCAGCTTGTCACTAAATCGATATGTCGTGTCGAGTAAATGGATTGAAGAATCAGGAAAGCGCTGACCAAACTCTGTGGTCAGATCCACATCAGACCCCGTGAACTGGTATATCGACTGCCAATCATCCCCCACAGCAAACAATGATGCCGTATTACCCTTCTGTTCACACAGCGATTGTACAAGAGCAAGCCTATCCGGCGAGATATCTTGATACTCATCGACCATAATAAACTTCCACGGCGATGAAAATTTACGAGACGAAACACGTTTCGTGGCATTAGTAATCATCGAGGTAAAATCAATTTGATCGTTGTCTTTGAGCATTTTTTGCCATGCTTGATAGCATGGCCAACAGAGCGCAAGCTCACTATTTAGGCGAGTGTAATCTGACTCATCGATGATTTTTTCCTGAATGGCCTTTTTGCTTAAGCCTGTGGCGATAAGCTGATCAAGTTGCTGCTCCAGCCAGGCGATGAGCTTAGGGTTCTCGCTTTGACTACCCAGCTCTTCATCGCCTTTTAAATACGCAATAGGCCACTTAGACAAATGCTTTTGCCAACGTTTAAAGTTGGTCGGTGTCATCCAATGCTTTTTGAGCCACTCAATACACCAACCTGTTTTTTGCGAAGACTCTGTGGCCAACGGCGAAAGTTTCGGAGGTTGAATCTCCGTTTCCTTGAGGATTTGAAGACCGAGCTGGTGAAAGGTCAGCACGGAAATTTCATCCGCAGTCTTACCCAGTTTCCGCTCAAGACGATCACGCATTTCTTGCGCGGCTTCTCGTCCAAATGCCACCAGCAAGATTTGATCAGGTTGCGCGAGATGACTCTGCAAAAGATAAGATACTCTCGCCATCAATACGCTTGTCTTGCCCGACCCTGCGCCAGCTAGAATAAGGTTTTGATCGTTGTTGTGCAGAACCGCCAACTGTTGTGAATAGTTCATTGGCGAGGATTCAGATTGTGAAAACAGCACCTGCCAGTTCTCCCGCTCCTCTTCTAACCAATTTACATTTCTCTCTTGCAAAGCATTGGGAGCATCCTCAATCCAAGGAAGCAGTTTTTGAATTCGGTTCGGCATCGTGCGCATTGCTTCCGCAATCGACATATTCATCTCAAGAAACTGGCTGTCTACTTCAGCAACCCAATTGTTCATCATCGATTGAGGAAGAAACTGCGGTAATGTTCGCAGGCGATTGAGCTCCTGCTCCCATTTAGGTAGGTAGTTTTTCAGAAGCGCACATTGTTCTTGATGCCAGCTTTGATATACCGATACCGCATGCTTCGCAAAGCGTTGTGCTTCTTGCCACGGTAAGCCTTGCACAACCCATTGCACTTGTCTGTTGTCAGATTCATGTGCGTGAACCGTGATAGAGGACCATATCAGCCCTCTTTTCACACTGAGCTTGCCACTCCATTCACAAAATGGAATCCGCACTTCTGCCCTCACAGAGTGAAGCACCAAGCAATGTTGTTGCAGTTCGATAGTGCGAAACTCGTGTTGAGTGAACATTTCAGCAGTGGGAGTAGCGGTTAGCAGCATGATAAATCTGAATAGCGTTGTTGTGTTTTATGTTTGTAGTCTACTGTATCGCAAGGCTAATTCCATCCAAGTTTATGTAATAAGTGTGAAAAAGAATCCAAATAAAAACGCTCCCTGTTCGTGGGAGCGTTTGTCACTATTGATTACTTGTTGGTTGGAGTCTGAAGCTTATCCATCACTTCATCTAAGTTGAAGCTGGCTGCTTTTTGCCTTGGTGGGAACTCTTTGAAGGTTTCTAAGAACTTACCTACGTACACCTGCGCTGGTACTAGCAGGTAAACCCTATCCAGCATCCAGTCATAGTATGTGTTCGAGGTAACGTCTGCGACTTCATATGGGTCCATTCTCAAGTTAAAAATCTTAGGAACTCGCAAAGTAACAAACGGTTCTGCCCAGATACGAAGTGTGCCCTCTACGCGCTGCTCCATAAAGACCACTTTCCAGTTGTTGTAGCGAAGCGCGGTAAGATCACCATCATCAGAGAAATAGAAAATCTCTGCTCGTGGAGACTCTTCTGATTCACCAGTTAAATATGGGAGGAAGTTGTAGCCATCAAGGTGAACCTTAAAGTTCTTATCGCCCGCTTGGTGACCTTTGAGGAGTTTCTCTTTCACGTCAGGCTCACCCGCTGCGGCCAAGAAGGTTGGTAGCCAATCCATATGGTGCATGATGTTGTTAGACACTGAACCCGCTTCAATTTTCCCTGGCCACTTAACCATGGCTGGAACTCGGTAAGCGCCTTCCCAGTTAGTGTTCTTTTCACCACGAAATGGCGTCAGACCTGCATCAGGCCAAGTGTTCATATGAGGACCATTATCAGTTGAGTAGAACACTATGGTGTTATCCTCAATACCGAGCTCGTCGACTTTTTTGAGGAGCTCACCAACATGGTTATCATGCTCAATCATGCCATCAGCATAAAAGCTGATCCCTGATTTACCTAAGTTGCCTTCTTTAACGTGGGTACGGAAGTGCATTCGAGTCGCGTTCCACCAAACGAAGAATGGCTTCTTCGCCTCAACTGCGCGATCCATAAAATCGAGCGCCGCTGATAGCGTCTCTTCATCTACGGTTTCCATACGTTTACGAGTGAGCGGGCCGGTATCTTCAATCTTGCCGTCCGCGTAAGACTTAATGACGCCCCTAGGGCCAAACTGTTTACGGAACTCAGGATCTTTTGGATAGTCGACGTTTTCAGGTTCTTCCTCGGCGTTCAAGTGGTATAAGTTACCAAAGAACTCATCAAAGCCGTGATTGGTCGGTAAGAACTCATCTTTATCACCTAGGTGGTTTTTACCAAATTGGCCCGTCATATAGCCGTGCGGTTTGAGCAGTTCAGCAATGGTCGCATCTTCTGCTTGCAATCCAAGGTCAGCGCCTGGAAGACCAACTTTACTTAACCCAGTACGAAGTACACTTTGTCCGGTAATAAATGTCGAACGTCCTGCTGTACAGGATTGTTCCCCATAATAATCTGTAAACATCATGCCATCTTTTGCGATGGAGTCGATATTCGGCGTTTTATAACCCATTAAGCCAAATGTATAAGCACTGACGTTTGATTGTCCGATGTCATCACCCCAAATGACGAGGATATTGGGCTTATCCTCAGCATAACTGCTTGCTGAAACACCAATTAACGCGGTAGCCAATACAGCTAAGCTCCGCTTAAACCTTGTAGTCGTTGTCATGTATACCTCTACGTTAGTTGGTTGCGTCCTGCCCATTAACGTATAGTCGCAATCATGCATAACCTCCACTAATCAAAGCGTTTTTCTTAGTTCCAACCTCACAGTTTCATAGGTTGTAATTGAGAATATTGTCACACTCTCTCAAAAGATATAAACAGCGTTTCTCCTCTGTATAACCCACTGATTTTATTACCCATGCAATACCAATATAACTTTCTTTTATAGTCTCTATAAGACGACTTTGCCCCTAGCCTGACCTAAAGTGCCGAGCATACAGATACCGTCAGGTGTCTCGTTCAAATCCAATAAGTTAAAAGACGATGGAGTCTAGAATGGCGAACCACTTAAGTAAGATTGCAATGGGCGTAGGCCTAGTTGCTACATCTTCGGCAGCAGTCGCAGCAGACCAACCAAACATCCTAGCGATTTTTGGTGATGATGTTGGTTACTGGAATATTAGCGCGTATAACCAGGGCATGATGGGCTACGAAACCCCAAACATTGACCGTATTGCTAATGAAGGTGCACTATTTACGGATCACTATGGACAGCAATCATGTACTGCGGGACGCTCTGCATTTATTACCGGACAAGAACCGTTTCGTACCGGTCTACTGACTGTCGGTATGCCTGGTTCCACACACGGTATCCCAGACTGGGCGCCCACTATTGCCGATCTTCTGAAAGACCAAGGCTATATGACCGCACAGTTTGGTAAAAACCACTTAGGCGATCAAGACGAACACCTACCAACCAAACATGGCTTCGATGAGTTCTTTGGAAACCTTTACCACCTTAATGCAGAAGAAGAGCCTGAGACATATTACTACCCGAAAGATCCGGAGTTCCGGAAGAACTATGGCCCACGCGGAGTAATTAAGTCCTATGCGGATGGTAAGATTGAAGACACTGGTCCTATGACGCGTAAGCGTATGGAGCACGCTGACGAAGAGTTCCTAGAAAGCTCGCTAGAATTTATGGAAAGAGCAGTAAAAGCTGATAAACCTTTCTTCATTTGGCATAACACCACGCGAATGCACGTATGGACTCGACTACAGGAAAAATATCAAGGTAAATCTGGTATTTCGATCTATGCCGACGGTATGTTAGAACATGATGATCACGTTGGTGTTCTACTTGATAAACTCGAAGAGTTAGATGTAGCTGACAACACCATCGTTATCTACACAACCGATAACGGTGCAGAAACAGTAACTTGGCCTGATGGCGGTGCGACACCATTCCATGGTGAAAAAGGCACGACGTGGGAAGGCGGAATGCGTGTTCCTCAGTTAGTTCGCTGGCCAGGCGTGATTGAACCAGGCACTCGCATCAATGAAATGATGGCTCACCAAGATTGGCTACCAACACTACTAGATGCCGCTGGTGTTCCTGATGTAAAGGAGAAACTTGCTGAAGGCTATAAAGCTAACGGCAAAGATTGGCGTGTTCACATTGACGGCTATAACTTTAAACCGTTCTTTGAAGGCAAAACTGAAGAAGCACCTCGCGAGTCTCTATTGTACTTTACTGCAAACGGCGAACTGAATGCTGTGCGTTGGCATGACTGGAAACTAAACTTTGCGGTGTTGGAAGGCGACATTTCAAATGCGGTTCGCTTCTCTCCAAACTGGCCACAAATTATTCATTTACGTGCTGACCCGTTTGAGAAAGCACCACATGAGTCAGGCATGTACTTACGTTGGATGGCAGACAACATGTGGCTGTTTGTTCCAATCCAAGATGTACTGGGTGATTTCTTCCAAACTCTGCCTAATTACCCAATGCAACAAGGTCTTATTATGAACCCATCTGAAATTAGCTACCAGTCACTGGGTCTGCAAGGCAAGATGAAGCAACTTGAGCAGCTTCAACAACAAGTTCAACAGATGAAGTAATCGAGTTGGGTGAACGATAAAAAAAGACCAGCCTTTTGGCTGGTCTTTTGTTTTTCTGGCGGATTAAACGTAAAACGCTTCAACCGTGCCTTTAAGCTTGATCAACATTGGTTGACCCCAACGGTCTTTTGCCTTTGGAGAAGGGATTTTTACCCAACCTTCGCTGATGCAGTATTCTTCAACGTCTGTGCGCTCTTTACCATTTAGGCGAATGCCGATTTGGTGTTCAAAACACTCAGCCACGTGGTGTGGGCTACGTGGGTTGCCTGATAGATGATCTGGTAATTCTGGCTTTGCGTTGTCGCTCATGGTGATAACCTGAATGAGTTAGTGAAAAGTGGCTTATTGTAGTCAATAGACTCTATCGCCTCAACAAGTCTCTGCGCATGTGTCGATATTTTCACTCTCAACGCCAATCTAACTTATAAAAATGCTCTGGGTTGCCTAAGAGAAATCAATCGAGATAATCCTCGACGGTTTTTGTCCCACAGACTTCGCATACGCGATGACAAGAATAGGCGTGTGTTGAGGTCATCAAACCACCGAATACCCAGCCTTTGAGCAAGTTTGCGACAAATGCACTACTGTCCTGTGAATATGCGCCTTCCGCTAACGCAGGTTTCTCTACCAATACCACAATATGTTTCGTTTCGGCACAACATACACTGCATACGCAGTTTTCAATCCTTTGCATGATGGCGCTCCTGATAACCAAGTCGTTGATTTGGGCTCGATTGTAAATCAACCAAGTCGCAAACTATGTTAACCAGGTAGCATATTTAAGCAGAGTTATTGGCTAAATTTCAAACAACGCCTCTTCCAGCTTTAAAACGTGGATTAAAGCGCAACATCAGTCCAAACACCGTTCAAGAGAATTCTCTGCGTGTCATAACCAAGGCGTTTTAAAAGTGCTTGGCAATGTTCATGGTGTACACCTAAATGATGGGGAGCATGCGCATCCGCGTTTATTTGGATGGGAATATTGCGTTTTTTGGCTTCTTCTAACAACCAAGGCGATGGGTAAACATCATCGGTTGCCCCTCTCAGCATACCGCCATAGTTTACCTCTAGTATCACACCAGATTGTGCAACCACATCCAAAGCTTTAAGTGCAACCTCTTTGTACCAATCTTCTGATTCATCAAAGAAAACCAAAGCCTTGTTGTGTTTTTTTACAAGGTCGAAGTGCCCCAAGATATCGAATCCCCCAAGCTCACACAGCTCAGTGACTCTTTGATAGTATTTCGTGATCATCGAACGGGCACTGCCACCATGAACTTCATTCAAAAGAACTAAAAACTCGTCATGGGGACCATCCACACTGAGCATTGGGTATTGGTCATTCGGCGCTTCTAAGGTGTGTACTGAACCAATTTTGTAGTCAAGTGGGAGTCCTTCCCATCGCTTATGGCTAGGAGTGGTCACCCCAGGAATAAAATCGAGTTCCAAGCCAAGGTAGACCTGCGTTTCTGCATGTCCTTTCAGTGCGCTAATTTCTTCAATATACGCATCGAGCTTGTCAGCGAGCATGCAGAAATCATTATCAAAGGGGAGCGGCGCATGAGAGCTAAAGCCAACAGAAACAAACCCAAGACGGTTTGCTTTTTCAAACATCTCCTGAGGAGACCCTTTTCCGTCACAATAGTGACAATGCATGTGGAAATTGCTTAGTAACATTTCTTCTACCATCAACCTACTCGACCATATTACGATTAATAGTAACGAGCTTGATTCATGTTAGAAAGAAAATTAAGCGCTTAATCTTAAGCATTTATTGCTTGTCGAGACTAAGCGCTGATCGTGTAAAAACAGCCCCTACACACCACTATCTTTTGGTGAGGCCTCCTGATTTGCCATGTGTTTATTGGCGACTCGACGGTCAAAATCAGAAATGCGAGCTAAGAACTGTTGTTTCTCTTCTTTTGAAATAGAGGTAGCCAAAGGAAGGTCGACCGTGAGTGGGTTTACCGCTCTGTTTCGTACCAACACTTCAAAGTGGAGGTGTGGCCCAGTCAATCGCCCTGTTGCACCTGATAGCGCAATCTTCTGACCGCGCTTTACATGCTGCCCTTGTCTCACCAAAAACTTAGACAAATGTAAGTAACGTGTTGTGTAAACACTGTTGTGCTGAATAACCACATATTTACCAGCATATGGGTGATTGCGGATAGCCGTTACAACACCATCACCTGTTGAGTAGATTGGCGCACCCACTGGCGTTGCGAAGTCGGTACCGTTATGCGGAGATATTCGTCCTGTCACCGGGTGCTTACGTTTCGGGTTGAAGTGGGATGTTACGCGGCGATATACCTTATCTATAGGATAACGATCAAACGCTTGTTCTAAGCTGTTTCCATCGCGGTCATAGAAGCGCCCATCTTCGGCCAAAAACGCTGCGACCTCTCGGTTGCCTAATTTAATGGAAATCCCTTGAATTTCAGCGTTACCCGTTGGGTGATTACCTAAGTACTGATGGTTAACTAAAATCTCGAAACGATCGCCGGCACGCAGCTCTCTAGCAAAATTAACTTTATCTCTCAGTACTTGAGTAATATTGGCAATCTGTCTCGTTGATAGACCCGCTCGGTGTGCAGAAGTAGAAAAGCTGCCGTGAACCTCACCGGAATACAGCGTTTCTTTCCAGTCGCCCTGCTCTTCTTCAAAACGATACTCAAACGAACCGTCTGATTCCTTAGTGTAGATCGCGCGTTCGACCAAACTCTCGTGGAAAATCATCGACTCTAATTGTTTGGATTCGGAGTCGATAATGAGCTCGAGGTGATCGCCAGGTTTGATCGTATCAAGTTTTAGTACGTTCAAATCAGCTTCGAGAATATGTTGAAGCGTCGAGTAGCCAAGGTTCCATGATGAGAAAATGGTACTTAAGGTATCCCCCACTTTAACAAAGTAGTGAACACGAATTGGATGGTCTTTTGCTTGCTCAAGATTTGAAGAAGAATCCAAAGCTACCTCAGCTTGATAAGGGGTCACCTTTATCGAAATAGGCTCTGGTGCCGGCTCGGGCAAAAAACTGATGAAAGAAGCGGAAGAGAGAGCGATGACGGCAGTAGCCACCAAAATAGGACGAACAAGCTTCATAATGATGATACGGAAAACGACTAATTGTTATGTTATAACACCATCTTAAGCCAAAGAAAATACACCTATTGTCAAACTTTGTATCGAGCCGTAGTCAGCGTTACGCCTTATTGTACTACGAAACCAGTTCAAAAAAGAAAAACGCCATAAAATGTTTCAATTTTATGGCGTTTATTGGTTCAAAGTATCATAGCGCTCTATGGCACACCATGTCCTTTAGATGCCACCCATACTCGGTACCATTGCTCACGCGTTAACTCAATATCAAGCGCCGCGATTGCAGCTTTAACGCGATCGATTTTACCAGAGCCAATGATTGGTAGTGGGTTCGATGGTAACTGCTTGACCCAGGCATAGATAACTTGATCAATACTTGTTGCACCAACTTCTGCACGAATTGCCTCTAGCTCACTGCGAACTCGTTTTGCTTGCTCAGATTGACCATTGAAGATCTCACCACCAGCCAGCGTAGACCAAGCCATAGGAAGAACGCGCAGTTGCTGAAGTTGATCAAGAGTACCGTCGTGAGCAACCTCGAAATTAAGTGGATTAATCTCAACTTGGTTAGTAACAAGCGGCTTACTTAGGCGTGACTGTAAAAGCTCGAACTGACGAGGTGTAAAGTTTGACACACCAAAGTGCTTAACCTTACCAATCTTGTATAGTTCGTTGAATGCATCTGCAACTTCGTCAGCATTCATCAACACATCTGGACGGTGGATGAGAAGTACATCCAACTCATTCACACCCAGTCTTTGCAATGAGTTATCTACCGACTCGTAGATGTGTTTTGCACTCGTATCGTAGTGGTTGATCTTACGATCCGGAAACTTGTCACTACAAAGTTTGATGTCGCATTTCGATACGATTTGGATTTCTTTGCGAACCGATGGGTCTAGCGCTAGCGCCTCACCAAACAGTGTTTCACACTCATAGTTACCGTATATATCCGCGTGATCAACAGTCGTCACACCTAACTCGATATGCTGCTTAAGGAAGGTGAGACGCTCTTGTGGTGTCATTCCCCAGTCAGCCAAACGCCAATACCCCTGAACCAACTCCGAAAAGTCAGGTCCACTTGGCGCCATCGTTACTTTAGAAACCATGGGTTATCTCCTTATTTAACTCTGCCCACATCCTAAGCTTGTTTACAGGTGCCCACAACGGCTAAAATTCGAAAAAACGAACTGGAGTACGAAGTTGTGAGCTTTGCTGAAAGACTTAAAGAATTGATTGGACAAGAAAGCGTCAGCGGATTTGCACGTCGCGTCGATCTGTCCGAAGCTCTCATTCGCAAATACCTTAAAGGTAGTGAACCAAGCTTAGCAAAAGCCAACCAAATCGCTATGAAAGCCAACTGCTCGCTAGAGTGGTTAGCAACAGGTTGCGGCTACTTATATAGACAAGCAGAAGTCGTCGACATGCCCGCCTATCAACTCGCCCATGAGACGGTTTTGGGTACAACCCTAGCACCAGAGGAGATTCTTACCCACCGTAAGCTCATTACAGCTTATCAGTACTTACGAGCCACCAAGAAAAACGACGGTCATCTAGATGCACATGGAATGAAAAGACTTCTCGCCAACGTTGATAACTAATATATCTCTCAATATGAATTTCAGAGCATTTACACTAACAAAACAATCTCGATCATTTCGTTAACACCCATTTGAGAAGCACGTAATAGTCCGCCTATTCCATTCGAGATCAAAATAGATCATCATTCGCCGCTTAAATAAATGTGACCGAGATTAAACACACGTTTGAATAAAATACTTTACACTAATATCAACAAATAGATTTATTAAGAGCGCTGGAAATATTCCCTTTCTTGAATATAACCTCCTCTCCAATAATGTCCCCCAATAGTGGTATTCAAAAATAGAAATATTTTTGAAGGGGGTTCTTATATCCGAAGAAACGGAATAAATATAAAAAGGAACACATATGAAGACTCTATTCAAACTTTCTACATTAGCGGTGAGTGTATTTGCTGCGTCGCAAGTTGCTGCTGTTGAATTGTATAATAGTGAAGGTACAAGCGCCAATATGTATGGTGCTATAGCGGCGCATGTCAGTGCCTATGATTATGATAAGAGCTCTATCCTTGGTAATGCTGCAGGCTTAGGTTATAACAGTGACAAAACGCTTGTAGAAGACCCAGGCTCTTGGTTTGGTTTTGATATCAAACACCAGATGGGTAAAGTTTACGGAATAGCGAAAATTGAATGGGATGTAGACTTTTCAACAGCATCAGACCTAGATGACCGACGAGCATTAACTGCGCGTCAAACCTATGCAGGGTTCGGACACGATGATTTTGGCTCTGTCACTATTGGCCGCCAAGAGAGCCCATATATGAAGGCAGATAAAGGTTATTATGCGTATTGGGTTGGCGGACTTAACATGATGCAATCCGATGAGTTAGGAAGTAGAAGAACCGCTAATACAGTAGTTTGGCAAAATGATTTTGATAATCTTTATGTTGGCCTTCAATATCAAGCAGCTCGCCAAGCGAATGATTTTATTTTCTTTGGTGGCAACGGACTAAACTTTGGTGGCCTTCTAGAAGTAAATGCAGATGATCCAGTCAAAATTGATGGCGGCTTTGGTGGTGCTATTGCATATACGGTAGAAAGTACAAATACCTATTTAGTGGCAGCATATAACCAATCGAATGATATAAATGGTAAATTCACAGACATACTTGGCGACCTTACCGAAACGACGGCAACGGACGCTGAGATCAAGCAATATGCCTTCGCAATTGAGCAGCATCTACTAGACGGCGGTCTATCTTTATCTGCAAGATACGAACAGTTCGAAGCTAAAGATGGTGCCAACGCGTTTGATACTAAGACCTCCTCGTTTGGATTCGGTGCAAATATGTACCTGTCTGATAGTGTTCGCATTTATGGCGGCTATGAAATGGCAGAAGAAAAAAACCAAACCTCCGGTCAAGTTAAGTCCGAGTTTAAGCAATTTAACCTCGGTGCTGCTTGGGCTCCAGTACCTTGGGGTGAAGTTTACTTAGAAGGTTATAACGATGACGTTAAGCTTAATGAAAGCTATACATTTAATTCCGCAGGAGACGTCATCGGTCTGGGAGGCGCATCAAAAGGCACACACGTATTCTTAGGTGCAGCCGTATTCTTCTAAAGCTTGATAATTAAGCCACTTATTAGCTATTTAAAAAGCTCTTTATACCTATATAAAGAGCTTTTTGTAACTTCGCCAGTGACATAGAATTCCATCAGACTATAAGATACTGATACTTCTTTCTTTAATTTCAACATTAATAAAGTATTTTAAAATCACATACTTCCTCGTGAGAATAAAGAAGGACCTGTTAAGAAAATTTTAATTAGATAAACGTACTAGTATCAGTTAACCTCCTTCACCTAACAACTAACCGAATACGAATAATCACCATGACAACTAATTTGTAAGGTAGCTACCGACTACCCTGCCACTTGCGTTGAACGTTACGTAAGTTCTTATCCGAGCCAAGAGAACTAAAAGGATTAACAAAGCGGGTCAACAATCGCCAGTAAAAGCCAAACGTATCACCACGTCGTCTTGGTATTAGATGCAAGTGCACATGAGGACTATGCTGGCCTGAACACTTTCCGTTGTTCACTAGCAAGTTGTAATCTTCAACCCCTTCCATACAAGAAGGAAGTTGCCTCCCAAGCTCTCGGGCAAATTCAAACATTGCATGATACTCATGATCGTTTAGGTGCTCTAAATGGGATTCATGGCTTTGACTAATAATCAGAATATGACCCTCAGTAATCGGATATCGATCAAGCACTGCTTTGAGAGCGCCGTTTTGAGCGATGAGCATGTGCTCCAACCTGTCGTTATTGATGTCACAAAAAACACACTTTTCCATGGCAATAGCGCCTTCACACGTTCGATTATCAAGGTCTGAATAGATTTAGAGTTTAAACTTATGTCAGTTTTATCTGAGTTTAATCCATCATGGGCCACTTTCACCAACAGAGCTTTTCTATTACTCCAACAGTCAACATGATCCACAAAAAAGGCACCCATTTCTGGACGCCTTAGACCGTTAACCGTTTGCTAACAACATTTCTCGATTATCTTTAAGCCACTCGGCAAAACTCTTCGGTTTTCTTCTTGTCAGCGTTTTTTTAGTCCGAACTCTCGCATAAAGTCTGTACTGGCTGGAAAATCTACCACTCAATAGTTGAGCCATCAAACACTCGGAAGGTACCCGATTGCTCTAACGTAAGGCTTTCAGCCACACTAATAATACCCAATGCACTTTCTTCAGCAGTAAATGTCGCATTATCTCCACCCATGTCTGTTTGAATCCAACCAGGGTGGATAGCCAGTGTTTTAACACCTTGTGCTTCCAAGTTCTTTGCGGCTGACACGAGTATTTGGTTCAGCGCCACTTTAGATGCGCGATAGCTATACATGTTACCTGAGCTGTTATCAGACAAGCTCGCCACTCGCGTCGAAATACCAACAATCGTTTTATGTTCACTTGCGGCAACATTGTCACTTAACGCTTGGATCAATAAAGCGGGTGCCACCGTATTTACAGATAGGACTTGTAACCAACTTGCTTGAGTCATTTGACCAAGTGTCGCGCAATCATCCCCTAATACTCCTGCGTTAAGCATTAAGTGGTCTATCGGTCTACCCTTGAGGGCCTCACCGAGCTGATTGATGTCTGATTCGTTTGTCACATCTAGCTGAATCAGCTCAATTGACCCTTTATGTTCCGACATTTCTTTTAGTTCAGTTGCTGTCTCTGGCGAGCGACATGCCGCGAGTATCGTCCAATCTTTGTTTGAGTATTGGCGAACAAATTCTAGACCTAACCCTCTGTTAGCGCCTGTAATCAAAACTGTAGCCATATTCAATTTCTCCTCGATGTATACTTATTGGCGTATACGTCCAGCTTAAATCTTAGGCTCACGCATTTGTGATTTTTGCATGAAAAGGCGCTGATATTCGATATTGTCGAATACTAGTGTGCTTTGGTGATAAATACTCCCGCAAAGTGAATCAGCCTAGATGACGTTATATCACTAGCCGCACCGCATATACCGGCGGCTGCCACTAACTTTCCTTTCCAAAATAGAGGTATGGCCAAACAATTGAGATTGGGTTCAGCTTGTTCTAAATCGAGAGCGTAACCGTTGTCTTTTACTTCTGAAAGTTCTCGCTCTAACTCCCCTGACAATTCACCCTGAACCCTTAGAGTTCGCTTCAAATCATCATCAAAAGCCAAGAAAACTTTGCCAATAGCCGACGTCGTTAATCCTTCACGGCGACCACGGGGGCTCCTTATGGTTAAAGGGTTATCACGCTCTATCGCATCAATATATAAATACTCTTTAACACCGCTAGGGACAGCCAAATATGCTGTGTTGTTGGTCAACTGCGCCATTGATTTAATTAGATCGATAAAGTGACGACGGATCTGCTCATCTCTTTGCTCTAGTGGTTTGGATAGCTCTTTCAACCTCAAACCCAAAGTATAGCCACCATCAACTTTACTCACGTAACCGAGAGCTGACATCGTGGAGAGCAAACCATGTGCGGTTGTCTTGTTCAGTGAACATGCTTCTGTGATTGACTGTAATGTCATCGGTTGATCATGAATTGACAATGCTTCTAGTAGCGCGAAGCCACGCTCAATAGACTGGATTCGCTTAGGTTCTTTGGACATCAGTTTTATCTACTTTAGGTTCAACTAGACAAATAGTAGCGGGACCGAATCTTTTGAGGCAAGGAAAGTGTTTGAGGAATTTACTAGGGCAACCTCTGAGGGTCGCCCTAACTAGGTATGACTATGCAGCAATATAAAGAATGATACACGAGCAAGCGAAAATGGCTGCAACGTATGGAACGACCCACTTAAAGAATCGACCATAAGGCACATTCGCGATAGCAAGCCCGGCCACGACGGTTGCAGCGGTTGGGGCAAACAAATTGATCCAACCGGAACCAAGCTGATAGGCAGTGACAACGATATCTCGGTTTACACCCGCAAAATCACTCATAGGTCCCATTAAAGGCATAGAGACCGTAGCGAGACCCGAACTTGATGGAATAAAGAAAGCGAGAATAATGTGAGCGACATAGCTCACTACAGCAAACACTCCACTATCTAGACCGACAACCATTCCCTCAGCCCAACTTAAAATCGTATCGGTAATATTGGCATCGTTCATGATGACATTGATACCTTTAGCAACAGCAATTACCAAGGCAACACCAATCATGTCCTTACAGCCAACAATGAATGAGCGAACGAACTGCTCTTCGGGCATACGATTGATCAAACCAATCAAGATGGCCGCAACTAGATACACAATTGAAATTTCTTTTAACCACCAGTTTAACGCCGGTACAAACGTCACGCCGATGTCTTCCCAAGGAATCACACCATAAATCATTAGCGCAAAGGCTCCAAAAAACACTGCCATGGTGACCTTGTGTTGTTTCGTATATGGCAACGCCTGAGGTTCTGATGAGAACTGATCGGTGAACGTAATGTCACTAAGCAATGATTGGCTAGGATCGGCTTTTACCTTAGCGGCATAGCGCATAATGAACACGCAGGTCACCAAATAAAGTAACGCAAACGCGACCAATCTAACGACAATCCCATCACCAAGCTGAATTTCAGCAAAGCGTGAGGCCACCCCCGTGGCGAATGGGTTCACAGTACTAGTTGCAACACCAATGCCACTGCCAAGTAGAATAATACCCGCGACTACCAAGCGATCGTAGCCTGCGGCAATAAACAGCGGCAATAAGATGACCCAAAGGCTTACCGTTTCTTCACTCATACCGTAGGTGCTGCCGCCTACCGCTAGAATGAAAATCAAAATAGGGATCAACCACTGCTCTTTGCCTGTAAAACGCTTAGACAACGCGCTAACACTTGCGTCCATCGCACCGGTTTGAATAGTCACATTCAAAAAGCCGCCAATCATCAATACAAACAAGATGATAGAGCTAGCATCACCAAAGCCAGATAGTGGCGCTGCAAATACATCGAATATGCCCTGCGGGTTGCTCTCTAGCTCTTGATAAGTACCGGGAATGGGCAATAGTCGCTCACCGCCCGAATAGCTACTCACATTTTCAGCGCTGATAACCTCGCCACTGTTTGCCGTTCGATAGTCGTATTTTCCGCTAGGTACAAACCAAGTCATTAACGCAACTAATGCGGTGATAATAAACAGCAACGTATAAACCGTGGGCATTTTTAATGTCCACCCTTTTGATTGCGTGGTCACTTCTGTGGTCATAATAACCTCCTTGATAATATTTTAATGCGCGCCTTAATTACGCAAGGCGCGCGATACCATTCGTCCAAACTTGTTGAATTGAGAAATCGGTGGGATTTAGCATCACAAAATCAGCATCTCTGGCTTGTTCTATTCGACCTTTATTGGAAAGACCTAACCGAGCAGCAGGATTAGAAGTAATGCAGCGCAGTGCGAGCTCAAGTGGAATGTCATAGCGATTTACAGCGTCGATCACTGCTTGAAATAGACTGTCGATCTTACCACTGTCAGTTCCTATCACATTGCCATCCTGGTCAAATCTGGGCAGGCTTGCATTGGCGTCTGAGGTAAAGCTGATTTGCTCAATAGATACGCCGGCTTCCAACATCGAATAAAGCGCTTTGGCACAAGACACTTCGCCATCAGCTAATAAACCAGCGTTTGTACTGGTCGTGAAATCGACGAAGCCGCCATCAAGCGCATATTGAATACCCGCGTCAAACAAGGTCGGATTTCGATTAATATGCGTTGGCCAAAAAAGACTCTTCGGTAAGTCGGTATTTTCAACAACTTCGCTTAGTAAGCTAAGCTGTTCTTCTCCGTCACCAAGATGACAGAGCACGACACCAGTTTTGCCCGCTAGACTTGCGCTCGTTCGTACACGTCTGCCTATACAATACAAGTCGTTAAAGCTAACGACTGAGCCGCGATGATCGGAAAGCGCTAACTCCCCAAGTCCAATTGCATCTGAGAGATACAAGATGTCACGTTCAATGCAGCCAGTTATCGTGCATGGTGGCAAGTGATACGAACCGGTGTAGAAATAAGTACATACGCCTTGTTCGGTCAACTCACGACTTTTTCCCAACAAGTTTTCTACCGATCGCGTGATAGAGTCGGTGCCAAGAGCACCAGCAGCGCAAGTAATACCTGCACTTAGCATTTCTTTTGCGGTGATCTCTATCGTACGATTACCGAAACCTCCTTCACCACCACCACCCACTATGTGTACGAGTCCATCAACAAACCCTGGCACCAGTATGTTCTCTTCGCCATCGGTAACAGTAAACACATCGCTGTAGGTGCTGTTTGGCGTCGATATTTCAAGAATTTCGCCACCGCCAACTATAATATCTCTAAGACCAATATACTCAGGCGCATAAAGAACAACATTTTTAATAACGTGCAACATACCCTACTCCCAATTAACGAGCATTTATATTTAATAGAAACGACAAATAGCCAACACTTGAATTAAACGCGCGCAAAGAAATACAACACTAAGCTTATAGCACAGCGACTAACTCAAATAATGGATATTGATGTGAACCAATAGCAAACCTCCGTAAAAAGATACGGACGTAATATTAGTTCAATGGGAAGTTGGAAGGTTTACTCGTTGCACCATTCGCTGAGAGCATGGCGGCTTAGGCGATAGAAGCCGATAAAGGTAACAGCTGTAATGCAAGATTCAGCGCGCAAGCATGCTCGATAGATTAATCGTTCCGCTTGTTCATGTGTGAATACTTGAAACATAGTTGTACCAAAAATAGGGAGAATTACCGTATTAGTCTAGTGGTTAAGGCCGTCAGATAATGTGACAACCATCGTAATTGTTCATATTGGCCCACTTCTACAAAGCAACAACATGTAATTTGTGATCTCTCTATCAAAGTTAATTACTCATTGAACAACCATAACTTTTGAATAACATTCCAACATCATAACCATTTGAGCAAAATATGTAACTACATTATCATTGATAATGAATAAGCATTCGGAATAGTCACAATATTAATATTGGCGAAATGAAGATCACCATCTACTATCTAGCTTTACTCAACACATTAAATCATTGAAAGCAACTTCTCATAGAGGTAATACCGTGTTTCATGTCGTTCGACAAAATCAAATATTTGATTACGTGTTCGCAGCCCGAAACGCGCTCTCTGTCATGACGCACTCTACCTACCTTGGTTTCTATAAGCTCAGTCGACATGCACTGAGCGAGTGGTATAACGAGTAACCCCCTCCCTTCTCACTCAAACGAGTGAACAACATAAGTTCAGTAACATTCAGAGTCATGGAGTACTCGACTCTGACATTTTTTGTGCTGTCTGTACTGACACTTCGTCAGTATGAAGGGAATCTTTATGCAAACAAAACACACTCTTGCTACCGTCGCAACTAGCCTACTTCTGTTAACCGCTTGTAATAGCGACAATGACCAACAAGCGAACAACCAAAACAGCAGTGATACTTACACTAAACGCCTATTTTTAGGCGGTGGGCACTTAACGGCCTGTTCGTCTATGACACCAGGAGACTGCAATGATTGGGATGACGTTCGCGCTACGATGTTTGCCGACATCGCCGACGCAGCAATTCGCACGCCACAATCCGAAGCGGTATCCATTTCAGAACAATATATAACGCGCGTGCTGAGCACAAGTGCATGGCAAAGTGAACCTGAGTGGCAAAGCGCTCTTGCAAACACATTTCAAGCCTTACAGGTCGACAATCCCTCTCTCGAATATGATTCTTGAGATACCTTTAAATCCGCCTTTATCGACGTATCAGCAACGAGCGTAGATACAAATATCGACGGCGTAGACGCTGACGGTGACTACTTGTGGTACAACTCATCTTCTGACCAGTGGGACGCATTGCACTACTTAAAAATGGATGATGGTCTAATACAATACACACCTAGCACTGCTAACCTAGCTTTGCTTCTTGATCTATTCGCAGAAAACAGTGACCTGTCAGCCGCAATCAATACACTAGAAGAGAACAAGCAATATCCTTATATCGATTTGGTGAACGCACTATCGCCAGCCTTTAACTCTCTATCTATTGAAGATCAATATCGTATACTTCGAGCATTGCGCAACGATGTTTCCTACGAACGCCCACTCGAGCGAGTCGCACTTTCTGATACCAATAGTGAAGACTCAATCAACGCCTATCAAGCGTTTGTCTCTCTCGCGGCACAAAATAAGGCAGAAGGTGAAAAACCCACTGTCCTAGTCATGACTTCGTCGTCAAACAACAACTACGACGTTGCCGATTTCTATGTGGATATTTTTGCTCAGGCAGGCGCAAATGGTGTGTGGCTTCCCATCGACCGAGCCTATCGACAAGCGGTAGACGCTGGCCGCTGTGAAGATTTACAGCTGTATCACGACATCTATGCAGGCAAACCTCATCAGGATATTTATTTCCCTGATTATGCGGCGATTAAGCAACAAGCGTGTGAAGCACCGTCAAGCTTATTGGAGCTCATTGCGTCCGCCGACGGCCTATTCATTAACGGTGGAAGTCAAAGCAGAAGCTTAGATAGCCTCATTACTGAACTTGGCGACAGTGAAGAAATGGCGCTTATCCGTGAACGCTACCAAGAAGGCAAACTTTTGGTTGGTGGCAGCAGTGCTGGTACTGCAGTCATGACAGGCGGTAAATTAAACGCTAATGCCAACACTAACCCTATGATTGATGGCGGCACTAACTATGATGTTCTTGTTGGCGGTTATCCATCCAGTGCTTTTGTGGAAACAGGTGGTCTTGGGTTATTCACATTAGGTGTTACGGACACCCACTTCTCTGAGCGCGCTCGCGAGACTCGACTGATTAAACTGCTGCAACAACAAGATACGCGTTTCGGGTTTGGTGTTGACGAAACGACCGCTTTGATTGTCAAGCAAGAGGTCGGAACACAAGAAGAGTCCCCGATTTCAATGTCTGTTGTCGGCGCTGGCGGTGTTTATATCATTGATATGAACAGTAGTTCCGTTGTTGAAGAGGAACCACTATGGATTACAGATGTGAAAACCCACTTCTTGCGTGAAGGCGATATACTTGAAGTTGATGTGTCTGAGCTAAGTTACGACATTCATTTTAGCGAACAATCTTCTGAAAACGATATTGATGAATCAGTTTCACCGCTAACCAACGATGATATTCTATACACCAAACAAGACAATTACCGCTATCTTGCTCAACAAATGATTGATGGCAAAGCGAGCATGGCGCGAGGCACCAGCTACGAAGATGACCCCACCTACTCGGTCGTGCTAAAACGTGGTAGCCAATCAAAAGCCGTCACTAATCTTGATGGCAATAGTTCTTATCAATCAATAATGGTCGATATTACCTATCAATACTAGCTTCAATCGCATCATAAGAGCCACATCGTTGTGGCTCTTTTTTAATATAGAATGTTAAAAGCTGGCAAATCACTATTAACCCCTTACAATGCTCGACTCAACCGAAAGCAAGAGTAAGCATTTATGATCCCCGATTACACCTTTGACACCCTCAATACCATGCCACGTGAAGAGCTGGAAGAGTTTGCGGCACGCATGATCAGCCGCATGGTACCTGAAGACGTCATGAATGAGCTTTTCACATTCGACCAAGAGGAAGTCGACAATGAAGAGCGTATGATGGCGAGTCAGCTTGACGCTATTCTAAGAATGACGGCAATTACGCTTAGCGAGATTCAACAAGCTTTTGATGATTCTGAGAACGCCAATCAAAACAGTGAACGAATGACGCGCTTGGTTCTTTGGCACTTCTATGCAGTCTCTTTCAACCTAGAGAAAGCCATTCCACTGCAAACACACTGCAATCATGTAGAGGCTCTACTGGGTAGCAGACCACAGGATGTTTTAGGCTGGGTCAAAGTACTCAATGACTTACTACATACCTACGCTGGAATCAACGAAGGCAAATAGTTAGCATTCGTAGTCGGTAATATCACTCCCCGCCAACACATAATAGTGACCTTGGTTAGTCTATGCTTATGAGACTAAAATCTTCGTTAGCTTATGAGCAAAGGGGGAGTGAATATGTCAGAGATCGCTATACAGCTTGAACGCCCGCGAGTTGAAATGCTCTTTAGTCGATACCAAGAAATCATTGGTAATGACTATATGGGATATAGAAACCATGTCTATCGGACTATTACGTACGCTATGCACTTTCTGAACAATGCCGAGGAGTACGAGCAAATTGTTGAGACCGCATTTGTGTACCACGATATTGGTTTATGGACAGATCATGAACTTGCCTACCTTGAGCCTTCAGAAACCGTAGCCTTAGCGGATAACGAACAATATGAATGGGGGCTAGATCCTGAATTACTTAGGGGCGCCATCCATTGGCACCATAAGATCACACCATACACAGGTCCACACGCTAAGGTGATTGAAGCATGTAGAAAAGCGGACTGGATCGATGCTTCCAAAGGGATGGTGCGCAAAGGACTGAGCAAAGAATCCATTGCCAAAGTAGAGGCAGCCTTTCCCAACCATGGATTTCATGACACCTTGCTTCGCTTAGCTAAAGACTATGGTGGTTCAACGCTCGTTGGCGGTATTAAGGTTACCAAAGGCATTGTTAAGTGGTAGAGTTCAAAAAAGGTCGGGACATGCCGACCTTTGTCTCCAATATCTAATCTGTTAGCCAGTCCACGGCAGATTGATAATCACCAAATGATTCCATGTCCCCAGATATAAACCAACTCCCTACTTTAGCTGCAAGCTCTTGCCAATTCTTATCACCGTAGATTGCAATCTTGTCTATGCTAGTGCCGACCTTTAGACCGAGTTTGAAATCATCCCATGCTGCTCTCAGTTCCCAGCCTGTTAGCTCTGTGATATCTACCAGCATCTTAAAACTCCCAGACGATAAGCCGGATAAGCTCGACTCCAATACGGGAACAATGGTTTCATAATCACTATGTGTTAGCTTGCCTGAAGCTTTGAGCACCAGAACGGATTCCGCATTAAGTCGCTCAATACCTATCGTGATACCGTGACGTTCTGTATTCATACCAATCCCCTTTTCTGTACTTTCATTCCATAGCTTAGGATACATAAGAGCTCACTAATGCGAGGGAATTGGCATTTGTAGTGTTTGATAAATGGAAAATTAAAGTGCTAATTCGAACAGGATAACGAAGACACATGGCTAGGTGAGATGTTGGATATGTGATAGTTGCATAAGAAAATCTCTAACAAGATCGCTACAATCTAGCTCCCCCGAAAAGATAATAAAATGGACCACGATGAAAGACCTTATTTATGAAACGCTTGTCAGCCTATCAAACCAAACCCCGGAGCAACATTCTAGAATTCGACAAAGTTTATATGAGCAATTAGATTTGCCATTCGACAAGCAGTTGGATCTCTACGCTGCAGCATTAGGACCAGCGAGTTCAGGAAAGCTCGATAGCGAGCAAGCGATGAACAGCGCAGTAGAAAGCGCGATTCGATTGCTAGAGACACCAGAGCGTTAAGCCCCTAAAACAGCCCATTCCCCCTGGGCTGTTTCTCTTTATGAGCAACCTCTTCACTTTTCGAAAGTCATCTCGGACAAATCCATCTCTTCAATTCCACATACTGCTTGTATAGTTGGATTATCACACATTCTCCTCAGGTAGCGGGCCAAATGCTCGAATGTCATCGGTGACTTTGGTACAGGCAATGACCATTCAGCAAGCATAAACAAGAAATAGTCACAGGCCGACAGTTTGTCACCGAGTAAAAAATCGTTATGAGCAAGCTGCGCATCAATAATCGCCAGTGCTTCAGCAATGCGGTCATCTTGCGCGGCGAGAATATTGGGTATGGTTGACTCGTCATCAGTATGTCTATGCGGATAATACTTCACCATCAACTCGGCTTGGAGCGTATTAGTCAAGAACGCTAGCCATTGGAAAAACAATGGACGCTTTGGGTCACCAATTTTAGGCAAGAGCCCAGATTCAGGGTAAAGCTCACATATATGGATGCATATTGCCGCACTTTCAAATATCGGTTGGTCATTGACAACCAACGTTGGAATGCGACCTGCAGGGTTCAATCGCAAATAGTCTGGCGACTTTTGAGAGTTAGATTCCTTATCGACCAGAATCAACTCATAGTCAGCACCAACGTGATGCAGTAAGAAGTGAGGGGCTAAGCTTGCGTTGTTTGGATAATAGTAAAGCTGGAACAAAGTATGACTCCATGTCATGTACACTCAGCTTTTTATCATGCCTGCCTTAGCAAACCGTCACAACCTTTGATTTGTGCGTAAAAACGTTAGTTGCATACGAAATTACGAAATCAAAAGTCGCTTAGTGATTTTATATAATCTTCCTACACAATAAATGGTTCCATCGTCGAACCAATACCTTTTCCAATATAGGGCGATAGAGCCTCACAAGGCCCTTCCCTATTTTAGGAAAATTGCGCTGCTTTTGTTCATCATCCCCCACGCTACGGCTAACTAGCTCCTAATACGGTACTTAAATTCAGAAACACGCACCTCATAAGATACCGCATTTAACTTTAAAATAGTCGTACACCCAATCATCACGTTCTTAGATTGACTGAAAGGTGGTATGCCATGAATTACAAAGCTCAACAACTTCTAAAACATCTATGCTCTCAATATGATCAGCTATCAAAAAAGTATCAGTCTGAGCCCTTTCCTGTTTTCGCTGAGACCTTTAAAAGCGAATACGGACACTGCTTAGTACGTAGTATGGCCGGCAGCCAGCGCTTTAGTATCGTGTCGATTAACTTTTGTCCTTCAGCAAGAAGCCAAGGCGTACTGACCAAGTTTATCGAATATATTGAGAGCCATCCCTATCACTATCGTGGTGTAGAGGTCGCGATTATTGAAAATGCAGGGTTAGCTGCTCGCTTAAAGCGATTGGGTTGGGAGTATAAGTCATTGTTCAGCAGAATATTTTTTTCAAAGAAACCAACGCTAGTCCATGACTTCTAGTTTCTGTCGAAATGACTGGCTATAACAAAATCGTAGATACAAATGATAAAAAAAGAGCCGCTAATTAGCGGCTCTTCGAAATCTCAAGGCTCAGATTTACTCTTTACCAAACACGTTGTTTTCTTGCTCTTGTACGCGGATGAACGTAGTACGCTTAGTAAGCTCTTTAAGCTTAGCTGCACCTACGTAAGTACAAGTAGAGCGAACACCACCAAGGATGTCTTGGATTGTGTTATTTACGTCGCCACGGAACGGAAGAAGAACGGTTTTACCCTCTGCTGCGCGGTAGTTTGCAACGCCGCCAGAGTGCTTGTCCATTGCAGACTGAGAAGACATGCCGTAGAACTTCATGAATTTCTCGCCATCTTTCTCGATAACTTCACCACCAGACTGCTCGTGACCTGCTAGCATACCGCCAAGCATTACGAAGTCTGCGCCGCCACCAAATGCTTTAGCTACGTCACCCGCACATGCACAGCCACCGTCACCGATGATCATGCCGCCAAGGCCGTGTGCTGCGTCAGCACATTCAATGATTGCAGAAAGCTGTGGGTAACCAACACCTGTTTTAACACGTGTAGTACATACAGAACCAGGGCCGATACCTACTTTAACGATGTCAGCACCCGCCAGGATAAGCTCTTCACACATGTCGCCAGTTACAACGTTACCTGCAGAGATAGTCTTATTAGGGAACTCAGCACGAACTTTTTGTACGTACTCAACTAGGTGCTCTGAGTAGCCGTTCGCGATATCGATACAGATGAATTCTAGATCTTCGCTTAGCGCTAGGATCTCTTTAGTTTTCTCGAAATCACGCTCAGACGTACCTGTTGATACAAATACTTTGTTTAGCGTCTCTTTAGATGCGCCTTTTACGAACTCTGCCCACTGCTCAACTGTGTAGTGTTTGTGCATTGCAGTCATTACGCCGTGCTGCGCAAGAGCTGTTGCCATTTCAAAACTACCCACTGAATCCATGTTTGCAGCGATTACTGGTGTACCAGACCATTGACGACCACTGTGCTTGAATGTAAAATCGCGCGTTAAATTTACTTGAGAACGACTTTTTAGTGTTGAACGCTTAGGGCGAAACAGTACATCTTTAAAGCCTAACTTAAGTTCTTGTTCGATACGCATTGTAAAAATTCCTCGATTTATTAGTACATGTTCCAGTGGGCATATGTCTAAACATGATGCGTTGGCTTACCGTTGGCAGACGGTTTACCTTTCTTCGGACACAAAAAAACCGGAGCGTTGGCAGACGCTCCGGTTTTCAGCATTATAGGTCGCGAAAACTTTCTCGCAAGACTGATATTTCAATTTTTTTTGTGATACCATTCCGAAAAGCTACAAATTCGCCTCCAGCAAACTTCCAAAACCCTCTTGCTTTTCGTGCATATACACATACATTTCAACAACTTAAATCAAAACCCACTAACTACTTGCAACGAAAACACGGCTAAGCAAACGTTTTTCTCCTGTTGATTTTGTCATCAAACGCACCAAATTGCGGCTTTTTGACCTAAAATTTGCGGTTAATTAGCGAGCGTACCATCAAGAAAAAACAAACTTTTTTAATCCATTCTGCACATTTCTTACGTCTAAAAGCCGTTGATACAAAGTCGAATCTCATCAAGCAAGTCAGAAGCCATTAACCCTGCTTCTCCGTATCGATTCACATTTTTATCAGCAGCAAGACTATGAACTAATGTTCCAATTACAGCGGCCTTGAACGTTGGATAGCCCTGAGCGAGTATGGATGCAATTACACCTGCCAGAACATCTCCCATACCACCCGTAGCCATGCCTTCATTGCCTGCATGGCAAACAACCACTGTCTTTCCATCACTAATTAAAGTGCCTGCACCTTTTAGTACAACCACACCGCCATACTTTGCTTGAAGCCGTTTAATCGCATTGAAACGATCAGCTTCGATGTCAGTTGTCGCGCAATTTAAAAGGCGCGCTGCCTCTCCGGGATGAGGCGTGAGTACGTAGTTTGAGTAAGCTTCCACCTTCTCTTCGGCAGCTAGCCAATAAAGTCCGTCGGCATCAATAACCATTGGCTTTTCATGTGAGCGAGCTTGATTGAATACATGGGAGAACACGTTTTTGCCCCACTCATCTCGACCTAAACCAGGACCAATACAGAGTGCCTTGCTCCATGTGGAGCGTCGTGCCAGTTCCTGAGAATCCGCCTCGCTGACCATGGCCTCTGGTAGCAATGAACGTATTGATTGCAAACTTTCAGCGTGGCATAGGGTTGCAACTAATCCTGCCCCTGCACGAAGCGCCGAACACGAAGCAAGATACGCCGCGCCGCCCATGCCATTGTTACCACCGACCAGCAAAACGCTTCCTTGAGTCCCTTTGTGAGCATCTCGCGGCCGCTTCTTTATAAGATCTAGCCATGAATGATTAGTGAGTAATGCACTCGGTGTATTCTGCTGTGCGAAAATAGAATCAACCCCAAGACCTGCGAAGTACAACGGACCAGTAAACGCTCGGGCTCTTGCCGTCACTAGCCCTTGTTTCGTGCCAATGAACGTAACGGTTGCGTCAGCGAGCACGGCATTACCCGCTGTAGCACCTGTATCGGTATTCAATCCAGATGGGGTATCGACAGCAATCACGGAGGCAGTAGATTGGTTGATGCGGTCAATAACATGCGAGTAAAAATCGCGGACATCACCACTAATACCCGTTCCCAGTAAGGCGTCCACAATGACATCGGTATTCTCTGGGACGACATTCTTAGGCGATGAAATAGAGCCACCCGCAGCTAAAAATTCATCGCGAGCCCTCGCCGCATCTCCAACAAGTGCGTTTGAAGACCCTAGCTGCCAAAGTTCGACGTCAATGTTGTGCTCTAAGGCGAGCTTACCAACCACATAGCCGTCACCACCGTTGTTACCTTTCCCACAGCAGACCAAGATACGAGATACATTCTCAAATTGACTTATGATACATTCAAATACCGATTGCCCAGCGCGTAACATCAAAGTGTACATATCGATATCACAAGCCTTAGCTGCAGCCCTTTCACCTTCTCTGACTTGCAGAGAGGTATAGAGCGCTTCAGGAAGTGTGGTGAAGTGATGATTGGTATTCATAGCGCATTCCGTTGTTGTCGTCGCCAATGACTAGTTGGTATTAGCATAACAAACGTACTGCGCTACGAATGTGAGAAGAATAGACGAATCAGAAAAGCGTTGGCTTACAAGGTATATTGCGGCCACAGAACGTGCAGAGCAAACCTAAGTACAACTGCGAAAATAACAAAGGCAACGCCAAGACGATAACGCTTGTACTCGCCTACGTTCATTGGTACTCGCTTGTAGAACATGGTCACAACACCCTTCCAGTCATGACTGCGGCGTCCATATTGCACAATACCCGTGAGTATAAAGAGAACGCCAACTACCAATAGTGCCTTCTCAGTCCAAAATAACCCTAGTTCCATCATACAGGTACTCGCTCCTTAAATTAGTACCTGTTCAGTGTAAGACGTAAAGACTAAAAATTCTCTTGGACTATGGTCTAATGACATCGACGTCATTAGATCTTCTGCAATGGTTTTCCATTCATCAATTTCTGACGCCAAATGAGATTGCTGCTTGGCATTAATACTGTTAACTGCAAGCGCAATGTACTTGGCAGCCAACGCGCGATTGTGCGCGATCTTAGACGCAAGCTCTGGAGTGTAATAGCTTTCTGAATCATTCAAAAAGCGCTGAAACTCAGGCTGGTAATAGGCAAGGTCTGCACGGCGGTTTAGAAGCTGACGCATGTAGTAATTCATCTGCTTACGGTGTTCCTGCCAGTCAAATACTGTGACTTTCATACTGCTTGCCCACTCTTTAGCTAACAGCTTTTGCGTATCATTGACAGAGCCGAACCAACGCTCGAAGTTTTCCTCTATGCGCTCGTGATAAATCTCCCGAACCTCATCGTCATTCATACCTTCATATTTCTTTACGAAGTCTCGATTTTTTTCTTCAAAGTTCTCAATGAGTTCTTTTACTTGCTCATCACTCATTTGCTGAGTCAAAGCGTACAAGTCAGGAGTGATCTGCTCTACCAGGCGCTTGGTGTGTGTTTTGACCTCATCCATTTGTGCTAGCACATAGTCGCTATCTACTTGCTTAGGGTCTTTATTACTAATAGCATCGAGCTGTTTGACGTACTGTGGTAGCTCATTTTCTTTGTGCCATTGCCCTAGTACAAGAATCCGTTCACTGAGAATGTCCTCCTGACCATCGTTGAGCGTCACATAGTCGTCAATATATTCCACCAACAACCAATCTAGGTTGCTATAGAGAAACTTAGTCGTACAACCCGTAATGACAAACAGCAAGCCAACCGCCCATAGCCTTGATTTCTTGAACACTTTGCTCTCCATTTCAATTCTGAAAACCCGACAAACGCTTATACACTTTCTACAACAAGATTAGATTGAAAATGCAAAAAGCGCCCATCAAAGGGCGCTTCTAGTACTTTATTTTTGAGCTAAAGGTTCTGTGGGGATTATGAGCGAAAGGCCATTGCTCCCTTGCCAACACCTTCATAAGCGACAACCTGCAATGACTGCTCAACGGGCATGGAAGCCTTCACTTCATCGGCTATAAAGTTTGCAAGTAACTCAACGGTCGTATCTGTATCAAGAATCTCAGTCTCTTGCTTTGAAATCGCGAGCTCAAATTCCCCTTGCGGTGCTTGATAGCGGAAACCAAAATGGGTTGAGTCATCGATTCCATTCGCTTGTTCGCTAAGACTTAATGTAGAAATATCGACTTGGTCTTCTTTAGACCCTAAATAAATGTCTTGCCAACGCTTTGCGAACGCTGACTCTTTTTCTTCATCTCGCTTACCATCGACGATAAGCTCAATCGGTGAACGGTGTCCATGAGCGATGCGTTGGCAGTTACCATCGTGTTTTTTCAAGCCGTGAGTGTAGTGATAAAACGCGCCAATAATATTTTCATGACGAAGCGTAATTTCAAGGCCTTCAACGTTTTCTGGCAAATTACCGTTTAGGATCTGGTAGATATATTGCGTTACCGCCTCAATGGTAATTTCATCGGAATCGATCAAACAAAACGCTTCATCGGGACTATGTAGATGGATGCTTTTGTCACCGCGCATGAAATCGAGTGTCGAATAACCAGATTTAGTGGCTGCATGATGCACGGCACTGCTTTTCATTGGTACCAGTAGGCGGTGATCGACATACTCATCGATAAGACGTTTGATCTGTTTCTTAACTTTGCCAAAGTCTAGCACCATGCTCATCTCGTTGAGCTCACCGGACAAAATGACGTCCACGATCCAACTCTCTCCCACCATACCTCTTGTTTCGCAAAGATAAGAAGTGTCGATAACGGTAAGATCTCTGACAAATAGATTCAAACTGGATTCCTTATTGATAGTAGTTGTCATTACGCTCGGATTGCGCATTATACCTATGTCACAAAAAGAAGCATGCTATGCGTAAAGAAAATTTCTGATTTTTAATATCTTGAGACACATCAAGTCTAGTCTATGAGCGTTTATTGGTCTCAAAACGAACAAAAGCTCCCTATGGGAGCTTTTGAATCTTCAGTTTATCACTTTAAATCTGTGGTCTTGCTGTCTCATTAGTCGACGGTGGCAAATGAGGCAATGTGATTACAGGCTGCTCTCCGGTAAGAGAAT